>NZ_JBVJLY010000023.1:0-45247 GCF_055584485.1 Amycolatopsis sp. NPDC102522 | reverse complement strand
TAGCTAGGGGGGTCGGGGTGTTTGTGTTTGGATTGTTTCGTTCTAACCCCACTTACCACTCACGACCACCCCGACCCACCTCGGTACCGCCACCCTGGTCGCCTTCAGTACGTGAAGGACCCCTTCATTGCGCTAGGCGCAATGAAGGGGTCCTTCACGTACCTCGGCAAGGCGTGAAGGTCGAGTTACCTCGGCTGCTGATCAGGCGCGAGCAGGCGATTACAGATCACCGTCATCGGCGCGGGCGGGCCGGTGCCGTGGTCCCGTCGGGTACGGGCCACCGCGACGGCACGCCTTGGTGGAAGGCGTTCATGAAGCGCTGCCACATGTCGGCGGGGATGGTCTTGCCGGTCAGCTTCTGCCCCGCGGCGTCCCGCATCCGGCGCGGCTCGTCCGAGCCGACCCAGACCGCCGTCGAGAGCTGCGGCGTGTACCCGACGGCCCAGCCACCGGCGTTGTCGTCGGTTTCGTTGTACTGGAAGGCGCCGGTCTTCAGCGCCGCCGGGCGGTCCTTCAGCCCGGTGGTCAGCACCTGGCTGATCGTGCCGGCGATCCGGCGGCTCAGCGCCTCGTCACCCTTGAACGCGGGTGTCTTGTCCGCGGGCCGTTCCCACACGACTTCGCCCTTCTCGTCCCGGATCTTCGACACCAGATGCGGGGTGGCACGCATTCCTTCGGCGGCGAAGGTCGCGTAAGCGCCAGCCATGTCGCTGGGCCGCAAGGGATACCGGCCGACCGCGATGCCCGGGCCGATCAGGAACCCGTCCTTCTCGCGCAGGGTCACCGCGCCGTCGACGGTCTCGGGGATCCCGGCCGCACGGGCGCCCTCGCGGACCCCTTCCGCGCCGAGTTTCTTGGCCAGGTCGACGAACGGGCCCTGGGCGTCCCGCCCGATCGCCTCGCGCAACGTGCACTTGCCCTGCTCGCCGCACTGGTCCTGGAACGTGAACTTCTCCCCGAGGAAGTCGACCTGGCCGGGTGACTTCAGCGGTTCGTCCACGTTGACGCCGCGTTCGAGGCCCGCGGCAAGGGTGAACGGATTGAAGACCGAGCCGGTGCCGTACGGGGTGCCAGCGTAGTCGTGCACGCTCCAGCCGCCGCCGTTGTAGGCGCGGATGGCGCCGGTCCCGGGTTCGACGGCGACCAGCGAGGCCCGGAAGTGCTCGGGCTGCCCCTGCAGCCGTTCCTTGACCACCTTCTCGGCTTCGGCCTGGGCACGCGGATCGATGGTCGTCTCGACCTTCATCGCGCCGCCGCGGAGACGGTCCAGCGGGTAGCCGACCTGTTCCAGTTCGGCGAGAACCTGCTGCTTGAGGTGGTACTTCTCGTAGGTGACCCGACCGGCGCGGGTCTCCGACGGCGCCTGGATCGCGTCCTCCGGATAGGTCTGGGTGACCGCTTCGGCCTGGCTGACGTAGCCCCGCGTGACCAGTTTGTTCATCACGTAGGACCAGCGCTTCATGGCGTGCTCGTGGGAGGAGGCGTACGGGTCGTGCACCGAGGGCGACTGGATCATGCCGGCGAGGAAGGCCGCCTCGCTCCAGGTCATCGAGTCGTCGAGCTTGCGGCCGAAGTAGGCGTTCATCGCCGACGCCGGACCGTAGGTGCCGCGGCCGAACGAGATGATGTTGATGTAGCTCTCGAAGATCTCCTTCTTGGTCTGCTGCTGGGTGATCTTCGTGGCCAGCACCAGTTCGGAGAACTTGCGGAGGAGGGTGGCGTCGTCGTCGCCGGTGGACTTCTTGATGTACTGCTGGGTGATCCCCGAGCCGCCGCCGACACCGGTCACGAGCGCGCGGCCGACTCCGGTGGGGTCGAAGCCCTCGTTCTCCCAGAAGGTCGGGTCCTCGGTCGCGATGATCGCGTCGCGCAGCTTCGAGGGGATGGCGTCGTAGGGCACGAACTGCCGGTCACCGCCGGGCGGGATCACCTTGAGCAGTTCGGAACCGTCCGCGTTCTGCAGGATGACGGTCTTGTCGAGGTCGGCGAGCACCTCCTGCGGGCTGCGGACGTCGAGCAGGACGTACGCGAGCCCGAACGCGACCACCGGGACGCCGATCAGGAGGCCGAGCGACCAGGCGGCGATCCGGCGCCACCTGCGTTTCTTCCCTTTCGGCTCAGGGGCTGCCGTGGTTTCCGACTCGGGTGCGGTCTCGTCATCCGGGTTTTCCACGCCAGGTAAGACGCCCGAACGAGTGAAAAGGTTGTGGGAAAATCACCTATTCGTGTCCTGAGTGTGTGTGTGGGGGGCTGAAGGGGACCCCCTTCAGGCGAGAAAGGCGCGAAGCAGCGAAGCGGTGCCTTCGACGTGCTCCGCCATCGCCTGGCGGGCCGCCTCGGAGTCGCCCGCGAGGATCGCGTCGACGATGGCCTCGTGCTGGGCGTTGGAGTGCTCCAGGTTCGGTTCGAGCAGCGGGATCATGTCGAGCAGCTGGTTGACCCGCATCCGCGCGTCGGCCATCGCCGTGGTCAGCGAGCCGGACGCGGTGACCTCGGCGATCGCCAGGTGCAGCCGCGAATCCTTGCGCCGGTAGTCGCCGACGCTCGCCGCGGCGGCCTCGGCGAGCGTGCTGGTCAGGTGCTGTCTGTCGGCCGGGCTGAGTGACCGCGACGCCGCCATCTCGGCGGCGCCGGTCTCCAGGACATGCCGCAGGCCGAGCGCGTCCTCAAGGACGGCGTTGTCGACGTTCCGGCCGTCGGCGGCGGGCGGATCGGGCAGGACGTCGTTGACGAAGGTGCCGCCGTAGCGGCCTCGCCGCGATTCGACGTAGCCCGCGTCGGCCAGCGCACGGATCGCCTCACGCAGCGTCACCCGGCTGACGCCGAGCCGCTCGGCGAGCTCGCGTTCGGAAGGCAGCCGCTCGCCCGCGCCCACCACGCCCAGCCGGATCGCCTGGAGCAGCCTTTCGACGGTCTCCTCGAAGGCGTTGCCCGCGCGCACCGGGCGGAACAGCGCGTCACCCGCGTTCGCGACCGTGCTCGACTCCACCCTTCGAGTTTAGGCCGCCCGCAAGTCGTCCTCTGGATGCGGTACATGCGTGTGCAAGTACCGCATCCAGAGGACGAAACGCGGGGGTGTCAGCACTCGATGACGTTGACGGCGAGACCGCCGCGCGCGGTCTCCTTGTACTTCACGCTCATGTCGGCGCCGGTCTCACGCATCGTCTTGATCGCCTTGTCCAGCGTCACGACGTGCGAGCCGTCGCCGCGCATCGCCATCCGCGCGGCGTGGATCGCCTTCGACGCGCCGACGGCGTTGCGTTCGATGCACGGGATCTGCACCAGCCCGCCGACCGGGTCGCAGGTCAGCCCCAGGTGGTGTTCGACGCCGATCTCGGCGGCGTTTTCCACCTGCGCGGGTGACCCGCCGAGGACCTCGGTGAGCCCGGCGGCGGCCATCGCGCTGGCCGAGCCGACCTCGCCCTGGCACCCGACCTCGGCGCCCGAGATCGAGCCCGTCTGCTTGAGGATCGAGCCGATCGCGCCCGCGGTGAGCATGAAGGTCACGATGCCGTCGTCCGACGAGCCCCGGATGAACCGCTGGTAGTAGTGCAGCACCGCCGGGATGATCCCCGCCGCGCCGTTGGTCGGCGCGGTGACGACGCGACCGCCCGCGGCGTTCTCCTCGTTGACGGCCAGCGCGTACAGGCTCACCCAGTCCATCGCGTACAGCGGATCGCCGACGCCGTCCTCCGCGAGCAGCTTCTCGTGCAACGCCTTCGCGCGCCGAGGCACCTTGAGCCCGCCCGGCAGGACGCCCTCGTGCTCGCAACCGTTGTGCACGCATTCCACCATGACCTGCCAGATCTCCAGCAGGCCCTCGCGGACCTCCTCACGCGTACGCCACGAGAGTTCGTTGCGCAGCATGACCTCGCTGACCGAGAGCCCGGTGTCCTCGCAGTGCTTCAGCAGATCCGCGCCGGTGCGGAACGGGAACTCCAGTTTCGTCGAGTCCTCGACGACGACAGTGTCCGTCTCGTAGGACTCGTCGCGCACGAAGCCGCCGCCGACGGAGTAGTAGGTCCGCTCGCGCAGCACCTTCCCGTCGGCGTCGAAAGCGCGGAAGATCATCCCGTTCGGGTGCGCCGGCAACGACTTCCGCCGGTGCATGGTCAGGTCGGTGTCCTCGGTGAACACGATCTCGTGCTCACCGCGCACCCGCAGCCTGCCCGTTTCCCGGATCTCGGCGATCTTGCCCGGCACCGTGCCGGTCTCGATCTCCTCCGGCCGCTCCCCGGACAGCCCGAGCAGCACGGCCTTGTCGCTGCCGTGCCCGAACCCGGTCGCGCCGAGCGAACCGAAAAGCTCGCTCTGGACACGCGCCGTGGCCGTCAGGTCACCGTCGGCCGCCAAACCGTCCACAAAGGTCAGTGCGGCACGCATCGGGCCCACCGTGTGGGAGCTGGAGGGGCCGATGCCGATCGAAAACAGGTCGAAGACGCTGATCGCCATTGATCTGCCCTCCTTCCTATCTGGCCAGCAGTGAGCTGGCTTCTTGGGCCGCGGGCCCTTCGGCGGCGAGATGGGCCAAGTTCTCCGACAGCGCTTCGCCGCGGTGAGCCTTGGTCTGAGCGAATAGCCGACCGGCCCGATACGACGAGCGTACGAGCGGCCCGGCCATCACACCAGCGAAACCCATCGCTTCGGCGGCCTTCGAATGCTCGACGAACTCCTCGGGCTTGACCCACCGGTCCACCGGGTGATGCCGCGGCGACGGACGCAAGTACTGGGTGATCGTGAGGATCTCGCAGCCCGCGTCGACCAGGTCCTTCATCGCGGGCGCGACCTCGTCGGGGGTCTCGCCCATACCGAGGATGAGGTTCGACTTCGTCACCAGACCTGCCTCACGAGCCTTCGTGATGACCTCCAGCGACCGCGCGTACCGGAAACCAGGACGGATCCGCTTGAAGATCCGCGGCACCGTCTCCACGTTGTGCGCCAAAACCTCCGGCCGCGAGCCGAACACCTCGGCCAGCTGGTCGGGGTCGGCGTTGAAGTCCGGGATCAGCAGCTCGACGCCGGTACCCGGGTTCAACGCGTGGATCTGACGCACGGTCTCCGCGTACAACCACGCGCCACCGTCTTCGAGATCATCACGCGCGACACCGGTGACCGTCGAGTAGCGCAAACCCATCGCCTGCACCGACTCCGCCACCTTGCGCGGCTCGGTCGTGTCCAGCGCCTCGGGCTTGCCGGTGTCGATCTGGCAGAAGTCGCAACGCCGCGTGCACTGGCTCCCACCGATCAGGAACGTGGCCTCACGGTCTTCCCAGCATTCGTAGATGTTGGGACAACCGGCCTCCTCACAGACGGTGTGGAGGCCTTCCCGCTTGACCAGGCCCTTGAGCTCGGTGAACTCGGGGCCCATCCGCGCGCGGGTCTTGATCCACGGCGGTTTCTTCTCGATCGGGGTCTGCGCGTTGCGGACTTCGAGCCGGAGAAGTTTGCGCCCCTCGGGGACCGCGCTCATCGGTTGAGGTCCGCGTACAGCGGGTGCTTCTTCGCGAGGAGTTCGACCCGGGCGGACAGCGACTGGCGCAGAGCCTCGTCGAAGTCCGGGCGCAACGCCTCGGCGATGATGTCGGCGACCTCGGCGAAGTCCTCGGCGCCGAAGCCGCGGGTCGCCAGGGCCGGGGTGCCGATGCGCAGGCCCGAGGTGATCATCGGCGGACGCGGGTCGAACGGGACGGCGTTGCGGTTGACCGTGATGCCGACCGAGTGCAGCCGGTCCTCGGCCTGCTGACCGTCCAAAGTGGAGTTGACCAGGTCGACGAGCACCAGGTGCACGTCGGTACCGCCGGTCAGCACGCGGACGCCCGCTTCGGAGCAGTCCGTGCGGGAGAGGCGGTCGGCCAGGATCTTCGCGCCTTCGAGCACCCGCTGCTGACGCTCGCGGAACTCCTCGCTCGCGGCGATCTTGAGCGCGACGGCCTTGGCGGCGATGACGTGTTCCAGCGGGCCGCCCTGCTGGCCGGGGAACACCGCCGAATTGATCTTCTTGGCGAGTTCCTGGCGGGACAGGATGATGCCGCCGCGCGGGCCGCCGAGGGTCTTGTGCGTGGTCGTGGTGACGATGTCCGCGTACGGCACCGGGCTCGGGTGCAGCCCGGCCGCGACGAGACCGGCGAAGTGCGCCATGTCGACCATGACCTTCGCGCCGACCTCGTCGGCGATGCGGCGGAACTCGGCGAAGTCGAGCTGACGCGGGTACGCCGACCAGCCGGCGATGATCAGCTTCGGCTTGTGCTCCTTGGCGAGGCGCTCGATCTCCTCGACGTCGACGATCCCGGTCTCCTTGTCGACGTGGTACGCGACGACGTTGTAGAGCTTGCCGGAGAAGTTGATCTTCATCCCGTGGGTCAGGTGACCGCCGTGGGCGAGGTCGAGACCGAGGATGGTGTCGCCGGGGTTGAGCACCGCGACCATGGCGGCGGCGTTGGCCTGCGCGCCCGAGTGCGGCTGGACGTTGGCGTGCTCGGCGCCGAACAGGGCCTTCGCGCGGTCGATCGCCAGCTGCTCGATGACGTCGACGTGCTCGCAACCGCCGTAGTAGCGGCGGCCCGGGTAGCCCTCGGCGTACTTGTTGGTCAGCACCGAACCCTGCGCCTCGAGCACGCCCACCGGGGCGAAGTTCTCCGAGGCGATCATCTCCAGGGTCGACTGCTGCCGGTCGAGTTCGGCCGCGACGGCGGTGGCGACCTCGGGGTCCACTTCGGACAGGGCGGCGTTGAACATAGGTCAGTTCTCCTGGGTGAGCACGGCGTAGGCCTGGGCGTCGAGCAGGGCGGGCACGTCGCCGGACAGACGCACCTTCAGGAGCCATCCTTCGGCGTACGGGTCCGAGTTGACGATCTCGGGGGTGTCCGTTGTGGCCTCGTTCACCTCGACGACCTCGCCGTCCACGGGTGCGTACAGCTCGCTGACCGACTTGGTCGACTCGACCTCGCCGAACACCTCGCCCGCGGTGACGGTGTCGCCGACCGAGGGGAGCTGGACGAACACGATGTCACCGAGCGATTCGGCGGCGAAGGCGGTGATGCCCACGGTGGCGACGCCGTCGACGACGTTCAGCCACTCGTGTTCCTTCGTGTACTTCAGTTCCTGGGGGATGCTCATGATGGTGAAAGGGCCTTTCAGGCGCGGGAGTAGAAGGGCAGGGCGACGACCTCGACGGGCTCGATACGGCCCCGGATGTCGACGGAAAGCTCGGTGCCGGGCTCGGCGTGCTCGCGGTCCACGTAGGCCATGGCGATCGGGTAGCCCAGGGTCGGCGACAGGGCGCCGCTGGTGACCTCGCCGATCTCGGTCTCGCCGGACAGGACGGTGTAGCCGTGGCGCGGCGCGCGACGGCCGGAGCCCTTGAGCCCGACACGGACGCGAGGAACGTCCTTCTTGGACAGCTCTTCGAGCGCGGCCTTACCGACGAAGTCGTTCGGCTTCTCGAACTTGACGACGCGGCCGAGACCGGCTTCGAACGGGCTCAGCTGGAGGCTGAGCTCGTTGCCGTACAACGGCATTCCCGCTTCGAGACGCAGTGTGTCGCGGCAGGCCAGACCGGCCGGGAGCAGGCCGTGCGGCTCGCCGGCCTCGGTGAGGATGCGCCAGACGGCGGGAGCCTCACCGGCCGGGACGTACAGCTCGAAGCCGTCTTCGCCGGTGTACCCGGTGCGGGCGAGCAGGACGTCGTGACCCTTCACGACGGCCGGGACGCTCGCGTAGTACTTGAGCGCGCCCAGGTCGGCGTCGGTGACGGCGCCGAGGATCTCGACGGCCTTCGGGCCCTGGACGGCGATCAGCGCGACGTCCTCGGACTTGTTGTCGACGACGGCGTCGAAGCCGGAAACCCGCGCGGCCAGCGCCTCCGCGACCACGGCGGCGTTGCCCGCGTTGGCCACGACCAGGAACTTCTCGTCTTCGAGGCGGTAGACGACCAGGTCGTCGAGCACGCCGCCGGTCTCGTCGCAGATCATCGTGTAGCGCGCCCGGCCCGGCTTGACGCCGGACAGGTTGCCGACCAGCGCGAAGTCGAGGACGTCGGCTGCCTGCGGGCCGGTCACCTCGATCTCGGCCATATGGGACAGGTCGAACAGGCCCGCGGTCTCGCGGACCGCCTTGTGCTCCGCCAGTTCACTGCTGTAGCGGATCGGCATCGACCAGCCCGCGAAGTCGGTGAACAGCGCACCCAGTCCTTTGTGGACTCCGTGCAGGGACGTCTCTTTCGACATCAAGTGCCTCAGTTCTCGTAGGCGTTGAGCGGCGGGCAGGAGCAGACGAGGTTACGGTCCCCGCGCGCACCGTCGATGCGACGCACCGGGGGCCAGTACTTGGCCTTGCGGTTCACCCCGGCGGGGTACACCGCCAGTTCGCGGTCATACGGCAGGTCCCAGTCGCCGACCAGGGTTTCGGCGGTGTGCGGGGCGTTGCGCAGCGGGCTGTTGTCCGCGGCCCACTTGCCCTGCGCGACGGCGTCGATCTCCGCGCGGATGGCGATCATCGCCGCGATGAAGCGGTCGATCTCGCCGAGGTCCTCGGATTCGGTCGGCTCGACCATCAGCGTCCCCGCGACCGGGAACGACATGGTCGGGGCGTGGAAACCGTAGTCGATCAGGCGCTTCGCGACGTCGTCGACGCTGACACCGGTCTCCTTGGTGAGACCGCGCAGGTCGAGGATGCATTCGTGCGCGACGAGGCCGTCCTGGCCGGTGTAGAGCACCGGGTAGTGCTGGTTGAGGCGCTTGGCCACGTAGTTCGCGGCGAGCACGGCGACCTGGGTCGCGGCGGTGAGCCCGCCGGCGCCCATCATGCGGACGTACGCCCACGAGATCGGCAGGATCGACGCCGAGCCGTACGGGGCGGCGCTGATCGGGCCGACGCCGGTCGACGGACCGGCCTTCTCCAGCAGCGGGTGGTTCGGCAGGTACGGCGCGAGGTGCGCGCGGACCGCGACCGGGCCGACGCCGGGGCCGCCGCCACCGTGCGGGATGCAGAAGGTCTTGTGCAGGTTCAGGTGCGAGACGTCGCCGCCGAACTCACCCGGCTTGGCGAGCCCCAGCAGGGCGTTGAGGTTCGCGCCGTCGACGTAGACCTGGCCGCCCGCGTCGTGGACGATCTTGGCCAGCTCGTCGATGCCGTGCTCGTACACGCCGTGCGTGGACGGGTACGTCACCATGATCGCGGACAGCGTTTCGCGGTTCGCGTCGACCTTGGCGCGCAGGTCTTCGAGGTCGACGTTGCCTTCGGCGGTGCACTTGACCACGACGACGCGCATCCCGGCCATGACCGCGGAGGCGGCGTTCGTGCCGTGCGCGGACGACGGGATCAGGCAGACCTCGCGCTCCTGCTGACCGTTGGCGTGGTGGTACGCGCGGATCGCGAGCAGGCCGGCGAGCTCGCCCTGGCTGCCCGCGTTCGGCTGCAGCGACACCTTGTCGTAGCCGGTGACCTCGGCGAGCCAGGTCGACAGCTGCTCGACCAGCACGTGGTAGCCCTCGGCCTGGTCGGCGGGGGCGAACGGGTGGATACCCGCGAACTCGCGCCAGCTGATCGGCTCCATCTCGGTGGTGGCGTTGAGCTTCATCGTGCAGGAGCCGAGCGGGATCATGCCGCGGTCGAGCGCGTAGTCCAGGTCGGACAGGCTGCGCAGGTAGCGCAGCATCGCGGTCTCGGAGCGGTGCGAGTGGAAGACCTCGTGGGTGAGGTACTCGCTCTCGCGGTGCAAGCCGGTGGGCAGGGCCTGCGCGTCTTCGGCCTTGTTTTCGACGCCGAAAGCGTTGAGCACCTTGGCGATGATCGCGGGCGTGGTGACCTCGTCGACGGCGATGCGCACGTGGTCGGCGTCGACCGGGCCGAGGTTGATCCCGTTTTCGCGCGCGACGGCGACGACCGCTTCGGCCTGGCCGGGCATGCGGGCGAGGACGGTGTCGAAGAAGCCCTCGTGAACGACCTCGACCCCGCCCGCTCGCAGCGCGTCGGCCAGTCCGGCGGCAAGCTCGTGAACGCGGGTCGCGATGCGCTTGAGGCCGTCCGGACCGTGGTAGACCGCGTACATCGCGGCGAGCACGGCGGGCAGGACCTGCGCGGTGCAGATGTTGGAGGTCGCCTTCTCGCGGCGGATGTGCTGCTCGCGGGTCTGCAGGGCGAGGCGGTACGCGGGGGTGCCGTCGGCGTCGACCGAGACCCCGACGAGGCGGCCCGGCAGCGAGCGCTCGAGCCCGGCGCGGACGGCCATGTACCCGGCGTGCGGCCCGCCGTAGCCGAGCGGGACACCGAAGCGCTGGGTGGAACCGGCGGCGATGTCGGCGCCGAACTCACCCGGCGCGGTGACCAGCGTGAGTGCGAGCAGGTCCGCGGCGACGGTGTACAGCGCGCCGGCGGCCTTCGCGGTCTCGGAGATGGCGGAGTAGAAGCCCGCGCCGCGCAGCACGCCGGAAGCGCCCGGGTACTGGACGACGACGCCGAAGAACTCCTCCGGCAGCCCGGTGAGCAGGTCGCGGACCTCGACCTCGACGCCCATGGCCTCGGCGCGGGTGCGGACGACGGCGATGGTCTGCGGCAGGCACTCGGCGTCGAGGACGACCTTGTTCGACTTGGACTTCGAAACGCGGCGCATCAACATGACGGCCTCGGCGACCGCGGTGGACTCGTCGAGCAGGGAGGCGTTCGCGGTGGCGAGACCGGCCAGCTCGGAGACCATGGTCTGGAAGTTGAGGAGGGCTTCGAGACGGCCCTGCGAGATCTCCGGCTGATACGGCGTGTACGCCGTGTACCAGGCCGGGTTCTCCAGCACGTTGCGGCGGATGACCGCCGGGGTGACCGTGTCGTGGAAGCCGAGGCCGATCATCTGCGTCATCGGCTTGTTGAGCGCGGCGAGCGCGCGGAGCTCCGCGATGGCGTCCTCTTCTGACGCGGCGGGCGGAAGGTCGAGGTCACGGGTGACCCGGATCGCGGACGGCACCGCGGCGGCCACCAGGGCATCGAGACTGCCGTAGCCGACCTCGGCGAGCATCTTGGCCTGCTCGGACTCCGAGGGGCCGATGTGCCGGTCGTCGAAGGACGTACTGGTCAAGGGAGCTCCTTGGGTCAGGCGCCGGATAGACCGGTGCGCTGGGAACTCCCCCTCTGTCATGGCACCTGAGAGTTTCACCGCCCGTGGGAAGGACGGCTTTCACCTTGGGTGAGACGCACTTGCGCGCCTGCTTTCCAGAGTGGCCTCGCGGAAGCGGTAGTGGATACCTGAGAGATTCCGGGGAGTTTGCTCCTTCGGTGCCCCACCACGTTCGTGAGGGCTCTCCCGCTCCAGCTCGACGGCCCGATCTGCAGTTGTGCGCACACCGTACCTGGCGTGTTCAGCGCACGTCTACTTCTGGCCGGGCACGTCACTTCTCCCGTTCGCCCGGACACCCGCCGTGCCCGGCGGGACTCGCGTGATCAGAGCCGGAACTCGCGTGACGGGAGCCGGAACTCGTGAGTCACGGCCCTGATCACGCGAGTCACGGGCCTGATCACGCGAGTTACGCGTTCTCCATCATCATCTCGGCGGTGATGGTGCCGCAGAGCTCGGCGCAGCGCCTCATCATGTCGGCGGCTTCGGCGAGCTCGGGGTCACCGGTCTTGGCGCACTCGTCGGCGCACATGCGCATCATCTGGGAGGCCAGGCCGCACGTCTTCGCGCACATGCGCATCATTTCGAGGTCGGCGATCATGGCGGAGCAGCGCATCATCATGTCGGCGCTCATGCGGGACATGTCCGCGCAGGTCACCATCATCATCCCGAGTTTGGCACCACCGGCCTCCATGCAGCGCGTCATCATCTCCTCGCACCTGACGTGGCACTCGTTGCACAGGTCGATGCAGTCGCGCATGGCGGTGCTCATCTGGCGGGTCATTCTCGGGGCCTCCTCGGTGGTCCTGGATGCTTCGCGTTCTCAGGACTACAGCGCAGGTCAGCGGGCCGCCATCCCGGCCACCGGGACGAGTGACGGCGGACCACCGTCTCGGCAGTCCGTGAAGGCCTCCTTCCCTAGCTTGAGCGTAGGGAAGGAGGCCTTCACGGACACCGTGACCAGGCGAAACGCATTCAGAGGACGAAATGCGGCAGGTCAGAGGGGGGTGACGTAGGCGCCCGAAATGCCGCCGTCCACCAGGAACTGCGAAGCGGTGATGAACGAGGCGTCGTCGCTCGCCAGGAAGGCGACGGCGCCCGCGATCTCCTCCGGCTCCGCGAACCGCCCGACCGGCACGTGGATCAGCCGCCGCGCGGCCCGCTCGGGGTCCTTCGCGAACAGTTCCTTCAGCAGCGGTGTGTTCACCGGTCCTGGGCACAGCGCGTTGACCCGGATGTTCTCCCGCGCGAACTGCACGCCCAGTTCCCGGCTCATCGCCAGCACCCCGCCCTTGGACGCGGTGTAGGAGATCTGCGACGTCGCCGCGCCCATCACCGCGACGAACGAAGCCGTGTTGATGATCGAGCCCTTTCCCTGCCGCTGCATATGGGGCAGCACCGCCTTGCAGCACAGGTACACCGAGGTCAGGTTGACCTTCTGCACCTTCTCCCACGCGTCGATGCCGGTGGTGAGGATCGAGTCGTCCTCGGGCGGGGAGATGCCGGCGTTGTTGAACGCGACGTCGACCGAGCCGAATCGGTCCACAGTGGTCTGGAACAGGGCCTCGACCTGGTCGGCGTCGGTGACGTCGGCCTGCACGAACAGGCCGCCGACCTCGTCGGCCGCGGCTTCGCCCGCCTCGGCGGAGATGTCACCGATGACGACCTTCGCGCCCTCGCTCGCCAGCCGCCGCGCGGTGGCGAGACCGATGCCGCTGCTCCCGCCGGTGATGACCGCGACGCGGCCTTCGAAACGCTGCACCATTCATTCCTCCGTGCTGATAAAGACGTTTTTGGTCTCGGTGAAGGCGTCGACAGCGTCCGGCCCGAGTTCGCGGCCCAGCCCGGACTGTTTGAACCCGCCGAACGGCGTCCAGTACCGGACGGACGAATGCGAGTTGACCGAAAGGTTCCCGGCTTCGACGCCGCGCGCGACGCGGAAGGCGCGGCCGACGTCGCGGGTCCAGATCGAGCCGGACAAGCCGTACTCGGTGTCGTTGGCCATGGTGACCGCGTCCGCCTCTTCAGCGAAGGGGACCACCGCGACGACGGGGCCGAAGATCTCGTCCGACGCCAGCGGATGCCGCAGGTCCGGCGGGGTGACGACGGTCGGCGCGAACCAGTACCCGGGGCCGACGGGCGCGCTGCCCCGGAAAGCGACCGGCGCGGAGTCGTCCACATAGGACGAGACTTTCGCGTGGTGCCCCGCCGAGATCAGCGGCCCCATCTCGGTCACCTCGAGCCGAGGATCCCCGACGACGACACCGTTCACCGCGGGTTCCAGCAGCTCCATGAACTTCTCGTACACACTCGACTGGACCAGGATCAGCGACCGCGCGCAGCAGTCCTGCCCGGCGTTGTCGAAGACGCCGTAGGGCGCGGTGGCCGCGGCCTTCTCCAGGTCTGCGTCGGCGAAGACGATGTTCGCGTTCTTGCCGCCGAGTTCCAGGGTCACCCGCTTCACCTGCGCGGCGCAGCCCGCCATGATCTGCTTGCCGACCTCGGTGGAGCCGGTGAACACCACCTTCCGCACCGCCGGGTGGTCCACGAACCGTTGCCCTACCACGGATCCCTTGCCTGGGAGCACCTGGAAGACGTCTGCGGGGATCCCGGCCTCACGGGCCAGCTCGCCGAGGCGGATCGCGGTCAGCGGGGTGAGTTCGGCAGGTTTGAGCACGACGGTGTTCCCGGCGGCGAGCGCGGGCGCGAACCCCCAGCCCGCGATGGGCATCGGGAAGTTCCACGGCACGATCACGCCGACCACGCCGAGCGGCTCGTGGAACGTCATGTTCACCCCACCGGGGACCGGGATCTGCCGACCGGCCAGCCGTTCGGGTGACGCCGAGTAGTACGTCAGCACGTCGCGGACGTTGCCCGCTTCCCAGCGCGCGTTGCCGATCGTGTGGCCCGCGTTGACGACCTCAAGCTGGGCGAGGTTCTCGATGTCGGCGTCGACGGCGTCGGCGAACCGGCGCAACAGTCGCGCCCGGTCGCCGGGAGCCACCTCGCGCCAGGCGGGGAACGCCGCCTGCGCGCGGGCGATCGCCGCGTCGGTCTCCTCGGCCGAGGTCAGCGCGACCGACCGCACCACCTCTTCCGTGGCGGGGTTGATCACCTCGAACGTGGTCATGCGCGCTCCTTCGCAGCTCTCACCAGCGCCTCGAAAAGCCTGATGTCGTCGGGATTCTGTTCGGGATGCCATTGGACGCCGAGCACGAAACCGTCGCCGGGCAGTTCGGCCGCCTCGATGGTCCCGTCGGCGGCCCAGCCGACCGGGACCAGCCCGTCGCCGAGCTTGTCGATGGCCTGGTGGTGGTAACACGGCACCTTGGTCTCGGTGCCGAGGATCGACGCGACCCGGCTGCCCTCGGCAAGGGTCACCGTAGTGGTGCCGAAGGTCGCGGGCGCGGGCTGGTGATCATGGGTGTCCAAAGTGTCCGGCAAGTGCTGGGCGAGCGTCCCACCGAGCGCGACGCTGAGCACCTGCAGCCCGCGGCACACACCGAGCACCGGTTTGCCACTGTCCAAAGCGGACCGCAGCAGCCCGAACTCGAACGCGTCCCGGCTGGGCCTCGTGTACGTCGTCGCGTGCTGCTCCCGGCCGTAGCGCGCCGGGTCGACGTCGGCGCCGCCGACCAGCACGAGACCGTCCACAGCGGACATCAGCCGATCGTGTGCGTCGCTCACCGGCGGCAGCAGGACCGGGACGCCGCCCGCCGCGACGATCCCGTCGACGTAGACGCGGTGGAGCAGCGCCGCTTCGGTCTCCCACACCAGGAACTTCGCGAGTTCCAGATAGGACGTGAGCCCGATCAGGACCTCAGAGCCGTTCGAAGCCACGGATCCTCTCCCAGTCGGTGACGGCGGCGTCGTACGCGGTGAGTTCGACCTTCGCCGCGTTCAGGTAGTGGTCGACGACCTCGTCCCCGAACGCTGTCCTGGCGAGCTCGCTCCGGTCCAGCAGAGCCGCGGACTCCCGCAAGGTCGTCGGCACGGTCGGCTTGTCGGAACCATAGGCGTTGCCGTGGAACTCCGCCTCCAGCTCCAGCTCGTTCTCGATGCCGTGGAGCCCGGCCGCGATCAGCGCGGACACCGCGAGGTACGGGTTCACGTCGCCGCCGGGGACCCGGTTCTCGGTGCGGAGCGAGTCTCCGTGCCCGACGACGCGGAGCGCGCACGTGCGGTTGTCGGTGCCCCACGCGACGGCCGTCGGCGCGAAGCTGCCGGGGACGAAACGCTTGTAGGAGTTGATGTTCGGCGCGAAGAAGTACGTCAGCTCGCGCAGCCCGGCGAGTTGACCGGCGAGGAAGTGCTCCATCAGCGGGGAGAACCCGCCGGGGCCGTCGCCCGCCAGGACGGCTTCACCCGCGGTGGAGCGCAGGCTGATGTGGATGTGGCAGGAGTTGCCCTCGCGTTCGTTGTACTTCGCCATGAACGTGAGGCTCTTGCCCTCCTGCGCGGCGATCTCCTTGGACCCGGTCTTGTAGATGCTGTGGTTGTCGCAGGTGGTCAGCGCGTCGGCGTAGCGGAAGGCGATCTCGTGCTGGCCCGGGTTGCACTCGCCCTTGGCCGACTCGACGTACAGTCCCGCGCCGCCCATGTCGTTGCGGATCCGGCGCAGCAGCGGTTCGATCCGCGAGGTGCCGAGCATCGAGTAGTCGACGTTGTACTGGTTGGCCGGGCGGAGGTCCTGGTACCGCTTGTCCCAGGCCGACTCGAAGGTGTCGTCGAAGACGATGAACTCCAGCTCGGTGCCGACGTACGCGGCGAGTCCGAGGGCGGCCAGCCTGTCGAGCTGGCCACGCAGGATCTGGCGGGGCGAGGGGGCGACGGCGCCGCCCTGCACCCGTTCGAGGTCGGCGAGGACGAGCGCGGTCCCTTCCTGCCACGGGAGCAGGCGCAGCGTGTCGAAGTCCGGGCGCAGGACGAAGTCGCCGTAGCCGGTCTCCCAGGACGACATCGCGTAGCCGTCGACGGTGTTCATGTCGACGTCGACGGCGAGGAGGTAGTTGCACGCTTCGGTGGCGTGCTCGACGACCTCGTTGAGGAAGTATTCGGCGGCGCAGCGTTTGCCCTGCAGCCTGCCCTGCATGTCGGTGATCGCCACCAGCACCGTGTCGACGGTGCCGTCCTCGACCAGTTCCCGGAGCCGATCCAGCGTGAGCATGCCGCGCCTGTTCGCCATCAGCCTCACCTAAAGGTTCGAAGCGGTACCTTTGCGGCTTCTTCCTACCGGGTCAGCCCGACCCGGTCAACTCGACCAATGGTCTAGTTCGTTACCCATTGCGGACTGTAGTTGATCCCTGGGCGGATTGTCTGCGATGCCCGGCTGAGAAGATGCTGTGAATCCCGCCGGACGGGAGGAGATCCGTACCTCCGGAACGTTGTACGGATCAAGAGAGGTGAGAAGGAATGACACAGGCATTCACGCAGCAGACCACGTTCACCGAGCCCCAGGGGAGGGCTCAGCTCCCGACGCTGCCCAGCGGGTGGCCGATCGGCTCCTACGAGTCGTACTCCGATGCGCAGCGTGCGGTCGACCACCTCGCGGGAACGGACTTCCCGATCACCGACGTCACCATCGTCGGTGTCGAACCGATCCTCGTCGAGCGGATCGCCGGGCGGATGGGCTGGAGCAAGGTGCTCACCAGCTCGGCGCTGTCGGGCGCGATGTTCGGTGTGTTCCTCGGTCTCGTGCTGAGCCTGCTGAACCCGGGCGCCGGGCTGGTGCCGATCCTCGTCGGCCTCGTCGGCGGTATCGGGTTCAACCTGCTGTTCGGCGCGCTGGGGTACGCGGCTTCGAAGAACAAGCGCGGGTTCATCTCGCAGAGCCAGCTGGTCGCCCGGCGCTACGACGTCCTGGCCCAGCCGCGCAACGCCGAGAAGGGCCGCGCCCTGCTGGCCGACCTGGCCGCCAGGAGCGCCTTCATCCACTGACGCGGTTCCGCTGAGTTCGATCGCTGGGGCCGATGTGTCATGAAAGGGTCGTTCAGGACGAAAAATGTCCTGAACGACCCTTTCATGTCATCCGCTAGGGGGTCAGGCGGTGCAGGTCACGCGGGAAGAGCGTCGCCTGCCGGACATTGGGCAGCCCGAGCAGCCGGGCCGTCCAGCGTTCGAGACCGAGCGCGAACCCGCCGTGCGGCGGCATCCCGTGCGCGAAGACGGCCAGGTAGTCCCGGTACGGCTCCGGCGACTCCCCGCGAGCGGCCAGCGCGGCGACGTAGTCGGCGTGCCGGTGCAGCCGCTGGCCCCCGGTCACCAGTTCCAGCCCGCGGAAGAGCAGGTCGAAACTGTTGGAGTACTCCGGCCGCGCCGGGTCCGGATGCGTGTAGAACGGCCGCTTCACCATCGGATATCCCGTGACGAACAGGAATTCCGACCCGTGTTCGCGCAGGGCCCAGTCCGAAAGCAGCCGCTCGTGCGCGGGCGCGAGGTCGGGCTCACCACGGGGGTCTTCGCCGGACAGCCGCGCGATCAGCTCCTGGGCCGCCGAGAAGTGGATCTCCGGAATCACCTCGGGCACCACGACCCCGGTCTCCGGGACGGCGTCCGCCATCCCCGCGATCGCCTCCCGCAACACAGCCATCACGTCGTGGTGGCCGTCGATGAAGCCGAGTTCGGCGTCGAGGCTGGTGTACTGCGCGAGATGCCGCGCGGTGTCGTGCGGTTCGGCGCGGAAGACAGGGCCGACCTCGTAGACCCGCTCGAACACCCCGACCAGCGCTTGTTTGGAGAACTGCGGGGACTGCGCCAGGAAAGCCCGCTTCCCGAAGTAGTCGACGCCGAAGACGTTCGCCCCGGATTCCGTGGCCGACGAGACGATCTTGGGCGTCTGGGTCTCGGTGAACCCGAGCCGGTCCAGCGCCGAACGGAACCCCGCGACGCTCGCCGCCGCGATCGTGAACACCTCTTTCAGCCGCGGATGCCGCAACGCGACGGCGGCGTTGTCCAGCACCGTGGGCAACGCGGCCTGCACCGTCGGCCGGTAGAGGTCGAACGGCGGCGGTTCGGCGGGTTCGGAAAGCAGCCCGACCGACGGCTCGGTGAGTTCCAGGCCGCCGGGCGCCTGGGGATTGGCGGTAACGAGGCCTTCGACCTCGACCACGGTCTCCTCGGGCGGTCCACCGGGTTCGGCGAGCACGACCTGGGCGAGCCCGGATCGGTCCCGGATCACCAGGAAGGTGACGGATTTCAGGCGGCGCCGGCGGTGCACCCAGCCGGCGATGCGGACATGGCCGCCGACGTGCCGGGGCAGGTCGGCGACGAGGACACGCGAGATCATCACAACTCCTGTACGGATATGCGCGACCCCTTGGGAGTGCGGGCGAGAAGGGAACTCGCGGTACCACCGCACTTTCGCCGCCGCCCTGGACGAGCGGCGGCCTCGAAGGCCCGGTGACGGGGGCCGGACGGCGGGGCATGGGGCGCGGACGCCGTTCCTCCCCGCACTCGGGAGGGTCTTCACCGAAGGGCGCGAGGCCGCCTTCTCAGCTACCGGCGGCTCTCTGGGTCTCGCGGGTTCCTTGGCTACTCGTCTCCGTCAGCGCGTTGCCCGGGAGGTTACGTCCTCCGGCGCGGTTCCCGCATTCGGAATTCCGCTCGCGCCAGCTCCCGCCGCCCGGCGATGCCGAGCTTCGTGTAGATGCGCTTCAGATGGTTCTCGACCGTTTTCGGGGTGACGAACAGATCCTGCGCGATCTCGCGGTTCGCCTGACCGGACGCCGCCAGGTCCGCGACCCGCCGTTCGCTCGCGGTCAACGACGACGGGTCGGCGACGCTCATCCTCCGGGGCCGGTCCCCCAGCGCTTCCAGTGCTTCGACGGCGCGGGTGCGCAGCACGACCGAACCGCATTCGGCGGCCAGTTCGATCCCGCGGTTGAGCGGGATCCGCGCGTCCGCGCGCCGCCGGGCGGCCCGCATCGCCTCGCCGAGGTCGATCAGCGAACGAGCGAGGTGCAGCCGGGCGGGAGACCGCTCCAGCACCCCGACCGACTCGGCCAGCAGGTCGAGCCGCCGGTCGCCGTCGGCGTGCGCGAGCAGCCGCAGCGCGGCACCGATCTCCGTCGTGGTGCCCCACTTCCGCGCGATGTTCACCTGTTCCTCGGCCAGTTTCAGGGCGTGGTCCGACTCGCCGAGCAGCAGCGCGGCGCGCACGGCGGGCACCCGCCACGGGATGGTCGGCGGGTCGACGCCCACCGCGCGCATCTCGTCGCGCTGCAGGAACGCCTGTGTCCTGGCGAGCACGGGATTCCCGATGGCGAGCGCGATCAGCGCGCGGGGTTCGTGCAGCCACATCGTCGGCATCATGCTCGGGCCGTCGCCGTGGTCGCCGTCGAACCGCGCCAGCACTTCGGCGGCGGTCTCGAGATCGCCCCGTTCCATCGCGGCGTAGGCGAGGAAATGCGTCCCCGTCGCCCGCAACGCGATCACCTGCGGCGACGGCTCTTCGGCGCCGATCGCGGCGAGCACGCCCTCGGCTTCGGCCTCCATCACGCTCAAGTTGCCGAGCCGCCAGTTGAGGAACAGCGCGGCGTTGGCGACCATCGCGAACTCGACGGGCGAACCGTGCGCCCGCACCCGCTGCCTCGCGCGCTCGATCTCCCAGCCGGCGTCGTCGATCCCGTCGGCGGAGATCAGCGCGAACATCGCGACCACCCAGCCGACCATCACGTCGATGCTCCCGGTGGCGTCTTCGAAGTAGGCCCCGTTGGCCAGCGCGCGGCAGGCTGTCGCGGCGACCTCGTCCGCGGGCCGGACCTCGTAGCGCCCCATCTGCGCGAGCAGGCCGAGCAGGGTGCGCTCGTCGGGGGTGCCGCCGCTCAAGCTCGCGTACGCGCGCAGGTGATCGGACGCCGTCCGGCGGTGGTGCGGCAGGAAAGAGCGGATCACCGCGAGCCGCGCTTCGAGGTGCATCCGGCCGGGGTCGCGCGGGCCGCCGGGGCGGGCGGCGATCGCCTCGCGGAGTTCGGCGACAGCGGCTTCGGGTCCGTCGACGACCGTCGTGGCCGACGCGGCGGCCGCGACGAGTTCGGCGTCGGGCACGCCGTCCGCCGCCACCAGGAGTTGCCGCCGCGCTTCGACGGCCTCGCCCGTGCGGAGCAGCGCGCGGCCGAGTTCGGCCCGCAGCGCCGCGTCGTCCGGGCTCTCCTCGACGGCCCGGCGCAGATGCGCGGCGGCCGTCCTCGGGTCACCGGCCGAAAGCAGCGAAGCCGCGGCCTCACGCAGGATCCCGGCAGCGTCCGGCAGGGTGCCCCTCGGCGCGCGAACGAGATGTGCGGCGACCCGGTCCGCCGGGGCTTTCGCCGCGCACAACGCTTTCGCCGCGGCACCGTGCAGGGCGCCGCGGGCGATCGGGCCCAGGTCGGCGAGAACGGCCTCACGGACGACGGGATGGACGAAGACGAGATGATCGCCGTCGCCGGCGAACACGTTGGCCGAGATCAGTGCCTCGACGGCGGCCGAAAGCCCGGCGGTGTCCAGCTTCGCCAGCGCTCCGGCCTGCCACGGATCGCCGCCGGTGCCCAGGATCGCGACGGCTCCGGCGAGCGCGACGGCTTCCTCGGGCAGCCTGCCCAGCACCGCGCGGAAAACCGTGCTGGGGCCCAGGTTCCCGATCTCGCCCGCGGTCGCACCGACGTCGAGCGCCAGGCCGAGCGCGTCGAGTTCGTCGACGAGAACCCTGGCCAGGAAAGGATTCCCGCCACTGGCGGCGTGCAGCGAGATGACCACGGCCCAGTCAGGGAGCGCCCCTCGGGCGGCCACGAGTTCGGCGAGCGCTTCGAGCGAAAGCGCCTTCGGCAGCACGCGTTCCGCCTGCCGCGAGACGCTCAGATGGGCCAGCGGGCCGGCGTTCTCCGCGGGCGGCCGGGTCGCCACGACGAGCACGATCGGCAGATCGGCGATCCGGTGCGAGAGGTAAAGGAGGAACCGCAGCGACGAATGGTCCGCCCAGTGCGCGTCGTCGACCGTGATCAGCAGCGGCCGGGCCGACGAGAGGTCAGCCGCGACCCACCACAACGCGTGCAGCGTCCTGGCCAGTTCGGCCTCGCTCGGATCGGCGGCCACGGCGTCGAGCGCCCGGAGCGCGGCGCCGGCCGGACCGGAGCGGGTTTCCCCGCTGTGGCGCGAAAACGAATACTCGACCAGCTGGCGGACGACACCCCAGGCCATCGCCCCTTCGAGCGCGTCACCGACGGCTTCGAGCCTGCCGAAACCACGGCCTTTCGCCAGTGCCCGGGTCTCCTGGACCAGCCGGGTTTTGCCGATCCCTGCCCGGCCCTCGACGACCACCACCCGGCCCTCGCCCGCCGTGGCGGAATCGAGCGCCGCTTCGATCCTCGCGAGTTCCCGCTCGCGCTCGAGAGTCGGCTCGTCGCGGTGACGCATTCGAAAAGGGTAGCGGCCGCGACGTGGGCTGAAAGAGCTCCGGCAGGTCACAAAAAGGAAATGCCGCGAAAGCCACTTTCTCGATCCCCGAGGTCTTCGAAAGTGACTTTCGCGGCTCTCCCCGAATCGGGTGGAGGCGGCCCCCGACGCCCTCCTCCACCCGGACCACCTAGCGCGTCGGCTGGGTGGAGTTCGACGGCGGCGCCGGGGAAGACGGCGGTGCCTGGGGTGTCGCGGAAGGCGGTACCGGTGCACCCTTCGGGATCGCCGCGCTGAACGGGACGTCGGCCCTTTCCTCGCAGTAGGCGCGGTAACCGTTGTAACCGTTGCGGCTCCCCTGACCGTCCTGGACACCTCGCTCGACGAGTGGGCGCGGATAGCGGTTGTCGTCGCCGACCCTCCGCTTCTCACCCGTGCTCTTCTCGCAGGCGTACCGGGTCGTGCTGAGCGGACGGCCGTTCTCGTCGTAGAGGTAGATCTCGCTCAGCGGCTTGCCCTCGGCGTCGAACGCGTAGATGTTCTCCACGCCCTGGTTGCCGTACATCAACTGCGGATTGCCGTAGGTGTCGTTGTAGTTCGGCGTGTAGCCACTGTTATAGGGGCCGCTGCCGTAGGACCGTTTCGCGATCAGGTCGACCGCGGCACCCGCCCCGCCGAGCATGCTGCCGATGACGAACGCCGAGATCGGCACTGCCAGCCACAGCAGCCGCCGGTCCGCCTTCAGCTTCGGCCCCGCCCAGATCACCGCGACGGCCGCCAGCAACATCAGTGGCAGCATCAACACGGCCTCGGTGTTCCGAAGCACGAGCAGCAGGCCGAAGATGACCAGCACCGCCGCGCACAGGATCCACCACGCCGGCTTGAGCGAGCGGAAGTAGGTCAGTCCCTTGCCGTTCCGGTTGGCTTGGAACGAAGTCACGATCTCGCGGAGCTTGACCACCTCGGGCAGTTCCGCGATCGGCGCGACGCCCCGCCGGACCACGTAAACCACGCTGATCGCGAAGACGGGCGCGATGAAAAGCAGGCCCGCCATCGGTTCCACCCGGACCCACACCGCGGCCGCGAAGCCGAACAACGCGAACCCGCCGACCGAGAACACCAGGCCCCAGAACGCGAACCGCGCTCCGCCGATCCCGGTTTTCGCCTTCAGCAAGGTGGTCTTGTCGCCCGCTTCGGCCGGACGCGGCGGATAGCCGCCGGACGCCCGCAGTTCGGCGGCGTAGCTTTCAGGGCTGCCCAGCCGCTCGATCAAGGCATCGACCTTCGGGTTCTCCCCGAGCTCCGCCTCCATTTCGGCGAGGTGGGGCCGGACGTCTTCGAGGATCTCCTCGACTTCGCTCTCGGGCAGGTCGGCGAGCGCGCTCCTGACCCTCGCCAGATACACCCGCACGGCGGTCGGATTCTGCGTGCTCATGCTGCCTCTCCCAACAGGCTGTTCATCGTCGTGGCGAAAGTCCGCCAGGTCTGCGTCGATTCTTCGAGGCGCTGGCGTCCCGGTTCGTTGAGGCTGTAGTACTTCCGGTGCGGGCCTTCTTCACTCGGCACCACATAGGACGTCAGCAGGCCTGCCTTGTACAGCCGCCGGAGCGTCCCGTAAACCGAAGCGTCGCCCACTTCCTGCAACCCCGCGACCCGGAGTCTTCGGAGTACGTCGTAGCCGTAGCCGTCCTCCCCGCGAAGCACCGCGAGAACGGCGAGGTCCAGCACGCCTTTTAGTAGCTGACTGATCTCCACAGTCGCGTCCCTCCCAGTCTTACGCAACAGAAGGTACCACGCATTGCACAGTAGTGCGCAAGGCGGAAGCCACTTGCGCCCACGAGTGGTTCATGGGTTACTTAGTCCAGTAATGAACCATCGCACCCGGGGAGGGTGCACGACGACTGGGAACGGAGGTGTCGTGCTCGACGAAGGAACGCCCCTGTTCGTGCAGATCGCCGAACAGATCGCTGACGACATCGCCGAGGGAAGCCTGGCCGAGGGGGAACGCGTGCCGTCAACCAACGAACTCGCCGCCTTCTACCGGATCAATCCGGCGACGGCGGCCAAGGGAATCAACGTGCTCGCCGACGACGGGCTGCTCGAGAAGCGGCGCGGGATCGGCATGTTCGTCGCCGGTGGCGCGCGGCAGAAGCTGCTCACCGACCGGCGGCAACGGTTCGCCGAGCAGTACCTCGACCCCATGCTCATCGAAGCAAGGCGACTCGGCATCGACGACGAAACCCTGATCTCGCTCATCCGCGGGAACGGACACCGGAACGGAGGACCCGCCGCATGACGCCGACCATTTCGACCACCGGCCTGACCCGGCGCTACGGCGACCACCTCGCGCTCGGCGATGTCTCGGTCGACATCGAAGAAGGCAAGATCACCGGCCTGCTGGGCCGCAACGGCGCGGGCAAGAGCACCTTCCTGCGCATCGTGACCGCGCAGGAGTTCGCCAGCGCGGGCTCGGTCCGCGTGTTCGGGGAGAGCCCGATGGAGAACGAGCGGGTGCTGCGGCGCATGGTGCTCGTCCGCGAGGACCAGCAGTTCCCGGACTTCAAGGTCCGCCACGCCCTCTCGGCGGCGTCGTGGTTCTACCCGAACTGGGACGCCGAGCTCGCCGACACGCTGCTCCGCGACTTCGATCTGCCGCTGAAGCGCCCGGTCAAGAAGCTCTCGCGAGGGATGCGCTCGGCGCTGTCGATCACGATCGGGCTGGCGGCACGGGCGGAACTCACGCTGCTCGACGAGCCGTACGCGGGCCTCGACGCCGTCGCGCGGCAACTGTTCTACGACCGGTTGCTCGACGACTACTCGGCTCATCCGCGCACGGTGCTGCTCTCCACGCACCTGATCGACGAAGTGGCCGATCTGCTGGAGCACGTCGTGATGATCGACAAGGGCCGCGTCGTCCTCGACGCGCCCGCCGACGACCTGCGCGGCGTGGCCGTCACGGTCACCGGACCCGCCATCGCAGTGGACGACTTCGTCTCCGGCCGCCGGGTGCTGCACCGCCGCAAGATCGGTTCGAGGGCTTCGGTCACCGTCGCCGAGGCCATCGACGCGGCGGCGAAGGCACGGGCACAGGCCCTGCACCTGAAACTCGAACCGCTTTCCTTGCAGCAATTGATGGTGCACACCTCCAACGGACAGGCGACGAGCACAGAGGAGGCGTCCGCATGAACACCTTGATCAAGGTCGCGCGTTATCACCTGGTGGACCGGCTCCAGTACCTGGTCCTCCCTGTCGGCGTCACACTCTTCGCCTTCGGGGTGAACCTCGCGATTTTCTCGCTGATCCCCGACAAACCCGAGGACAACTACTCCGGCGGCCTGTTCACGTTGTTCGTGTTCATGCTCGTCTGCGGTGCCATGAGCATGACGAAGTCGCTGCCGTTCGGGCTGGCGCTCGGTGTGTCGAGGCGGTCGTACTACCTGGGCACGGTCCTGCTGGTCGCCGGGCTCTCCGCGCTGTACGCGGTGGGGATCACCGTGTTCCAGGCGATCGAAGAGGCGACCGGCGGCTGGGGGCTCGGTCTCAACTACTTCCGGGTGCCCTGGCTGCTCGACGGCCCCTGGTACCTGACGCTGCTCACGTCGTTCGTGTTCCTGACGCTGATGTTCCTCTACGGCATGTGGTACGGCCTGATCTACCGGCGCGCTTCGGTGCTGGGCGTGGTCCTGTTCTCCGCCGCGCAGGTCCTGGTACTGCTGGGCGTGGGGCTGGTGCTCACCTGGACCGATTCGTGGTCGAAGCTCGGCACGTTCTTCGGCACGCTGACCGTCGGCGGCCTGACCGGGGCGCTCGCGATCCTGGTCTGCGTCGCCGGTGCCGGCGGGTTCGCCACGATGCGCCGCGTCACGGTCTGAAAGCCCTTCGCACCAAGGAGTTCCGTCATGACCGTGGTTCCGTGGTGTTGTCGGTACTCCTGATCGCGATCTTCGCCCCGCTGGGGGTGGCGAAGATCCTGCGCGATCCTTAGCCCGCCCGGCCGAACTCGCGTGATCAGACGGCGATCACGCGTGATTGAAGGCGGAACTCGCGTGATTGAAGGCGTGACACGCGAGTCCCGGCCCCAATCACGCGAGTTCCGGCTCTGATCACGCGAGATCCGGCTCTGATCACGCGAGATCGGGTTTCCGGGCCCGGTCCCGGATTCGGCCGACCACGGTGGACCGTCGCCAGGCGTGGGTGACTTCCACCAGCCACGCCGCTTCGGTGGCGATGTCCGGCTCGTCGAGGTAGGTCGCCGGAACGTCGTCGGGGGCGTACCGGCGGCCCGCCTCGGAGGCGACGAGCGCGGCGGCCAAGGCCGCGGCCTCGATCGTCGCGGGGACGCGGGCTTCGGGGACCTTCGCCTTGCGGGCCTCGGCTTCCGCCGCTGTCGGGACGTCCGGATCGAAGTAGGGGCGCAGCGCGAGATGGCCGTCCCGGATCTCGATGACCCTGCGGTACAAGGCGAATTCGACGCCGCCCGGCATACCGGGACCCGGGTCCAGCGCGATTCCCGGAACGGCTTCGCGCAGCGCTGTCCACAGCGGCTCGATCCGGCGGTACGTCCGGTACGTGCCGATCAGGCGGAACGGGGTGGCCAGCGCGGGCCCCCACACGCTGAGCGTCGCGCCCGCCCCGGCGAGCCCGACGCTCAGCGCCGCCAAGATCGCCGAGAGCGTGTCCTCACCGGCGTCGACCGCACCGGTGGTGGCGAGGACGTAGATGTCGTCGACGTCCCAGAAAGTCCAGGCCAGCGCGGAAACCCCGCCGCCGACGAGCAGCCACAGCCCGGTGCGAAGCGGGCCGGGATCGGCATGGTGCGCGAAGCGGGCGAAGACGATCGAGAAGGTCAGCAGGCTGATCAGGCCGTAGGCGAGGAAGAGGACGTTGTACGCGACGAACCAGCCGAGCCTGCCCGGCCCGGCGGCGGTGTGCTCGCCGACGCGGTAGCTGTCGGAGAGGAAGAAGAGCGCGACCTCCGCGGCCACGACGCCCCAGGACAGCATCGCGTGCCAGCCGATCCGCTTGCCCTCCCCCAGTTTCAGCGAATGCGCGAACGCGACCGCGAAGGCCATCGCACCGATCTTGAGCACGTCCGCGGCGAGGTTCAGGAGACTGCCGACGGGTTCTTCGACGCCGACGGCGTTCTCCATCGCGGGCGTGAGCAGCATGATGCCGCCCGCGATGCACATCCCGAAGGCGCTGAGGAACCACATCCGCCGCAACGGCTGGGTGTGCCGGGCCTGGATCAACTTGTACCCGAACCCCACGCAAGCCACCACGCAGCAGAAGTACGCGATGGTCTCGGTCACGGCAGGCGTCGCTTCCGGCTGCCGAAGAGGTTGCCGACTCTGGCCAGCCCGCCGGCGAGGTCGCTCCCGCTCTCGTCGAGGTGCGCCGCGCCGCGCGCCGCCGTCCGGGAGACACGTTGCGCCAGCAGGCTGGCGAGCAGTTCGGCTTCTTGTTCCTCGACGGCGCTGTACCCCGTGCGGCCGAGGACGCGGCGGACGAGTTCGGGCGACAGGTTCGGCATGAGGGTCTTGCTGGCGGCGGCGTCGAGCGCGATCCCGTCGGCTCCCGCGTCCGAACCGACGTGGCCGCACAGCAGGTGGCCGACCTCGTGCAGGAGGATGTGCCGCCGGTGCAGGGCCGTGGTGTTGGTCGGGTAGAGGATGTAGTCCGCGCGCTCGGTGCTCATCAACAGCCCGCACGGGCCACTGGAGGGGACGCTGACCTGCATCAATTCGATCGGGCGAGCACGCTCGGCGGCCAGTTCGGCGATGAAGGCCGCGGCGTCGAAGGGTTCGGGAAGGGTGACACCGTCGGCGAGACTCCGGCAGCGGCGCCACAACTCCTTACGGCGGCGGTCCACTCACGCCTCCCTCTTCTGGCCGCCCCGTCCGGATTCCCTGCGGGCGATCGCGTCGATCATGTCGCTGATGGTGTCGAGTCCATCGGGTGAAAGTGTTACTGCCCGCAGCGCGACATCGCGGACTCCGGCGTCGCGGAGGGCTCCCAGGAGCGCGAGCTCCTCGGCGATCTTCGCGCTCTGCTCGTCGTCGAAGAAGTACGCCGGCGAGACGCCGAAGAACTGGGCGAGCGCCTCGAGGTGGCGTTTCGTGGGGTTGTCACGCCGACCGGTGCGCAACTGCCACAGGTAGGTCGTCGAGAAACTCTCGCCGGTCGCCTCACGGCAGGCCTTGGCGACCTCGTCGTGGCTGTACGGCTCACGATCGGGTCTCAGCACGATCTGGAACAGCTTGTCGATCTTTTCGGCGAGCGTCGTCTTGCCGGGCTCGGTCGCGGCCACCATCCCACTCCCTACATGTCGTGCCCGTTCATGCTAGTTGACTACAAGCCCTCATTCATACACGTCAGTTTTCACCTCGCACGCGGACGCGGCTGGCATCGCGGGCAGGAAAACGACGAACGGTTCATGAAGGGGTCGCGCCGGATGGCCGTCCCACACCGGCCGCAAGGCAGTCCTTCCTGGCCGTAGGCGTCGAGCGACCGGTCGAAGTATCCGGACTCGCCGTTGATGTTTACGTAAAGCGCGTCGAACGACGTCCCGCCCGCGACGAGCGCGGCGGCCATCACCTCGGTGGCGGCGGTGAGCACGGTGCGGCCGTGGGCCGCGGTGAGCCTGTCGGTCGGTCGGGCCCAATGGAGCTTGGACCGCCAAAGGGCTTCGTCGGCGTAGATGTTGCCGATACCGGAGACGAGGGTCTGGTCGAGCAGGGCGCGTTTGATCTCGGTCCGCCTCGACCGCAGCGCGCGGACGGCCTGGTCGAGGTCGAAGCGCGGGTCCATCGGATCGCGGGCGATATGCGCGATGGTGCTCGGCAACGCGGTCCCGTCGACGTCGGTGAGTTCCGCGAGCGCGAGACCACCAAAGGTCCGCTGGTCGACGAAGCGCAGCTCCGGACCGTTGTCGGCGAAGCGGAAGCGCACGCGAAGGTGCTTCTCGTCAGGCGTGTCTCCGGGCTGGACGAGCATCTGGCCGCTCATGCCGAGGTGCGCGAGCATGGCCTGGCCGTCGGAGAGCTCCAGCCACAGATACTTGCCGCGACGGCGGGCGGCGGTGATCTTGGTGCCGGAAAGCCGTCCGCCGAAGTCTTCGGCGCCGAGTTCGTGGCGGCGGATCGCGCGGGCGTGCAGGACTTCGACGTCGGTGATCGTCCGGCCGGAGACGTGCGCCTCGAGCCCGGCACGGACCACCTCGACCTCGGGGAGTTCGGGCATGCCGTCGATTCTCCCACTGGGCCGTGGACTCCCTCGTGAGTGGTGAGTGTCGTTAGAACGGCACTTACCACTCACGACCACGGTGAGGGGCGCGGTCTGCGAGCAGGCCTTGGTCGTGAGTCTCGCCGGCACGGACCGGTATTGCCTACCTGTCGCTGACCTGCACGAGACTGACGATCCCAGCGGATGCCCGATCGACGGTGAAGGAATCAGGACAGTCAACGTCCCAGTTCCTTCACCGTCGCGAGTGACACGACCTGGGGCAGGCGGGTAAGCAAAAAACCGGTCCGCTAGAGCCCGAATCGCCACTCACGAAGGGCTCGGGGGCGGGGGTTCAGGGGGCGAGGGGTCCGACGTCCGCCTTGGTCAACGCCTTCCGCGCCCCACCCGGCAGCAACTCGTCGGCCCCGACGTCGAACTTCCCGGACCGCGTCTGCAGGTCGAAGTCGGTCCCCGCGTAGGGATAAGACCCGACACCGGCGTCGACAGCCGGGCTTCCCGCGGACAACCGGTACAACCCGTCCTGCTGCACCAGCTTGGGATCGACGGCCTGGTATCCGCGGGAAGGCATCCCCGCCGTCCCGCCCCAGGCGATGTTCCCCTCGTACTTCACGTCCGAACCGCCCGGCATGCTCACGAGCGTTCCCGTCCCCTGCAGGATGTTGTTCGCCAGCACGCAGTCCTTGGGCTTGAAGTCACCGCCGTCGCCGTGGATGCCGTCGGTGGTCCCGACCACGGTGTTGTACGCGACAACGACCCTGTCGGGCCGGTCGTGGAGTTTGCTGTCCGGCCCGCTGTCGGCCTCGTTGCCCGAACCGAAGACGATCCCGCGGTTCGCCGTGGTGTGCACATAGTTGCCGACGATCTTGTGATCGTTGCCGTGGAAGCGGATCCCGGACTTCCCCAGCAGGATGTTCCCCTCCACCACACTGCGGTCCCCGTGGCGCAGCACGATGAAACCGCGGCTGTCGCGGATCGTGTTGTAGCGGACGACGTTGTCCGAAGACTTCACGGAGATCGCCTCGGAATCGCCGTCGGCCTTCTCGAACAAGTTGTACTCGACGACGCCGCCCGCCTTGTACTTCTGGCGGCTGCTCAGCCCGAACCGGATCGACTCACCACCGTTCGACCCGGTGAACTGGTGGTTGGAGAAGTAGTTGTGGTGCACCCGCACCCGCTTCGCCATGTCGTTCGACGGCCCGAGCACCTGCAGGAAAACACCCTGGCTGGTGCGGTTCTGCAGCACGTTGTGGTCGAACTCGGTGTCGTCACCGCTGAGCGTGACCCAGTTGCCGCCGCTGGTGAGCTGGACGTCGAGCCGGGTCAGCCGGTTGTGCGTACTGCCCGCGGGCACGCTCAGGGCACCACCGTGCCGGAGCTTGAATCCGCGCAGCACGACGTTCGACGCGCCCGAGGTGAACGAGAACCCCGCGGAGCCCTTGATCTCGGCCTTGCCGACGTGTTCCGCGGTGATGGTGATCGGCGCGCTCGCCGACCCCGACCGTTTGATGGAGATGGCCGAGCCCGCCGAGTAACTTCCGTCGGCCAGCCTGATCTCGTCGCCGGGAACGGCCTTGTCGATCGCGGACTGCAACGCACCGAGCGAGGTCACCCGGACGACTTGGGCGGCCGACGCCGTGGCGGGGGCGGCCGCCAAAGCCAAAACCGTCGCGGTGACAAGACAGAAAGCACGCATCCGCCGACCTCTCGACAGGCGACCTGAACGGTCGCGTCAGTGGCGGCGGACTGCGTTGATGTTACTGATTCACCGACTGAAGCGTCAACGAACCGTCCCGCTGAAGAGGACTCAGGTCGTCTTCGGCGGCTGTTCGATGTCGAGCTCAGCCGAAAGCTGGCGCCAGGCCGTCTCGGCGGACTTCTGCTCGGCTTCCTTCTTGGTCGTCCCCGAGCCGTAGCCGAGTTCACGCCCGCCGACGAGGACGGTGGCGCTGAACTCCTTGCGGTGATCGGGTCCGGTGTCCTCGACCTTGTACTCGGGTACGCCGAGCCCTGCCGACGCGGTCAGCTCCTGGAGACTGGTCTTCCAGTCCAGGCCGGCACCGCGCAGCGGCGCTTCGGCGAGCAGGCCGTCGAACAGGTGGTGCACGAGCTGGCGTGCGAGTTCGATGCCGTGCTGCTGGTACGCGGCGCCGATGACGGCTTCGAGCCCGTCGGCGAGGATGCTCGCCTTGTCCCGGCCGCCGGTGAGCTCTTCGCCCTTGCCCAGCAACAGGTGCTTGCCCAGGCCGCCTTCGCCGAGGCCGCGCGCGACCCGCGCCAGTGCGTGCATGTTGACCACGCTGGCACGGAGCTTCGCGAGCTGACCTTCGGCCAGGTCGGGATGGGTGTTGTAGAGATGGTCGGTGACGACCAGACCCAGCACCGCGTCCCCGAGGAATTCCAGGCGCTCGTTCGGCGGCAACCCACCGTTCTCATAAGCATAAGAACGGTGGGTCAGCGACAGCGTCAGCAGCCCGGGTTCGATGGTGATCCCGAGTGCTTCGAGCAGCGGTGCGGGGTCAGCGGGCGGTCCACCGGCCGATTTGCCCCCCATGTCGTCAGCTGCCGATCAGGCGGGCTCGACGACCTGGCGACCGTTGTGCTGGCCGCAGGCCGGGCACGCGATGTGCTGGAGCTTCGGCTGCTTGCAGGCGCGGTTGGAGCAGGGCACCAGCTGAACCGGAGCCGCCTTCCACTGGCTGCGGCGCGCGCGGGTGTTGGATCGCGACATCTTCCGCTTCGGGACGGCCACGAGTAGATCTCCTTCAGACGGTCTGCCCGCGGTCGCGAGCGAACTTGCTTCTCCGGAACGAGCTGGTGCTCGTCAGGCTTGCTTTCCGGGGCCATCAGCCTGGTCATCGGTCGTTTCGTCGCCGAAACGCTTCACCAGTGTGGCCCACCGAGGGTCTATCTTCTCATGCCCGTGCCCGGGCTCGAGATCGGCCCACTTGACACCGCATTCGATGCACAGACCCTGGCAGTCCTCGGTGCACAGCGGGGCCAGCGGCAACGCCAGCACCACCGCGTCGCGGACCGTCGGCTCGAGGTCGATCCGGTCGTCCACCAGACGGGGGATCTCGTCCTCGTCGGTGGTCTCCTCGGTCGCGGAGCCCGGGTACGCGAACAGCTCGGTCAGGTCGACCTCGACGTCCTCGGTGATCGGGTCGAGGCACCGCGAGCAGTGCCCCGTCGCGACGGCGGAGGCCGTACCGCTGACGTACACACCCTCGACGACGGACTCGAGTGTCAGGTCGAGTTCGAGGTTGGAGCCGACGTCGATGGTGATGACGTCGGGCACCCCGAGTGCGGTCTCGACGGGCACGGTGCGTTGGACGGCCTTGCTCAGGCCGGCGTGACGGCCGAGTTCGCGGGTGTCGAGCACCCACGGGCTCCGGTCGTGCAGTTGCGCAGGCCTGGCCTGCGGCGACTTGTTCTCAGACATCGATGACCAGGGTACGCAGTGCCCGCCACCGGTTTACCAGCACGCCCCCGCACACCCCCAGGTGACCGCGGCTCCAGCACCGAACGGTCTCCGCGAAGGCGCGCAGCGCCGAACGGAGACTTCACCCCTCACGCGCCCTCTTTCGGGCCGAAGGCCCACGAAAACTCGATGAAGGGGCGCCTTCCCGCACGACGTGAGTGACGTACGGGCCGGCGCCCCTTCGGCGAGTTTTCGTCAGCGCGCGAGCAACTGGAACCGTCAGCGCGCGAGCAATTAACTCTGGTAGTCGTAGAGCGACGTGCGGCTGTTGCCCGGCAGGTTGACCGGGGACCGCAGGTGGTTGCGCCCGGAGTCGACCGTCCGCAGCGTGGTCGCCAGCAGTTCGGAGAACTCGGCGAGCTTGCCGTCGACGTAGGCGTCGCAGTCGCTGCGCTGCTTGTCGGCCTCGACGTGCGCCTCGTCGACGATGCGCGCCGCTTCGCCATGCGCGGCCTGGACGACCTCGGTCTGCGCGACGAGGCGGGCCTGTTCGGCGCGCCCGTCCTCGATGGCGCGCTCGTAGGCGTCGCGGCCGGCCTGGATCATCCGCTCCGACTCGGCACGGGACCGGTCGGTGAGGCTCTGGAACTCGGCCTGTCCGGCGGCGACCATGCGCTCGGCCTCGCCGTGCGCGTCGCCCATCATCTGCTCGGCGCGGGCGCGGGCGTCGGCGAGGATGCGCTCGGCCTCGGCCTGCGCGTCGGCGACCGTGCGGTCGGCCTCGGTGTTCGCCGTGGTGATCGTCTCCGCCGCCTCGGTGCGGGCGGTCTGGATCAGCTGATCACGTTTGTCGAGGACGTCCTGCGCGTCGTCCACTTCACCCGGAAGGGCGTCGCGGATGTCGTCGAGCAGTTCGAGCGCCTCCCCGCGCGGGACTACGCAACTGGAGGTCATCGGCACGCCGCGGGCTTCCTCCACGATGGTGACGAGCTCGTCGAGCGCCTCGAAAACCCGGTACACGGCCACTCCCTACCTACAGCGATCCCCACATTCCCTGAGCTCAGTTTGCCCGCACCGGCGCTGTAAGGGGTGAAAGCACGCGGTACCGGGCGTGTCCCCCGACGGACCCGCCCGGCACCGCACACCGGTCACCGGAGGTCGAGCTCCGGATCCATGACCAGCTTGATCAGCTGTTCGTCCGCCGGACGCGAACCCCAGTCGCTCGCGCCGCTGGACACGGAGACCGACGTGCCGTCGACCCGGTACACGGTCGCGTCGCGGCCAGGGTCGTTGTCGCCCGGGGGCAGCGACGGGACGGTGCCGGTGACGACGACGGTGCTCCCGTCCGATTGGGGCAGCTTCACGCAGTCCACTGGTTCGCCGCTCGTCACCCCGCCGATGTCCGCGTCGAAATCGCCGCGGGTCTTGCGGCCCGGTTCACAGCTGTCTTCGAGCGAGAATCCCCGTTTGGCGGCCTCGGTTCCGAGGAGCGTGATGATCAAGGGACGCTCGGCGCCGGAAGAGTCTCGGTAGCTGACCATGAAGATGAGGATGTCCCAGGTGCGCAACTGATGTGCGGAACGGATCCGGATGTCCGTCGCCCCGGTGAGCACGGCAGGCAGCGCGGCGGCCAGATGCCCGCTGACCCTCGCCTTCTGTGCCGTCAGATCCACCTCCGTCGCAACCGGTGGCGCGGACCGGGCGGCCGGCGGGGACGTCGGCACGGCGGGCGTGACCACGGGCCCGGCGGGCGCCACGAACACCACCGCCGCCGCGATCACCGCCAGCGTCGCGGCCCCCGTCGCGAAGACCGCCCGACGGCTTCGCACCTTCTTCGCCGCCGTGCCGGCGACCTCGTCCGGGTCGAAGCCGAGCGGGGGCTCGGCCAGTGTGATCCCGCGCAGCCTGTTTTCGAGTTCGTCCATCACGCGCTCCTCCCGGAGACAGCCTCGTCGTGCTGTCTCTGCAGGGCCGCGCGGAGGACGTCGAGCCCCCGCGCGGCCTGGCTCCTGACCGTCCCTTCCGAACAGCGCAGCGCGACGGCGACCTCCGCGACCGGGAGATCGGCGCAGTAGCGCAGCACGACGGCGGCGCGCTGTTTCGGCGGAACTTCGGCGAGGGCTCGAAGCAGTGAATCCGAAATACCGGCATCAGTGCTGCCGGCCGGGGCTGTGGGCTCTTCGGGGACGATGCCGTCGCGGTTCTCTTTCCGCCGCCATGGTCGTCGCCGCTCATCGAGCCAGCAGCGCATCAGGATCTGCCTCGTATAGTTGTCGACGGGCCCTTTCCGGCGGGCCTTCGGCCAGACCCGGTAGAGCTTGATCAGCGCGGTTTGGACCAGATCCTCCGCGAGATGCCAGTCGCCGCAGAGCAGGTACGCCGTCCGCCGGAGCGGTAGCGCCTTGTCTCTGGCGAACTCCCTGAAGCTCGCATCGTCCCCAGACCGCATCGTGCCTCCTCATCCGTGTTCCGGTGTATCTCACGGACGGGGAGGCACGAAACGTTGCATGGGTGGTTCAGCCGTTGAGATTGACCGACTTGAAGGTCGCGTAGCGGTCCGGCGTGTAGATGATCTCGCCGCCCTTGCCGGAGATCACGCGGTCGCTCGTGCCCACCGGGAACAGCTGGTAGTAGCCGGCGGCGCACGACGGCAGCACACCTTCGCGGTTCTCGTAGACCGTGCCGGTCGCGCCGCCGCGGGCCTTGTCCACCACGGACTTCGCCGCGGAAGACAGCGTCGAGTAGCCGACCTTCGTCAGCTTCGAGGTGTCACCGCAGGACGGCGACGGCGTGCCCTTGACGTCGACCACGGAGAAGGTCTTGTAGTGGTCGCCGGTGTAGAAGTACTCCCCGCCGGTCCCGGTGACGATGCGGCGCGTGCCGCGGTTCGACGAGCCCGGGGTCGGGACGGTGTACTCGTGGTAGTAGCCCGAAGCGCACTTCGGGAGGATGTTCTCCCGGTTCGAGAAGACCGTTCCGTCGTTGTCCGGGTACGGGTACGGCCCACCCTTCTGGATGAGGTTGTACGTCGTCGTCGCCTCGGCGGGCAGCGCCGAGAGCGACGTGTGCTTGAACCCGGTGAGATCCCCACAGGGGTTCTGCTGGATGGAGACGGGGGCGGCGGCCTGCGCCGCACCGACCCCGCCGAAGAATGTGACGAGCAGAACGAGCAGCGCGGCGGCTGCCCGCGATCGTTTGTTGGTCATTTTCGGACCGTAACCCGATCGTGTGTTCGCCAGAAGGCGTCGAGATGAACTCTCCACCGCCGCTCACCGCTGACCGACCAACGGCCTCGGCCGTTCGGGTCAACCTCGCTCGGAGTACTTCTCCGAGAGGCGTTTGAACACTATCGGCGGTACCAGGTGCTCGATGTCGCCACCGAGCGCGGAGATCTCCTTGACCAGCGAGCTCGACACGAAACCGTACGCCGGGTTGTTCGCCATCAGGAGCGTTTCGAGCCCGGTCAGCTCGCGGTTCATCTGGGCCATCTGGAGCTCGTAGTCGAAGTCGCTGACCGACCGCAGGCCCTTCGCGACCGCGATGATGTCGTTCTCGCGGCAGTAGTCGACCAGGAGGCCCTGCCAGGAGTCGACGCGCACGTTCGGCAGCTTCGCGGTGATCTCGCGGAGGATGTCCATCCGCTCCTCGGTGGTGAACAGGCCCTTCTTGCTCTTGTTCACCCCCACCGCGACGACGACCTCGTCGAACAGCCTCGCCGCCCGCTCGATGATGTCGAGATGTCCATTGGTGGCCGGGTCGTAGGACCCGGGACAGACCGCACGCCGCATGGCGCGGACGCTACCAAGGCAGAGGGCCTGCTGCGCGTCCTGTGCGCTTTCCCAGTGCGGCGTCACACCTGATATTCGGCCCAGTAGAGCGCGGTGTCGCCATAGCGCTTCGTCCGCATCGGCTCGAAGCCCGGCGGCCAGTCCGGCTCGCCGTCCCGCGCGGCCCGTTCGATCACCACCAGCGCCCCGTCCTCGACCCACCGGCCCGCCGCGAGCGCGGCCATGACCTCCCCCAGGCGGGTGGAGTCCACGGCGTACGGCGGATCCGCGAGGACGACGTCGAACGTTTCGGGCGCCGGAACGGCGACGACCGACTCGACGGCCCCTGCCCGGACGGTGCCACCGAGCCCCAGTGCGGCGACGTTCCCCTTGAGCACTTCGACCGCGCGCCTGTCCGACTCGACGAACAGCGCGCCCGACGCACCGCGGGACAACGCCTCCAGCCCGAGCGCGCCCGAACCGGCATAAAGATCGAGGACCTTGCTCCCCTGCAGCTCACCGGCGACATCGAGCGCGTTGAACAGCGCTTCACGCACGCGTTCCGATGTGGGCCTGGTGCCCTTCGGAGGGACCTTCAACCGCCTGCCGCCCGCGGTCCCCGCCACGATCCTGGTCATTGGAGCATCGTGCCTCAACGGCTTCCGCCGTGACGTTGGACGGGACTTGGTGAAGGCGCCGCCCAGCTCGCGTAGAGTCGTCCTTCGCCCTCGGAGGCGATAGAAGCGTTTAGGAGCGTTGCGTGTCCGAACCTCGGGTCAGACGGGCCGAGATCGCCATCGAGCAAGCCCATGTGGACACCGTCTACACCCGGCTCGCCGAATTGCGAGCCCAGGCAGAGGCCATGCGTACCAAGGGCTATGAGATCGGCCATGGAGCCGGGCGGGAAGCGATCTTCGAGCAGGCGTCGATGCTGTTCGAACGGGACATGATGGTGTACCACGCCAATCAGACCCTCCAGACTCTCGACGCGGAGTACGAGGGGCTGGTGTTCGGCAGGCTCGACCACCTCGACAACGACCACATCTACGTCGGCCGTCTCGGTATCCGCGACGCGGAGTTCGACAACCTCGTCACCGACTGGCGCGCCCCCGCGGCCGCGGCGTTCTACCAGGCGACGGCCGAGGAGCCGATGGACGTCGTCCGGCGCCGGGTGATCCGGTGTTCCGGGCAGAACGTGCTCGACGTCGACGACGACGTGCTGATCGCCGACGCGGTCCCCGAGTCCATGCAGATCGTCGGCGAGGGTGCGCTGATGGCCGCGCTCGGACGGTCGCGTGGCGAGAAGATGCGGGACATCGTCGCGACCATCCAGAAGGAACAGGACGAGGTCATCCGGGCGCCGTGGCGCGGTGTCACGGAGATCACCGGCGGTCCCGGCACCGGCAAGACCGCGGTCGCGCTGCACCGCGCGGCGTACCTGCTCTACCGCTACCGCCGCCAGCTCGGCGGCGCGGGCGTGCTGGTGATCGGCCCGTCCGGGGTGTTCACCAGCTACATCTCGCGGGTGCTGCCGTCGATGGGCGAGACGAACGTCGAACTGCGCGCGCTCGGAGAGGTCCTCGACGGCCTCGAAGCGACCAGGCAGGACCCGGCACCGCTGGCGGCGATCAAGGGCTCACTGCGGATGCGCAAGATCCTGCTGCGCGCGCTGCGGGACACGCCGGCGGAGGCGCCCGAGGACATGAAGATCGTCTACCGCGGCGAGGTGCTGCGGCTGAACGCGCGCGAGCTCGACAAGGTGCGCCGCAAGGTCCACACCGCGGGCGGGCCGCCGAACCGGTCGCGGATCCGCGCCGCCGAGCTGCTGCTCGACGCGCTTGCGGCGAAGGCCGACCAGCACGCGAAGGACGACGGCCGCCAGCTCGACAAGGCCGAGCTGATCTCCGAGCTCGGCGAGCGGATCGAGTTCCACCGGTTCCTGGTGGTGTGGTGGCCGATCCTGTACCCGGCGCAGATCCTGCGGTGGCTGGGCGCCGAGAAGCGGCTCGCGAGCGCGGCGAAGGGCCTGCTCAACCGCAACGAGATCAGCATGCTCGCCGCCGACCTCGCCGATCGCTCCCGCGGCTGGACCATCGCGGACATCGCGCTCCTCGACGAGCTGCGCGTCCTGATCGGGCAGCCGCCCAAGAGCCGCCGGGCCCGCCAGCACATCGAGGTCAACCCCGACCGCGGTGGCGCCCCGACCCGGCCCGAGCACTACGACGAGTACTCGCACGTGGTCATCGACGAGTCGCAGGACCTCTCGCCGATGCAGTGGCGGATGGTCGGACGGCGCGGCAAGTACGCGAGCTGGACCGTGGTCGGCGACCCGGTGCAGAGTTCCTGGCCTGATCCGGCCGAGGCCGCGATGGCGCGGGACCAGGCCTTCGGGCTCAAGACGACGCGGCGCCGGTTCACCCTCCGCACCAACTACCGGAACTCGGCGGAGATCTTCGACCTGGCCGCGAAGGTCGTCGCCGGGCACGCCGAGGCCGACGAGCTCCCACGCGCGGTGCGGCAGACCGGCATCACGCCGGAGGTCCGGCCGGTCGAGGCCGCCGGGCTGGAAGCGGCGACGCAGGCCGCGGTGAAGGAACTGATGGGGTCCGTCGAAGGCACCGTCGGGGTGATCACCGCCATGGACCGGGTGCCCGAGGTCGAGGGCTGGCTCGACGGGTTCTCGGACGAGCGGCTCAAGGTCGTCGGCAGCCTCGACTCCAAGGGCCTCGAGTACGACGCCGTCGTCCTGGTGGAGCCCAACGACCTCATCACGGAGTCGACCACCGGACGCAGGGTGCTGTACGTGGCGCTGACCCGCGCGACCCAGCAGCTGACCGTCCTGGCTTCGAACCCGGACTGGATCCCCGCCGTCTGACTTGGGCTGAAGGGGCCCTTCACCGCATGCGACGCGGTGAAGGGCCCTTTCGTCGCGTCGTATGCGGGGAAAGCCACGAAAAAAGCTGAAGGGCTCCTTCAGGGCACTGGTGAATGTCCTGAAGGAGCCCTTCAGACCCCCGGTGAGTGAAACGTCTTGGGGACGTATCGCACGTCCAGGGGTATTTCTAGCGCCTAATCGTTGTTCGGTGTCACGGCGGTTTCACCGAACAACAACGCCGAACAACGAAATCGGCGGTGGTCACGGGCACGGAGGCCGGTAATCGAGCCCCGGCAGGTGTTGTTCCCACTCCGCCGCCGTGATCCGCGGGTACACGGTCGCGCAGACGCGTTCGGCGGCGCGCTCGGCGCTCGTCTCCCACAACCGCACGCTGCCATCCGCGACGGAGCCCGCGAGCGTGTGCCCGTCGGGGGCGAACGCCACCGCGTTGACCCTGTCGACATCCTCGGCCAGGGTCGCCGACTCGCGGACCGAGCCGGGATCGGCGACATCCCATAGTCGCACGGTCCGGTCGTAGCTGCCGGTCGCGAAGGTCTTCCCGTCGCCGCTGAACGCCACCGAGATGACGATGTCGGTGTGCCCTGTCGCCAGCGCGGTCTCCCGCGGAGCGGCCGGATCCGACACGTCCCAGATCCGCGCGGTGCGATCGGCACCGCCGGTGGCGGCGAGTTTGCCGTCCGGGCTGAACGCGACGGAGAACACGGTGTCGGTGTGACCCTTCAGCACAGAAAGCTGCTTCGGCGTCTTCACCATCGAGACGTCCCACAGCCGCGCGGTGTGGTCCCAGCCCCCGGTCAGGAGGGTGCGGCCGTCCGGGGCGAACGCGAGCGAATGGACGTCGTCCTCGTGTCCGGTCAGAGTCGCGAGTTCGACGGGTTTCCGCGGGTCCGCCACATCCCACAGCTTCACCGTGTGACCGGTGCCCGCGGTCGCGAGGGTCCGGCCGTCCGGACTGAACGCGACCGCGTCGATGTCCTCCGGGGGACGGCTGAAGACGCCGAGGTCTGCGGGCTTGCCCGGATCGGTGACGTCGATCAGCCGCATCGTGTGGTCCCAGGACCCGGCGGCGAGCGTCCGGCCGTCCGGACTGAACGCGAGACCGCAGACGCCACCGCCGAAGCCCGTGATCCTGCCCAGCTCACGCGGGTTCCGCGGATCGCGGGCGTCGTTCAGGCGCACCACGCCGTCCTGGCTCCCGGTGGCCAGCAGTTTCCCGTCGGAGCTGAACACCGCCCGGCAGGCCGACCTCGCGGGGCCGCTGATCACGGGCCCCGGCACCTCCCACAGCCGCACCGTCTGGTCGTCGCTCGCGGTCACCAGCGTGCGGCCGTCGTGGGAGAACACCGCCCAGACCACGGCCGCGGTATGCCCGGTGAGCGGCAGTTTCTCGCGCGGCTTCTTCGGATCGGTGATGTCCCACAGCCGCGCGTTGCGGTCGAAACCGGTCGTGGCCAGCGTCGTCCCGTCGGGACTGAACGCCACGGACCGCACGATGGTCTTGTGCGCCGGCATCGTCGCCAGCGGAGCCGGCGCCATCGGGTCGGCGACGTCCCACAGTCGCGCCGTCTGGTCGATGCTCGCGGTGGCGAGCGTCTTCCCGTCCGGGCTGAACGCGGCGGCGTGGACCCCTGCGGTGTGCCCCGCCACCACCCCGAGCGGCTTGGCCTTGAGCGGTTCGGCGACGTCCCACAGCCGCGCGGTCTTGTCCGCGCCCGCCGAGGCGAGCGTCCGGCCGTCGGGGGCGTAGGTGAGACCGTTGACGTTGCCGGTGTGCCCGGTGAGGGTGGCCACGAGCAGCGGTTTCGCCGGATCGCGGACGTCGAACAGGCGGATCGTGCCGTCGCCGTCCGAGGTGGCCAGCACCGGCGCCGTCGGGCTGAACGCGACCGCGTTGACCCGGCTCGGATGCTCCCCGACCACCACCCCCGGGCCGGGTTTCGCGGGATCGGCGACGTTCCACAGCCGCGCCGTCTTGTCCCAGCCCGCCGTCGCGACCACGCCGCCGTCGGCGCTGAACGCCACCGAATTGACGTTTTCGGTGTGCCCGGACAGCGTGGCCAGTTCGGTCGGGCGGTAGGGATCCTTGACGTCCCACAGCTTCGCCGTCTGATCCCAGCTGCCTGTCACCATCACCCGGCCGTCGCCGCGCAGGGCGGCCGAGTTGACCCGGTTGGCGTGCCCGGGGACACGGGTCGAATACGGCGACGCGACCATCCCGAGCACGCTGCTCCGGGTTTCCGTGCCCGGATCGACCCGATACGCCGCCAGCGCGAGCTGCGCGGCCAGTCCCGGATTCGTCGCCCGCATCGCGACCGCCTGCCCGGCGACCTTCTGCGCGAGCGCGCTGTTGCGCTGGCCGGTCGCGGTCTGCTCGGCCCGGACGGCGTACGCCATCGCGGCCGTCGCCAGCACCAGCAGCACCGCCAGGAGCGCGACCAGCTGGCGCAGCCGCCGGGTGCGGCGGCGCGCGACGGCCTGCTCGTGGTTCTCGATGGCCACGCTCGCGTCGAGGAACCGGCGTTCGCGCTGGGAGAGCGCGCTGTCGTGCTCGCCTGCCCACTCCACGGCGATGGACAGCCGCGCACCGCGGTAGAGCCAGCCGTCGTCGCGGCCGACCGATTCCCACGCTTCGGTCGCCTCGGTGAGCTGGCGGTGCACGCGCAGGCCTTCACGGTCTTCGGCGAGCCATTCGCGCAGGCGCGGCCAGCCGCGGATCAGCGCCTCGTGCGCGATCTCGATGCCGTTGTCGTCGAGGGTGACCAGCCGCGACGACGCCAGCCTGTCCAACACGACGGCGACGTCGGGATCGTCGGCGTCCACCTCGTCGCGCCTGATGCGGCGTTTGGTGTCCTCGGTGCCTTCGCCGAGCGCGGTCATCCGCAGGAAGATCTGGTTCGCCAGCCGCTGCTGATGGTCGCTCAGCGCGGTGAAGGTGTGCTCGGAGGATTGCGCGACCGAGCGCTCGATGCCGCCGGTGGACTCGTAGCCGGTGAGGGTGAGGGTGTTGCCGTGGCGGCGGCGCCAGGTCTCCAGCAGCGCGTGCGAAAGCAGCGGCAGCACGCCGGGCTGTCCTGTCGCGTCCGCGACCAGCCGCGAGACCAGCGCGTTCTCGACGCGGTACCCGGCGTCGATCGCCGGCCGCGAGATGGCCTGCCGCAGCTCCTCGGTACTCATCGGGCCGACGAGGATCTGCGCGTCCTGCATGGCCTCGACCAGCTCGGGATGCCGCGCGCAATGCGTGTAGAAGTCGGTGCGGATGCCGAGGACGACCCTGGTCCGGCTCTCCGGCTCGGCCGTCGCGGTGACCAGCGCGGAGAGGAAGGCCGCGCGCTCGTCGACGTCCTGGCAAAGTGTGAAGACCTCTTCGAACTGGTCGACGACCAGCACGACGTCACCCTCGCGGTCGGCGACCAGCTGGCGCGCGGCGAGGCCGAGGTTGCGCGGATGCTCGGTGAACTCGGCGAGCAGCCCACCGGGCGCGAGCCCGAGCGCGGCGCCGAACTGGACGGCGCATTCCTGCAGCGGCCGCGAACCGGGGGTCATCAGCAGGGTCACGGACTTCTCGGCCGCCACCGGGAGCAGACCCGCCTTGAGCAAAGACGACTTACCGGAACCGGAAGCTCCCAGAACCGCGAGAAATCTTTGCCCCGAAAGCCGGGTAACGAGTTTCTCGACAAGTCGTTCGCGACCGAAGAATCGGCTCGCGTCATCCGGCCCGAATGCGGTGAGCCCGATATAAGGGGCCGATTCCCCATTCAGCGGGGCAACCGGTGAATCGCCGACTCCGGTGCGCGTCCGCTCGGTCACGTCATGCCATCGGGTCTCCCACTCCGCTTCGGGCCCTTCGCACGCCCGGACGTAGGCCAACGTGACCGCCAAGCTGGGCATCTTCTTCCCGCCGGCGGCTTCGGAGAGGGTGCCCGCCGAGTAATGGGCACGCCTGCCCAGCTCGCGGTACGTCGGGTTTCCGGCCTTCTCGCGCAATCGCCGGAGATCGGCGGCGAACTCGAGCAACGGATCGTCCCCGGGGTCCAAAGGTCGCTCCGGACGCGGCACCCTCAATCCTTTCTTTTCAGTGGTTTTCCCACGGTCGCATTCGGGGGCAACCGTACCGTGAAAACGGCGGCGGCCCGCCGGATACCCGGTACATCACGTCGGTTAATTTCGATCGATCGACAGGTGCTCGATGTCACGGGAAGGGATCGAGGGCGGGCGGCGTTGTACCGATGCGTGACCTCCTTGCCTGACATCCCGCTGTCCGTGCTCGACCTCTCGCCCGTCGTGGCCGGAGGCGGCGTTGGCGACTCGCTGCGCAACACTCTCGACCTCGCCCGCCGGACCGAAGCACTCGGCTACCACCGGTACTGGCTCGCCGAGCACCACAACATGCCCGGTATCGCGAGTTCCGCGACAGCCGTGATGATCGGCCAGGTCGCCGCGGCCACCGAACGGATCCGGGTCGGCTCCGGCGGGGTCATGCTGCCGAACCACGCTCCGCTGGTGGTGGCCGAGCAGTTCGGCACACTGGAGGCGTTCCACCCCGGCCGGATCGACCTCGGCATCGGACGGGCCCCGGGTACCGACCAGCGGACCGCGCTGGCGCTGCGCGGCCCCGGCGGGCTCACCGCGGAGAACTTCCCGCAGCAGTTCGCGGAACTGCTGGCCTACTTCGAGCACTCCGACCAGCGCGCCGTCAACGCCGTGACCGCCGAGGGCAACAAGCCGCCGGTGTGGCTGCTCGGGTCGAGCGGTTTCAGCGCGCGGATGGCGGGCGAACTGGGCCTGCCGTTCTCGTTCGCGCACCACTTCAGCGCCGAGAACACGCTGCCCGCCGTGGCGCTCTACCGCGACGCGTTCAAACCGTCGGACGTCCTGGACGAGCCGTACGTGATGCTCGGCGTCTCCGTGGTGGCCGCCGAGACCGACGAACGGGCCCAGTACCTGGCCGCACCCAGCGGACTGACGTTCCTCAGCCTGCGCAAGGGGCGTCCCATCCCCCTGCCGACGCCGGAAGACGCCGCGGCCTACCCGTACACCGACATCGAGCGCGTGTTCATCGAGGACCGGGCTTCGAGCAGCATCATCGGTTCGCCCGAGACGGTCCACAAGGGACTCGAGACGCTGCTGGCCGACACGGGTGCGGACGAGCTGATGATCACGACCATGGTGCACGACCAGGCGGACCGGGTTCGCTCCTATGAGCTGGTGTCCGAGCTGGCTCGCTGACGCCGCCGGTATTTGCGCGTGAAGGCCCCCCTTCCCTCGGCTCAGTCGAGGGAAGGGGGGCCTTCACGCGTTTGGCGCCAGGTGCGGGCCGCGCTAGGAAAGGTCCTTTCCTTGCCAAATTTGCAAGGAAAGGACCTTTCCTAGCGCCTGCAGACGGGCAGGGAGGACGTGGCGACCGGTGGAGGGCTGGAAGGGCTGGCGACCGACGGGCGACGACAGGTAGCCCTGCTCTCTGGGGTCGTGAGTAGCGGTTCGTGTTCTATTGAGGGGTAAGGCAAAGGTGTCGGGTCGACGAGGGCGCGAGTTGTCACTCAGGGTGAGGAGTGTGTGGAAATAGGGACGCTCAACCTGGATCCACCGGTGTTGTTGGCGGGGTTGGTCGTGTCGTGGGCGCGCAAATGCCCTCTGGCTTGGGATGATTGTTCTTGCGACGGAACAAATCCACCTAGCGAGAGGGCATCTGCTGGATGCGATCTTCTCATACCGCCGGATCGGTGTCGGCGAGGTTCGACGATGCGGGTCTCGTGTCGTGCGCGGGGCTGGTGCCGGTGCTGCGGCTGGCCGAGGACGTCGGCCTGGGCGGGCTGATCGAAGACCGGGTTGACCTGGGTATCCCGGTCGGCGCGAACACGGGCACGAAAGCACTCTCGGTGCTGGCGGGCATGGTCGCGGGCGCGGACTCGATCGAGGACCTCGATGTGATCCGGCATGGCGGGATGCGCCGGGTGTTCACCGGTCTCCGCGCGCCCTCGACCTGTGGGTCGTGGCTGCGCGGGTTCACCCACGGCCACGTCGGTCAGCTCTCCTCGGCGGCGGCCGAAGCGCTGGTCCGGCTAGCGGAACGGGTGCCGTCGCTGCTGGCCGGGGCCGAGCAGCTGGCGTTTATCGACATCGACGCCAAGATCAAGGAAACCTACGGCCACGCCAAACAGGGCAACGGGTTCGCCTACAACGGGGTCCGCGGCCTGAACCACCTGGTCGCCACCCTCTCCAGCCCGGTTTGCGCGCCGGTGGTCCTGGCCGCGCGGCTGCGCGGCGGGAACGCTGATTCCCGCCGCGGGGCGGCATCGATGATCACCGAGGCTATCGGTCTCGCGCGGCGGGCAGGGGCGACCGGCACGATCGTGGTGAGAGGGCTCTGTCATGATTTCCGTGTAAGCCACGGATGATTTCTTCTTTGATTCTAGTGGAGTGGCAGGCGATCAGGGAAGAGGGCGGCGAGGGTATTT
>NZ_JBVJLY010000022.1:0-146680 GCF_055584485.1 Amycolatopsis sp. NPDC102522 | reverse complement strand
CAGCAGGCCCTCACCGACCCGAACGGTAGCCCCGAACACCCGAAGACCACCCGAAGACTTGCTCCGGAACCCGAAGCGTCGCGCCGGACAGGACACCGGGATGCGCGAACGGGCCGAACGACTCGGCCGGGAAATCCGGGAGGAGAACGGCGTCTCCGCCGCCGTCGAACTCCTCGAAAAACTGACCTGACAAGGAGAACACGATGGAACTCACCGACGCGGTAGCGAGGACCTTCCGAATGGACGACGAAGCCTGGCGCCGCCACGCGAATCCTTGGAGCGTGTGGACCCGCTTCGCCGCGATCCCGATGATGTTGCTCGCGATCTGGAGCCGGACGTGGATCGGCTGGTGGTGTCTCGTGCCGATCGCGGCGGTCGTCGTGTGGCTGTTCGTCAATCCGTCGGCGTTCCCGCCGGTCGAACCACGCAGCTGGGCCGCACGCGGAATCTACGGCGAACGCGTCTGGGCACAGGACAAATCCTTGGTCCCGCCGGACCACCGCGCGGTGCTGCGTGTTCTGGTAACGCTCGGCCTCGCCGGTTTCGGGCTCGTTGCGTGGGGCCTGGTCGCACTCGACTTCTGGCCGACACTGTTCGGCGCGACGGTGGTCGTCATGGCCCAGCTGTGGCGGATCGACCGGTTCGGCCGGCTCTGGGAACGGGCCGAGGAGCAGGCGGCCGCGTGAAAGTTCAGTAGTCGACTACCCGCACCGTGCCCGCGGTTCCGTCGAGGATATCGACCACGCAAGGTTGGCTGATCAGCCCAGCCGACTCTGCTGTGCGAAACGAACCTCATCACCTGTCCGTGTCGGTGCCAGAACGGGCACGGTGCCCGGTCAAGGCCAGCCAGAGCAGGCTGAAGGCCGTGATCGCCACGCCCAGCGAATCGGTCCAGTGACCGGTGAACGCGCTGTCGATCCAGACCAGGGACCCAGCCGAGCACCGCAGGCAGTTGCAAGTACCAGTAGCGCCTGGGGATGATGCCGAGCAGGGCCATGAACAGTAACGCGAACACCAGGGCGGTGGTGATGCCTCCCATCAGGAACTCTCCTTCTGAGGAAGCTCATCCGGTCGTCCGGTGGGCAGGTTGTCCGGTGGTTCGATGCGCAATGCTTTGGCGACGGGGACGTCGGTGGAGGAGTGCAGCACGATCGACAATGCGATGGTGATCGCGACCAGGTCGAAGACATGCTCTCCCGCGGGTATTCCGGCTTGCAGAGCGAGGAGCCCGTAGACGACTGAGGCGAATCCCTTGGGGCCGAACCAGGCCGCGACCGATCGTTCCCTGGCAGGCAGCGGGGTGCGGATCAAGGAGAGCATCATCGCGGCCGGCCGGACCAGCAGGATCGCGACCACCGCGACCGCCCAGTCTCCGAAACTGAGGTGGGACAATCGTTCCGGTGTGATGAGCGCGCCGAACACCAGGAGAGCGGCGAATTTCGTCGTCTCGGACAGCAGGTCGCCGAAATGCTCGAAGTTTTCCGCCGAGACCCGGTCCATTGTGGCCAGTGTCGCGCCGGCCGCGAACGCGGCGAGGTACGGGTTGGCGTGGGTGAGATGGCAGGTCGCGTACAGGATCACCGCGACCGCCAGCGGCCCCAGCGCTTGTAGTCGTGGTTCCGCGGTGAGGACCTTCAATCGCCAGGCGAGCGCGATGGCCGCGGGAATGGCGACACCGAGTGCGAGACCGGCGACGAGTTCGATGGCGATACCGCCGAAGTCGGTGTCCCGGTTCGCCGCGGTCGCGAGGAAGATCAGCACGAAGGGGAGCGCGAGGCCGTCGTTGAGACCGGACTCGACATTGAGCAGCCTGCGCAGGCGCAGCGGCACATCCGTGCGGCCGACGATCGCGGAGGCGAACACCGGATCGGTCGGTGACAGGATCGCGCCGATCAGGAACGACGTCGTCCAGTCCAGGCCGGTGAGGAAGTGTGTCGGTACCGCGATGCCCACCATGGTCAAGGGCATCGCCAAGCCCAGCGCGCGGCCGGAGAGCCGCCACCCCTCCTTCAACGAGGGCAGGCTGGCGCGTTGGCCGTCGGTGAACAGCACGGTGAACAACGCCAGATCGGCCAGCCCGGTCACGAAGGCGCCGTTGGAGGGGATGTCGACGAGGCCGAGACCGCCTTGCCCGATCAGCGCGCCCGCGACCAGGAACAGCAGTGCCGTCGACAGCACGGTCCGGGCCGCGAGGCCGGACAACGACACGCTGATCAACAGCACCAGACCGAACGCCAAAGCGAGCGCCATCAAAACCCCAGTCCACGTCGAACGACCCACCCCTGCTGAGTGGGTTGTGCCGACCAGACTTCCCGGCGCTCCGCGCGTAAAGATGCCGTATGGGCGCGGTTGACGCAAACCGCCGGTCACACCCCCTGAATTGATCGTAAGGTTTTCGTCAGGTCGGCCTCGGCATCTCCGTGACAGGCTCGGTGCGCACCGCGTACCCGGTCATGGATGAGGAGATGCGATGCCCCCTACCGTCAGACTGCGGAGCAGGGCGCTCACCGAGCTGCTCTACGGGGACACAGGGAGGCCGCCGGTAACCGAGCGCACCGTCGACAACGGCGTGGCGCGCGCGAAGCGGTTGCGGGGTGACGCGGCACGTGTGCGCGAGGTCGCGGGGGAATACCTCGAACAGGCGGCCGAACTGGTGGCCGACAACGAGCCGGTACTGGCTCAACGGCACCGCGGTCTCGCTGAAATGGCGTCGTATCACTACATGGCCTATGACGAGCTCGCGATAGCGGCGGAGTACCGAGGCAGAGCCGGGCGGTTCGCCCGCGGGTCCACCGCGCACGAGGTCGAGGTGCAGCGTGCTTACGCGGCCATCAGGCGCGCCGAGGGGCAGCGGGAGCGCGGAGAAGCTGTCCGGCGCCGAGGTGACGCGTTCGCGGAGTTACGTCATCGCCACCTGGCGGAGGAGGCCGAGGAGAAGGCGAGAGTCGCCGAGCTTCGAGCGTCTGAACTGCTGGAGGCACAGGCCAGGGGGACAGGAGGCGGGCCATGAGTCCGAGTGACGGCCGCCGTCCCGCGTTCGGCAGGCTGAATCCCTTCTGCCTGTTGGCCGCTGTTCCCGCCGTGCTGGTCGGTGCGCTCATGGCCACGCAGGGATTGTGGCTACTCGGACTCGCCTGCGTGGTCTTCGCCGGGTTCATCCTGCTGTTCGATTCCTGGGTGAACCGGCCGGACCCGCCGTCCCCGTCACGTCCAGTGTTTCCAGGGCGTTCTCGGAGTCGTCAGCATGTGCCGTGGGCTCCGCCGTCGACCCCGCGACAGCGTGCTGCCCGGCCTATGAGGACAGCGTCGGTGCGCCCACCTCGCTAGAGTTCCCGTTACCGGAGAAACGGTTCGTGCCGAGCCAGGCGATGGCCTCACGCACTGCCCCACGAGGTCCGGTGATCACGATCGCCTTCTCTCGCAGTGCTTCCAGCCAGTCCGTGTGACCGAGCCAGACCCGGGCCAGCGCCCCCAAAGTGCAGTCGATCCGCATCGCCTGCGGCAACCTCGGATCGTGCATGGTCGGCGCTGCGACGGCCTGCGAGAGCACGAGCCACCACCATCGTGGCCCTGGTGATTCGGCGAACCGGAAATGGATCGCCACCGCCGCCTCGGGCAAGGCGGACAGGTCGATTCCCCGCGAGATGTCACGCAGGAGCAGGGCCGGGTCGAGGTCACCGTGTCGTGGCGGCGGCAACCAGCGCGCGCCCCAGTTGCCGAGAGGTACGAGGACTGCCGACAGCTCCCGGCCGGCCTCGGTCAGCTCCGCGCTACGCGGACGCTCCGGCGGATGGAGTGTGACGAGACCCGCGGTCTCCAGCTTCCGGAGCCGCTTGGTCAGCAGCCCGGTGGAAATACCCGGTACTCCTCTGGCGATGTCCGGGAGCGTGATGCTGCCGTGCAGCAGCTCACGGATGATCAGCAGCGTCCAGGGCTCGCCGACCACCTCGGCCGCCAGCGCGACCGGGCAGTGCTGCCTGTAGCGCATCACAGCACCTGCACGAGGCGCGCGATTCGGTGCCGCGCCATCCGGTGCAGCATCTCGCCGAGTGCTTCGGGGACGACCTGTTCCCGAAGGTCGCGATGGGTGGCGCGGACGATGGCGCCGACCGCCACGGGCGACAGTTTCGTCGAGAACTCGCTGGCCAGCCAGACCGTCACGTCGTCGACGACGTCCCTCGCGCTCGGGGTCTCTACGCTCATCGCTCTCCTCGCGTGCTCGTGACCTCCGATCATTCTTCCGGTTTCGCCGGGGAGTGAACCTGACGACTGCCTGACGATTCCCCTGGTGCCCGTGTGGCGGCGGGGAGTACCTTTCTCGCAGGTGCGCCGGGAAGCCTGGTCGGCAAAGAATTCGCCGACCGTGAAAGGACTCCCATGTCCTCACCTCATCCTCCCGCCGTCCACGTCGATGGATTGACCAAGCGGTTCGGTCGCACCGTCGCGGTCGACGACCTCACGCTGTCTGTTCCCGCCGGCGAGGTGTTCGGCTTCCTCGGCCCGAACGGCGCGGGCAAGTCCACCACGATCCGGCTGCTGCTCGGCCTGATCCGGCCGTCCGCGGGGAGGGCCACCGTGTTCGGGGTCCCCGCGTCGGACGTACGCCGGGCGCACCGGCTGTTGGGCTATGTCCCCGGCGACGTCGCGCTGTGGCCGGAGCTCACCGGCGCCGAAATCCTCGAGCTGCTGGCCAGGGTCGGCCCGGACATCGATACGCGCTATCGCACGGAACTCGTCGAGCGGTTCGCGCTCGACGTGGACAAGCGGGCCAAGACCTACTCGACCGGTAACCGGCAGAAGATCGCCTTGGTCGCCGCGTTCTCGACCCGGGCGGAACTGCTCGTCCTCGACGAGCCGACCAGTGGCCTGGATCCGTTGATGGAACAGGAGTTCCGGGGCTGCGTCAGCGAAGCGCGAGAGCGAGGCCAGACCGTCTTCCTCAGTTCACATCAGCTCGCCGAGGTCGAGGCTGTCTGCGACAGGGTTGGGATCCTGCGCGCCGGGCGGCTGGTCGAGATCGCCGGTATCGCGGAGCTGCGCAAGTTGCGCCGCACCACGGCCGAGGTGACCTATCGGGGCCAGGAACCATCCTTTGTGGATGTACCCGGCGTTGTCGAGGTCGAACGGCTGGACGGCGATCGCCTCCGGTTCACCCTGTCCGGCCCGCCGGGGCCGGCGTTGCGGGCGCTCGCCGCGGCCGACGTCACCACGATCTCGATGCGCGAACCGAGGCTCGAGGAGATCTTCCTCGACTACTACGGGGAGAACGCGCGATGACCACAGCATCGGCGGAAACCCTCGCGGCCACGGCGGAACCGGCCACACAGGCGAGCGCGAACCGGGCCGTCACCCGTCACTACGTTCGCAGGACGCGCCGCGGAGCCCTCATCATCGCTTTTGCCGCTGCCGGGATGTCCGCCCTCGTGGCAGGCCAGTACCAGAGCACCTTCGCTGGTGCCCTCGACGGATCGGCACTGCGGGCGCTGGCGGAGAATCCGGCCATCCGGATCCTGTTCGGGCCACCGGTCGCGCTCGACGATCCCGGTGGGTTCACTGTGTGGCGCACGGGCACACCGGTTCAGGTCCTGGTCGCCGTGTGGGCGCTCATGACCGCGACGAGGCTGACCCGTGGTGACGAAGACGCCGGCCGCGCCGACCTGCTGCTCGCTGGCCGGCTCCGGCCACTGGACCTGCTCATCCGGTGCATGACCGCCGTGGGTGCCGCGGCGGTCGTGATCGCCTCGGCCGTGGCGCTGGCCCTGCTGCTCACCGGAACCCAGCCCGCCGGCGCGATCATCCACGCCGCCGGTCTGCTCGGCGTGATCCTGACCTTCGCGGCTACGGGAGTGCTCGCCGCCCAGATCCTGCCCGCCCGGTCGGCGGCCACAGGCCTGGCAGTGGCCTTTCTCGGCGCGGGACTGCTCCTGCGCATGCTCGCGGACGGCGCCGAGATGTTCGCGTGGGCCACGTGGACCACACCGTTCGGTCTGACCGGCGAAGCCGCGCCCTATGCGGACAACAGGATCCTGCCGCTACTCGTCCTGTTCGTTTTCCCGGTCGTGCTCACCATTGCTGCGTGCATGGCCGCTGTCCATCGTGACGTCGGCCGTGGTCTGCTCAACCCGTCCGGCCGTCGACGGCCGAGAACACGACTGCTCGGTTCCCTCGCTGGCTTCGCCGTTCGGCGAACCTTGCGCGCCACGGCGGGCTGGGTCCTCGGAATCTCGGCGTACTTCGTCCTTGTCGGGGTGCTCATCGCGTCTGTTCTCCGCTTCCTGCAAGAGAACCAGCGGTTCGCGGACCTCGCGGCCGCGGCCGGGTTCGCCGGTCTCGGAACCGCCGATGGGTTCGCCGCGGCCATGTTCGGCCTCCTCGCCATCCCGATCGGCCTCTACGCCGCCACCCGCATCGCCTCATTCGCCTCCGACGAAACCAGCCGCAAGTGGACCCCGCTGCTCGCCCTGCCCATCCCGCGCCGCAGACTCGCCCTCACGGAAATCACCGTGACCTCGGCCGCGCTGCTCACGCTTCTCACCGCGGCCGGGCTGTCGCTCTGGACGGGTGCCACCGTCGCGTCCGTGCCGCTCGCCCTGCTCCCTGCTCTGGCTGGCGCGTGGAACGCGGCGCCGGTCGCGTCACTCTCGCTCGGCGCCGCGGTGTTCGCCCTCGGCTGGGCACCGCGTGCGGTCGCCGTGCTCGGCGCGCTCCCCGTCGTCGGAGGGTTTCTGCTCAACGTCGTCCTGCAGAGCGTCGAGGCGCCCTCATGGGTGACCTACCTGACCCCCTTCGGACACCTCACCTCCGTCCCGGCCGAGCCACCGAACTGGAGCGCCACGGTCATCCTTCTCGTGATAGCGGGCTTTCTCGTGTTCGCCGGCCTGGTCGGCTACGGCCGCAGAGACCTGACCACCTGAGACCGAACCAGCGCCGCTCACGAGGAAACGCCGACTGCCGAATGTGCCGGGCCGTGATCGACCTATCACCTGGGGCGTGGGAGGGCTTCCAGCAGGCGCGACACGATGCGCACATGCAGCGGCGAGGGGTTCACTCCGTCGTGGCGCGGTGCCACCTGTTCGGTTCTCTCGGTGCCCTGCACCGTCAAGGCAGGCTCAGCGTTGACCGGCTGGTGATGGAAAGAAGGGCGCCGATCATGAGGTGGCTTCGAGGACTGCACGCGGGGACAGTGGGAGTCATGCTGGCAGCCGCGCTGACCGTCCCGGCGCACGCCGGGACCGAGATCGTCGGCGGCACCCGCGCGAGGCCCGATCAATTCCCTTACCAGGTCAGCCTTCGCTATTACTGCGGCCACTTCTGTGGCGGCGCCGTGATCAGTCCCAGGATCGTGGTGACCGCCTCTCACTGCCTCGACGGCATGAACGCCAAGGAAATCGAGGTCTACACCGGAACACTCAACATCCGCAGTGGAACGCGTCACCGCGTCAGGGCCGGATCATGCACCCGAACTACAACCCGAGCACCATCATGAACGACATCGCGGTGCTGCAGTGGAGTGTTCCCGCTTTTGTGGGCGCAGGTTTAGGCCGCGATCTGACTGATTTCTCTGTATCTTAGCTCGTATTCTTGGGGTGTCGAGTATCGGAGCGTTGGGTGTCGTCGTTGGGTGTTGTAGTAGATTTCGATCCAGTTGAGGGTGTCCTTTTTAATGTGTTTCACGGTTGGCTATGGTTTAGTGTGGTCGAGTTCTTTCTTGTAGGTCGCGAGGAATGATTTCGATATCGCGTTGTCGTAACAGGTCCCAGTGTGGTCAAGGGGTCGGTGGATGCCGTTGTTCGTGCAGTATTCGGCGAACTCGCCAGAGGTGTATTGGGTGCCGCGGTCGCTGTGGAAGATCGCTTCACTGTCTGGCTGGCGGCGCGTGAGGGGCATGTCGGGGGCTGTGGTGACCAGGTCGGTGCGCGTGTGCTCGGCGACGGCCCAGCCGGCCACGGCGCGGGAGTGCGGGTCGATGACGGTGGCCAGGCAGGCCCAGCCGTCGCACGCCGGGGTTGCCGCGCAGCCGCTCGTAGACGGCCTTGATGACCGCGAGCAGGCCCGCGTCGGCCTGCTCGGGGTCGCTCGGCGCGCGGCGGTGCCAGGCGTAGTAGCCCGAGTGGGACACGCCTAGCTCGCGGCACATGAACTCGGCCGGGAAGTTCTCGGAGTCCGCCCAGTCCGCGATTGCAGCGAATTTCGCTGCTTGTCTTTCGCGAACCAAGTCGCAACTTTTTTTGCGAACTCGACCTGTATCTTCAACTCGGCGTTCTCCGCCCGCAATCGCTCCAGCTCGGCGCGTTCGGAATCCTCCAACGGCTTACCCGCCGAGTCGTCGAAGGCCGCCTCGCGGGCAGCGTAGCGACGACCAGACGCCGAACGATCTGTCCTGCCGAGTCGCGTCGGGTGCGTCGGACGAAGCTATTCCGCCGGTTGCGATATCAGACCCTGCCCGGCAAAGCGAAAGTTGCCTCGTCGAGACGCGGCGGATGAAGTGGTGGCGGCCAGCTCCTGGAGTGACGACTGCCGGATCGCCGTCACATGAGCGTTCAGCACCTCGCGTCGCGTTCCGCGGCCGTGAGGCGGGCAGGCCGGTCTGCGAGTGGGCCGCCTGAGCGGAGCAGGGTTTCCAGGGTTTCGAGCGGTTCAGGGACGATGGTGTACCAGCTCCAGGTTCCGCGGCGTTCCCGTTCGAGGATGCCGGCGGAGACCAGCACGCGCAGGTGGTGGCTGAGCGAGGGCTGGGGCATGTCGAATTCTTCGGCGAGGTCGCAGAAGCACGCTTCGCCGCCGGGGGAGTACCGCACCAGCGACAGCAGTCGGATCCGGATGGGGTCCGACAACGCCTTGAACAGCTTCGCGGCTGTGTCGGCGTCACCGGGGTCGACGACGGCGGCGGGTTCGGCCATCAGCAGGGTCACCGCGATCGGTTTGCGGGTGCGACTGTTCTCGCTCGCCACGTGCCCTCCTTCACTCCTCATGTCCCTGGAAGCTCACCATACCCGCTGGATTGACAAAGCTCGATCCAAGTTCTTCAATTGCATCGGCAGACTTCGATCCAGCTAGCCGTGTCTCCGAGGGAGATGTCATGACCCATGCCACCGAGGGCCTGCCCGGCCGTGAGGTGCTGGACCAGCTCGACCGGATCACCGACGAACTCACCGACAAGTTCCAGGGAACGTTCGGCCGCGAGACCGTCGTACGGTTTGTGGAGGAGACCTTCCGGCTGCTGGATCGCTCGGCGACGGTCAAGGTCCATCTTCCGACGCTGACCGCCCGTTTCGCCCGGCAGCGGCTGGTCGACCTCGCCAAGGTCGACGGCCTCACGTTTGGTGACCGCGCCGCAGGTGCTGTTCGTGTGCGTGCACAACGTCGGCCGCTCCCAGCTGGCGGCGGCGCTGCTCAACCACCACGCCTTCGGTCACGTGATGGTCCGCTCCGCCGGATCGCAGCCCACCGGCGAGATTCCGTCGGTCATCACCGAGGCGCTGGCGGAGCTGGACATCCAGCTCGTCGGCGCCTACCCGAAGCCATTGACCGACGAGGTCGTCCGCGCCGCCGACGTCGTGGTCACGATGGGCTGCGGCGACGCGTGCCCGGTCTACCCGGGCAAGCGGTATCTGGACTGGGACGTACCCGATCCGATGGGCCAGCCGCTGACCGTGGTCCGCGGTATCCGGGACGACATCGGCCGCCGCGTCCGGCACCTGCTCGACGAACTCACCGACTGACCTCTCCAGAGAAAGGAAACGGGCATGACCCGCACGCCTGAGGTGCTGTTCGTCTGTGTCCACAACGCGGGCCGGTCGCAGATGGCCGCAGCGCTGTTGCAGCACTATTCGCTCGGCCGCATCGCCGTCCGGTCCGCGGGCTCGGAGCCCGCGGAGAAGGTGAACCCGGCCGCCGTGGCCGTGCTCGCGGAGTGGGGACTGGACGTCACGGCCGAGGTCCCGAGCAAGCTGTCCACGGAGGACGTCGAAGCCTCCGACGTGGTGATCACCATGGGGTGCGGTGACACGTGCCCGGTGTTCCCCGGCAAGCGTTACCTCGACTGGCCGCTGGAGGATCCCGCGGGGCAGGGCGTGGAGGCTGTGCGCCCGATCCGGGACGAGATCGACCGACGGGTCCGTGGCCTGGTCGCCGAAATCCTCGGCGCCTGACCCTCACTTTCCGCCTTCCCGTACTTCTGGAGACCGCCCGTGACTCAAACCGCCGACAAGGCCGGTGACCCGGCCGACACCGACGTCCTGCACAAACTGTCCTTTCTGGACCGGTTCCTCCCGGTCTGGATCATCGTCGCGATGGGCGCAGGGCTGCTGCTGGGCAGCGTGATCCCCGGTCTGCAGGGCGTCCTGGACGCGGTGAAGATCGGGCAGGTGTCGCTGCCGATCGCGCTCGGGCTGCTGCTGATGATGTACCCGGTGTTGGCGAAGGTCCGCTACGACAAGCTCGACACCGTGACCAAGGACAAGCGCACCATGGTGCTTTCCCTGGTGCTGAACTGGATTCTTGGCCCGGCGCTGATGTTCGCGCTTGCGTGGCTGACGCTGCCGGATTTGCCGGAGTACCGGACCGGGCTGATCATCGTCGGTCTCGCCCGCTGCATCGCGATGGTGATCATCTGGAACGACCTCGCCTGTGGAGATCGTGAGGCGGCGGCGGTGCTGGTCGCGTTGAACTCGGTCTTCCAGGTGATCATGTTCGGTGTGCTGGGCTGGTTCTACCTCGACCTGTTGCCCGGCTGGCTCGGCCTCGACACCACCAGCATCGACTTCTCGCCGTGGGAACTCGCGCTGAGCGTGATCATCTTCCTCGGCATCCCGCTCGCCGCCGGTTATCTCTCGCGGCGTATCGGGGAGCGGAGCAAAGGCCGTGAGTGGTACGAGGGCAAGTTCCTGCCGAAGATCGGTCCGATCGCCCTCTACGGTTTGCTGTTCACCATCGTGATCCTGTTCGCCTTGCAGGGCGACAACATCACCTCCCGCCCGCTCGACGTCGCCCGGATCGCGCTGCCGCTGCTGGTGTACTTCGCGATCATGTGGGTGGGCGGCTATCTGCTGGGCAAGGCCTCGGGGCTGTCGTACGAGCGCACGACGACGCTGGCGTTCACCGCGGCGGGCAACAACTTCGAACTCGCGATCGCCGTCGCCATCGGCGTCTTCGGCGTCACCTCCGGCCAAGCGCTCGCCGGGGTCGTCGGCCCGCTGATCGAAGTACCGGTCCTGGTGGCCTTGGTCTACGTGAGTCTCTGGCTGCGTAAGCGCTGGACCGCGAAAGCGCCCGCGGAGTGACTGGGGCCGCGCGGGTAGTGGTCATCGGCGGGGGCCAGGCCGGTCTCGCCGCGGGCTACTACCTGCGCCGCGCCGGCCTGGACTTCGTCATCCTCGACGCCCAGGCTCAGCCGGGCGGCGCCTGGATCCACGGCTGGGACTCGCTGCGCCTGTTCTCCCCGGCGCGGCACAGTTCGCTGCCGGGGTGGCCGATGCCGCCCTATCCAGGGCCCGGCTATCCGACCGCCGGGCACGTTGTCGAGTACCTGGCGGCGTACGAGAAACGCTACGAACTCCCGATCCGCCGCGGGGAGACGGTGACCGCCGTGTCCCGCGACGGCACTCGATTCGCGGTGAGCACCGATACGGGGGAGTGGAGCGCGGAGGCGGTCATCAGTGCCACCGGAACCTGGTGGCGCCCTTTCCTTCCGCTGATGCCGGGCGGGTTCACCGGTCGTCAGTGGCATGACCACGCGGGCCGCGGTCGCCGACCTCAAAGCCGTGCTCGACACCGACGGCGGGTGAACCCCGTCAGCCGGCGCCCGCGGCGATCGTCTTCAGCTGGTCGGCCAGCAGTAGGTCTTGACCACCTCCGCGCGTGCCGGACAGACGGCCAGATCGTTGCACACATCTCCGAGGTGTCGAGTCCTCGCTCCATGAGAGCTCGGGCGTGCGATACAGTTCCCGCACACCCGCCACGGGGAACTCGTCGGTGGTGACCGACGCGCCCATCGCCCGCAGCTGCCCGGCGAGCCAGCGACCGGCCGCGCGGCCGTCGGATGTCCCTACCCGGCGGCCCGCGAACCGGTCGTCGGCCAACGCGGCGACCGTGGCCTTCATCCGCGAACCGGACACCGTCGCGGTCATGAACAGCAACCGGCACCGTCGTGCTGCTGACGCCGCGTTCGGTGAGCAGCGGCACGAGGTTGATCACTCCGGCGTAAACGGCGAACGCCGCCAGGCTGAACGCGATCACCAAGCCTCGGAACGGAATGCCCCGGGCGATTCGCGCCGGGTCGCTGTGCGTACTGAGCGGTGGCTCGGCCGGTGCCCAGGGTCCGCGCACGCCCCACAGGTGTGCCGGGATGGTGACGACGGCCAGGACCACGTAGGTGTCCCGCCAATCCAGGTGCGCGGTGAGCAGTGCGGTCAGTGGTGCGAACACCGTGCTCGCCAGACCGGCGGCCAGGGTAAGCACGGTCAGCGCGAACACCCGCCGCCGCCCGTACCAGCGGGTCAGGGCGGCGAACGCGGGCGGATACAGCACCGCGCCCATCGCGACTCCGGCCAGCAGCCACGCCAGGGTGAACCACACCAGGTTCTGCGCCAGCGCGACGGCCACGATCGCGGGCACCGCCAGCATCGATCCGGCTGTCATCACCGAGCGGGGACCTGTGCCGTCTAGCCATCGTCTGACGGGGATCCCGGCCAGCGCGGCGACGACCTGACCGGCCGAGAACGCCGCGACCACCCACGCGGTCGGCCAGCCTGTGGTCTGGCTGATTTGCTTTGCCAGTACGGGAAAGGCGTAGAAGAGGATGCCCCAGCTGGTGATCTCGGTGACGCAGAGAACGGCCAGCACGCGGCGTCGCCCGGACGTGGTCAGCCCGGGCGACGCCGCGGCGGTCAGCGCACGGCGGCCGACGGCGCGGGCAGGGTGAGGACTTCCGGCTCCGATGCCGCGCAGCAGCCCCCGGCGGCGGCCGGTGCGTCGTCCGGTTCGTCGAACAGGCCGGCACCACCGCAGACTCCGGTCTCGGCCATCCGCAGTTCGACCCGTGCGGCCGCCTCGTGGTCCCCGGCGAGCTGGGCGGCGATGCTGCGCACCTGCTCGTAACCGGTCATCGCGAGGAAGGTCGGCGCGCGGCCGTAGCTCTTCATCCCGGCCAGGTAGAAGTCCTTCTCCGGATGGACGAGTTCCTTGGCGCCGTGGGGATACACGGTGCCGCACGAGTGGACGTTCGGGTCGATCAGCGGCGCGAGCGCGACCGGTGCCTGCAACGTCGGGTCCAGCTCGAGCCGGATCTCCGACAGCCAGGTCAGATCGGGCCGGAAACCGGACAGGGTCACGACCTCGTCGACCTGCTCGATCCGCTGTCCGCTGGAGGAGACCAAGGCCAGCCGGCCGTCGGTGTCGCGTTCGACGAGCTCGGTGCGGAACCCGGTCACCACCGTGATCAGTCCGGATGCCACCGCTTCCTGGGCGCGCAGGCCGAGAGCGCCCCGCGCGGGAAGCTGGTCGGCCTCGCCGCCGCCGAAGGTGTTGCCGACCGCACCCCGGCGCAGCACCCAGCTGATCCGCGTCTCCGGCGAGTCCTTCGCGAGGCCGGACAGGGCGACCAGCGCGGTCAGCGCCGAATGTCCGCTGCCCGCGACCACCACGTGCTTGCCCGCGTACCGCGCCCGCACCGCGTTGTCGCCCAGATTCGGGACCCGGTAAGCGATCCGGTCCGCCGCGGCACGCTCTCCGGCGGCGGGAAGTCCTTCGCCGCCGAGCGGGTTGGGCGTCGACCACGTGCCGGACGCGTCGATCACGGCCCGCGCCGCGATCCGCTGCTCTGTCCCGTCGGCGGCGCGGACGTGCACGGTGAACGGCTCGTCGTCGCGGCCGCTGTCCACGACCCGGTCCCGTCCCCGGCGGGCGACCCCGACCACCTCGGCGTCGAAGCGCACCCGGTCGCCGAGCGCCGCCGCCAGTGGTCGCAGGTACAGCTCGGCCCAGTCCGAGCCCGTCGGGTAGGCCTCACCGTCGGGCTGGGTCCAGCCGGTCGTCTCCAGCAGCCGCCCGGCTGCGGGTGCGACGAGTTCGGACCACGGCGAGAACAACCGCACGTGATTCCACGCAGCCACATCCGAGCCCGCCTGCGCGCCGCGCTCCAGCACCAGCGGCTCGAAACCCCGCTCCACCACCTCGGCGGCGGCCGCCAGCCCCACCGGCCCGGCCCCGATCACCACGACAGGCAGCTCGTTCATCCCCATGCACCTTTCATCGATCCATCTCGATTGAGTCGATGCGACGGACTGTATCGATCGGAGTCGATTGACGCAACCATCGATTCTGGTCGATACTGGGGGCATGACGACGGTTGTGCCTCTTCCCCTCGCCGGTCTCTTGCCTGAGCGTGAAGCCGCGACGTACGCCGGGTGGTTCGCCTGCTTGGCCGAGCCGATGCGGGTGAAGCTGCTGCACGCGGTCGCGACCGCGCCTCGCGGTCTGACCGTGGGGGCGCTGACCGAGATCCTCGGGACCAGCCAGTCGACGTGCTCCCACCACGTCCGGAAGCTGGCTGACGTGGGTTTCGTGCACCTGCGGAAAGAGGGCACCGCAACGGTCGTGACGATCAACCAGGCCTGCTGCAGCGGGCTCCCGCATGCGGCGGACGCGGTCATGGGCCTGCTCGCTCCGCGCCCCTGCTGCCCGGACGACGTGCCCGACGACGTCTCCGTCCGTGCCCTGGAACCCGGCGACTGGACCGCGGTTCGCCGGATCTACGGCGAAGGCATCGCGACCGGGCTCGCCACCTTCGAGACCGAAGTTCCCAGCCGCAAAGCGCTCGATGCGAAATGGCTCCCCGGGCATCGGTGGGTCGCCGTGATCGACGGCGAGGTCGCCGGCTGGACCACCGCCACCCCCGTCTCAGACCGCGAGTGCTACCAGGGACTCGCCGAGACATCGGTCTATGTCAGTGAAAGCCACCGCGGCCGCGGTGTGGGGAAGGCCCTGCTCTTCAAACAGGTCACCGAGGCCGATGCCGCCGGGCTCTGGACCCTGCAGACCTCTATCTTCACCGATAACCGCGCCAGCATCGCCCTGCACCACAGCGCCGGATACCGCACCGTCGGCATCCGCGAACGCATCGCCCAACGCGACGGCATCTGGCACGACACCGTCTTCCTCGAACGCCGCAGCCCCATCAGCTAGTCTCGCCAGCCACACAGGACCAGTTGAGCGTCATGCTCCGGCCGTCTGAACTGGCTCACGCTCGGCCATCTTCTCTAACTGGGTTCTCGTCCGATGCTCATCCCGGTTCACCACAAGTCAAGATCCACAAAGACTGAATACTTCTGCGCACACGAATTGTTCAGGATGCATCAATTAAGTGATACAAGACATTGAATTTTGGAAGGCTTTCAAGCTGCCGATCGGGCTGCAAGCAATTTTTCGTCGTTCGGCTTGGAGTGTCCACTGTGGATCCTCTCGTCCGTTCCTGGGTCGTTTCACGATCGGTCGCACTGGCACCCGCCTGCCCTGGTGGTCGCAACTGAAGATCTGACCCGCTGGCCACCATGAGTTGGGTGCTGGTGTCCGATGCCTCTCGGTGTCTCTGCCGATGCATGGCCAGGCATGAACTCTGGGGCAGGTAGTTCTTGGCCCAGAATGAGATACGTCTCAGTTGTACCAGCCAACCCCCAGACCGGGCGCCTCCGGTTAAAGCCGATCGGTGTTTCACTCTGCGAGGCACTGTCCGGTTCGTGTGCGGCTTGCCGTTGCCGGTGGCCCCGAACGTCGTTCGGGGCCACCGGTTTCATCTAGGTACATACAGAAGTTAACGGGGCTGGTTGGCCCACCATTTCTGGCCGGCTTCGGGCAGGGTGGAGATCGGGTCGTAGTAGGGGTAGTGGCGCTGCAAGGCTTCGGGGTCCTCGTGCTCGATCCCGGTCCGGTAGTTCTTCGTCCAGTAGGAAATCCCCAGCTCACGGTCATATTCGGCGAGCTGATGGACCCAGCGCTTGCCCACGTACGGGACATCGCAGACGATCCGCGGAGTGGCGTAGCCGGGCAGGTAACCCATGATCGCGTGCTGCAGTTCCTGTGCCTCATGCACGGAAACCCGCCAGTGCTCGGCGTTGGGGATCATGTCGCACAGGTAGAAGTAGTACGGCAGGATGTTCGCCTCGCCCTGCAGCGCGAAGCACAGGTCCAGCAGGTCCGCCGGGGTCGCGTTGACCCCCTTCATCAGCACGCCCTGGTTACGCACGTCGCGGACGCCGACGTCGAGCGCGGTCCGGGCGGCTTCGGCGACCAGCGGGGTGACCGACTGCGCGTGGTTGACGTGGGTGTGGATCGCGAGGTTGATGCCACGGCGCTGGGCGGTGCCGGCGACGCGCTCGAGGCCTTCGACGACCTTCGGCTGGATCCAGTGCTGCGGCAGGGCGGCGAGCGCCTTGGTGGCGAGGCGGATGTCGCGGACGGTGTCGATGTCCATCAACCGCATGAGGAACGACTCCAGCTGCGGCCACGGCACGTTCGCGACGTCGCCGCCGGAGACCACGACGTCACGGACGCCAGGGGTCTTCTTCAGGTACTCGATCATCGCGTCCTGGCGGTCGACAGGCTTGAGCGAGAGCTTGTGCTTCTCGACCTGCTCGGTCGAGTTGCCGACCAGGTCCATCCGGGTGCAGTGACCGCAGTACTGGGGGCAGGTGGAGATCATCTCGGCGAGGACCTTGGTGGGGTAGCGGTGAGTCAGTCCCTCCACGACCCACATCTCGGCCTCGTGCAGCGAGTCCCGCTCGGAGTGCGGATGGCTGGGCCATTCGGTGTCGCGGTCGCTGCGCACCGGGAGCATGTAGCGGCGGATCGGGTCGGCGTACCAGGCCTCGGTCACCTTCACCGGGTCCGTACCGGCGTTGGGCGCCATCGTGTTGATCATCTGCGGCGGCAGCAGCATCGACATCGTGGCCATCTCGCGCTGGTCGGCGAGCATGTCCTCGTAGAAGCGCTCCTCGAGCTGGTCGCCCATCAGGGCGCGCAGTTGCTTGGCGTTGCGGATGCAGTGCACCCGTTGCCACTGCGCGTCGCGCCACTGTGCCTCGGTCACGTCGTGCCAGCCGGGGAAGCGGCGCCAGTCGGGTTCGATCAGTTCGACTCGGGTGTAGTCGTAGGGCTGATCGTAGGCGGCCACCGGCGAGGTCGGTTCCTGGATCGCAGTCACTTGTACTCCTCGTCGTCGGAAACGCGTGAAAATATCCTGTCACATCGTTCGGACGACGTAAATATTCCTGTCTTGCTCGGAGTGTCAGGTGGAGACTGCCTCCTGCTTCGAGCGGGCGCGAAGGTGTTCGAAGGCAGCGATTCCGGCGATCAGCGCGGCGGTGAGGAACAGCACTCCGGCCGAATAGCCGAGGTGATGAACCGCTTCAAGCCGTGTTGGTGACGCGTTTTGCTCCCGGACGCCGACCGCGGTCATCGCTCCGGCGCCGCCGAACACCAGCACCGACGCCAGCGGCCCGAGCACGGGCACGACGCCGTCCTCGGCGAGACGCGGGCCGGTCGTGACGATCGCCGCGACCACGGTGGCGCACAGCAGTGCCAGCAGCAGCGCGCCCGGGACCACCGCGTCGTGGTCGATCAGCTTCTCCGGCACCCCGCCGGTCCCCAGATCCAGGATGAACAGCACGAGCGCGGACACCACCGCCCCGCCGACGGCGAACTGCACCCTCCAGCGCGACACCCCCGCGAGACACCCGGCGGCGACGCCCACCGCGGCCGCCAGCCAGCTCAGCACCGGCTGGAACGCCACGGAGTACACCGCCAGCAGCAGCGGCGCCATAGCGCCCACCTGCACACTCGCCGACGTCGCCGCGGCGAAGAACGCTCGCGAACCGGCGATCGCGCACGCGATGACCCCACCGACGAGCACGATCAGCCCGCCGATGGCCACGACGACCTCCGGATGCCTGCCGATCGACTCGACCGGCAGTTCCAGGATCTCGCTGACCTTCACCACGTCCACTGCCTGCGCCGCCAGGGGAAGCAGCACAGCCACGATCGCGGCGAAGGCGAACCGGGCCGACAGCGGACGCGGCTCGGGCCAGGCCGGATCCTGTGCGCGGGCACCACGCGTGAGCACGGCCAGCACCGCTCCGGCCACACTCAACGCGGTGAGGATCAGCTGCCAGGCCTGCCCGCCGGCCGCGAGCATGAGCCATGACGCGCCCGCCAGGCTCACGGCGAACAACTGCGTCCCCACCGTGAGCCCGATCAGCACGAGCCCGGCCGTGCGCGAGCCCCGCCGCAGGAGGTCCTGTGCCGCGGCGAGCACGGCCAGCAGTACCACCGGAGGCCCGGCCGGCGCGATGATCGACAGCGACGGATGCCCGCCCAGGTCCGGGAACAGGCGCACGAGCGCGGTCGGCAGGGACAACACGACCCCCACCGTCAGCAGCCACGGCCACCAGCGCGCCAGGAACACGGCGGCGAGCACCGCGATCAGCGGCAGCAGGGACACCGCCACCAGATCGGACGGCCAGCCGTGCGGCGCCGCCAGTGCGATCAGCGGCCGCAGGATCGAGGTGTCGCGGACCGCGGTGAAAACGACCACCGCCCCGAGCCCCAAGGCCGCCGACAACGCGGTCCCGGTGATCGCCCGATCAGCTCCCCAGCTCATTTCATCGACCCTAACCACGCCGTGATCATCCGCACGCTGCAAACTCGGAAGGGTGACCAAAGCGCGAACCACGCTCCTGCTCGGCGGGCGCATCTACAGCCCCTCGGCCCCCGACGCCACCGCCATGGCGATCACGGACGGCATCGTCGTCTGGGTGGGGCAGGACGGCCCGGCCAAGGCACTGCATCCCGACGCCGAGGTGGTCGACCTCCAGGGCGCGTTCGTCGCCCCCGCCTTCGTCGACGCGCATGTCCACGCCACCGCGACCGGCCTGCACCTCACCGGGCTGAACCTCGCGCACATCCGCGGTGCCGGCGAACTGCTGGCCGCGGTCCGCGACGCCGTCCGTCCCGGCCAGGTGCTGGTCGCGCACGGCTGGGACGAGTCCCGCTGGACCGACGGCAGGCTGCCCAGCCGCGCCGAGATCGACGAGGCCTCGAACGGGACCCCGGTCTACCTGAGCAGGGTCGACGTCCATTCCGCGCTCGTCTCGAGCGCCCTCGTCGCGCTCGCCGCCGGCGTGCACGACGCGCCGGGCTGGTCGCCCGACGGACCGCTGACCCGCGACGCCCACCACCGCGTCCGCGCCGCGATGCGCGAGGCGATCACCCCCCAGCAGCGCCGCGAGGCTCAGCGAGCGTTCCTCGCCGAAGCCGCCGCACGAGGGGTCGTCAGCGTCCACGAGTGCGCGGGACCGGACATCTCCGGCGCCGACGACCTCACCGACCTGCTCGCGCTCGCCACGGAACCCGGGCTGCCGGAAGTCGTCGGCTACTGGGGTGAACGCGGCGGAGTCGACACCGCCCGCACGCTGGGTGCCAGGGGAGTGGCGGGCGACCTGTTCGTCGACGGCGCGCTCGGCTCCCGCACCGCAGCCCTGCACGAGCCGTACTCCGACGCCCACGGCACCTCCGGGACGCTCTACCTCGACGCCCCCGCCATCGCCGAACACGTCAGCGCCTGCACCGAAGCGGAGCTGCAGGCCGGTTTCCACGTCATCGGCGACGCCGCCGTCGCCGAGGTCGTCGCGGGATTCCGGCTCGCGGAGAAGACCGTCGGCCGACGCGCGCTGGCCGCCCGGCACCACCGGCTCGAACACGTCGAGATGATCGACGTCGACCAGGCACGCGAACTCGCGGGCTGGGGCGTGGTCGCGTCGGTCCAGCCGCAGTTCGACGCGGAATGGGGCGGGCCACACGGCATGTACGTCGACCGCCTCGGCGCCGAGCGGGCCCCGAAGCTCAACCCCTTCGCCGCCATGGCCGCCGAAGGGCTCCTGCTCGCCTTCGGCTCCGACGCACCCGTCACGCCGGTCGACCCGTGGGCCACCGTCCGCGCAGGGACCTATCACCGCACCCCCGGGTCGGGACTGTCCGCTCGCGCGTCCTTCACCGCCCACACCCGCGCCGGGCACCGCGCCGCCGGGGTCAACGACGGCGTCACCGGCAGCCTGGTCCCGGGCGCTCCCGCGCACTACGCGATCTGGGACGCCTCAGACCTGGTCGTCGCGACCCCGGACTCGCGGGTACAGCGCTGGTCGACCGACCCGCGGGCGGGCGTGCCCCCGCTGCCGAACCTGGAAGAGGGGGCGACACTGCCCCGCTGTCTGCGCACGGTCCGCGACGGGCAGGTCATCCACGACGTGTTCACCCGGACGGCCTAGGGTTCAGGAGTGTCCTCGACCGTGACGAACCCGGACCCCGAAGCAGTGACCGGGAAGCGGTTCTCCCGCGCCTGGCTCCTGCGTTTCCTCGTCGCCGCGGCGTCGGGGTTCACGCTGTACCTGAGTTTCGCGCCGCGTCCGCTGTGGTGGCTCGCGCCGCTGGCGTTCACCGGCTTCGTCCTGGTGGTGCACGGACGCAGGTTCCGGGGCGCGTTCGGCTACGCGTTCGTCTTCGGGATGGCGTTCTTCCTGCCGCTGCTGACCTGGCTGCTGGACTTCCTCGGACCGGACTTCGGACCGTGGCCGTGGCTCGGGCTGGCGATGGCGCTGTCGGTGTATCTCGGCTTCGGCGGGGCTTTCGCGACCGTGGTGTGGAGGCTGCCGCTGGGACCGTTGTGGGCGGCGCTGGTGATCGTCGCGCTGGAGACACCGCGGGCCTGGTTCCCCTTCGGCGGATTCCCGTGGGGACGCGTGGCGTTCAGCCAGCCCGAAGGCGCGTTCGTTTCGCTGGCCTCGATCGGTGGCGCTCCGCTGGTCGGTCTCGCTGTCGTGCTGACCGGGTTCGGGCTCGCCGCGCTGTGCCTGCGCCTCAAGGGTGCCGACCCGCAGCGCTCGCTGGTGGCCGCGTCGGCTCTGACGCTCGTGCCGGTGGTGGCGGGGCTCGCGGTGTGGCCGACGATCGGCACCGAGGCCCAGGACGGCGAACTCACCGTCGCCACCGTCCAAGGCAACGCCCCCGACATCGGGCTGGCGCTGGAAGGCCGGCGCGACGAGCTCCGCAGCAACCACCTCGCCGAGAGCGCCCGGCTGCTCGAAAAACTCAAGGCGGGCAACACCAAGGTCGATCTGCTGATCTGGCCCGAGACCGCGATGGCCATGCGTACCGGGGACGCCGGCGTCGACCAGATGGTCCGTGACTACGGAACACAGGCGATCATCGGCGCGCTGGTCCGTCTTCCCGACGGCTCGGCGCAGAACTCCGCGCTCGTCTGGGATCCGGTCACCGGCCCGGGCCAGCGCTACGCCAAGCAGCAGCTCGTCCCGTTCGGCGAGTACGTCCCGGCCCGCGAAGTCGCGAAGCTGGTGACACCGTTCGTCGACAGCGTCGCGAACATGACGCCGGGCGACGGCGCCAACGCCGCCCTGTCGGTCGCGGGGACCAAGGTCGGCGTCTTCATCTGCTACGAGACCGCGTTCGACTACCCGGCCCGCGAATCGGTCGCCGAGGGTGCGGAACTGCTCGTCGTACCGACCAACAACGCTTGGTACGGCCCGGGGGAGATGAGCTACCAGCAGCTGGCCATGTCACGGCTGCGGGCGGTGGAACATGGTCGCTCGGTGATCGTCTCGGCCACCAGCGGGGTCAGCGCGATCGTCGCCCCTGACGGTTCGATCACGGCCTCCACCAGCCTGTTCACCGCAGACTCCCTGGTGGGGCGCGTACCGCTGAGGCAGCAGACTACGCTGTCGGATCTACTCGGTGTGACGACGGAGTACGGGCTGCTGGCCCTGGCGATCGCCGGGGTTACCGGCGGGTACGTGCTCCGTTTCCGCACCCGGCGCGCGAGCGCCGCCAAGGCAACGAGGGAAGCGGCGGGCTGACCCGCCGGAACACGGAGGAAAAGCGGATGGCGCAGGCGCCACGGGGGGCCCAGGGAATCGATCCGGTGCTGGTGGTGGTCCCGACGTACAACGAGCGGGAGAACATCGGCCCGATCCTGGAACGCCTGCTCAAGGCACTCCCGGACGTGAACGCCCTCGTCGTCGACGACGGCAGCCCCGACGGGACGGGCGACATCGCCGACGAACTCGCGAAGGCCGACGAGCGGATCCAGGTCATGCACCGGACCGAGAAGGCCGGCCTGGGCGCCGCGTACGTCGCCGGATTCCGCTGGGGCCTCGCCCGTGAGTACGCGACCATCGTCGAGATGGACGCCGACGGCTCGCACGCGCCGGAGGATCTGCCCCGGGTGCTGGCGGCCCTCGAGGACGCGGACCTGTCCATCGGCTCCCGCTACGTTCCCGGCGGCAGCACGGTGAACTGGCCGTTCCAGCGCAAGGCACTGTCCTGGGTGGCGAACTTCTACGCCAGGGTCGCGCTCGGCACGAAGATCAACGACATCACCGCGGGCTTCCGCGCGTACCGTCGCACGGTGCTGGAGAAGCTCCCGCTCGACGAGATCGCCTCGCGCGGCTACTGCTTCCAGATCGACCTCGCGTTCCGCACGGCGCTCGCCGGGTTCGACGTGGTCGAGGTGCCGATCACCTTCACCGAACGTGAGGTCGGTCAGTCGAAGATGAGCGGTTCGGTCGTGCGCGAGGCGATCGTCCTGGTCGGCGTGTGGGGGATCAAGCGTCGCTGGCAGCAGCTTCGCGGGCTGGCCAAGAAGGGCTGACCCCCAGCACGCTCACCCCGAGCTTCCCGAGTTCCTGCACCGTCGGTTCGTCCGGCGCCGCGTCGGTGATCACGCCCGCGACGTCGGACAGGGGAAGCACGGTGAACGGCGAGGCCGCGCCGATCTTCTCCGAACTGGCCAGCACGTAGGTGTCGGCGGCACGTTTGGCGAGGGTGCGTTTCATCGCGGCCTCGTCCGAGTCGCCGGTGGTGAGCCCGGTTTCGGGGTGCACACCGGTGACGCCGAGGAAGAACAGATCGGCGTTGATGCCCTCGGCCGCCTCGGCCGCGGCCGCTCCGCAGGTGACCGCGGAGTGCTTGAAGAGGCGTCCGCCGATCAGGAACACCTCGACCTTCGGATGCGTGACGAGCGCGGCCGCGACAGTGGGGCTGTGCGTGACGATCGTCGCTTCGAGGTCGACAGGAAGTGCCTTCGCCAGCGCGAGCGCGGTCGTGCCGCCGTCGAGGATGACGGTCGACCCCAGCCGGATCAACGCTGCTGCACGTTTCGCGATCCTTTCCTTGCCCGCGACGCTGACCGCCATCCGCGTCGCGTAGTCCGCGGTGGCAGGGGAGACCGGCAGAGCTCCGCCGTAGACCCGCTGGCAAAGTCCGGCGTCCGCGAGTTCTCGCAGGTCACGGCGGATACTGTCCTCCGATACGCCGAGTTCGGCGGCGAGGTCTTTGGCCACGATCCGCCCCTCGGTCTTCAGTCGTTCCATCAGCAGGTCTCGTCGTTGCGCAGCCAACATGTGCACGTTCCTCCTTGTTCCTGCCGATTGTTGCACATTATACTCCGGTGCATGAGCAAACCTCTGATGATCCTCATCGCCGGCCCGTTCCGCTCCGGCACCGGTGACGACCCCGAACTCCTCGCCCGCAACCTCGCCCGGCTCGAAGAGGCCGCCTGGCCGATCTTCCGCAGCGGGCACGTGCCGATGATCGGCGAGTGGATCGCGCTCCCGGTGCTGCGCGGAGCAGGTGGGAAGACCGTGGCCGACCCAGTCGCCAAGGAGGTCATGTACCCCACGGCCGACAGGCTGCTGCATCACTGCGACGCCGTCCTGCGCCTGCCCGGAGAATCCACCGGCGCCGACCAGGACGTCGCCATCGCACTGTCCCGCGGCCTCGACGTCTACCACCGCGTGGAGGACATCCCCGGCTACCGAGCGGCCTAGAGCTCCGCCAGCACCGCCCGGATCGCGGGGCTGGATTCGGCGCTGCGGCGCCACGCCGCGTGCACCTCGCGCGTCGGCGGGCGCCGCAGCGGCCGGGCGACGAGCCCTTCGTTCAAGGGCGGGCGCGCCAGACGCGGGATCAGCGCGAGAACCTCGCCCGAGGAGACCAGCGACAGCTGCGTGGAGAAGTCGTCCACCAGATGCCGCACATCGGGCTCCTCGGGCAAGCCGGCGAACAGCCGGCGGAACCACTGATGACAGACCGTGCCAGGGGGACTGGTCACCCACGCGTGCCCGGCCAGGTCCGCGCTGTTCAGCGGCGACTCGGCTCGTGCCAGCGCATGGGTTTCGGCCATGACGACATCACCGAGGTCGGTGTGCACCAGGCGCCTGGACAAGGCGGGCGAAAGCGGCGCGGGGAGACCGTCGGCGTCGTGCAGGAGCGCGAGATCGGCGGTTCCGGCGTCGACGCTGTGCAGAGCCTGGCCGGGATCCTGCTCGGTGATGTGCAGGCGGAGGTCGGGGTAGCGCGCCAGCAGCCGTGGATGGACGGGGGAGAGCAATCCTCGGATCGCCGTCGAGAACGCGGCTACCCGCAGGACACCGCGGGGCGCACCCTCCGCGACCGACTGGGCGGCCTCCGCGCAACGCTCGAGCGCCTGGAACACCTCCAGCGAGGAATCGACGACTGCCTGCCCCGCCGGGGTGAGCACGACTCCACGTCCCGCCGGAGCGAGCACGGGCATCCCGATCTGACGTTCCAGCCGCTTGATCTGCTGCGACACCGCGGAGGCGGTGAACCCCAGTTCCTCCGCCGCCCGCGCCAGCGTCCCCAGCGCGGCCACCGACCGCAACGCCCGTAAGGCCCCGACCTCGATCATGAAGCTAGGCTACGCACTATCGACCAAAAAGCATCGCTGGACCGCAGGTATCGGCGCCGACAGGATCGGCACCATGACCGAATCGCTCTTCGGCTCCAACCTCGTCGCCATGGTCACCCCGATGGAACCCGGCGGCGCGCTCAGCGAACCCGGCCTCGCCCGCCTGGTCGACCACCTTCTCGCCACCGGCTGTGACGGCATCGTCGTCGGCGGGACCACCGGCGAATCACCCACCCTCACCGACACCGAAGCCGCCCGGCTCGTCCACACCGTCGCGACCCGGACCGGGCGCCACGCACGCGTGATCGCCGGAGTCGGCACCTACGACACCACCACCTGCATCCACCGCGCGAAGGAAGCCGAGGCCGCCGGAGCCGACGCGCTCCTCCTGGTCTGCCCCTACTACTCCAAGCCGACCCAGGCCGGAATCGTGGCGCACTGCCTGGCGGTGGCCGACGCCACCGAGCTGCCCGTGATGCTCTACGACGTCCCCGCCCGCACCGGGACGGCCATGGAAGCGGCCACCCTGATCGAACTCGCCCGCCACCCCAGGATCCGGGCCGTGAAGGACGCCAAAGGCGACCTGTTCGAAGCGATATCCGTCATGGCTCATACCCCGCTGGCCTACTACTGCGGCATCGACGAACTCAACCTGCCCTACCTCGCCGCCGGCGCCACCGGCCTCGTCAGCGTCGTGGGCAACGCCTTCGCCGAGCGCAACGCCGAACTCATCCGCGCGGTGCGCGGGGGAGACCTCGACACCGCACGGGCCCTCAACACCACGCTGCACCCGCTGGTGGACGCGATCATGCGCACCTCTCAGGGAGCGATCATGGCCAAGGCCACACTGGCCGACCTCGGCGTCATCCCGCACGCGACGGTCCGCCTCCCGCTGCTCGAATCACCGCCGGAGCACCTGCGGCGGCTCCGTGACGCCTTGGCGCCTTTGATCACCGGCCTGATCCGCGCTTGAGTGTCCTGAACGACCCTTTCATGACATCCCGGAGACACGGCGAAGCCCCCGCGGAGGGATGTCGCGGGGGCTTCGCCGTGTTCGTGGTGGGGCTAGCTACTTGTGCCGTGCGTCAGGCGGACCGGGTGGTCCTGCGTCCCTTCAGCTCGGCGAGACGTTCGTTGAGCAGATCTTCGAGCTCCGGAATCGAACGACGCTCCAGGAGCATGTCCCAGTGCGTCCTCGGGGGCTTGACCTTTTTCTGCTCCGGCTGCCCGCCGTCCACGATCTCGGACTCGCTGCCGTGCAGCCTGCACTCCCACACCGAGGGGATCTCGGCGTCGTCGGAGAAGGGCACCTCGAACTCGTGGTTCTTGGGGCAGGCGTAGCGCACTGTGCGGCGAGGGGCGAGGTCGTGGTTGCGGTCGGTCTCGTAGCTGACCGCTCCCAGCCGGCTTCCACGGAGAACACGGTCGGCCATGATGGGGGTCCTTTCAGTCAGCTCCGGGTGGAGCCAGGGTGATGCTCACCCTATGCAACGACAATGAGGGCCAGAGGATTCCCTGGACACCATGTCCTTGCTCACGATGAGCTGTGTCACCCGGTGGCAACAGCTTCTCCTAGTAGGAGTGGTTTCGCGCTCTGGCGTGACGTCAATACGGCCATCTTGGTGCGGATATCCCCCAGATGGGCTAGTAGTACGCCTGTCATGTCAACCGTAACTGACCGTGTTGGGCCGAGGTAGGCCCCAGGTCGCCCAGTCGAAAGTGCCGACGGCACAATACCTGATAACGGACCGTATTCGGTTCGCCCTCAGAACGTGATGTCAATGAAGTTTCAACTAGCGCTTGCTCGGTATCCGCCACCACCACGGTGTCCCCGGCACGCAGCACTTCGCCGTCGGACACCCTCGCGTTGAACCGTCCCGTCTGCCCGCACCAGCACAACACCTCGACCTGCACCGGCTGCAACTCGTCCGCCAGCTCGAACAACCGCGCCGCCCCCGGGAACAGCACACTCCGGAAATCCGTCGCGATCCCGAAGCAGTACACGTCGATCTGGACGTCATCGGCCAGTTCAGCCAGCTGATCCACCTGATCAGGTGACAAAAACTGAGCTTCGTCGACGATCAAGTAGTCCACATGCCGACCGGCCGCCCACTGCTCACGCACCAGCAACCGCAGATCGGTGTCGTTCCCCACCTCGGTCGCCTTGCGCGTCAACCCGATCCGGCTGGTGATCTGCGGCTCGCCGGACCGGTCATGCCGCACCAGCACCATCCCGCGACGACCCTGCCGCGAGTGGTTGTGGTCGATCTGCAACGCCAGCGTCGACTTCCCGCAGTCCATCGGCCCGTAACAGAACTTCAACTTCCCGACGACCGGCACACCCCGCCGTGAACCCGCCACCGGCACCGACGACAACGCGTCCGTGGGGTCCGGGCCACTCTCCTTCAGTACGGTCACGACGGTCGACCCTATCGGCACGCTCCGCCGTCACAGCACCGCCGGTGGTCGGTTGCCCGCGGCCTCGATCGCCCGGCGCACCGGCACCAGCCACACGAAGACGAAACCGAGCACGAAGAAGACCACCAACGCGATGATCGCCCACCGGAACGACCCGGTGATCTGCCCGACCGCCGCGAACAACAGGGGACCGAGCCACGACGTACCGCGCTCACCGACCACGTACAGCGAAAAGTACTGCGCGTCCTTCCCCTCCGGGATCATCTGCCCGAACAACGACCGAGACAACGCGTTCGTTCCGCCCAGCACCAGCCCGATCCCGACAGCCACCGCGTAGAACTGCAACGGCTGCCCGGCCTGGATGAAGAACGCGAAGCACAACACGACCACCCAGGCCACCAAACTGCCCAAGATCGTCTTCTTCGCCCCGATCCGGGCCGCGATCGCACCGTGGATCATCGCCCCCGCGTACGCCAGGAACTGGATCACCAGGATCGTGACGATCAGCACCTGGGTGCTGTACTTCAGCTCGTCCTTCCCGTACTGCGCCGACACCGCCACCACCGTCGTGATCCCGTCGGTGAAGACCAGGTAGCTCCCGAGGAACGCCAGCGTCAGCGGGAAGGCCCGCGCCTCCTTGATCGTCTGCTTCAGCTCCTTGAACCCGGCCGTCAGCACCGACAGACCACGCTCCGCCGACTTCGGCACATGAGTCTGGGGGAGTGCCCGCACCGCCGGGACCGTGAACACCGCCCACCAGATCCCCGACGTCAGGAAGCAGATCTGGATCGCCAGACCCTCACTCACCCCGAAGAAGTCATGGCCCATGAAGAAGCCCAGCTGCAGCGCCAGCGCCAGGCCGCCACCCAGGTACCCGAAGGCCCACCCCTTCGACGACACCGCGTCCCGCTCGTCCGGCTCCGCGATGTCCACCAGGAACGAGTAGTAGACGACCAGCGCACCGCCGTAACCGATGTTGGCCACGATGAACGTCCAGACCCCGACCTCCCAGTCCGTCCCCGAGATCAAGAACATCAGCGCCGACGCCACCGCGCCCAGGAACGCGAACCCGCCGAGGATCCGCCGCTTGTGCCTGCTCCGGTCCGCGATCGCGCCGGCGATCGGCAGCACCAGCACCTGCGTCACCGTCGCGATCGACAGCAGATACCCCCACAACGACCCCGCCGGGAAATGCAGCCCGAACAACGAGACGTCGCAGCTCTGAAGCGTGCTCGAAGCTCCACTCGAATCGGTGCACGGCCTGTCCCCGTTAAGGGTGAAATTCGCCTTCGCATCCGCGGACGCGATCTCGCTCAAATAGAGCGCACCGAACACCGTGATGACCGACGAATAGAACGGCGAATTGGCCCAGTCGTAGAGGTACCAAGCCCGCCACACTCGCTTGCGTTCACGGGTCACGGCCACCGTCATGCACTGCTCCTGAAGTCGAGAACGTCAAGGTCAGCGGGAGACTACTGGTGATCACGCCCACCTGTCCGGCACAAGTCCGGACCGTGTTCGTTTCGACGCGTGACGAACCCTTCCCGGCCATCCGCCCGACCATCGTCGGCGTGTCGCTGACACGAACCGCGTGTGTTTCATGTGAGGCTGGAGTGCGAGCTGTGACTCTTGTGAAGCAAGTGTCCGTTATTTACTGTTCCGCTCATGAGGACCCATCGCCTTCGCACAGCACACCGCGTAGTGGCGAGAACGCTCCTGCTCGCCCTCGCCGTGACGGGCCTGCAGATCGCCACCACCGGATCCGCCGCCGCGGATCCCCACGGCTCCTACTGGGCCAAGCTCCGCATGTGTGAATCGAGCGGGCGCTACAACATCAACACCGGCAACGGCTACTACGGCGCCTACCAGTTCGACCTCCCCACCTGGCGCAGCGTCGGCGGCCAAGCACGACCCGACCAGGCCAGCCCCCGCGAACAGGACTACCGGGCCCTCTACCTCTACCGCATGCGCGGCTGGCAGCCCTGGGAATGCGCCGGCAAACTCGGCTTCCGCAACGACGGCGACGGCCGCAGCAAACGCGTCCCGTCCTATGAGGACTCCGCCTACATCGGCGGGGGAGGACAGCCCGCCCCGCCGCCTCCGCCCAAGCCGAAACCCACCCCGCCCGCCCCTCCCGGCGGCCCCAAACCCGACTGGCCAGGCGTCGTCTACGCCTACGGCGACTGCGCGGGACCGCTCAAGCAGTTCCAACTGCGCATGAACGCCTACGGCTACGGCTTCACCGGAACCGGCTGCTACTACGACAAGACCCGCGAAGCCGTCCTCGCCCTCCAGCGCGCCAACGGCATCAACGACTCGGGCCGACTCGGCCCCAAGACCTGGGAAGCCGCCTGGACCGGCAAACCACCCCGGTAACCCCTCGCGTTTCGTCCTCTGAATGCGCCAAGTACGCATTCAGAGGACGAAACGCGGGATCACGAGGGCCAAGCGCCCCGCTCCCGAAGCACCTCACGCAGCAAGTCCGGCCGATCCGTCACGATCCCGTGCACCCCCAGATCCAGCAGCGACCGCATCTCCGCCGGATCGTCCACCGTCCACGTGTGCACCTCGAAACCCCCACGCGCCGCCTGCCGCAGGAACGCCCGGTCCACCACCTTCAGCCGCCCCTGCCGCACCGGCACCTGCGCCATCGCACCCTGCGACAAGGCCCGCAACGACACCAGCGGCAAGAACCCGTTCGCCCACATCACCGCCACCGAACGCGGCCCCATCGCCGTCACCAGCTTCGGCCCCGCCAGCTTCCGGATCCGCGCCAACCGCCCGTCCGAGAACGACGCCGCCGCGACCCGATCATGTGCGCCGGTCCGCTCGATCGCCCGGACGAAGGGCACCACCGCGTGATTCGACTTCACGTCGATGTTGAACCGCGCCTCCGGCAACTCCTCGAGAACATCCTCCAGCCGCGACAACGGCGCACGGCCCCCGATCTTGACGGTCCGCAACCGCGCCCACGTCTGCCGGGAGATCAACCCCGCGCCGTCGGTCGTCCGGTCCAGCGACGCGTCATGATGCACCACCACCACGCCGTCCGACGTCGCGTGCACGTCCGTCTCCAGGTAGCGATAACCCTCCGTCACCGCCTGCTGGAACGCCGGCAACGAGTTCTCCAGTCCCTCCAGGTCACCGAGGTGCCAGCCCCGATGGGCGAAGGCACGGGGGAGCGGGTCGGCTAGGTACGGAAACAGTGTCGGCACCCCACTAGTGTGCACTTCGGTCGTGGCCCCGGCATGAGCGTCCGATGGCCAGCTAGGGTCTGGTCCGTGAGGGAAGTGGCCGAACACCCGAAGACGTCCGCCGAAGAGGTGTCCGAGCTACGCCGCGCGGGGGCACCCAAACACTGCGGATGGTGCGGCCGACGGCTCGAACAGGGCGGCAACGTCGGCAGGCGCCGCCGCTACTGCGGGCAATCCTGTCGCCAGCGGGCCTACGAACGTCGCACCGCCCTGCAGCGCAGCGGCCTCCCGGAAGACGCCGTCGTCCTCTCCGACACCGAGATCGCCGCCCTGCAGGACAGGCTCTTCCAACTACGCTGCGCCGCCGAAGACGTCGTCACTGCGGCCGACGACGGCGCATCCCTCGCCGAACTCCGCGGTCTCGCCGGCGAAATCGCCCAGGCGGCCAAGGACCTCGAACAGCTCCGCTGACCTACACGATCCCGTCCAGCGCCCGATACGTCCGGTTGCTCGCGGCCGCCGCGCGCTGCTCCCGTCCCGTCGCTTCGATGTAGTTCTGGCTGGTCGCCAGGCTCGCGTGGCCCAGCAGCGCCATGATCTCCGACGCCGTCGCGCCGTCCTCGGCCAGCCGCGTCGCGAACGTGTGCCGCAACGCGTGGAGATTCGCCCCGACCGGCACCCGGTCGTGAAGGCCCGCCCACCGGTAGCAGGACTTGACCAGGTACTCCAGCGCGCCGCGGCCGATCGGCTCGCCGGCCCGATCCCGGAGGAGGGGAGTGGAGGGCCCGAACCGCTGCTGGGCGAACCGCCGTCGGCAGGAGGCCAGGTACTCCTCGATGATCTTCTCCATGATCGGCTGCACCGGGATCGACCTGTCGCGGCTTCCCTTGCCGTGGACGTGCAGCCGCATCTCGCCTTGACGGCCGACCAGCGATCTCGCCGTCAGTGCACGCATCTCCGCGGCACGCAGTCCGGCGACCAGCCCGAGCGCGATCACCAGGACGTCCCGCTCCGGCCAGGGATCCCGCGTCCGGCGCGAACCGTCCGCGGCGGCCGCGAGCAACTGCTCCGGGGTTTCCTCGCCCCGCAACGGTTTCGGCGTCAACGGCGGCGCCTTCGGCCGGGCGACCGCGCCCATCGGGTTGCCCGCGAGCAGCCCGTCGGAGACGCAGAAGGTGAGGAACTGGTTCCAGGTCGACCACGCACGCAGGACCGAACTTTTGGCATGGGTGTCCGCGAAGGCGCCGAAAGCGTTGCGGAGCGCCTGCGCGGTGAGCATCTCGACAGTGAGGTCATCAGGGGAGCGGTCTTGCTCGCGGAGCAGAAGAGCGGTGATGCCCGCGAGGTCGCGACGGTACGCGTCGGTGGTGTGAGGAGAATCCTTACGGGGACGACGTGCGGCGAAAAAGGCGTGCTGTGCCTCGGAAACCCTCATGGGAATCTTGTACCGTATGGCACCGACAGTCTTACACTGGGTTATATTCCGTTTCATGCATAATGGCGATTATGCATGAAACGGAGTGATGGGTCCGGAAACCCCCCGCGGGGGATCTCGGTCCGCTCGCCGCTCCCGAAGTGTCATGAAAGGGTCGTTCCCGACACTTTTCGTCCTGAACGACCCTTTCATGACATCTGGGCCCACCTGAGCAACCTCGGACCGAAAGGCGGCCGATCCAGCCGGCCGAGTCGGCGAAGTGAGCCGAGACTGACGCCTTCGTTGATCTTCGACGACTGAGATGTCTACCTCAATTCGTCACAGTGACGTATTGAGGCCGGGTGATCGGACATCGGATCCGCATCCTCGGGGGCGTCCCTTGCCGACTCTGGACCCAGCGGGCGGCCGGGGTCAGGGAGAACTGAAGGGAGTCATGCCCGCGTCCGACGCGGCGAAGGGAGCTTTCCTCTCGTGACATGCGGTGAAAGGCCCTTTCGGTCCGTCCTGACGACCCCTCTCGACCCTCGTTATCCAGGTCAGCCCAAAGTGCCGATAATGTACATTATGTCAAGTAGTCGGGACATGGACGCTCCCCGCCGGTTGCCTGGGGCCGTTGTCCACTCGCCTGAACGAACAGCGTGGTTCGATGCCCTGGTGATTCCGACCGAAGCAGACCTTGCGGACGCACTGACCGCAGCCACTCGTGCCGCTGTCACGGACCTGCTCCGCGACAACCCCGGCCACACGTTCTACTACGTCACGCTGACTACGCCCGGCGAGGCGTTCGGTCCAGCGCTGTCGGCGTGGTCGCACGAGGCGCTGGCGCAGCGAACGGATGCCGACGAGGTTCGCTACTCCTACGCCGATTCGCCGTTCTCGATCCTGGGTGAGCAGCACCTCAAGCCCGCCCGCGAGCTGTTCGCCGCCCGGCCGGAAGTGTTCGACATCGCCGACGACGATGCGTCCGACGCCGAGTTCGAGCTTCGACTGCGTGCGATGGAGACGGCTCTGCACAGACTGTCGGATGAAGGACTGTTCGGAGTCGGCGAGGCTCGCGCGGGCGTGCTGGTTCTGGTCGAGGTCGTTCCTGATGACGAGGAGAACATCGCCCGGGCTCGCCGAATCAACCCGCCCGGACCGTCGCTGGACGCTTGGCTCGCCTACTGGGCCCTCGGCTGATCAGCCACTACTCCCCCCCCCCCCCCCCCGGCCAGCACCGCGGCCAGGCCCTCCTGCAGGTCTTTGACGAAGTATTCGGGAACCTCCAGCGACGGGAAGTGTCCCCCGACTTCGGGCGACCTCCATCGGACGATCTGTCGGTACCGCTCCTGCGCCCAGGCGCGTGGATACTTCTCGATGTCGCGTGGGTACATGGTGATCGCCGACGGGACATCGACCCGGAGTTCGGGGTCCAGCGAGTTGTGGCTTTCGTAGTAGATACGAGCCGAAGACGCACCGGTCCGCGTCAGCCAGTACAGGGTGACGTCGTCGAGAATCCTGTCTCGGGAAATCGTCTCGAACGGGCTGTCTTCGGTGTCCGTCCACTCGGAGAACTTGTCGAGGATCCAGGCGAGAAGTCCGACCGGTGAGTCGACGAGCGAGTAGCCGATCGTCTGTGGCCGGGTCGCCTGCTGCTTCGCGTACGCCGCGCGGTGGTGCCAGAAGTCGTGGGTTTCTTCGGTCCATTTTCGCTCGACTGCCGTCAGGCCGTCGGTCGTCAACCCGGGCGGTCCCTCCGCGAACGTCGTGTGGATGCCGAGGACGTGCTCCGGGAACCGGCCGGCGAGGACCGTGGTGATGTTTCCTCCCCAGTCTCCCCCGTGGGCCGCGAACTTGCCGTAGCCGAGCCTTCCCATCAGCTCGACCCAGGCGGCCGCGATCTTTTCGGTTCCCCATCCGGTGGTGGCCGGCTTGTCGCTGTAGCCGAAGCCTGGCAGGGACGGGATCACGACGTGGAACGCCGGCGCGTTCGCGTCTTTCGGAGCTGTCAGTTCGTCCACTACATCGATGAATTCGGCGATGCTGCCTGGCCAGCCGTGCGTCAGGATCAGGGGCGTGGCGTCCGCGCGTGCGGATCGGCGGTGCAGGAAGTGGATGCCCAGGCCGTCGATGGTCGTGCGGAACTGGCCGATGTGGTTGAGGCGCTTTTCGAACGATCGCCAGTCGTAGCCGGTGCGCCAGTAGTCGACGACGTCGATGAGGTCGGCGAGAGGTACGCCCTGGTCCCATCGGCGAGGGTCGGGCGCGGCGCGATAGACCGTCTCGGCCTCTGGTAGCCGCGCCGCGGCCAGTCGCGTGCGCAGGTCGTCGAGGTCGGCGTCGGTCGCGTGGGCTTCGAATGCTTGTACTTCGCTGGTTGAACGGGGCATGGGAACCTCCTGACCATCGTGGAACCGGCTAAGACGGTTCTAACATGTCGTCAGGTCGGCGTGCAACCGGCTAAGGTGGTTCTATGTCTGCTGGGTTCCCTGACTTCCGCCTCGGTAGCGTGCTGGCGACCAGCTTCACGGCGACTCTGACGGAGCGTCGCGGCGACGCGGTGGAGCGCATTCCCACGCCGCAGCGACTCGTCGATTGGCTCGCGGTGAACGGTCTCGCCGTGGACTCTTGCACCGCCGCCCAGCTCGAACTCGCCCGGGAACTGAGGGAGTCGATTCACGCCGCCGCGACAGCGGCCGCGACCCAAGCCACTCCCCCTGCGTCCGCTGTCCAGATCATCAACGACCGCAGCATTCAGGGTCGGGCTGCAGCGATCCTGACGCCCGAGCGCAAGCGTGAATGGCGGCTCAGCTCGGCTTCATGTGTGGAAGACGCCCTCAGCGTGATCGCCGCGGACGCGGTCGGCATCATCTCCGGCGAACGAGACGGGAAATTGGCCCTGTGCGCTTCGCCGACCTGCCAAGCCGCCTTCTTCGACACCAGCCAAAGCCGCACCCGCAAATGGTGCGACATGGGTACCTGCGGGAATCGTCAGAAGAAGGCGCGCTTCAACGCCAATCAGCGCAAGAACCCCGGTTCGGATCCTGCGCCGCCGCTAGGGGCGTGACCCGAGTCGCTGGGTGATCCGGTCGAACAGCTCCCCCAGCGGCTCGCCGACCTCGCGGCCGAATTCGGTCAGCCCGTAGGTGACCTGGGGCGGCGTGGTCGGCTCGACGTGCCGCCAGATCAGGCCGTCTTGGACCAGTGCGCGCAGGGATTGGGCCAGCATCTTCTCGCTGATGCCCCGGATGCTTTCGCGTAGCTCGTAGAACCGGAGATCGTTGCTCTGCAAGGAGATCAGCACCCAGATTCCCCACCGGCTGGTGATGTGGTCGACCACGTCCCGGGCGGGGCAGTCGGTGTGAAACACCTCATAGCGCGTCTCGGTGTCGGCCTGGGTGATCTGCGAGCCTCCTGCCATGTCGGGAGCTTACCTCCAGGTATGTCCTTACCAAAAGTTAGCCCGGCTTCTAACGTCACGGACCACAAAGGACATCGGACGAAGGAGCTTTTCATGATCGTGGTGACCGGGGCTACCGGGAACATCGGCCGGCCGTTGACCGAGGCGCTGGTCGCGGCGGGCCAAGAGGTGACGGCGGTGTCGCGGCACGCCGCGGCGGCACCGGCAGGCGGGCGGCATGTGGTGGCCGATCTGGCGGAGCCTGCGGGCCTCAAGCCCGCCTTGGCCGGGGCGAAAGCGTTGTTCCTCCTGCTTTCCGGTGATCTGCATGCCGCCGGGGCCAACCCGGCCGAGATCATCGGCCAGGCCGCGGCGAGCGGGGTTCGCCGGGTTGTCCTGCTCTCGACGCTGGGTGTGGCGACCAGGCCTTTCGGCGCGACGCGGATCGCGATGCGGGAGCTGGAGGACGTGCTGCGGGAGTCCGGTTTGGACTGGGCGATCCTGCGGCCGGGTGGCTTCGCTTCGAACGCGCTGTGGTGGGCGGAGTCCGTCCGCTCGCAGCGGGTGGTCGCCGCGCCGTTCGGTGACACCGGGGTGCCGATCATCGATCCGGCGGACATCGGGGAGGTCGCGGCCGCTTGCCTGGTGGACGACCGGCATCTCGGTGCGGTGTACGAACTGACCGGTCCGGCGGTGATCACGCCGCGCGAGCAGGCCGCGGCGCTCGCCGAGGCACTGGCTTCGCCGGTGCGTTTTCACGAGCTCACCAGGGCCGAGGCGAAGGCGGGGATGGCCCAGAGCATGCCGGCGGAGCTCGCGGATGACACGTTGGACATCTTGAGTTCGCCGAGTCCGGCCGAGTTGCGGGTGAGTCCGGATGTGGAGCAGGTGCTCGGTCGCGCGCCGCGGTCGTTCGCTGATTGGGCCGCGAGGAACGTCGCCGCGTTCCGCTGACGGGTCGCGCTAGGGTCTTCCCTGGGAATCGAATCTGGGGGTCACCGAAATGTCCGAGAGCACCGCTGTGCGCGTCGATCCGTCCAACGAACGGATGCTGACGGCGTGGAATGGCAATGAAGGCGCGCTTTGGGCGAGGCGTGCGCAGCGGTTCAACGACGGTGTCGCCGCGTACCGCGACGCGTTCTTCTCCGCGGCCGACATCCGACAGGCTGACAAGGTCCTCGATGTCGGCTGTGGTGCCGGTCAGACGACGCGGGACGCGGCACAGCTTGCCAGTGAGGGTTCCGCGCTGGGTGTCGACCTTTCCGGTGAGATGCTCGGCGTCGCTCGTCGGATCGCCGGAGAGGAGCGTGTTCCGAACGTCTCGTTCGAGCAGGTGGATGCTCAGGTCCATGCGTTTCCTGAAGCGGGCTTCGATGTGGTGATCAGCAGGCATGGATCGATGTTCTTCGGTACTCCCCTGGCCGCGTTCGCCAATCTGGCCCGGGCGACCCGGCCAGGGGGTCGTCTTGTACTGCTGACGTGGCAACCGTTCGAGCTCAATGAGTGGATCACGACGTTCCGGACGATCTTCGCCGCCGGCCGGGAGGTGCCGTCCTCGAATCTCGCGCTCAGCGACCCGCTCGAGACCGAAGCGCTGCTCACCTCCGCCGGGTACACCGATGTCCGGTGCACCGCGGTGAACAAGCCGATGTACTTCGGTCAGGACGTCGATGACGCGGCCGAGTTCATCATCGAGCAGCACGGCGGGCGGTTGAGTGACCTGGACGAGGCCGCCCGCACGGATGCTGTCGAGGTTTTGCGTGCCGATCTCGCCGAGCACCAGACCGACCGAGGCGTCTTCTACGGCTCGGCGGCCTGGCTCGTCGAGGCCCGGCGTCCCTGACCTACGGCTTGCGGGCGATGAGGTAGGCCTGCGGTGTCCTCTCGAACTCCTCGGACGGCTCGCGAACGAGGGTGGACAGCACGCTGAACCCCGTCTCCCCCAGTTGCCCGGCGATCTTCTCCGGTGAGAGGCGGTACGCGTCGCAGGTGATGTCGTGTCCGTAGGCGTGCTCGATGTGGCGGACTTCGTCGCCGACCTGGAACGCCACCAGGAGGTGGCCGCCGGGGGCGAGGATCCGGTGGAAGTCGGCGAAGATCTCCGGCAGTCGCTCCCGTGGGGTGTGGATGATCGAGTACCACGCGACGACGCCGGTCAGTGCACCGTCCTCAATGGACAAACCGGGCATCTCCCCGATTTCGAAGTCGAGGTGCGGGTACCACTTCCGGGCGACGGCGACCATCTCCGGGGAGAGGTCGACGCCGCGGATGTCGAGCCCTAACCCGTGCAGGTAGTCGGTGATACGGCCGGGTCCGCTGCCGATTTCGGCGACGGGCCCGCCACCGGCGGCCTGCACGATCTCGGCGTACGCGCCGAGCATGGCCCGGTCCCAGGTGGATCCGGCGAGGTGGTCGCGGAGGAGTTCGGCGTAGTCGGCCGCGACGGTGTCGTAGGCGGTGCGGGTGGTGTCGAGGTAGTGGGTCACGGCGCGGACCCTAGCCCCAGGCTCCGACAACAATCGTCGCGTACAGGTCGTCGTCGGTGATCACCTCGGGCCGCAATCCGTTCTGTGCCATGGCTTCCGCGGTGTTCGCGGCTTGGCTCTCCCCGGTTTCGATCAGCAGGTGCCCGCCGGGTGCGAGCCACTGCGGGGCTTCGGCGGCGACACGGCGATGGACGTCGACGCCGTCGTGCCCGCCGTCGAGGGCGACGCGGGGTTCGTGGTCGCGTGCTTCGGGCGGCATCATCGCGATGGCGTCGGTGGGGACGTAGGGGGCGTTGACGACGAGGAGGTCGACGCGACCTCGCAGTGACGCGGGCAGGGGTGCGTAGAGGTCGCCTTCGAAGACCTCTCCCCCGGCTTCGGCGACGTTGACTCTGGCGCAGCGGACGGCGGCGGGTTCGATGTCGGCCGCGTAGAGCCGGATTTCGCCGAGTTCGGCGGCGATGGCGGCGCCGAGTGCGCCGGTTCCGCAGCAGAGGTCGAGGACGACCGCTCCCGGTTCGGCGAGGGTGAGGGCGTGGCGGACGAGGAGTTCGGAGCGTTGGCGTGGCACGAAGACGCCGGGTTCGACGGTGATGCGGAGTCCGTGGAATTCCGCCCAGCCGAGGATGACTTCGAGTGGTTCGCCGTCGATACGGCGTCGGACCATGGCGTCGAGTTCTTCGGCTGAGCGGGCTTCGGTGCTGAGGAGCCGGGCTTCGTCTTCGGCGAAGACGCACCCGGCTGCCCGGAGCCTGGCGACGATGGTCACTTGTCGCGCAGCCTGGTGAGGATCGCGTCGAGGGCCTGGCGGACGGTGTCGGGGACGCCGTTTGTGCGCAGGTCGGTGAGGAAGTGTTCGTTGAGCCCGCCGGGGGTCATGTGCTTGCCGGTGAGGGTTTCGAGTGAGCCGCTCTGCTCCAGCAGGGATTGGCCGAGCTGGCCGAAGATGTGGCTGGTGAAGGTGGTCGCCGTGGTGTCCTCGATGCCCTGGTCGGTCATCCAGGCCGCGATGGTGCCGAGGTAGTCGAGGTGGGCGGCGAAGGTGGCCGTGGCGCCGCTGAAGATGTCGAGGTCTTTCTCCGCGGCGGGGACGATGCTGCCGCCGATGCTGTCGAAGAGGGCTCGGGCTTCGGCGTTGTCGGGGTACATCGCGGTGAGGCTCTGGCGGCGGGCGGCCGGGGGCAGCGGGATGCTCCGGACGACTTCGCCCGCGGGGGCGGCCCAGTCGCGCAGCTGCTCGATGGGGACGCCCGCGAGGGCACTGATCAGGACGTGCTCGGGGCGGAAGGTGAGCTCCTGGAGGACTTCCCTGGCGATCGGCGCGCGGACGGCGAGGATGATGGTCGTGGAGCTGTCGACGACGGCCTGGTTGTTGTCGCGGACTTCGACGTTGGAGAAGCGGGCCGAGAGTTCCTGTCCGACGCTGCGGCTGCGTGGCGAGAGGAAGATCGAGGGCGGGTCGGCGATGTCCTTGCTGAGGCCTTCGACGATGGCGGCGGTGATCTCACCCGCGCCGATGAATCCGTATTCCATGGTCAAGCTCCTAAGCTCCGGTGTTGCCGTCGACGCGTTCGCGGATGAGGTCGGCGTGGCCGTTGTGCCGGGCGTACTCGCCGATCATGTGGACGTAAAGCATGCGGAGCGAGAACGGTTTGCCGCCGAGGTCGAAGGTGTCGTCGAGGGATCCTTCGGCGGCGGCTTCGTCGGCGAGGCGGATCTCTTCGAGGAGGACGTTGTAGGCCTCTTCGGCTTTGTCGGCGTCGAGGGCTTCGAAGTCGTGGTCCTTGCCGAGGGCGGGGTCGTAGAGGGGGCCGATGTCCTGTGCGGTGTAGTGCAGGCGGAACCAGATGCGTTCGACCTTGGCCAGGTGCCGGATGAGGCCGAGGAGGGTGAGGTTCGAGGGCGGGACCGACGCCTGGGCGAGTTGTTCTCCGGTGAGGCCGGCGAGTTTGTGAAGGAAGGTGCTGCGGTGCCAGGCCAGCAGGGAGGGCAGGAGAACGCGTTCGTCGGCGGCGGTGTCGCCGGACGGACGGGTCACCTCGGGGGCGGTCCATGTCATAGCGGCGATCATGCCATCGGGTGAAGCGGGGTTTGTGGTGAGTCGAGGGAACAGGGCGTGAGCGGGGTCACGTGAGGCCGGCTGAATCCTTTTGCGGGGGTCCCGGCTCTTGTAAGGGCCGGGACAAGCCCGGTGCGGAAGGAGGGTGTCGTGGGGGCCGAGTGGCCGAGGGAGTCTTTGATCGAGGCCGCGCAGGGCGGGGACGCGGCCGCGATCGCCGCTCTGGTCTCGGGTTCTCATCCGCATGTGCAGCGTTTCGCGCGTTCGTTGTGTGCTTCGCCGGAGGACGCGGAGGATTCCGCGCAGGAGGCGTTGATCATCCTGTACCGCAAGATCGGCACCTTGCGGGCGACCGGTGCGCTGGCGTCGTGGATGTTCCGGATCGTGCGCAACGAGTGTCTGCGCCGGGCTCGGCGGGCGTTGCGTGGCGATGATCTGGCGAGTTCCGGGGCGATGGTCTCGGCGGAGGACGACGCCTTGGAGCGGCTGGAGGCACGGCGGGTGGCCTCGGCGATCGCCGAGTTGCCGGCCGATCAGCGTCGCGTCTTGATCATGCGGGACATCCAGGGCTATCCGGGCGGGGCGGTCGCGGACGCGCTCGGCTTGAGCACGGCCGCGATGAAGTCCCGGCTGCACCGGGCGCGGGCGACGGTCCGTCAGCTGCTCCTTCCGTAGCCCCCTTTCCCTGTCTCTGAATTCTTTTGAGGAGTCTTCATGCTCGAAATCGGATCCACAGTCCCTGACGTCGCTCTGGAGGACACCGCCGGGCGGGCCGTCCGGCTCTCGGATCACCGCGGCACGGACAACGTGCTGGTCTACTTCATGCGCTCGATCAGGTGTCCTGTCTGCACCGGCCATGTGAAGGACCTCGCCGGGCGGGCCGACGAACTGGCCGCCGCCGGGGTGCGGGTGCTGGTCGCCGTTCCCGAGAGCCGTGCCGAGGCGGCGGCGTGGCGGGCCAAGCGTGGGTTGTCGCTTCGGGTGGTCACCGGGGAGCGCGGCACCCCGCACGAGGCCTTCGGGCTGGTGCGGAAGGTGCTGCAGCAGTCCGGCAGCGTGCTGATCGATCGGGACGGGGTGGTCCGCCACGCGCATGCGGCGACGATGCCGACCAGCGCTTATGACAAGAAGGGGATCGCGAGGGCCCTGGAGGAGCTGGTTCGCGCGCATTGACTGAAGGTGTGAATCAGTGCTTCACTTCTTGAGTGCCGTATCGACGTACACCGAAGGTCCAAGAGCGCCTCGACGCCCAGCGCGACGCCGTCCTCGCCGCTGCCACGGAGCAGTTGGCCGAACGCGGATACGCGGGGTGCTCGGTGTCGGCGGTCGCGGAGCGGGCCGGGGTGGCCGTCGGGAGCGTGTACCGCCACTTCCCCACCAAGGCCGCGCTGGTCGTGGAGCTGTTCCGGAAGGTCGTCACGCGTGAGGTCGAGGCCGTGCGCGCGGTGTCGGAGCGGCCCGGCACGCCGGCCGAGCGGGTCGTGGCGGTCTTCGACACCTTCGCGAGCCGGGCGTTGAAGACCCCGCGGATGGCGTACGCGCTCCTGGCCGAGCCCGTCGACGCGCCGATCGAGGCCGAACGGCTGGTGTTCCGGCGCGCGTTCCGCGACGTCGTGGCGCAGCACGTGGCCGACGGCGTCCGGGCCGGGGTGCTCCCCGCCCAGGACGCCGAGGTCACCGCGGCGGCGCTCGTCGGCGCGGCGGCCGAGGTGCTGATCGGCCCGTTGACCACCGGCAGTGCGGACGAGGTGTCCGGGCTGCGCACTTTCGTCCTGCGTTCTTTGGGAGGTTCCGATGCCAATCACTCATGAGGTCACCAACCAGGTCCAGCCGCTGGCGGAGTACGACGTCGCCGCCGATCCGGCTCTGCTGGAGGGGCTGGAACGGGCGGACGCCGGCTGGGCGGTGGCCGAAGTGCACGCGCTCGGCAGGCTGGCCGGGAGCGAGCAGGCCCAGGCGTGGGGCAGGGTGGTCAACGAGAACGAGCCGGTGCTGCGGACGCACGACCGGGTCGGGAACCGGATCGACGAGGTCGAGTTCCACCCGTACTGGCACGAGTTGATGGACGTCGCGGTGTCCCACGGGCTGCACGCGACGCCGTGGCGGGATCCGCGGCCCGGCGCGCACGCGGCGCGGGCGGCCAAGATGTACGTCTGGGGCCAGGTCGACGCGGGGCACACGTGCCCGATTTCGATGACGTATGCAGCGATTCCGGCGTTGCGCTTCAACCCCGAGCTGTCCGAACGGTACGAGCCGTTGCTGGCGGCGACGGAGTACGACTTCGGGCTGCGCGAGCCGAGTTCTAAGCGCGGGCTGATCGCCGGGATGTCGATGACGGAGAAGCAGGGCGGTTCCGACGTCCGGTCGAACACGACCACCGCGCGGCCGCTCGACGACGGCAGCTACGTCATCGTCGGGCACAAGTGGTTCACCTCGGCGCCGATGTCGGACATGTTCCTGACGCTGGCCCAGGCACCGGGCGGGTTGTCGTGCTTCCTGCTCCCCCGGGTCCTGCCGGACGGCTCGCGTAACGGGATCCGGCTGCAGCGGCTGAAGGACAAGCTGGGCAACCGGTCCAACGCGTCGGCGGAGATCGAGTACGACGACGCGATCGGCTGGCTGGTCGGCGAGGAGGGCCGCGGGGTGCGCACCATCATCGAGATGGTGAACAACACCCGGCTGGACTGCGCGGTCGGGAGCGCGTCGGGGATGCGGTACGGCGCCGTGCGGGCCGTCCATCACGCGCGGCATCGTCGTGTGTTCGGGGCGGACCTGGTGGATCAGCCCCTGATGGGCAACGTGCTGGCGGACCTCGTCGTCGAGTCCGAGGCGGCGACGACGGTCGGGATGCGGCTGGCGGCGGCCACCGACCGGCCGGGTGACGAGCAGGAGCAGGCTTTCCGGCGGCTGGGGCTGGCGGTGACGAAGTACTGGGTGTGCAAGCGCGGCCCGTCGCATGCGGTCGAGGCGCTGGAGTGCCTGGGTGGCAACGGGTACGTCGAGGAGTCGGGGATGCCGCGGCTCTACCGTGAGGCTCCGCTGATGTCGATCTGGGAGGGTTCGGGCAACGTCGCGGCGCTGGACGCGTTGCGGGCGATGGCGAAGCAGCCGGAGTCGGTGGCGGCGTACTTCGCGGAGGTCGAGCAGGCGGCCGGCGCCGACACGCGGCTGGACGACGCGGCGGGGAGGCTGCGCAAGGAGCTGTCCGATCTGTCGGACATCGAGTACCGGGCGCGGCGGCTGGTCGAATCGATGGCACTGGTGCTGCAGGGTTCGTTGCTGGTGCGGCACGGGACGCCGGCGGTGGCCGACGCGTTCTGCGCGTCGCGGCTGGGCGGCGACTGGGGTGTCGCGTTCGGAACGCTTCCCTCCGGTGTGGACACCCGCGCGATCATCGCCCGCGCCGAGGTCTGACCTGTCGAGTAGACGCTCTGTACGCGCCTGACCACGTGGTGCGCCGGTCCGGCCGGTTACCCCGGCCGGACCGGCGCCGAGCACTGCGAACAGCCGCAGGATTGCGGAATTCGGGTGCATCCACGGGCCCGTGGGTCGGCTACGTTCCTCGGTCATGGTCGATCGTCGAAGATGCCTGGTCCTGATTCCGCTGGCGTTGCTCGCCTCCGGTTGCGCGAGAACCGACCCGACACCGCTCTTCGCCGCGGCGAGTTCGAGACCGTCCACGGAGAACGTGCCGATGATGGAGGCGGCGGCCCCGTCCGGCACCCCGTTCGCCGCGGCGGACGGGCGGGACCTGAGGGCCTGCGCCGACGGGGAGTGCGAGGTCCTGGTCCGGACCGGCGACCAGATTCCCAACGACGGCGGAGCCGGGCCGCTTTCGGTCACGGTCCAGGCCGGGAAGGTGGGCCTCGCCCCGTCTTCCGGCGGGATGGGTCAGGCGGTGTCCGGTCCGCCGGGGATGGTCCATCAGATCAACCGGCAGGTGATCGTCGTCGTCGCGGTGCAGGGTGGCGAAGGGATCATCCGGCTCAGCAAGAAGTAGCGGTTCAGTTCAGGCCGGCCATGAACTCGCTGAGCAGCCGGTTCGCCGTGTCCGAAGTGAACAGGCGCTCGAAGTCCGCGCGTGCCACCCGATGACGGAACTCCCCACGACTGCCCGGGTCCCCGGCGTCGTGCATGGTGTCGGTGAACCACGTCGCGAAAGCCTGGTAGTTCCACACGTCGCGCAGGCGGGTGTCGGAGTAGGCGTCGAGCAGGCTCGGATCGTCGTTCTTGTAGTAGTGGACCAGGGCGTCGGCGAAGACGTCGGCATCGTGCAGGGCGAGGTTCATGCCTTTGGCGCTCATCGGCGGGACGATGTGCGCGGCGTCGCCGAGCAGGTGGATCCTGCCGTGACTCATCGGGCTGTAGACCTCGCCCCGGAGCGGCACCAGCTGCTTCTCGACGATCGTGCCCTTCGTGGCGATCGGTTCGCCGAACCTCGTTTCGAGTTCGCTCCAGATCCGCTCGTCCGGCCAGTCCTCGGTGGTGTCCTCGAGCGGGCACTGCAGGTAGAACCGGCTCGCCTGCGGGCCGCGACCGAACTGGGCCGCGAAGCCGCGCCGGTGGATCGCCATCAACGTCGGGCGGTCGGCGGGCGCGTCGGCCAGGATGACCAGCCACGCGTAGCCGTACTCGTGGGAGTGGCGGGTGATCCGGTCCTCGGGGATGGCGGCCCGGGTCGCGCCATGGCTGCCGTCGCAACCGGCGATGAAGTCGCCTTCGACGACCGACCCGTCGCCGAGGCGGACACGGGGGCGTTCGCCGTCCTCCACGGCCACTTCGGTGTCGAACCGCAGGTCGCCTCCGTCCTGTTCGAACACGGTGATGAGGTTCCGGACGAGAACCTGCTGGGGACAGAACCGGCCCTCACGGTGTTCCTCGACGGCGAGTTCCAGCCACCGGTCTTCGCCGTCGATACGGAAGCCGAGGCCGGCTTGGACGGGAACCCCGCCGACGACCCGGTCTTCGAGGCCCCGTTTGCGGAACGCGCGGGTGGCGCGGGTGTCGATGACTCCGGCGCGCTGCCGTCGCTCGACGTACTCGCGACCGCGCCGTTCGACGATGACACAGCCGATTCCCTCGCGCAGCAGGAAGTTGCCGAGCGCGAGTCCGGACACTCCGGCTCCCACGATCACGACGGGCTTGTTCTCTTTCGCTGTGGACATGGTTCGAGTTTCACCGAGGTCGCGGCGTCCTACTACCGGTATCCTGACTCTCTATGCTGGAATTCCGCCTAGGCTGGCCGCAGGGTGACACAGGCCGGGGATCGTTGGCCCACGGGCAGCTGGTCGGCCCGCATTCCCATATCCGAGGTCAGCTGCTCTACCCGTCCACAGGCGCGCTCGCGACCACCACCGAGCGGGGCACCTGGGTCGCGCCGGCGAACCGGATCACCTGGACGCCGCCGGGATTCGAGCATTCCCATCGGGCGTACGGCGAGACCGAGGTCAGGCGCATCGACTTGCCCGTCCGGCTGGGCCGTTTCCTGCCCGCCTTGCCGTCGGTCTTCGCCGTCACACCGCTGCTGCGCGAGGCGCTCCTGGCGCTCAGCGACGGGCGTCTTCGCGCTCCGGGGCCCAGCCACCGGCTCCGCGGGCTGATCATCGACGAACTCACCGACGCCGAGCCGCAGGAGCTGTACCTGCCCGAGCCCGCCGACGACAGGCTGCGAGCGGTGACCGCGCTGCTGCACGCCGACCCTTCGAGCTCTGCGACGTTGCGCGAACTCGGCCGGGCCGCCGGCGCCAGCGAGCGCGTGCTCAGCAGGCTGTTCCAGGACGAGCTCGGCGTGAGCTTCCGGCAGTGGAGGAGCATGCTCCGCGTCCAGCACGCCCTCGTCCTGCTCGGGGACGGCCATGCGGTGACCACCGTGTCGTCCCGGCTGGGCTGGGCGAATCCCACCAGCTTCATCGAGGCGTTCGTCGCCGTCGTCGGGGAAACCCCCGGCCGCTACCAGGCTGGATTACGGCGACCGTAGCTTCCTGTACCTACTAGTATGTACGACATGCATGCGATGCAGTACGAGATCACCCTCCCCGCCGACTACGACATGGGCATCATCCGCGAACGCGTCGCCACGCGCGGGCATCTGCTCGACGACTTCGGCGGCCTCGGGCTGAAGGTGTACGGGATCCGTGAGCGCGGCGTCGACGGCTCGACGCTGAACCAGTACTCGCCCTTCTACCTGTGGCACGACGAGGCCGGGATGAGCGCCTTCCTGTTCGGCGGCCCGTTCAGCGGCATCGTCGACTCGTTCGGGCGCCCCGCCGTGCAGCACTGGACCGTGCTCGGGTTCGAGGAAGGGCCCGCTTTCGGCACTCCACCGCTCTCGGCGGGAAAGCACGTCGTCTCGATCCCCGCTGAGACCGACCCCGTCATCTTCCTGGGCGAGGCTCTCGACGGGCTTCGCGAGCACCTGCGCCAGGACGGGGCGCATTCGGGCGCGCTCGCCGTCGACCCGCGCACCTGGCAGGTGGTGCGCTACAGCCTCTGGACCGGCGAGGCACCCGAATCGGACGAGGTCCGGTACCGGATCCTCCACCTGTCCTCGCCGCACCTGGACGAACTGCGGCGAGGACAGCAGTGGGATCAGCCGAGCAGGGCGGCGAACAGCGCACCGGGGTCGGCTTCGGGCGGACCGGCCGGCCACTGATCCCGGAACGGGTACCAGAGCCCGTCCTTGCCCAGCCGCACCTGCACGCCTGTCCCGCGGACGGCGCAACGGTTGCGTTCGACGTCCAGGCCCTCGCCGGGATCGTCCACCACCTCGGTGAACGCGGCCCGTGCCCGGCCCATCGCCTGCGACGGCGGAGTCCACGCGGTCTCCAGGACCTCGAGACCGGCCCGGCCACCGTGGCGCCAGGCGAGCACCGCGCGGTCGAAGTCCTCACCGCTCTCGGCCGGGCGCAGCCTGTCGGCGGTCTCCGGACGGGTGGCGGCGAGGCGGACGGCGTCCTGCTTGCGGGTGAGTTTCGGCCGCGACGTCAGCAGCGCGGTGGCCGTCTGACTCGCGTTGGCGGCCAGCAGCGCGAAGGTCTCCGCCGGGATGCCGGGTGCTTCCGGCACGGTCGGGCCGCCGGTGGGCGCGAACGCGGCGAGGTCCGGCAACGGGCCCGGGTCGGCGGCGTAGGCCCGCTCGGCCGGGGTGTCGTCGTCCCCCGTGCGCACGAACCGGGGAGCGTTGCGCCGCTGCAGTTCGTCGAGGAGCTCCCGCTCCCCCTTGCCCCGCATCAGCAGCAGCACGAACGGATCCGCGTCGAGCAGCCACGAGGCCTGGAACGACAGGGCCGCGGCGTGACGGCACGGCAGCTCCCAGCCGGGACAGTCGCAGTCCGGGTCGAGGTCACCGATCCCGGGCAGCAGATGCACCCCGGCGTCGTCGGCGGCCTCGACGAGGTCGTGCGGCATGTCCCGGTCCAGCAGCGCGGCGAGATGCCCGGCACGGGAGGCGACCCTGTCGAGGAATCGGTCCCAGTCCTCGCCGGTCAGTTCCGCGAGCCGGACCTCGGTGCGGTACTGGCCTTCCTGGTCGTCGACCACCGCCGCGATCCGCCCGGGGCTGACCGTGATCGTGCCGACCCGGCCCGCCGCGGCGTACTTGCGGCCCTGTTTGAGCTGCCGCAGGTCCAGTGCGGTGTCCTCCATCGCGTTGATCCACGCGCGGCCCCACCACGAGCGGGCGAACTGGCCGTGTCCGCCCTGAGGCCCGAAAGCGGGGAAGCCGCGGACACGATCGTCGGGCGTACTCATCGGCGACTCCTCAACTCGACCAGATCGGCCAGCTCCGCGTCGGTCAGTTCGGTCAGGGCGGCCTCGCCCCCGGCGAGCACCGCGTCGGCGAGCGCGCGTTTCTCCCGCAGCATCGCCGCGATCCGGTCCTCGACCGTGCCCTCGGCGATGAGCCGGTGCACCTGCACCGGCCTGGTCTGCCCGATCCGGTACGCGCGGTCGGTCGCCTGGTCCTCCACCGCGGGGTTCCACCAGCGGTCGTAGTGCACGACGTGATCGGCGTGGGTGAGGTTCAGCCCGGTCCCCGCCGCCTTGAGCGACAACAGGAACACCGGCACCTCACCGGCCTGGAACCGGCGCACGAGTTCCTCGCGCTTGGGCACGGGTGTGCCGCCGTGCAGCAGTTGCGTGGCGATGCCGCGCTGCGCGAGATGCCGCTCCAGCAGCCGTGCCATGGCGACGTACTGGGTGAACACCAGCACCGCGCCGTCCTCGGCGAGGATCGTGCCCAGGAGCTCGTCGAGCAGTTCGAGCTTGCCCGACCGGCCGTCCAGCACCGCCTCCGACGGTTCCTTGAGGTACTGCGCCGGGTGGTTGCAGATCTGCTTGAGCCCGGTGAGCAGTTTGACGATCCGGCCCCGGCGCGCGATGCCCTCGCTGCTCGAGATCTCGGCCATCAGCTCGCGCACCGTCGCCTCGTACAAGGCCGCCTGCTCGGCGGTGAGCGTCACCGGCCTGTCCGTCTCGGTCTTGGCGGGCAGCTCCGGCGCGATCCCCGGATCGGATTTGCGACGGCGCAACAGGAACGGCCGGACGAGCCGGGACAGGCGCTCCGCCGCGTCGGGGTCCTTTCCGGACTCGACCGGTTTCGCCCACACACGGCGGAAGTCGGCCATGGTGCCGAGCAGTCCCGGTGTCGTCCAGTCCAGGATCGCCCACAGTTCGCTGAGATTGTTCTCCACCGGGGTGCCCGTCAACGCCACCCGCGCCGACGACGTCAGCGTCCGCAAAGCCTTCGCCGTGCCGGAGCGGTGATTCTTGACGTGCTGGGCCTCGTCGGCGACCAGCAGTCCCCAGTGGACCGCTCCCAGCGGTTCCGGGTCGACGCGCAGCGTGCCGTAGGTCGTGAGCACGAAGCCGTCGCCGAGTTCGTCGAGCGAGCGCTCGGTGCCGTGGAACCGTCGCACCGGGACGCCGGGGGCGAACCGGGTGATCTCGCGTTCCCAGTTGCCCAGCAGTGACGCGGGGCAGACGACCAGGGTCGGGCCGTCCGCGCGATGCAGGTGGAGCGAGATCAGCGTGATCGTCTTGCCGAGGCCCATGTCGTCGGCGAGACAGCCGCCGAGCCCGATCGACGTCATCGCCGTGAGCCATTGCAGGCCGCGCAGCTGGTAGTCGCGCAGGGTCGCGGCCAGACCCCGCGGCGGGGACTGCGGTTCGGGCGGTGCGAGCAGCCTTTCCCGCAGCGCGGCGAGCCAGCCGTCGGTGAGGACGTCGACGCGTTCACCGTCGATCTCGGCTGTCCCGCTCAAGGCGGCGCCGAGAGCGTCGATCGGTGTCAGCGGTTTCAAGGCGCGATCCCGCGCCTTCGCCGCGAGCGCCGGGTCGACGAGCACCCACTGATCGCGCAACCGCACGACGGGACGGTGTGCCTCGGCCAGCGCGTCCATCTCGGCCGCGGTGAGCGGAGCGCCGCCGAGGGCCAGCTGCCAGTCGAACTGCAGCAGCGCGCCGCCGGCGAAGAAGGACGGGAGGTCGTCCGGTGGCGCGTCACCCCCGCCGACGACGGCTTTCGCGCTCAGGTCGCGGGCGAGACCGGCGGGCCAGTGGACGTCGATACCCGCCGTGGCCAGCAGGGTCGCGGCGGTGGTGAGCAGTTCGGTGATGTCGGTGTCGCTGAGCCGCACCTCGTCGGGGACCGCGGCCCCGAGCAGGGGTTCCAGCGGTGGCCACAGCTGGGCGGCGCGGCGCAGGGCCAGCATCACGTCGATCCTGGCCCGCGGGCCGAACCGGTCATCGCCCGACCAGAGCGCGGCGGCGTCGATCAGGACACCGGGATCGGTGAGGCTGTGCACCTGGACGACCCCGCTGAAGCGGCCGATCGTGAAGTCTTCCTCGGGTGCCTCGATCCGGATCGAGACCCGGACCCCGGAGTCCAGCCCTGCCGCGACCTCGGCCGCCCAGTCCCGCAACTGAGGGACGCGGTGCGCGGGCGGAGCGGCGAAGGCCTTGACCCCGGCCGCCTGCGCGGCCGCGGGAGTGCGGGGAAGGGTGTCGGCCACGGCATCGAGGAACGCGCGCAGCAACGGATACCGGGCGGGCAACAGTTTTCCGTCACCGGGGATCGCCCGCGCCCGGGCAGGCATCGCCTCGGACAGCTCGCGCAGCCAGGCGGCGTCGGACAGCTCCAAGGGGCCCGCGCGCCAGGCGTCCACATCGGACTCCGTGACCCCGGGAAGCAACCGGCCCGCCTCGGCGAGCTTCAACGCCGCAGTGGCCGCCGTGCTCCAGAAGCGCGCGGAGGAATCCTCGCTCTCACGAAGCCGCAGCAGCGCGGGGAGCGCCTCGGCCATCGGGAGCCGCACGCACGGCACGGTGGCGAGCTCGGGGAGGGCGACTGTCACCTCCCCGGTCCCCGGCGTGCTCCCCTCGGCGTTCCAGAAGACGAATCCGCTGGTCCGAGGAGGATTCTTCGGTTCGAACACGACACTGCCGAAACCGTCGTGAGACGTCACTCAGCCCCAATCTCTGTACGGTGTACAGTTCAGGATAGCACAACTCTGTACACCGTAGAGAGAAGCGGTATGACGGACGCGGACCACACCGGCACGGGCGATCCACGACGGACCATCGAACTGCTCTGGGGCGTACGGGAGAAACCCCGTCGCGGCCCCAAACCCAAGCTCACCGTCGAGGAGATCATCACCGCCGCGATCGCACTCGCCGACACCGAGGGGATCACCGCGCTGTCGGTGCGCCGGGGTGCGGAGAAGCTCGGCGTCTCCCCCATGACGATCTACACCTACATCCCCAGCCGGGCCGAACTGCTCGACCTGATGATGGACCGTGTCCACGGCGAACTGACCGATCCGCCGGAGAGTCACGACTGGCGGGTCACGATGACTATCCTCGCCGAGGACGCCTGGGAGATGTACCACCGGCATCCGTGGATGCTGCAGCTCACCACCGGCCGTCTTCCCCTCGGCCCGCACACCTTCGCCAAGCACGAACGTGAACTGGCCGCCGTCGACGCGATCGGGCTCACCGATCTGGAGATGGACGCCGTGGTGGCCATGGTCAACGGCTTCGTCCAGGGCATCGCACGGGGCTCGGTCGAATCGGCCAGTCTCGTGCGGCGGTCCGGGCTGACGGACATGGAGTGGTGGACGGCCAGCGCCCCTGTCCTCGCGGAGATCCCGGAAGCCGACGCGGGACTGTTCCCGCTGGCGGCGCGGATCGGGCAGGCGGCAGGCGAGGCACACGGCGCCGCGAGCGCGCCGCTGCACACCTTCCGGTTCGGCCTGGCGCGGATCCTGGACGGGGTCGAGCAACTGGTCAACGGTGACTCCGACGCCTCGGGAGCCGAACTGCCTTCGTGAGCGCCGGGCTCGAAACCCCGCCCGCGTAACGATCTTCGGCCGTCCGGAGGCGCCGGTGTTCTCGCGGGCCGAAATCTCCGATGCGGTACTTTCGCGGCGATTCGTCTGTTCGTGTCTTCTTCGTTCACGGCCCTGCCCGGCCGGCACGATTTCCGGCAATCATGACCTGGGGGAGGTTTCGTATGACTTGGGTATCGACCTGGTGGCGATCCCGCAGGTCGCCGCCATCGCTGGTGCAGGACATAGTGCTGGCGTCCGTGTTGTGCGCCATCTGGTGGACATGGCTGCTCACCCACGCCGAGTCCGGCCAGCGCCTCGTCGTCGAACTCGTGCTCTCCGCCGCGGGCACCTGGCCACTGGCGATCCGCCACAAATGGCCGCTCCCGGCGTGGGCCGCGGTACTGGGCGTCGCTCTCGTGGTGGCCTGGGGCCGCTACCCCACCGCGCTCGGCGACATCCCCGCGTTGCTGGCCGTCTACAGCGCGGGCAACTTCCTCTCCGGAAGAGCGCAGGTCGTCTCCGGTGTCCTGAGCGTCGTGTGGAGCCAAGCCGTCCCCGCGATCCTGGGCCAGACGACGTCGGTGACGCCGTACCTGAGCGGGTTGCTCCTGTTCGGGACGGCATGGCTGCTCGGCGCGCAGCATCAGCGCACTCGCCAGCTCACCGAGGCACTGCGGCGCGAGCAGGAGAAGAACGCGCAACGGGCGGTGATCGCCGAACGCAGCCGGATCGCCAGGGACCTGCACGACGCGGTCGCCCACCACATCAGCGCGATCAGCGTCCACGCCTACGCCGCGAGCGAGGCCTTGGAGGTCAACCCCGCCACGGCCAGGACGAGCCTCCGCCACGTGGGCGCCGCCAGCAAGGCGGTGATCTCCGAGGCCCGCTGGATCGTCGGGCTGCTCGACAGCGACGACGGCGAACAGCGCACCCAGCCGTCGCTGCGGAACGTCGCCCGGCTGGTCGAACCGGTGCGGGCGGCGGGCAACGAGGTCACCGTGACGATCGCCCCCGCCGCGCTGCAGGTGGCGGAGTCGGTGCAGACCGCCGCGTACCGGATTCTGCAGGAAGCGCTGACGAACGTGGTCAATCACGCCGGTCCGACCACCGTCCGGGCCGAGGTGGAACGGTTTCCGCACGCCTTGCGGGTCGAAGTGGTGAACGGCCGGAGCGCGACCAAGACGACGCCGAACCCGAGCTCGGGACGCGGGCTGGTCGGGATGCGGGAGCGGGTGGCGCTGTTCGGCGGCAGCCTCGAGGCGGGACCGGTCGACGGCGGCTACCGGGTCGAAGCCGTCCTGGTCGTGGAGGAACCGTGACGTTACGGATCATGCTCGTCGACGACCAGGATGTCGTGCGCGCGGGACTCCGGCTGCTGCTGGACGGCCGCGGCGAGCTCGAAGTGGTGGCCGAGGCCACCGACGGGCGCCGCGTGCTGGAGACCGCGCTGCGGCACCGGCCGGATGTCATCGTGATGGACATCCGCATGCCGGAGATCGACGGGGTCGACGCGATAACCGAACTGCGCGGCCATTGGCCCGCCGACTTCGGGGAATGTCCGGCGGTGCTCGTGCTGACCGCGTTCGATCTCGACTCCTACGTCTACGCGGCTTTACGCGCGGGCGCGAACGGATTTCTGCTGAAAACGAGCTCCCCCGACGAACTGGCCGCCGGAATCAGTGTCGTCGCGGCCGGTGAATCCATTCTGACACCGAGCATCACCCGCCGGATCCTGCGCAAGTACATCGCGGACGGCCCGCCGATCACGGCACGCCGCCGGGACCCCGGCACCGCGAAGCCGGACTCGGCGGTGGCTTGCGCCCGCGACCGGCTCGGCGAGCTGACCGCGCGGGAACTGGACGTCCTGCGCCTGATCGCGCTCGGGTACTCCAACCTGGAGATCGCGGGCGAACTCGATCTCAGCGAGCCCGCGGTGAAGAGCCGAGTGGCCAGGTTGCTGAGCAAACTGGGACTGAGCAACCGGGTGCAGGCGGCGATCGTCGCGTACGAGACCGGAGTAGCCACATTCAGCTCCGGATAGCCGAAAAGAATCGAAAGATTCGCCGCCGGGAATCTTTAGTCTCAATTGTGCGTAATCAGACTCAACTCTCCGAGTGAACCATCGGAATGCAGCGAAAGAACCAGTTTCCCGGGCGGGATTCTTGTTATCCTCGGCCGATGCGGGTATCTGGGGGAGAAGAAACTCGGAGGGTACGGCCTGTGGCCGGAGCGGGGCCGGCGCAAGTCCGGCTCGATCAGGTGCGCAAGGGGTACGGACGCGGCGAAGGACGGGTTCTCGCTCTGGACGGAGTGTCACTCACCTTCGCCGCGGGTACCTTCACCGCGCTGATGGGTCCGTCCGGTTCGGGCAAGAGCACGCTTCTGCACTGCGCGGCGGGGCTCGACAAACCGGACGAGGGCCGTATCCACCTCGGCGACACCGATCTCACCCGGCTCAGCGAGTCGAAGTTGCTGGACGTGCGCCGACGGCGGATCGGGGTCGTCTTCCAGTCGTTCAACCTGGTCGATTCCCTGACCGCAGCGGAAAACGTGACGCTGCCCGGCAGGCTGGCCGGGCAGCGGGTGCGGCGGGAAGCCGTTCATGAACTGCTGGCCAGGGTCGGGCTGGCCGACCGGGCCCGGCACCTGCCGAGCCGGCTTTCCGGCGGGCAGCAGCAGCGGGTCGCGATCGCCCGTGCGCTGTTCACCGGACCGGACGTGGTCTTCGCCGACGAGCCGACCGGAGCGCTCGACACCCGTGCCGGTGCCGACGTGCTGGGACTGCTCCGCGAAACCGTCGACACCTGGGGCCAGACGGTCGTGATGGTCACGCACGACCCGCGAGCCGCCGCGACGGCCGACCGGGTGGTGTTCTTCGCCGACGGAAAGGTCGCCGGTGAGCTGATGTCACCCAGTGCGGAGCGCATCGGTTCCTGGCTGGCCGAGCTGGGGGCATGACGTGTTCAGGCTCGCGTTCAGCTCCCTGCGCCATCATCTCGCCGGAGCGCTCGGCGCCATCTGCGCCGGCGTGCTCGCGACGGCTCTCGTAGGTGCCTGCGGGATCCTGTTCGAGTCGGCGCTGCGGCAGCCGACCGGCCAGCCACGCGGATCCTCCGCCGACCTGGTCGTCCGCGCCAAGTCCACTGTGGACATCCCGGTGGAGATCGGCGGGCACGACAAGAGCGTGCGACTCGCCCTCGCCGCACCTCCCCGGTTGACCGATGATCTCGTCCGGTCGGCCGCCGCTGTCCCGGGGGTTTCCGCCGCGGTCCCCATGGCCACGTTCGACGTCACCGTCCTCACCGGGCACGCCGCCGCCCAGCTGGGCAGGGCCTGGGAAGCGCCGACACCGGTAGCCGAAGGTCGCGCGCCGGGCAGGCCGGGCGAGGTGGCGTTCGACCGGAAGCTCGCGGCTCGGCTCGGCGTGAGCGTCGGCGATGCGGTGCGGACGCTCGAAGCCCCGTCCGGCTTCCGGGTGACCGGGTTGAGCGACGGATCCGAGCAGGCGGTGTACTTCGTGCCCGCCGACGTCGGGCGGCTCACCGGCTCCGATCATTGGATCGACCTCATCGGGGTGCGGCTGGCAGATCCCACCACACGGCAGGTGGTGGCCGATCGGCTCGCCGGGCTCAACGGGGTCGAGGTGCTCTCCGGAACGGCGAAGGACGAAGCACTGGCGGGTTCGGACCGGGGCGCCGTCGAAGGACTGGTCAGCCTGATCAGCAACATCGGCGGGTTCGCACTCGTGGCCGCCGTGTTCGTGGTCAGCTCGACGCTGGGCCTGGTGTTCGCCAGGCGGCACCGCGAAATCGCCGTGATCAGGGCGATCGGCGCGAGCCGCCGCCAGATCCGGCGACTGGTCGCGGTGCAGGCCCTGGGTATCTCCCTGCTGGCGGGCGGGGTCGGCTGTGTGCTGGCCGCGCCGGTCGCCGACGGGATCCGTGCCTTGTTCGTGCGCTTCGGCTTCACCGACGAGGGCTTCACCCTGATCCGCGGACCGCTGCCGCTGGTGATCGCGGTGACGCTGACCGTCTGCGTCGTCCAGCTCGCCTCGCTGTCGGCCGCCCGGCAGGCGAGCCGTGTCCGGCCGACCGACGCGTTGCGCGAAGCCTCGGAACCGGACCGCCGGATTCCCTTGCTCCGGACCGTTTCCGGCCTGCTGCTCTTCCTCGGTGGGCTCGCGCTGGCGGCGCTCTCCCCCGGACTCGGCGGAGCGGGCGGGCTCGCCGCCTCCTCGATGGTGCTGGTCGTGCTGATCACCGCGCTCGTCCTGCTCGGCCCGGCCATCAGCCGTCCGGTGATCGCCGTCGCCGGCCGCGCGGTCAGCGGCCTCTCCGGCGTCGCCGGCCTGCTCGCCCGCGCCAACACCACACTCCGTCCCCGGCTGGTGGCGACGGCCGCGGTGCCGGTGATCCTCGCCGTCGGGCTCACTTGCGGCCTCCTGTTCACCGGCGCGACCGAGCAGCACGCGACTGCGAAGCAGGAGGAGCAGCGCACCACCGCGGATCTGATCGCGAGCCGATCCGGCGGCCTTACCCCAGGGGCCGTGGCCGCGATCAGATCCGCACCCGGCGTCACCGCGGCCACCGCGATCCATGGTGGTTCCCTCATCGCGGAGGTCACCGAGCTGGGCGAACACCGCCCTCTGGCGCATGGCGCCGTCGCGCTCGACACCGGTGACGCCGGGCCCGTACTCGATCTCGGCCTCACCGAGGGAACGCTCACCGGGTTGCGCGGGGCGACGGTCGCGGTGAGCGCGACGATGGCAGGCCCGAACGGCTGGCACGTGGGCGACGAGATCCGCACCTGGGACGCCGCCGGCGCGGCCCGCCCCGTCCGGATCGCCGCCGTCTACCGGCATTCACTGGGGTTCGGCGACTTCGTCCTCTCACCGGACCTGCCGGAATCGTCCGGCACGCCGGCGCGCGCGGTACTCCTGCGATCGGCCGATCCGCGTGCCACCGCCGGATACCTGAGCGAAGGCGACCTGGGCAAGCTCGGCCTTCGCACACAGTCCGAATCGGACTACCTGGCGAACCTGACCGTCGACCAGGGTGAAGCCCGGTACGCCGGATACCTGATCATCGGGCTGGTCGCGCTGTACGCGGGGTTGTCCGTGGCGAACACGCTGGTCACGTCGACCCTGCAGAGGCGAGGCGAACTCGCCGGGCTCCGGCTGCTCGGCGCGAGCGGCAGGCAGGTTCTGATCATGGTGGGCGGCGAGGCCTGTGTCGTGGCCGTGTTCGGTATGGCGGGTGGGACGGTTGCCGCGCTGGCCGGCCTGATCGCCACGGCCAGGACGCTCGACGGCAGCTGGATCCCGGTGCTGCCGCCGAGCCAGTACCTGACGATTCTCGGTGTGGTGTTCGGGATCGTGCTGCTCTCCGCGCTCGTCCCGGCGGCGCTGTCCCTGCGCGGCAGGGCGGCCGAGGTGCTACGTGGCGCGGGCTGAGTCGGGGCCCGCCTGCCGGGTGGACAGCAGTCCCGCCGCCACCGCCTTGTTCAGCGCGTCGATCCGTGACACCGCGCCGAGCTTTGCGTAAATGTTCGCCAGATGACGTTTCACCGTGCCCTGCGAAATGAAGAGCTGCCTGGCGATCTCGTCGTTCTTCAACGCTTGGCAAACAAGCTCCAGCACGTCCGTCTCGCGCGCCGAAAGGTGTACCGACGTGGCAGCAGCGAATAGCGGAAGATCCTCTCGCGAAATTGTTATCACTATATCGTCGGACCCTACCGAGACGGACTTTATGGTGGCCGCGAGCTGATCGAATAGCACAGTTCTCCGCAAATATGCGGATGCGCCTCTTGTAAGTAATTCACGGACTCGCCCCTGCTCCCTCTCGCCACCGATGAGGACGATTCCACAGGAGTGCCACCTGTCTATTATCCGAAACGACTCGTCGACATCGATCGAGTCCAGATCCACGATGATCACATCGACCTGGACCGCGCCCTCGACGTCTTCCGTCAGCCGGAATGACGGATCCCTGTCCAGCAATGCGCGCAATCCATTGTGGAAGAGATCGTTTCCACCCATCAGTACCAGATCAATACATCTTTCAACAATTTTCATGGTCGTGACCCCCACCTCGACCAACACTCAGGATACCGCGACGACCGCGACAGTATATCGGCCAGATCCCGCGAAGTCGACTATTTAGTGTCATCACCGCGCGTACTCACGCACCCTCACGGTGAATCCTTGGACGAATATTTATCGTCGAAATGATCAAAAGGTGTACATCCTTCGCCCTCGTTCGACCCGGTCATGGTGCGCATATTTCCCGAAAGTGAACCGAATGCGTTGACATCGGAACGGCGATCAACCTAGCTTTGTCGCTTGTCAACACGGCTAATCGCGGAACGAAACCGGGGGAATTCCATGGGAGGCGATGGCGTGCCAGCGGTCGAAGTCGACTTTCTTTCCGAATCCGTGCTCGCGGACCCGTACCCGGCCTACGCACACCTGCGCCGCAACGCGCCGGTGTACTGGGACGAGGCCAGCGGAGCCTGGCTGGTGACCCGCTACGGCGACTGCGTGGAAGTGCTGCGCGACAGCACGAGGTTCACCTCCGATCCGGCCCGCGCCGGGGTTCCGGTGCCCGCCACCAGTTACACCCTGCAGACGATGGACCCTCCGGAACACCACGGGCTGCGCGGTCTGTTCACCGCCGCGTACCGTGCGCGAGATCTCGACTCCCTCACCGCAGGCCTGAACGCCTTCGCCGCGTCGAAGCTGACCGGCCTGGCCGGGCACGGCCCGGTCGACCTGCTGGCCGACTACTTCAAACCTCTCGCGCTGCACGCGATAGCGGAGCTCGTCGGCATTCCCGAAGCGCATCGACCCGCCGTCGCGCTGGCCGCCGAGGCGATGGCGGCCAGCATGGACGGTGTCTTCGACAAGGCGCGCCAGGCGGCCGCGATCAGCTCGCGGGCCACACTCAGCGGGATCGTCGACCGCTGCATGCGGGCACCCGGCAAGCACGGCATCATCGCCCATGTCTCCAGGCACTACCGCGAGGCGGGCGTGGAGCGTGACGTCGCCGTGCACAGCTTCCGGCTGCTGCTCTCCCCCGGCTACATGTCCGTGGCGAGCGCCGCGGCCAACGCGTTCGTCACCCTTCAGGCACACGCGAGCAGGCTGATCGATGGAGACGAGGACATCGCGGTCGAAGAGCTGCTGCGGTTCAGCGGTCCCGTGCAGGCGCTCGGCAGGATGTGCCGTGACGACCTCGACTTCCGCGGGTTCAGTCTGCGCCGCGGCGACCTGGTGCTGGCCATGCTCGGGTCGGCCAACCGGGACGAGGACCGGTTCACCGACCCGGACCAGCTCCTGCTCGGCAGACGGCCGAACCCGCATCTCGCGTTCGGCTGGGGTGTCCACTCCTGCCTCGGCGCGCTGCTGGCCAAAGTGGTGATCCGCACTGCCATCGGCCGTCTCGAGCGGCTGTTCCCGAACGTCGCGCTCGCCGGCACTCCCGGCTACCTCGATCAGGCCGTCGTCCGCTGTCCGAACACGGTCCCCGTCCACCTGGAGCCCTGAATGACCTCCCTCGAACGCTACGCGTTGGCGAGTGTGGCGAACCCGCTGTTCTACGACGACCCCAGCCGCACCGAGGACGAGCTCTACACCGTCGCCACCGTGCCGCCTCCGGAAGACTGGCGCCGCGCCGAGGAAGGACTGTGGGTCTCGTTCGCCCCGGAGACGAAGATTCCGCGGCAGGGCTGGAAAATCCACGTCACCGCCCGGCTGGACGAGGCGGAAAAGACGATCGAGGACGTCCTCGCCTACTGCCTGCGCCACGGCGTCGCCCTGAAGTTCCTCCGCAGCGAGTTCGCGGTCCGGCTGACGAACGGGAAGTACGCCCCTCGCGCGTCGAGCGGGAAGGTCCTCACGCTCTACCCCGCCGACGACACGGTGACCGAGCGGATTCTCGACGACCTGGCCACGCTGCTCGCCGATCGCGAAGGCCCGTACGTGCTCAGCGATCTGCGTTGGGGTGATTCCCCGGTCTTCGTCCGCTACGGCGGCTTCGTCGGCACGTTCACCCTCGACGACGACGGCGTGCCTGTACCGTCCATCGAAGCCCCGGACGGCACGCCGGAACCGGATCTCCGGCTGCCGGTGTTCGCACCACCGTCGTGGGCGGCCGTGCCGGAGTTCCTCGCGAAGCGAATGGCCGCGCTCGACGAACAAGCGTCCGCCGAGCTGCCCTACGACATCACCGAAGCCCTGCACTTCTCCAACGGCGGCGGGGTGTACAAGGGAACCCGACGCGGCGACGGCCTGGCCGTGGTGGTCAAGGAAGCACGCCCGCACGCCGGGCTCGACGCGCTCGGTCGCGACGCCGTCACCCGGCTGACCCACGAGCACGAGCTGCTCACCGAGCTGGCGGACACCGGGTTCGTGCCGCGAGTCCATGAGTACTTCACCTTGTGGGAACACCACTTCCTGGCGATGGAGCTGGTCGAGGGACCGACGCTGTACCAGGAGCTGACCCGCCGGAACCCGCTGCTGCGTGCCGGTGGCGACGACGACGATCGTGCGGCGTTCGTGCGCTGGGCGCTGCCCGTGCTCGACGAGCTCGCGGGCATCCTCGCCACGCTGCACGCCCGCGGTTTCGCGTTCGGCGACGTCCATCCGCAGAATGTGCTCATCCGGCCGGACGGGCGACTGTGCCTGATCGACTTCGAAGCGGCCTCGACCGTCGGGTCGGGGTCGCGCGCGGCGATGGCGGCGCCGGGGTTCCGTCCCCCGGCAGGGCTCACGCCGGTCGCCGCCGACGAGTACGCGTTCGCCTGTGTGGCGCTGTTCGGCTTCCTGCCGCTGACCGCGATGGCCGAACTCGATCCCGGCTGCTTCGACGATCTCCTCATCCACGCCCGGCGCGAATTCCCGCTGCCGAACGGACTCGTGGCCCGGATCGCGAGCGCGTTGCGATTCCAGGAGGCGGTGCCCGTCGTCACCCCCGCCGAAACCACGATGGACGGCCGGTCGTGGGAGTCGGTCTGCCGGTCGATCGGCTCCGCCATCACCGCGAGCGCCACCCTCGATCGCGACGACCGGTTGTACCCGGGGGACGCGATGCAGCTTCCCGGTGCCGGTCTCGGCTTGGCACACGGCGCGGCGGGCGTGGTGTACGCGTTGCACCTGACCGGGCAGCCGGTACCCGACGAGCATGTCGGCTGGCTGGTGGATCACGCGCTGACCGGGCATCACCAGGGCCCCGGCTTACTGAACGGGCGGCTCGGCGTCGCGTGGGCGCTGTACCGGCTGGGTGCGCGGGACGCGGCGCTGGACCTGCTGAGCCGGAAGCCGGATCGGCCGTTGACCGTCTGCCATCTCGCCGGCGGCCTCGCCGGTCTGGTGCTGGGCAAGCTCGATTTCGCGGCGTGGACGGGCGATTCCGAGCAGGCGGAAAGCGCGATACGAGACGGGCTCCGGCTCCGGGACGCGCTCGGCAGCCCGTTCGCACCACGGATTCCGGGTCTTCTCCGGGGTTTCTCGGGTATCAGCCTCGCGTTCACCCGGCTGTACGAGGCGACCGGTGACGCCTCCTGGCTCGACGCCGCGGCCGCCGCCCTCCAAGAAGATCTCGCCCGCTGCGAGCCGGATGCCCAAGGAGCCCTGCATGTCAACGACGGCAGCAGGCTGCTGCCTTACCTCGCCGACGGCAGCGCCGGGGTGGCGCTGGCCGTCGAGGCACTGCTCGAGCACCGGACGGACGCCATGCTGGCGCTGGCTCACGACGGCCTGCTCGCCGGCTGCCGGGTCCCACCTTGGAATGTCCACGCCGGGCTGTTCACCGGCAGGGCCGGGCTGATCACGGTGGCGGGCACGGCCGACGACCTGCCGACGCTCCTGCGTCACGCCGTGCCCGCGCCCGGTGGCACCGGCGTGGCCGGCGATCAGCTCCTGCGACTGTCCATGGACCTCGCCACCGGCGCCGCCGGTGTGCTGTCCACCGTGCACACGGTCCGCCACGGCGGATCCGTGTTCCCCGGTCTGCCCGGCCGCCGGCGTGAGAAACCGGCGGCGGCCGGTGCTTCCCCTGTCCGTTGAGCGAAGAAGGAGGTGAAGGAGATGGCCGCAGTTCTCAAGCTGCAGAGCCTGCAGACGTCGAACACGATCGCGCTGTGGAGCTCGCTGACGATTCTCGCCTACTGCCACTGAGAGGACGTGAACATCGTGACCGCAGTTCTCAAGCTGCAGGCGCTGGAGATGCAGAGCGACACCCCGATGTGGAGCTCGGCGAGCATCTTCGGCTACTGCCACTGACCACCGCTTGACCCGACGAGGAATCCGGAGGAGGTGAAGGAGATGGCCGCGGTTCTCAAGCTGCAGAGCCTGCAGACGTCGAACACCATGGCGATGTGGAGCTCGCTGACGATTCTCGCCTACTGCCACTGACGGCGGTGAACTGACGGGTGGTACCTGGCCGGTATCCAGGTACCACCCCGTCGTCACGCGTTGACCTCAGTTTACTACGACACGCTCGTGTCGGCGTCTCGCGCTGGTGGATCCCAGTCCGCGGGCTTGTCCTCGACGACGGGTGGACGGGCGAGTTCGGCCAGCTGCCGGACGACGTCGTCGTACCGCGCCTGATCCGCGACCGCACGGGCCTGCCCGCGCGCCAGTTCTTCGGTCAGCGCCGTCACCCGCGCCTCGGCCAGGCTGCGGGTGGTGTGCTCCCGCGCCAGATCGGCCCGGACGCGGTCCAGGTCTCCCCGCAGGCCTGCCGATTCCGCACGCGCGGCGACACAGTCCTTTTCGGACACCGTCACTCGCGCCTTCGCCTCGTCGAGCCGGTCCAGCAAGGCCTCGAGTTCGGCCACCGCCCGTGCCAGCGCCGTGTCCCGCTCGCCAAGATCCGCTGTCAGCCGCGTCTTCTCGTCCCGGACGGCCGCGAAGTCCTCGCGCAGTGCCCGGAGATCGGAGGTCAGCGCGTCACGGGAGCGTTCGGCGGCCACGGTCGCGGCTTCCGCGGCGCCCCGGGCGCGTTCGTGGGCGGCGATCTCGGTCCACGCGCGCTGGCGGGTCTCCTCGGCGTCCTTCAAGGCCTGTTCGGCGGTGCGTTCCGCCTTGGCCTTGGCCATCTTGTCGTCCCGCGACGCGGCCAGCGCGGTCGCTCGCGCCGTATCGGCCTTCGCCGCGGCCTGCTGAGCGTCTTCGGCCTCGCGCCGCGCCGTCGCGGCCTCTGCCTCTGCTTCGGTGACCCGGCCCAGCGCCGCCTCGGCGGCGTCGTCGAACCGCGAGTGCATCGCGCCCAGCAACTCCACGAGCGACGCCGCCGTCGGGGTGAACTCGTCGGCGATCCGGCGGACCTCGAGCAGCGGGTCCGCCACGCTCGCCACAGCGGCCGCGCGCCGGGCCCGCGACGCGGAGTCGGCGTGCGTCTTACTGCAGTAGGCCGACGGCCGCCCGCCCTTGCGTTTCCCCTCGGCGTCCACCGCGGGCGGGGGCAACGGGTTTTCGCAGCCTTCCAGCGCGCACAGCCGGAGCTCGTCGGCGTCCGTATCGATCACCACAGCAGGGTAGCGCTGCCCGGCAGGGTGGGATGCGAGGCAACGCCGGGAGAACCACCGGTCCCGCCGATAGGGTCGATCGTGTGCGAGTCCTATTCACTTTCGCCGGTGGCAACGGCCACTTCCGGCCACTGCTGCCCCTCGCCCGCGCCCTCACCGCCGCGGGTCACACGATCGCGTTCACCGGCGAGCCGCTCATGGTCCCGATAGTCGAGGCGGCCGGTTTCACCGTGTTCCCGTCGGGCCCGAACCTCGGCAGCAGCGGCGAACGCCACCCCTTGCTCCCCGTCGACAGGGAGCGAGAGGACGCCGACCTTCGCGACGGTTTCGTCCGCCGCACCGCGCCCCGGCGCGCGGAAGACGTCCAGGCGCTCTGTGCACGCTGGGTACCGGACCTCCTCGTCTGCGACGAGGCCGATCACGGCTCGATGATCGCCGCCGAAAAGCTCGGTCTCCCCCACGCGACCGTCCTGGTCACCGCCGCCGGTGCCCTGATCCGCCCCGACCTCGTGGACGACGCGCTCAACGAGGTCCGCGCCGTCCACGGGCTTCCTCCGCAACGGAATCTGGAGGCGGCCTACCGGCATCTCGTGCTCTCCCCGTTCCCCGCGAGCTTCCGCGATCCGCGGTTCCCGCTGCCGGCGACCGCGCAGTCCTTCCACAGCCCCGTTCCCGGTCGCGGGCCAGTGCCGGACTGGCACTTCGAAGGCCGCCCGTCGCTCTACTTCACCCTCGGCACGATCTTCAACACCGAGTCCGGCGACCTGTTCGCCCGGGTGCTTGCCGGCCTGCGCGACATCGACGCGACCTGTGTCGTCACCGTCGGGAACCTTCTCGACCCCGCGGAGTTCGGCCCGCAACCAGAGCACATCCACCTCGCGAAGTACCTGCCCCAGGACGACGTCCTCCCGTACTGCGACGCGGCCATGACCCACGGCGGTTCGGGCAGCCTGCTGGGCGCGATCGCGCACGGACTCCCGATGGTGCTGCTGCCGATGGGTGCCGACCAGCCCCACAACGGCGACCGCGTCACCGAGCTCGGGCTCGGCACGGTCCTCGACGTCATCGAAGCGACACCGGAAGACATTCGCGACGCCGTGTCCTCCGTGCTGAAGGAACCGTCCTACCGGGAGGCCGCCGGGCGGATGCGGGACGAGGTCACCGCGTACCCGCCGCCGGAGAAGATCGTTCCGCTGCTGGAAGGGCTGCTCCGGTGACCACCGAACTCGACACCGCGATCACCCGGGCGTTCCGTGAGGAGTCAGGTCAGGTCATCGCCACCCTGATCAGGGTCACCGGCGACTGGGACCTGGCGGAGGAATGCGTCCAGGAGGCCTTCGCACTCGCGCTGCGCACCTGGCCCCGCGACGGTATCCCGGCGAAACCCGGTGCCTGGCTGACCACGACCGCGCGCAATCGCGCCACCGACCGGATCCGGCGGGAGGCCGTCGGCGCGGACAAGCTGCGGGAAGCGGCCGAGCTGACCGTTGCCGCCGAACCGGAGTGGGACGAGAGTGGCGTCCACGACGACAGGCTCCGGCTGATCTTCACCTGCTGCCACCCCGCGCTGCCAATGGAAGGCCAGGTCGCGCTCGCGCTGCGGACCCTGGCCGGGCTCACCACCGCCGAGATCGCCCGCGCTTTCCTCGTTTCCGAGGCGACGATGTCGCAGCGCCTGGTCCGGGTGAAACGGAAGATCCGCACCGCCGGCATCCCGTACCGTGTCCCGCCGTCGGATCTGCTGCCCGAACGCACGGCCGCCGTGCTGGGGATGCTGTACCTGCTGTTCAACGAGGGATACTCGGCCAGCGCGGGCACCGATCTGCTGCGGACCGACCTCTCCGCCGAGGCCATCCGGCTCGCCCGGATCCTCGCCGGACTGATGCCCGCCGAGCCTGAGGTCCTCGGCCTGCTGGCCCTGCTGCTCCTGCACGACGCCCGCCGGGCCACGCGGATCGACGAGGACGGCACTCTCGTCTCGCTCGAAGACCAGGACCGCGGCGGCTGGAACACCGCCGAGATCGCCGAGGGCACCGAACTGCTGGAGACCGCGCTCCACCGCGGAGTCCCGGGGCAATACCAGATCCAGGCCGCCATCGCCGCTTGTCACGCGGCGGCGGCCCGAGCTTCCGACACCGACTGGGCCCAGATCGCCGCCCTCTACGGGGAACTGCTGCGCTTCGTGCCTTCGCCGGTCGTCGAGTTGAACCGGGCGGTGGCGGTCGCCATGGCCGACGGCCCGGTGGCAGGGCTGGAACTGGTCGACAAGCTCACCGCGGACGGCAGTCTCCCCGGCTACCACCTGCTTCCGGCGACCCGAGCGGATCTGCTCCGGCGGCTCGACCGGTTCGGGGAAGCAGCCGAGGCCTACCGGGAGGCGCTCGCGCTCACCGGCACGGACGCCGAACGCGCCTACCTTTCGGAAAAGCTCGCCGAAATCTCCTGACGCCGGGGTGTCTGTCCCCGCCGGCACCGTTCGTCGGGTGGGCGACAAGTCCAGAAAAAGAGGAAGGGGCCATCCCATGGCCACACTCGACGTCCGCGGCGCCCGGCTCCACCACACCGTCACCGGAAGCGGCCCGGTACTGCTGTGCATCCCCGGCGGTGCCGCCGACTCCGGAATGTTCGCCCCGATCACGGGACCGCTCGCGGAGCACTACACGGTGATCACCTACGACCCGCGCGGGATCTCCCGCAGCACCCTCGACGATCCCGACGGGGCGCAACGGGTCGAGGTCCACGCCGACGACGCGTTGCGCCTGCTCGACAGTGTGAGCGAGGAACCCGCGGTGATCTTCGCGTCCAGCGCCGGCTGCATGCAGGCTTTCGATCTCGTCACGCGCCACCCGGGACGAGTGCGGACGCTCGTCGCTCACGAACCACCGCTGGTGAGCCTGCTGGACCAGCAACCCGGCCTCACCGCCGGCGAGCTGCAGCACATCCACCGTGAGCACGGCATCGAGGCGGCGATCGGGAAGTTCCTGGCAGGCGCCGGTTTCGAAGGCGTCGGAGGCGACTTCCCACCGGAGATGAAGAAGAACTTCGAGTTCTTCATCGTCCACCTGATGAAGATGATCGGGGACTTCACTCCGGACTACGAGGCGCTGAAGGCATCCGGGACACGGATCATCGTCGGTGTCGGGGAGACCTCGGCCGGGCAGCCCGCGCACGAGGCCGCTGTCCTCGCCGCCGGTCGTCTCGGGGTGAAGCCGACCTGTTTCCCGGGTGACCACGGCGGTTTCGCCTCGGAGGCCGCTGCGTTCGCTCCGCTGCTTCGGGAGGCTCTGGACGCCTGACTCCCGATGTCATGAAAGGGTCGTTCAAGACGAAAAACGTCCTGAACGACCCTTTCATGACACTCGGGGCGCGCGGAGCGGATCAGGATCGGGCGTGCACGACCAGCCCGCCGACCAGAGCCCCGAAGCCGCCGATCGCGGCCAAGGTCCGGATCAGGTTCCACCGTTCCCAGACACCCTCGAACTTCGCCCGCAGCGCCTCGAAGTCGGTGTTGTCGCCGTCGAAACCGGCTTCCAGCGCGTTGTTCAGCGGCACGTTGATCGCCATGGTCACGATCAGCATCACCAGCAGCAGGACGAATCCCGCGATGATCCACGGCAGCGCCGACCGCAGTTCCGACCGGAAGTGCAGGGCCGCGGCCGCCGCGGCGAGCAGCGGCGCCCCGCCGAAGCTGAGGGCGAACCAGCCGTTGAGGATCGCGATGTTGATCTCCCGCATCCCCGTGACATACGTCCGGGCGTCGGCCCGCCCCAGCCCCGGCATGACCGAGCACGTGTAGGCGTAGAACAGGCCCGCGATCAATCCCGCCGCGATGACGGCCGCGATCAGGACGACCTCGCTCAGCGTCGACATTCCGGTCGTCTCCCTTCTCGTTCCAGCTTGTTTCATCGATTCCAGACCCCAGTGGCCGCGGCCTTCACGGCGTAATCGGAGAAGTCCCTCGCGGGCCTGCCCAGCACCTTCTCGACGTCATCGGTGAGCGATTCGTTCCGACCGTCGAGGACTCGCGAGAACAGGTCGGTCAGTCCTTCGATCTCCTCCTCCGGAACGCCCTGTTCGGCCGCCCCCGCCGCGAACTCCGCCGCGGAAACCGGAACGTACCGGACATCCCACCCCGAAGCCTTACCGATTTCGGCCGCCGCGTCCGCGAAACTCAGCAATCGGGGTCCCGTCAGCTCGTACACCCGGCCGTTGTGCCCGTCGGTGGTCAGTGCCGTCACGACGACGTCGGCGATGTCCTCGATGTCGATGAACGGCTCGGTCACCTGTCCCGCGGGCAGCACGATCTCGCCGGCGAGCACCGGTTCCAGCAGGAAGTGCTCGCTGAAGTTCTGCGCGAACCAGCTGGCCCGCACGACCGTCCACTCGGCACCGGAGTCCCGCACGCCCTGTTCGCTGACGACGGCTTCCTCCTCGCCGCGGCCGGACAGCAGGACCAGTCGCCGGACACCGTGCTCCACAGCCAGTTTCGAGAAGTCCCGGATCGCCTCGGCCGCGCCGGGGAAGGCGAGGTCGGGGTAGTAGGTCAGGTAGGCCGCGCTGACCCCGGTGACCGCGGCGGTCCAGGTCGAGCGGTCGTCCCAGTCGAACGCGGGCCGCGAGCCCTTACGGACGTCGATCCCCTGGTCGGTCAGCCGCTGCGCCACCCGGCGTCCGGTCTTGCCCGTCGCGCCGAGGACCAGGACCGTCTCGTTGTTCTTCGTGTTTGTCATGGCACTAGTCAAGCGCCTCAGGATGAGACGGAACATAGTTCAAAGGCTCTGTTCCATGTTTCATCGTCTACACTTCTCGGTATGGATCCTCTCGCCGGCCTGCTCGACGGACCTCGCGCCCGCGGCGCTTTCCTGCTGAAGTCGGTCATGACCCCGCCGTGGTCCCTGCGCATCGAGGACGAGGCGCCGCTGACGGTGATGGCGCAGGTCCGCGGCGAGTCCTGGGTCGTCCCCGATGGCGGGGACGCCATCCGGCTCGGCACCGGCGACATCGCCATCGCCCGCGGCCCGGACCCGTATCTCGTCGCGGACGACCCGGCCACGCCGCCGCAGGCGATGATCCTGCCGGGACAGGAATGCCTGACCCCGGACGGACAGCACCTCACCGAGCTGTCCGATCTCGGCGTCCGCACCTGGGGCAGCGACCCGGACGGCCCCGTCGTGCTGCTCACCGGCACGTACCCGCTGGAAGGCGAGATCAGCAAACGGCTCCTCAACGCGTTGCCGTCGCTGCTGGTCGTGCGGGACGAGGAGTGGGAGAACCCGCTCGTGGCACTGCTCGCCGGCGAGATCGTCAAGGACACGCCGGGGCAGGAAGCCGTCCTGGACCGGGTGCTCGACCTTCTCCTGGTCGCCGCGCTGCGGACCTGGTTCGACAGGCCGGACGCCGCGGCACCCGCCTGGTATCGCGCGCACAGTGACCCCGTCGTCGGACGAGCACTGAAACTGTTGCAGCACAAGCCTTCCGAGCCATGGACCGTGGCGAGCCTCGCGGCCGACACCGGGGTTTCCCGGGCCGCGTTCGCCCGGCGGTTCACCGCCGCGGTGGGCGAACCGCCGATGTCCTACCTCGCCAGCTGGCGCATCGCGCTGGCCGCGGATCTCCTGCGCCAGCATCCCGACGTCACGATCGGCTCTGTCGCGCGGCAGGTCGGCTACGGCAGTTCGTTCGCGCTCAGTACCGCGTTCAAACGCGAGCATGGCGTCAGCCCGCAGGGTTACCGCACCGGCGTCGCGTAGCGCTCGACCAGTTCCGCGCCGATCCGCGCGAGTTCCTCCTGGACCGACGGCGGGTCCAGCACCTCGATCATCGAGCCCCATCCCGCGAGCTGCTGGGCGATCATCCACGCCACCGGCGCCGACACCGTCACCCGCACCCGCCCGTCGTCCAGCGTCTCCTCGACGTGCGACTGCCGTCCGAAGTGGTCCTGGAGGATCGGCAGATGCCGCTCGGCGATGAGCACGGTCGCGTCCAGTCCCGAACGCCGTTGCTCGACCCTCTCGACCACCTGCTCCCACTCCCTCGACAACTCGAAGTCGTCCGGCCGGCCGGCGGGCAGGTCGCTCACCTCCGCGCCGGACATGCGATCGACACGGAAGGTCCGCCGGCCCTTCTCAGTGCCCGCGATGAGGTACCAGACGTCGTCCTTGTCCACGAGCCCCCACGGATCCACCACCCGCTCGACAGGTTCCGCGCCCTTCTTCGCGTAGCCGAAGCGGACTTTGCGGCGGCGGACGATCCCGGCCTGCAGCACGGCGAGCGGTTCGGGCCGGTCCTTCTCCCGCTCACCCCACCGCGAAGGATCGACGACGACCGCGTCCGCGGCGGCCTGCGCGTCGGCCCGGAAGGTGTCCGGCAAGGCCCGGACCAGCTTCCGCAGCGCGGATTTGACCTCGGGCGAGATCGACGCCGCCGGGCCCGCGAGCAGGAACAGCGCCTGCGCCTCCGACGCCGACAGTCCACTGAGGTCGGTCCGCGCGCCGCCGATCAGCGACCATCCACCGCCGCGGCCAGGCTGCGGATACACCGGAACACCCGCCGCCGACAGCGCCTCGAGGTCCCGGCGGGCGGTGGCGACGGAGATCTCAAGTTCGTCCGCCAGTTCGGAAGCCGTGACGCGGCCACGGGCCTGCATCAGCAGGAGGGTGGCCACCAGGCGATCGGCACGCATGCGCCCAGTCTCGCAGCCAAACCGCTCACCCGATGCGCACTTTGCGTCCGCCTCTCCCGCATTCAGAGGACGAAACGCGGGCTACCAGCGCGCGGGGAGGGAGAGTGACTCCGGAAGTTTGGTGGTCGCGTCGCCCTTGGCCGAGTCCAGCTGAGACTGGATCAGGAACAGCGCATCACGGAAGTCCGCGCCGCGGATATCGGCGTCACGCAGATCCGCCCCGATGACGTCGGCCTGCCGGAGATCGGCCCCCCGCAGGTCCGCGCCGATCAGGTACGCCCCGCGAAGAAGCGCGCCGCGCAGGTTCGCACCCTTGAGCTTCGCGCCGATCAGGTCCGCGCCGCGCCGGTCCTTCTTCTTGCCCGGAACAACGGCGCGGGCGAGTTCGCTCGCACGCAGCAGCAGCCCGTTCACCTCGCCCCGGTGCGCGTGGACGTCCAGCTTCCGCAGCACACCGGGCGTTTCCAGCGTCATCCGCTCGGTCCGGTCGATCATCCCGGCCAGCTCGTCGCGGATCGCCGCGGACGTCGGCAGCGCGGCCGCCTCGGTGAGGTAGTAGAGCAGTTCCTGCAGATCCCGCATGACCGGGAAGACCGCGAACATCGACTTCGCCGTCTTCGGCGCCTTCCGCCAGTCCTCGCCGTCGAAGGTGACCTGGGAGACCTTCTGGCCCGCGCCGAAGCAGTCGTAGACCGTGCAGCCGGTGAAACCCTTCGTGCGGAGCTTGTCGTGGATGCCGCACCGGGAGTCCGCGAGCAGGTTCGGGCACGCCTGACCCGCCGGTTTGGTGATCGCGAAATCGGCCGACGCCGCGAAGGCCGGGACGACACAGCACAGACCGAAGCAGTTCTCGCAGTCGGCTCGCAGGCTGGAAAGGGCTGACACGGTGGTTCGGACTCCAGATGCTCGGCAGGTGTTCCACCCACAGGGTACGGAGGGGCCGAGGTGCACTTTCCGTGCAGGGCACCCGCCGCCAATGGCCGCCAGACGAAGGTCGGTCCTGCCCCATTCAGCCGATATCGGACATGTCAAACGCTCAATAACCTCGATCTTCGTGGGATTCGGCAGCTGCCGTCCCACGCGGTCGAGCTGGGCCGCTTTCCGCCGCTGTGGTCTTGACCGGCCGGTCCCCCTGCGAACGACAGGACGAACACATGCGAGAGACGAGACAAGCGCGTTGGCTGTGCCGTGCCGGATTGGCGAGCGCGATCGCCGTGGCGATCAGCGTGACCGCCGCCCCCGCGCAAGCCGCCGAAGGACAGATCCTCGCCGCGGGATCCGCCGAAGCGATCCCGAACAGCTACATCGTCACGCTGAAGGACACCGGCGTCGTGGGCACGCTGGCTAGCCGCTTCGGCGCGAAGGTGGAGCAGGTCTACGGCAACTCGCTCAAGGGCTTCTCCGCGACACTCTCGGAAAGGCAGGCCAAGCGGCTCGCCGCCGACCCGTCGGTGGCGTCGGTCGAGCAGAACCAGGTCGTCCACGCGGACGCGACCCAGACCAACCCGCCGTCCTGGGGTCTCGACCGCGTCGACCAGCGCAACCTCCCGCTCGACAACAAGTACAGCTACACCACCACCGGCGCGGGCGTGAACGTCTACGTCATCGACACCGGCGTGCGGATCAGCCACCAGACCTTCGGCGGCCGGGCCCGCAACGGCTACGACTTCGTCGACAACGACGCCGTCGCCCAGGACGGCAACGGTCACGGCACCCACGTCGCCGGCACCATCGCCGGTTCGCAGTACGGCATCGCCAAGGGCGCCACGGTCTACGGCGTGCGCGTGCTCAACAACTCCGGCAGCGGCACCACCGCCGGTGTCATCGCGGGCATCGACTGGGTAACCAAGAACCACGTCAAGCCTGCCGCGGCCAACATGAGCCTCGGCGGCGGTGCCTCCACCACGCTGGACGACGCCGTCCGCCGGTCGATCGCCGCGGGCGTCACCTACGGCGTGGCCGCCGGTAATTCCAACGCGAACGCCTCGGGCTTCTCCCCCGCCCGCGTGACCCAGGCGATCACCGTCGGCTCGACCACCAACACCGACGCGCGGTCCAGCTTCTCCAACTACGGCAACCTGGTCGACATCTTCGCGCCGGGCACCAGCATCACGTCGTCGTGGAACACCAACGACACCGCGACGAACACCATCAGCGGCACCTCGATGGCGACCCCGCATGTGGTCGGCGTCGCGGCCCGCTTCCTGCAGAACAACAAGACCGCCACGCCCGCACAGGTGGCCACCGCGCTGATCAACGCGGCGACCAACGGCAAGGTGACCAACCCGGGTTCCGGTTCCCCGACCCGGCTCCTGTACTGGGCGCCGACGGCCTGACCTAGTCCCCTCGGATGTCATGAAAGGGGCGTTCCTGACGAATTTCGTCAGGAACGCCCCTTTCATGACACTCGGAGCTACAGCACCTTGCGGATGCTCGGCACCGCGGCCGCGAGCCCGGCGGCGTTCGGATGCAACGGCGCGAAGCTGTTGTTCACCACCGACGGGATCAGCCCTTCGATCCACTTGACACCGATCGGCTGACAAGCGTCGTGACCGATGCTGGGCGTCCGGATGTCGACGTACTTCGCACCGTGCGCGGCGGACTGTTCGGCCATCCGCGCGTTGAGCCGGTCCATGTTGGCCTGGATGTAGTCGGCGTCCTGCGGCAGCACCGGCACGAGCGGCCAGCAGCCGCGGGGTTTGATCCCGGTCGGGTAGCCGACCATGACGATCTCCGCCCGCGGGGCCCGCTGACGGATCTGCTCGATCACCGTGCCGTAGGTCGCTGCGAAGGCGTCGATCTTCGTCGCGTACTTGTCCACCCCGCCCGCGGTGTTGGCCGCCTTGCACGAGGCGCCCACCGGAAGCAGGTTCACACACGACGTCGCGAGCCCGACCAGCCCGATGTCGTTCCCGCCGATGCCCACGGTCACCAAGGTCGTGTCGGCCGAGAGCGCGTTGTACTGCGGCGGGTTGGTGCCGGAGATGATGCCCTTCTGCGGATTGGTGAAGTCGGAGGTGGTCGCGCCGCCGCAGGTGACGTCGCGCAGTTCGTCGACCTTGATCTCCTTCGCCAGCAGGGCCGCGTAGTTGATCGCGGACCGGGCGCAGGTGAACAGATCGGACTGCGGCAGGACCACGGAGCCCGCCGAGAACGAGTCACCCATCGCGACGTACACCTGTCTCTCTGCCGCGACAGCCGGTGTAGCGAGTCCGACGAGGGTCAGTGCGGTGCCCGCCACCGCGGCGATCCGAGCGAGTCTTCTCCAACGAGAACGTGTCACAGCCGCCTCCAGCATGCGTCGTCGAATGCTGCCGGTCAGGGTCCGCCGGGAGCGGGTGAACCACTAGAACGGAGGCGCGCGTTCCTGATCGGAGTTTTGTAGGTTGCCTCTATGACGAAGGCGTCGGCACAGCCGTGGCGCCGGCTGGACGCCTCCGTGCTGACCCGGCTGGAGCCCGACACCGCCGCGATCGCGTCCGCCGCGATGGACCAGGTCCGCGCCGGGCTGCGGACACCGCTGGACGACCGGACGGTCGCGAACGTCCAAACCACCCTCGACGTCGCACTGGACGCCTTCTTCACCGAGATCGGCCAGCCCGACATCACCACCGACTGCGAGGTCTACCGGGCACAGGGCCGGGCCCAGCACACCGCGGGCCGCAGCCTGGAGGAGATGCTCGGTTTCTACCAGTCGGCGGCCCTGGGGGTCTGGCGGCAGCTCACCTCGGCGGCGCCGGCCGTGGACCTGCCGACCCAGGCGATCGTCGAACTCGGCGAGGCCCTGTTCGCCTTCATCGCGGAGCTCTCGGCCGCCGCCGCCGACGGATACGCCGAAGCGCGGTCACAGGCGGCGCGGGCCGGGCAAGCGCGGCGGGACCGGCTCCTCGGCCTCCTGCTCGCCGAACCGGCGGCCGCCCCGGACGTGCTCGACGACGCCGCGAGCCAGGCCACGTGGGCACTGCCGGACCGCCTCGTCATCGCCGTCACCAGCGCCGACGTCGTGCCACGGTTGCTGGACCGGATGCCGGGACGGGTGCTGGTCGGCCGCCACCACGACCTCACGGCCGTGGTCATGCCCGCCGACAGGCTCGACTGGTACCTCGGCCGGCTACGCGACCTGCTCGACGACGAGCAAGCCGGGGTCGGCCCGGTGGTGCCGCTTCGCTCGGCCGCGCTCAGCGCCCGCCGCGCGAGTGCGCTGTGGCGGCTGACCCGCACCGGCGCCCTCGGCGGCGACGCCCTCGTCCACACCACCGACCACCGCATCGACCTGCTGCTGACCGCCGACCCCGAACTCGCCTCCGAGTTCTCGACGGACATCCTCGCGCCACTGGCCGAGCTGCCGGAACCGGCGAGACAACGGCTCACCGTGACCCTCACGGCGTGGCTCGCGCGGCCCGACCAGCCACAGGCGATCGGCGACGAACTGCACGTCCACGTCCAGACCGTCCGCTACCGGATCCGGCAGCTGCGAACGCTTTTCGGCGACACGATCGACGATCCGGCGGGACGCTTCGCTCTGGCGATCGCCCTGCGGATCGATCCACTGGTATCGAGGGAACCTACAAAGCGCTCAGAGCGGAGCGTCCATCCGCTGCGTCCCGACGACCGATAGCAACCGCAGTGCGTTCTCCGAGGCGCTGCCGGGGTCGGCGGTATAGATCACGACCTGCTGGTCGCGGTCGCTGATGTCGAGGACGTCGCAGTTCACGCTGACCGGGCCGACCACCGGATGCCGGAACGTCTTGCACAGCGTCGGCGCGGCGCAGACGTCGTGCGCGGCCCACAGCCGGGCGAATTCCTCGCTGCCGTCGAGAAGTTCACGGATCAGCCCGGTGAGCTCGGGATCGTCGGGATAGCGGCCGGCGGTGGCGCGGAGATTCCGGACCGCGCTCGCGGAGAACTCCTCGACGTCGGACACCCCGTACAGCCGCCTGCCGTCGGGCCGCGGCCCGAGGAACGCACGGCGAACGAGGTTGCGGTCACGCCGTGGCAGCGCGGAGAAGTCCTCCATCAGAGCGGCGGCGAGGTCGTTCCAGGCGAGCACCTCGTAGGTCGCGGACAGCACGATCGCCGCCGCCTGCGGCAGGCGCCGCAACAGCGCGAGAATGCTCGGCCGGACCTCCCGCGACGGCCCGGGCGGCGGTCCCGGCGGAGCACCGGCGAGGTGGTGCAGGTGCTCGCGTTCCACATCGGACAGCCGCAGCGCCCTGGTCAGCCCCGCCAGCACCTCACGAGAGGGCCGGGGACCGCGGGCCTGCTCCAACCGCGTGTAGTACTCGGTCGAGATGAACGCCAGCTGCGCCACCTCCTCGCGCCGCAACCCCGGGGTACGGCGCCGCGGCCCGGCGGGAAGGCCGACGTCGGCGGGGGTGATCCGCTCGCGCCTGCTGCGCAGGAAGTCCGCCAGTTGTCGTCTGTCCACCACTCCAGTGTGGACGATGCCGGGACGCCAGCCAGGTACCGCCGGTGCCTGGATAGGCGCCGGCGGCGGGTGAAGTCTCGGTGCCATGACCAACACAACGACTGTTTCGGGCCTGCTGGACGGCAAGGTCGCCTTCGTCACCGGTGCCGGCCGCGGTATCGGAGCCGCCGCCGCACGGCTGTTCGCCAGGGAAGGCGCCCGCGTCGTGCTCGCCGCCCGCACCGAATCCCAGCTGAAGACGGTGGCCGAGGAGATCCGCGCCGAGGGCGGCATCGCGGACCACGTGGTGTGCGACCTCGGCGACGCGGCGAGTATCCGCGAAGCCGTCGGCCGGACCGTGGAACTGCACGGCAGGCTCGACGTCGCGTTCAACAACGGTGCGACGAACGTGCCACCCGGCCCGATGGACCAGGTGACCGAGGCCGATTTCGACCGCATCTACGCGGTGAACCTCAAGGGCCCGTGGCTGTCGATGCTCGCCGAGATCGAGGCGATCCGGGCCACCGCGGGAACCGGCGCCATCGTCAACAACAGCAGCGTCGGCAGCCTGATGGCCAACCCGGACCTCCCCGCGTACGGCGCGATGAAGCGAGGCGTCAACAGCCTCACCGCCTCGGCGGCCGTCACTTACGGGCCGGAAGGGATCCGGATCAACGGTGTCGCCCCCGGTACGACGATGACCGAGATGTTCAGCGAGTGGATGGAGAGCTCGCCGGGCATCCTCGAACAGCTCAACGCCCGGACCCCGCTGGGGCGCGTGGCCGAGCCTGAGGAGGTCGCCCAGGCCGCCGCGTGGCTTCTGAGTGACCGCGCCTCCTACGTGACCGGCACTGTCCTGCGGGTGGACGGCGGCATGCTGTCCTGAGCCGGCCCGTCGGCGATCCCCGTGATCGGTGACGTCGTGTGGCCACCGCAAGAACCCGGCGCGGCCCCGGTCACAGCTGGTCCAGGGCCCGTTCGATCGCGCGGCGAGCCCGGCCCGCGGCTGACAGGTCGTGCTGGAGCTGCATGGCCGCGTTCAACGCCAGCCCGGCGGCGACGATCTCGAACAGCGCCTGGTCGATGTCGAACCCGGCGGGAAGCTCACCGTTCTCCACCGCCGCGGCCAGATCCGCCCGCAGTTGTCCGCGCCAGCGTGACCACACCTCGGCCACCGCGTCGCGGACCCTGCCCGGACGGCCGTCGTACTCCGTGAGCGCGGCGGTCATCAGGCAGCCACCGGGCAGCAGCGGCGCTTCCAGGTAGCCCACGGAGTTGGCGCACACCACGCGCAGCCGTCGCAGCCCCGGCGGCTCGGCCAGCGCCGGCTCGACCACCCGATGCCAGAAGTCCACGAACGCCTTGTCCAGCGTGGAGATCTGCAGCGTCTCCTTCGTCCCGAAGTGCTTGTGCACCCCGGACTTGCTCATCTCCAGCTCCTCCGCGAGCCGGCCGATGGTGATGCCGTCCAGCCCCTCCTCGGAAGCGATCTCGGCGGCGCGGCCGAGGATCCGGCCCTTGGTGGCCTGCGCTTCGGCCGCTGAGCGTCGAGGTGACATGTGACAAGAATAGCGTACGGCCGTTCGCTATTGATTTAGCGAACGCCCGTACGCTAACTTTCGCGGCACTTCACCGAGACGAAGGAGTGCGAGATGCGGGTACGACGACTGGGCTGGGCCGGACTGGAGATCGAAGCGGCCGACGAACGACTGGTGATCGACTACGTGCAGGACCTGTCTCCCCTGTTCACAGGCTGGAAACCCGGCGACGGACTGGCAACGCCGAGCGGGAACGTCTCCGCCGCGCTGGTCACCCACCTGCACCGGGACCACACGGACGCGGCCGCGCTCGCGGACGTGCTCACACCCGGCGCGCCGGTACTGCGACCGGCACCCGGCTACGGCGACGACGTGGACAACGTGACGACACTGCCCGCCGAGCGCGAACTGACCCTGCACCGGCTGGCTGCCGAGGCCGTGGACGCCTGGTCCACCCGCGAGGTCGGACCGTTCCAAGTCACCGCAGTCCCCGCCGTCGACGGACTGGGCGACCCGCAGCTGAACTGGGTGGTGCAAGCCGACGGGCAACGGGTCTTCCATGGCGGCGACACGATGTTCCACGGCTACTGGTGGCTCATCGCCCGCCGGTTCGGCCCGTTCGACGCGGTGTTCCTGCCCGCCAACGGCGCGGTGGTCGACGCGCCGCACCTTCAGCCACCGAGCCCACTCCCCGCCGCGATGGACCCGAGGCAGGCAGCCGCGGCCGCGGCGATCCTCGGCACCCGGTACGCGGTGCCCATGCACTACGAGGCGGAGCAGCCGGACAAGGTCGCCGGCTACGTCGAGGTCCTCGACCCGGAGGCCGAGTTCCGCACCCACGCCGGACGCCGCGCGCACGTGCTGCCCATCGGGGAATGGCTGGATTTAACCAGGTAAAAAGCCACTTCGGTATCGCTTACGCGTTACGCTTAACTAGTTACACGTCTCGCTGGCGCGAAACCTATTGGAGAGATACGCCCAGTGATAATGCCCCTTATAACTGAGTATCGTTCGACGAACGGATCAGGAAGGCTGAAGTCGGCCATCTCGGGCCGCGAAAACGCGCACCGGAAGCGCGATGAGGGTGGGGAATCACACCAGGAAGGACGGTTTCGGCGCTCAGCGGCGATCTGAGAGCGTTTTGCCTGGTCAGGCGGCTAGGATCTGGCCGACAAAACCTGTGTCGTATCGGGTGGCGAGGCCGCGCCATTGCGTGGCGTGGCAGAACCGGCGTTCGATCACGTTGCGGTTCTTGTAATCGTGGGCGTCGAGCCCGATGGGCCTGCCGCCGCGTGAGCCGCGGCGTTTGCGGTCTACCCGCTCCGGCTAGGAGTGGAGTGATCAGCGTGACCAGAGGTAGCCTCGGTCAGGTCCGCTTGCGGCTCGCGATCTCGTCAGAGAGCCGCTGCACGTGGGCAGGGTCCGCGTCCCGGGCAAGGGCGACGTAATGGTCCATGACGGCCGGCCGGTAGCGCACGGGCAACGTCTGTCCTGGGGCGAGCCGGGTGAGCTCGGTGATCGTGAGGTCTTCGTCTGCGACACCGCGGAACGAGATACCGCCGGCGGTCTCCACGTCGAACATCAAGACCACGCGTGGATTGCTGTTGACCTCCCGCCAATCGACGAGAACGCCGAGCGCAAGCGCCCCCGTACGCAGTTCCGCAGTGCGCTTGCGTGCATCACTGCTCAAGAGCGGGTTCGGGGCGACGCCCGGGAAGGTGGGCCCGACGCCGAGCGATTCCCGACTCAAGTCGGGCCTGAGCTGCGCCATCATATCGGTGAGCTTCTTCTTCGAACCGAACATCCTGGCCCTCCCACACACCGGTGCCGGAATCTCGGCCTGGCGCTTCGCCCTCACCGCGATTGTACGGCGCGGCCATCCCCGACCTCCGTCGCTCCGAACAAGCCCACCGCCAAGATCAAGAACAAAGAGCGGAATTCGAGTACGCGTTCTCCCGGTCAATCGCCGTCAGCCTCCGACGGGCGCCCGATCTCGCCAGGTCGGGCTTGCGACAGGGGTGCCGCGAAGCCTGAAGGGGCTTCGTCGACTCGCATGGGCACCTCGTGGACTTCGGTGTACGACCGGTGCCGAACGTCCGGTGGCTGCATGTCTTCGAGTTGCCGGCCGCGTTCCAGTTGTTGCCCGACGACGGCTACGACGAGGCGCCGCAGTCCGTCAATCGGTGCGCGGCCGTCTTGCATGTCCAGCAGCTCTTGGACGCGATCGTCGATGATCTCCAGCGGAAAATCGACGTTCTCCCCCACGACGGGGTATCCACTACCGAAGACCAGGCTGTACAGCTCGTTCGGCTGATCGGGCTGAACGTCCTTGGCAAGCAGCAGGAGAACCGAGCTCCGGCCAAGCGGTACAAGCCAGCGCGCCCTTTCGTCCCTGCCCTCGCCGAGAACACGCACCAGCAGGCGCTCGGGCCGATCGCCTTTGAGTACCTCGTCGACATCTACCTCGAACAGTCCGACGACTCGGGTCGTCCCCTCGGTCCGGTCGGGCCGCAGGTCAATGAGACGCGCGTTGACACTGACGGCGATGAGGTCTGCTGTCAGCACCCGATCGACCAGGTTGGGAATGATGTCGTAATCCATGGCCATGCCAGCCCCCTAGCGAAATCAGGGTCCTTCGTAGGCGAACCACAACGCCGCTTCGTTGTATTCAGGAACGCTCGCGAGCGCGGGTCCCGTGTGGCTCGGATTGCCGAACAGGTTCACCTTCCCGGTCCAGCCGGGCGAACCATCCGGAGAGACCATCGTCGCGAGGGTCGTAGCACCGTTCTGCTCACGCCAAGCCATGGTGAAGCGTCCATGTCCTCCGTCCCGCACGAGCGCGGGCTGGATGCGGGTGCGTTCGGCTGTCCAGTCGGTCGCCACGCTTTGCAGCTGCCCGGCGTTGATGGTGCAACGCAGGACGACGATGTCGTTCAGGTTCGTCGGCGCCAGGTGGTTGGCGAAAGCGAAGGCGACCAGAACACGGTTGGCGCCGTCGGCCGCGACGGCGACACCCGATGCCGTCTTCGTGGCTTGATTGAGGAAAATCGGCGGACTCCACGTCCAGCCGTCGTTGGTGGACAGGCTGGCGCGGACATAGCCGGTGGTCGTCTGGCTGGTCCGATCGAAATGCGGCCAGACAAGGATCCAGGTCGACACGCCGGCGACCCGGGTCCAGGCCAGACCGGGAGTGCCGCAAGACTGAGCGCCGACGGGGGGATTCATGAGATCCCAGCCGAGTCCCCGGTTTGTCGAACGAACGACCTTGATCGTCGCGTTGTCGTCGTTCTGGACCCAAGCCCACAGCAGTGTGCCGCGATCGTCACTGGCATACGCGGGTCCGTGGATCGACCGCTCGCCTCCGAAGTAGAACCACAACCGGGTGAGGAACTTGTCCCCGTCCGTCCGCAGCCAGGTAGGAATGCGGTTGGCGTGGCTCCAGCCGAGATTGTAAAGGCCGGACGCTCTGACTCCGACCGCACCGGGACTCTGGGTGGTTCTGGCCTGCGAGTTGTTGAGTGCGGTGAGCTCGTTGGGTACTGCGGCCCAGGTCGCCGCGCCATCACCCGAGCGGAGCTCACGAAGGCGATTGGCGTTGAAATCGGCGTAGAGCGTCTTGAGCCGAGCCACATCCCCTTCCCAAGGTCCATAACGGGTCGACTGGTAGCTGTACCCGCCGAACATGGTGTCGTTGCCCGACGCGCTGTGGTCCAGAAGCCCCATGGCGTGCCCGAGTTCATGCATGAAAACACCCTGCATGTCGATCTGACCGGGCATCGCGTTGTGGGGCACGAAGTTCCAGGGCGTCAGATCGACCGCGTTGCGCCGATGGAAGATCGTGGTCGAGGTGTTGCCGCCGACGGAGCTGAATGTCGAAGCCAGCCGCGGGACTGGGCCACCGCCGAAGGCGGGGTCCATCTGGATGACAAGTTCGCCGGGATTAGCCGAGGTAGCCGTGGTGTAACCCCAGAACTGCGGGCGTAGGTCGACACCGGCCATCGTCATCCAACGGGTGTAAGCGTTGATCACGCAGTCCGTGAAGGGGCCTTGCCAGGCGGGATCGATGCCTTGCGCGACAAATGACTGCCAATTGATGAAAATTCTCGGTCTCGAACCTTGATCGAATATGCGCGCATCGGCCATGTTGAGTTTCTCACCTCCGAGGCTTCGGTCAACTCATCCACTTACGGAAACATGGGTTCTCGCCGCGTCGATCGATCTTCCATCGTAACCGGGAAAAACAAGCCGGGACAGGGTCTTTAGGCCCATCGGGGAGACAGGTACGGGCGGCAGGTTCATTCGGGACTATCTCGGCAAACGGGATCCGCAACTGTCTCGATCAATTTCGCGCGGCGGGCGAGGCACCGGACGACGCGTATAGAATTGCCAATATTCCGCACCGGTTGGTCAAGTGAGTTCATGCCGCACTGTTGACAAATGGCCGAACCCTGCACGGCGCTCTGCGCAAATCCTATTTTCGTAACGGTGACCACCGAGTGACGTCGGCGCGAATTCGATTGTCCATTGTTGGCTCATATGATGTACTCAAGTAGACCTGCGATAAGGAATCTGTGACGGATGATCCTCCGCTTGGTGGCCACGATCCCTTTCTTGTGTTCGTGTGTCTGTGGGACACCAGGAGGACCGGTTTCGGCGCTCAGCGGCGATCTGAGGACGTTTTGCCTGGTCAGATAGCCCTTGGAAAACCTGTTGGCGGACCGTGGTGGCCGCTGCTAGCTTTCCGGGGACCGTGCGACAGACCGAGGAGGTGGTACCCGTGAACCTGACGATGACATGGGTGCTCCCCTCTGGGGTCACGGTCGGGCGATAGGTCGTCCGGGAGCGCCATCTATGAGCACTCCCGAAAGGCACGACCATGCACTTCACTTCCGAACGGCGCCTCGACGACGATGTCCTCGAGCGTGAGTTCCTTCTCGGCGAGATCCCCGGCACCCTGTGGACGTCCGGATCCACCACCGCGCCGGTCCCGCTGATCCTGCTCGGGCACCCCGGCGGACTGGGCAAGATGCACCCCCGGCTGGCGGCACGGGCCCTCGGCACCGTGGAGGAGGGCTATGCCGCCGCGTCCATCGAGCTCCCCGGCGCCGGAGACAGGCCGCGTTTGGCCGGCGTCGACGAGGCCCGCGCCGATCTGCGGCGGGCGGTGAAGGCGGGCGAGCCGGTCAGCGACGAGATCGTCGACCGCCTCGTGCTCCCGCTGGTGGAACAGGCGGTCCCGGAATGGCGGGCCACCGTGGACGCTCTTCAGTCACTGCCGGAGATCGGCGGCCCGGTCGGGATCGCGGGCGGGGTGACCGCCATCGGCGTCCGGATGGCGGTGGTCGAGCCGCGTATCGCTGCCGCGCTTCTGTTCGCCGGGAGCTACGTGCCCCGGAGCATGTTCGCCGAGGCTCGGAAGATCACCATTCCGCTGCATGTCCTGCTGCAGTGGGACGACGAAGGAAACGACCGGCAGCTGGCCCTGGATCTGTTCGACGCCTTCGGCTCCAAGGAGAAGACGCTGCACGCCAACATGGGCGGGCACACCGGCGTCCCGCAGTTCGAAGGGGACGCCGGAAACCGGTTCTTCGCCCGGCACCTGAAGTAACCCCTCGTGAGTGGTACGGACGGTTCTAACCGTCGTTACCGCTCACGAGGTCCTGGGCCCCCGCACGGTGCGGCACCTTGGTCGCCCCTGCCAAGTACGTGAAGGCCCCCTTCATTGCGCCTAGCGCAATGAAGGGGGCCTTCACGGACCGGGCCTGAGACACCTTGGCCCTAACCGTCCTCACCACTCACGAGCCCTGGTCAGACGGCTTCGAGGACGAAGAACAGGAAGCTCAGGAAGGCCGTCTTGCCCGCGAGCTCGTCGGGGAACCGTTCGTAGGCGGCCGGTGCCGGAGGGGGCTCGCTGACGACGGCGGTCCGGAAGCCGGCGGCGGTGAAGGCGTCGGTCATCGCGTGCAGCGGCCGGTGCCAGTACGTCAGCACGGCCTTCTGGCCGGCGAAGGTGTACTCGTCGGACCACTTGATCGTCTTGAAGTAGTCGGCCTCGGGGTAGAGCAGCTTGTAGATGATCGGGTGGTTGACGGCCATGATCAGCCGTCCGCCGGGTTTCAGCACACGCCGGATCTCGGCGAGCGGCGCCGCCCAGTCCTCCAGGTAGTGCAGCACCAGGGCCGAGATGACGTCGTCGAACGCGCCGTCGGGAAACGGCAGCGGACTGCCCATGTCGGCGACCTGCAGGGCCGCGTCGGCGCCGAGCCGCTTCCGGGCCAGCTCCACCATTTTGACGCTGGAGTCGAAGCCGGTCACGATCGCGCCTCGGTCGCGCAGCGCCTCGAACAGGGGGCCCGACCCACAGCCCGCGTCGAGGATCCGCCTGCCGGACACGTCACCGGCCAGGTTCACGATCGCGGGTTGGGTGTAATAGGCGTTGTTGAGGCTGGTCTCGTTCTCGGCCGCGTACGCCTCGGCGAAGCTGTCGTAGTCGTTTTCCGCGGCTTCGGGAGTGGCAGTCATATGGCCGAATATGGCACGACAGGCTCGCCCCGCGTCGGCTCTTACTCGCCGGCCACCGTGTACACCAGCTCGAGGACCCCGGACGGGAAGGCCGTGCTTTTCACCAAGCGCAGGTTCAAGGGCTGATCCAGCTCGGGGAACAGCGGCGCGCCCTTGCCGGTGGCGGCGGGAAGCACCCACAGCCGGTACTCGTCGACCACGCCGAGCTTGATCAGGGAGTGCAGGAACTCGGTACCGCCGGCGGCGACGAGGTCCTTGCCGGGTTCGGCCTTGAGCTTGGCGATCTCCTCCGCCGTGTCACCGGCGGCGATCCGGGTCTCAGGCCAGTCGTCAGCGGACTTCAGGGTTCGGGAGAACACGACCTTGGGGATCTCGTTCATGGCCTTGGCGGATGGGTGATCGGAGGTGGGCCAGAAGCCGGCCATGGCCTCGTAGGTGTTGCGGCCCATGAGGAAAGCCCCAGCGTCCCAAAGCCGGCTGACGAAGTACTCCTCCTGCTCGGGGTCGTCGATGTTCATCATGACGTCCCGGATCCCGTTGTCCCCGTCGGCGCTCTTGCCGTCGAGCGAGACGTAAAAGCCCAGAATCAACTTCCGCATCAGGTGTCTCCCAGTGTGTGCTTTCGCGCCGGTACCGCTCCGGCCTGGGTCCACTCTCTCGCCGACAATCAGAAGTGTCAAGACAAAAATATTTGTCGGTGTCGAGATGCTGCTCCCGGTCCAGGATTCGAACCTGGGCGAACGGATTCAAAGTCCGTCGTGCTGCCGCTACACCAACCGGGATCGACCGGGTCGACGCAAGTAATACGCCGCCGTTAATTGATTCTTTTTCAGGGCAAACAAGTTACCAGGGCAATTAGCCGATAAGTGACGAAGTCTGCCACAAAGGAGGCTCCGAGCTGCACAGATGACCTTGGATACCCGATGGACGCACGACCGGGAAGGGATGGCGAACGCGGAGAAAGATCGTCAATCGCATTTGCCCCAGGTTGGCGACCGCAAGCCGAGGTCGCGGCCTGCCCAATCGCACAAGATCGAACACTTTCGCAAAATTTCAACCATCTTTCGTTGACTTCGTGCACAAGTTCGCTAGCTTGGTGTGACGCGGTTGTTGCGCAGCGGAGCCAGGAACCGCGCCCCTGCCGAGGAGGAGCCCATGCGGCTGCCCGTCGCCCTGCTCACCGTGGTCTTGGCCGTCGGGTTCCCGGCCCCGGCCGCCGCGCAGCCCGACATCCCACCGCAGGAACCGGGTGTCACGATGCGCGTGTTCGACATACAGGTGCCTCTGGACAAGTACTGCACCCTCAAACCGAGCCAGACACCCAACGTCGACAAGCTCATGCCGACCATCGACTGGTCCACCACCGAACATTTCGGGTTCGCCGACCGGTTCGTCACCGAGGTCACCGGCTACCTCAAGATCGGCACCGCGGGCCAGTACGACTTCCGGCTCACCAGCGACGACGGCGCCCGGCTGCTGATCGGCGGCACGCAGGTGATCGACCACGGCGGCAAGCACGGGGCGACACCGAAGGACGGCTCGATCCAGCTGAGCGCCGGTGATCAGCCGCTGCGCATCGACCACTTCGACGCGGACTACGACCAGCGGCTCAAACTCGAGTGGAAACCACCGGGAGCGAGTGGTTTCGCCCTCGTCCCGACTTCGGCGTTGAGCACCGACGCGGAGGTCACGCGGGTCACTTCCCCCGGTCGCAAGCTGTGCGAAGGCGTGAACGAGTCTCCCGGTGACGGCCTGCCGCTGACCGGGGTCCATCCGAACTACACGCTGACGGAGTTGCGCCCCAAGGGCTTCGAGCCGCAGGTGACCGGGATGGACTGGCTGCCCGACGGCAGGCTGGCCGTCTCCACCTGGGGCGGTGGCCGGGAAACGGTGCTCGGTGAGGTGTATCTGATCGACGGGGTCACCGGCGCCACCGACCCGTCCCGGGTGACCATGAAGAAGATCGCCGGGAATCTGCGGGAGCCGATGGGCCTCAAGTACGTCGACGGCACCATCTACGTGTCCGAGAAGCACCAGCTGACCGCGCTCGTCGACACCACCGGTGACGAGGTCGCCGACGAGAAGCGCAAGATCGCGACCTGGCCGTTCGGCGGCAACTATCACGAGTTCGCGTTCGGCCTGCTCTACCGCGACGGGTTCTTCTATGTCACGACGGGCATCGCGATGATCCCCGGTGGCGCGACCGCGGATCCGCAGCCCGTGGCCAGCCGGGGATCCACGCTCAAGATCGAGAAGACCACCGGCAAGGTGTCCTATGTGGCCGGTGGGCTGCGGACACCGAACGGCCTCGGGTGGGGTCCGGAAGGCGACGTCTTCGTCACCGACAACCAGGGCTCGTACGTGCCGACCTCGAAGCTGGTGCGGATCAAGCCCGGCCGCTTCTTCAATCACCACACCAATCCCGACGGCCCGTACGACGACCGGCCGGTGACGGAGCCGGTGCTGTGGCTGCCGCACGGCGAGATTTCGAACTCGCCGAGCAATCCCCTGGTCCTGCCCAGTGGGGTGTTCGCCGGGCAGATGGTGTTCGGGGACGTGACCTACGGAGGCCTGCAGCGCGCGTACCTGGAAAAGGTCGGCGGTGAGTACCAGGGCGCGGTGTTCCGGATGACGCAGGGACTCGAATCGGGGGTCAGCCGCATCAGCCTCGGCCCGGACGGTGCGATCTACACCGGCGGCATCGGCTGGCAGGGCAACTGGGGACAGGAAGGCAAGCTCAAGTTCGGCCTGCAGAAGCTGTCCCCGACCGGCGACGACGCGTTCGACATGCGGGCCGTGCGGGCGATCGGTGGCGGGTTCGAGATCGAGTACACGCAACCGCTGTCCGAGAAGACCGCGCTCGATCTGGCGTCGAAGTACAAGGCGGCCCAGTGGCGGTACGTGGCGACACCGCAGTACGGCGGTCCGAAGGTGGGCGAGGAGACCTTGAAGGTGTCCTCGGCGGCGCTGTCCGCGGACCTCAAGAAGGTGACTTTGAAGGTGGACGGCCTCAAGCCGGGCCGCGTGGTGCACCTGCACTCCCCTCGCCCCTTCGCCGCGGAATCCGGTGCGGAGCTGTGGAGCACCGAGGCGTGGTACACGATGAACAAGCTGCCGGACGGTTCGGTCCCGCCGCCCGAGTACGAGGCGGAGTCGGCCAAGCTGGCCGGTGGCACCGGGTTCAACACGAACCACAGCGGCTACTCGGGTACCGGGTTCGTCGATCGCAACTGGGAGCCCGGTTCGAGCACGACTTTCGCCGTCGATGTCGCCAAGGGCGGCCGCCACGATCTCGCCCTGCGGTATGCGAACGGGCCGAACCCCAGCCCGGATCCGGTGAGCAAGTCGATGAGCCTGTACGTCAACGGCAAGAAACAGAAGCAGATCTGGCTCGCGAGCACAGGCGCGTGGAACCAGTGGGCGACCCATGTCGAGTCGGCGGTGCTGCGGCCCGGGGCGAACTCGATCGCCTTCGTCTACGAGGCCCAGGACAGCGGGCACGTGAACCTCGACAAGCTCGCCGTCACCCCGGCCAAGCGGACGATCCTGTTCGACGGGAAGAACCTCGACGCGTGGGAGTCGGCCGGTGGTGGTCCGGCGACCTGGCCGGTGACGGGCGGCTCGATGGAGTCCTCCGGCGGGGACATCCGCACGAAGGCGACCTTCGGCGACTTCCGGATGCACGCCGAGTGGTCCCAGCCGCAGTATCCGCCGGAGCAGACCGGGCAGGCCCGCGGCAACAGCGGGGTCTACCTCCAGGAGCGCTACGAGATCCAGGTGCTGGAGTCCTTCGGGGTCACCCCGCCGAAAGCGAACGACGCCGGTGCGATCTACACGAAGAAGGCGCCGGACGTGAACGCCGCCACCGCGCCGGGCACGTGGCAGACCTACGACATCAGGTTCCGCGCGGCACGCTACGACAGCGCCGGCACCAAGATCGCCGACGCGCGGGTGAGCCTGTGGTGGAACGGGAAACTGGTGCACGACGACGTGGCGATCGACGGCAAGACCGGGGCCGGTCGGCCGGAGAACCCGTCACCGGCCCCGATCCGCTTGCAGGATCACGGTGACCCCGGGGAGAACCCGAGGTTCCGCAACGTGTGGGTGGAACGGCTCTAGCTACCCGCTCGTGAGTGGTGAGGACGGTTAGAACCGTCCTCACCACTCACGAGCGAACGTTGTCGAGAAGGGCGAGCAGCCGCTCCCAGTGGCGCTGCGATCCGGCGGCGTCGAAGGCGTCGGTGTCGGCCATGGTGTAGCCGTGGACGGTGCCGGGGTAGATCTCGCAGGTGTAGCTGACACCGGCGGCGTCGAAAGCCTGGCTGATCTCGGTGATGGCTTCGGGTGTCATGTCGCCCTCGGCGAGGCCGAGGTGGACTTTCGCGGTGAGGCTCGGGATCTGGCGGTGCGGGCTGTCGGGTGCGTCGGTGACCAGGGCGCCGGGGTGGAAGCCGGCGACGGCGGCCACCTGATCCGGGTGAGCGGTCGCGGTGCGCATCGCGAGGACGGCGCCCATGCAGTAGCCGATCGCGGCGACCGGTCCTGATCGCACCTCGGGTTGCGCGGTGAGAAAGCCGAGGTAGGCCTCGGCGTCGCGCAGGGTGTTTTCGGTGGTGTGTGCCTGGATGAGGGGCATGATCTCGCTGAACAGCCCGGACCGGTTTTCGGCGGTGATGTGCTCGGGAAGGTCGAACACCGGTGCCGGGCGGTGCCGGTAGAAGATGTTGGGGACGAGGACGTAGTACCCGTGTCCGGCCAGTTCGCGGGCCATTTCCCAGAGAACGGGGCGTGGCCCGAAGGCATCCGGGTAGAGGAGGACGCCGGGATGGCTGCCGCCGTCGTCGGGGAAGGCGGCGAAGGCGTCGGCCTGACCGTCCGGGGTGGGAATCTGCGGCGTGATGGTGGGAATGGTGTTTCTTCCTTTCTCGACTCAGGCGGCGGCCCGACGGCGTCGAGCGTGCGGCCCATACCTCCAACTTGCCATTCGGCACCAAGTTTTGCCCCTTCGCCCCAGTGATCGTCATCATCGTTTGTGAAGAACGGAGAGGAACGACTGATGACGCACGGGTTCGACAAGGAGTACTGGGAAGAGCACTGGCGGCAGAGCGGTGCCGGGAGCCCGCCGAATCCGTATCTCGCCCGTGAGCTCGGCGAGCTGGAGCCGGGCACGGCGCTGGACGCGGGTTGCGGCGAGGGCGCCGAGGCGATCTGGCTCGCTTCACAGGGGTGGCGGGTGACCGCCGCCGACATCTCGTCGGCGGTGCTGGCCCGCGCTGCCGAGCGTGACCCGTCCGAGCGCGTCAGCTGGGTCGAGGCGGACTTGGGAAGCTGGGCGCCGGAAACACAGTTCGACCTGGTCACGACCCACTACGCGCATCCGGCGATACCGCAGCTGGAGTTCTACGACCGGATCGCGGACTGGGTGGCGCCCGGCGGCACGCTGCTGATCGTCGGGCACCTCCACACCCATCACGGCCACGGCCACTCTTCGCCTGCCGAAGCGTCGGTCACCGCCGCGGCCATCACGGCACGGCTGGACGAGAAGATCTGGAACGTCGTCACCGCGGAGGAGTGCCGGCGGATTCATGGCGGCCGGGAGGTCCCTCTCGAGGACGTGGTCGTGCGCGCCACCCGGCGCCGGTAGCTATCGCGCGCCGTGCCGGGCGAGGAACAGGCGCTGCTCGGCGACGGCCTCCCGGTCCTCCGGACTGTCTCCTCCGAACCCTCCGTGGGTCATCGCCTCGAACACGTGCAGTTCGGCCTCCACGCCCGCGGCGCGCAGGGCGCGGTGCATGCGGACGGTGTTGGAGAGGAACAGATCGCGGGTTCCGCTGCGGAGATACGTGGGCGGGAAGCCGGTCAGGTCACCCAGGACCGGGGAGAGATACGGATCGCGCAGGTCGGCGCCTGCCGCGTAGAGCTCGTTCGGCGCTCGAAGGCTGCGCAGGACGTTGTCCACTCCGGCGAGGGTCTGGAAGGTGTCACCCGCTTCGGCGAGGTCCACCTGTGGGGTGTTGAGCACCAGGGCGGCAGGCATCGGCATTCCGGTGTCCTTGGCGCGCAGCAGGAAAGCGGAGGCGATGTTCCCGCCCGCGGAGTCGCCGCCGACGAAGATCCGCGACGGATCGCGGTCCCGCAGCGCGCGCCGGTACACGGCGATCGCGTCGTCGAGGGCGGCCGGGTACGGGTGCCGCGGCGGCAGCCGGTAGTCCACGCCCCAGGTGAGCATGCCCGTGGACAGCGCGGCCCTGCCGGTGGTCACCCGGCAGGCGTCCCCGCCGCCGACCAGCAGCGCGCCGGGATGCATCCAGAGGAAGAGCGGCTCGTCCGGCCTTTCTTCCAGCCCGTGGGGCTTGGCGGCGTACACGGTGACGCCGTCCGCGTCGAAGTCTTCGACGGTGACCGGCAGGTCGGCGATCGGGAACCGCCGGGCCGTGGACCGGTTGGCCTGGTCGACCATCTCGAGCCACGCGCCGGTGTCTTCGAAGGCCGGGTAGGTCAGTTCGCCGCGTGTGGCCGTGAGCCAGGCTTGTGCCTGCTCGCTGACCGTGGACGGAGCGGGGAACGTGCGCTCGTTCATGCTTGGCCCCTCTTGTTGCGAAACCACGTGACGAGCACTACGTTAACCAACTAAATTAAGTCACACAAGGAAGTGGGGCTCATGCCCAGAACCAGTGAGCGCGGTGGCCCCCGGACGCGTGCCCGGATCCTGGAAGTCGCGAACCGGATGTTCTTCGAGCGTGGGTACGAAGCCGTCACGGTCGCCGAGATCGCGCGTGAGGCGGGGTTCTCGAGCGTGACGGTCTTCAATCACTTCCCGCGCAAGGAGGACCTCTTCCTGGACCGCGCGGCCGACGCGGTCGAGCTGGTGCGCTCGGCCGTCCGCGACCGCGCGCCGGGCGTCGAGGTGCTGGCGTCCTTGCGGGACATGAGCCTTCACCTCTTCGACGCCCGGCACCCGCTTTCCGGCGTCAACGACAGTTCGCTGACCTTCTTCCGAACGGTCGCCGAGTCGCCCGCGCTCGTCGCGCGTGCGAGGGCCATCGAGTCCGAGCTCCGGCAGACGCTGGCCGAGGAGCTGGATCGGGATCCGGCCTTCGAGGGCTACGGGGCGCTGTTCGCCGCGTTCTTCGTGGCCGGATACAGCGCGGTGCTGGTCGAGACCGTGCGCTGCCTGATCGACGGCGACGCGTTCGACACCGTGGTGATGGACCACCGCGTGAGGCTCGACAGGCTGTTCATCGCGCTCCGCGACGGGGTCGGCCGCGGTTAGCCCAGTCGCAGCCGATCGGCCAGGCCGGCGGCGGAGAACGCGGTGACCAGGTCTTCGCGGCCTTCGGTGAAGTGCTCCCAGCTGTCGAAATGCACGGGGACGACCGTGCGGGCGCCAAGAATCCGCGTCGCCTCCGCGGCCAGGGCGCTGTCGAGGACGAGCAGCGCGCCGTCGAAAACCGGCTGCAGGCGTGGGGCCCCGGCGAAGAGTACGGCGGCGTCGACAGGGCCGAACCGGTCGGCGACCTGCCGGACAACATCGAGCGAGGCGTTGTCGCCGCTGACGTAGACGGTCGGCAGGTCCTTGCCGGTGAGCACGAAGCCGACGACGTCGCCGGTGACCTTCTCCGCACCTTCCGGCCCGTGCAGCGCGGGCGCGGCTGTCACGGTCACCGCTCCCCCGTCCGGCCGGGTCAGTTCGACCTGTTCCCAGGTCGCCAGCCCTTTCGAGGTGCCGCCCAGCCGCCCGGCGCCGCTGGGCGTAGTGAGGGTCAGCGGGACGTCGGCCAGCAGTTTCCGGCCGGAGTTGTCGAGGTTGTCGGGGTGTTCGTCGTGGGACAGCAGGACGGCGTCAATGCGGCCGAGGTCCGCGGGATCGATCGACGCCGGTGCCGTCTTGGTCAGGCCGGGTCTCCCGTCGGGCCGCCCGTAGTGGCCGGGCTCATCGAAGGTCGGGTCGGTCAGGAACCGCAGGCCGCCGTACTCGATCAGCGCGGTCGGGCCGCCGAAGACCTGGACGGAGAGCTGGTCACTGAGCTGGTTCATCGTTCACCTCACGGATAGGTAGTCTTTCTTCCGTGAGCAACGTTAGCCAGTTCTCACGGAAGAGTGCAATAGTTTCCGTGAGTCTTTCTCATGGTTGAACCTGGCGCCTACCATGAGAACGTGGACGACACCGATCTTGACGCCGCTGCCCTGCCGCCCGCGCCGGGCGATGGGCAGTACGTCGCGCTGGCGCTCGCCAACACCACGATCGCGCTGCCCGGTAACCAGTTCACCGATCTCCTCGGCACCCCGGCCGCCGCGACGGACTGGCTCGTCGCGCAGGGGCTCGCCCCGGTCGACGCCGGTCTGCACGAGATGTGCGCGGGACTGGTCCGGTCCCTGCGCGAGCAGGTGCGGGTCCTGCTCGCTTCGAGGTCTTGCTCGGAGCCGGCTCCGCAGAGCGCTCTCAGTGCCGTCAACGACGCGCTGAGCAAGGCCCCCACCGCGGAACTGCTGCACTGGGACCCGGTCCGTGGGCTCTACCGCACCGCGTCGCATCCGATCACCCAGATCGTCGAGCACGCGTTGGCGACGCTGGCCGCCAACGCCGCGGATCTGCTCACCGGGCCGGACGCCGAGCGGATCGCCGCCTGCGGATCGGCCCCGTGCACCCGGTTCTTCCTGCGCAACGGACGGCGTCAATGGTGTTCCGTGCGATGCGGTGACCGGGCACGCGCCGCCCGCGCCTACGCCAGGCGTTCCCAGCCGGCCGAGGTGGCTCAGCGGTAGGACTCGAAGCGGTCCAGCAGCGGCTTCGGGGAGTCTTCGGCGAAGCAGAGGACAAGGTTTTCGGCGGATTCGGCCGCCGAGGCCTCGCTGCGCGGGAAAAGAGCCTTCTCGTACGCGCCGAGAGCGGCGTCGACGTCGCCGGGGTGGGCGGCGAGCGCCAGGCCGAGTTCGGAGCCGTCGAACATCGCGAGGTTGGCGCCCTCGCCGGCGAACGGCGACATCAGGTGGGCGGCGTCGCCGAGCAGGGTGACGCCGGGGACGCGGTCCCAGCGGTGACCGATCGGCAGCGCGTGGATCAGCCGTGGGGTCAGGTCGCCGTCCGCGTCGAGGATCAGTGCCCGCAGTGCCGCGTCCCAGCCGCCGAAGTGGTCGAGCACGGCGGCTTTCGCGGCGGCGGTGTCGCTGAAGTCGATCGTGGAGATCCAGTCCTCGGCGGTCTTCAGCGCGATGTAGACGTGGAGGCTGCCGGTGCTGTCGTGGTGCGCCAGGAAGCCTTTGGCCGCGCCGAGGGCGAAGAACATGCCGCCTCCGACGAGTGCGGCGCTCTCGGGGTGGCGGTTCGCGGCGTCGTGCAGGTGCAACTCGACGAAGGAAATCCCCTCGTAGACCGGTCGAGCGTCGGAGACCAGAGGCCGGACCTTGGACCACGCGCCGTCGGCGCCGACCAGCAGGTCCGTGGTGTACACGGTGCCGTCTGTCAGGGTGACTTCGTGCCGGCCCCCGCCGAGCGCGCGGGTGCCGGTGACCTTGGCGCCCCAGCGCACGGTGCCCTCGGGCAGCGACCTCAGCAGCAGGTCTCGCAGATGGCCGCGGGCGACTTCGGGACGATCGCCGTCGCTGTCGTCTGCTTCCTCGAAGTGCACGACGCCGTGCTGGTCGAGGATGCGCATGGCCTCGCCGCCCGGGTGCACGAGCGCGCGGAACTCGTCATGGAGCCCGGCGGCCCGGAGTGCTTCCTGGCCGGAGTCCTCGTGGATGTCGAGCATTCCGCCCTGCGCCCGGGCGGAAGGTGAAGCGTCGAGGTCGAAGACCGCGGCTTCGACGCCGTTGACGTGCAGGACGCGGGCCAGGGTGAGTCCGCCGAGGCCGGCGCCGACGATCGCGATGGGGTGATGTGTGGTCATGTCGGATTCCTTTCGGGTGGTACGGCGGTGTCCGTGATCCCGGTGATCAGCACCCGCAATCCCCACGACATCCGCTGTGCCGGCCGTCCGGTGAGCAGGTCGGCCGCGTGGGCCGCGATCTGCGGATGGGTCGTCTCGTCGGCGTCGCGTACGGCGCGGGCCAGCGCGTCCCAGTCGTCCGGTGCTTCCTGGTCGGCGTGCTCGGCCGCGGTCGCCGTCGCGTGCTGCAGGAGGATGTCGATCCCCCACGCACGCCGCTCGGGTGGCACGTCGCCCTCGGCGAGGAGAACGAGCAGGTTTTCCACCAGGCGCAGGTAGTTCTCGCCACTCGGGCGGGCCACCAGCGCGGACAGGGCGAGCCCGGGGTACTCCAGCAGCATCGAGGTGTAGGCCGTGAGCAGCCGTTCGAGCCGGTCACGCCAGCCGCCCTCGGACGGTGGCACGGGGATTGTGCCGAGGAGTTCGTCCAGGATCGCCGCGTGCAGCTCGGCGGTGTTGCGGACGTACACGTAGAGCGAGGCCGCGCCGGTGTCGAGTTCCTGCGCCAGCCGGCGCATCGTGACCTTCCGCAGGCCTTCCTCGCGCAGGATCCCGACAGCGGCGGCGACGATGCCGTCACGGGTCAGCGCGGGTTTGGCCGGTCGTTCCCGGCGGCTCTTCTCGGGTGCCATACGCCAACCATAACGAACATGTTCGTGACGAACAAGTTCGGAGCGAACATGTTCGACGCAGGTCACATCGAGAGGCACTACTTCCATCGGGGGTTTGTCCGTCCACTGCGGACTGAAATGACGAAGGCAGAGAGATCAACTCTCCCTGCCACTTCTAACGTATAGCGCACCTGGGGGCTTGCGGCAAGACCCCGGTCGTGCCGCAAAATCTCCCGCCGTGAACCACGAGCACGACACACGGGGGAACTCTTTGATCGACGTGATCATCGCCGGCGGCGGTCCGACCGGCATGATGCTGGGCGCCGAACTGCGGCTGCACGGCATCCGCGTGGTCGTCCTGGAGAAGGACGCGGAACAGTCCAAGGTCGTCCGCTCCATGGGCCTGCACGCGCGCAGTATCGAGGTGATGGACCAGCGAGGCCTGCTGGAGCGCTTCCTGGAACACGGGACGAAGTATCCGGTCGGCGGCTCTTTCGCGGGCATCATCAAACCGGCGCCGTCCTTGGACAGCGCCCACGCCTACATCCTCGGCATCCCCCAGACCATCACCGACCGCCTGCTGATCGAGCACGCCACCGAGGTGGGCGTCGAGATCCGGCGCGGCTGCGAAGTGGTCGGCCTGAGCCAGGACGACGACGGTGTGGACGTCGACTTGGCCGACGGGTCGAAGCTGCGCTCGCGCTACCTCGTCGGCTGCGACGGCGGACGCAGCACGGTGCGCAAACTCCTCGGGATCGGCTTCCCCGGCGAGCCCGCCACGGCCGAGACGCTGCTGGGCGAGATGGAGCTGACCGAGGACTGGGAAACGGTGCTCGCCGTGATGACCGAGGTCCGCAAGACCCAGTTGCGGTTCGGGCTCTCCCCGATCGGCGACGGGGTGTACCGGGTCGGTGTCCCCGCCGAAGGGCTGGCCGAGGACCCCCGCGTCCCACCGGCCTTCGAGGAGATCAAACGGCAGCTCAAAGCCGTCGCCGGCAGCGACTTCGGGGTGCACTCGCCGCGCTGGCTCTCCCGCTTCGGTGACGCCACCCGGCTGGCCGAGCGGTACCGCGTCGGCCGCGCGTTCCTGGCGGGCGACGCGGCGCACATCCACCCGCCCGTCGGCGGGCAGGGGCTCAACCTCGGTGTCCAGGACGCCTTCAACCTCGGCTGGAAACTGGCCGCCGCGATCACCGGCTGGGCACCGGAAGACCTGCTCGACACCTATCAGACCGAACGGCACCCGGTCGCCGCCGCCGTCCTGGACAACACCCGCGCGCAGATGCAGCTGATGTCGCTTGACCCGGGCTCCCAGGCGGTCCGGCGGCTGCTGGCGGAACTGATGGAGTTCGAGGAGGTGAGCCGGTTCTTGACAGAGAAGATCACCGCGACCGGGATCCGCTACGACTTCGGCGACGGGCACGAACTGCTCGGCCGCCGCATGCGGGACCTCGAACTCGAGCAGGGGCATCTCTACGGGCTGACCCGCGGCGGCCGCGGCCTGCTGCTCGACCAGACCGGCAGTCTTTCGGTGCGGGACTGGGCCGACCGCGTCGACCACGTCGTCGGGGTCAGCGAGGAGCTGGGGGCACCGGCGGTCCTGCTGCGCCCGGACGGTCACGTGGGCTGGGCCGGCGAAGACCAGGGGGAACTGCTCGTCGCGCTGCGCCGGTGGTTCGGTGAGGGCCAAGTCCTCTAGCGCGCACGGGGGCACCGGCTATTGGCTGGTGGCGTTCCGAACCCGTTGCCACGACAGGAGTTGATGACCATGACCGGACGGGTCGTGCACTTCGAGATCCCCTTCGAGGACGGCGAGCGCGCACGCGGTTTCTACCGGGAGGTCTTCGGCTGGAAGACCGACACGCCGCCCGGGATGGACTACACGATGGTCTCGTCGGGGCCGACCGCCGCAACCGGCATGCCCTCGGAACCGGGGTTCATCAACGGCGGGATGCTGGCGAAGAAGTTCAGCGCCGCGTCCGGCACGGTGATCGTGGTCGACGTCGACAGCGTCGACGACACGCTCGCGGTCATCGGGAAACAGGGCGGCTCGACCCTCGTCGGCCGGACCGCTGTCGGCGACATGGGCTTCTCCGCCTACTTCAAGGACCCGGAAGGCAACGTCATCGGTCTCTGGGAGACAGCGAGCCGAGGCTGAGACCCGCGGGCGCCCGTGACCAGTGCCGTCACGGGCGCCCGCGGCCCCCGGTAGGGCAACGTCTGGTTGTAGACGATGTTGGTGTTCGTGCTCCCGAACAGCGCGAGCTCGTTGACGATCTCCTCCAGCCGTCCCATCGACGGCGCCGCGATCTTCAGCGAATAGCAGTCGTCACCGGTCGTCCGGAGGCATTCGAGGATCTCGGTCCGCTCCGTCAGCAGCTTGTGCAACGGCGAGTGCTTGCTGCCCGGGTACTTCAACCGCACCACGGCGAGCACCACATATCCGGCCTTCTCCAGGTCGACCTCGGCGCGGTACCCGGTGATCACCCCGGCCGCCTCCAGGCGCTTGACCCGCTCCGTCGTCGCCGACGCGCTGAGGCTGACCCGCTTCCCCAGCTCGGTGAGCGGAAGCCGCCCGTCTTTCTGGAGCTCGACCAGGATCGCCCAGTCGGTCGCGTCGAGAGTCTCGGTCATGCGGCCAGATTACCGGCATATCCACGGCGGACACGCCGTTACGCAGGGAAAGATCTCTTCCCGGGTTTCCGCCTCGCAGATAGCCTTGACCTGTGCGAATAGGTGTCAACGTCCCGAATTTCGGACCGGGGACCGATCCCGGAATCCTCCGCGGCTGGGCCACCACGGTCGAAGGCCTCGGCTACGACCTGCTCATGGTGTCCGATCATGTCGCGATCACCCCCGACGTCGCCGAGCAGTACCCGGCGCCGTTCTACGAACCGTTCACGACCCTGTCCTGGCTCGCCGGCGTGACGAGCCGCATCCGGCTGGGCACCACCGTGCTCATCGTCCCGTACCGGCATCCTCTGCTGATCGCCCGGATGGCCGCGAACCTGAACCAGCTCAGCGGCGGGCGGCTCGTGCTCGGCGTCGCGTCCGGCTGGGCCCGTCAGGAGTTCGAAGCGCTCGACGTCCCGTTCGAGAAGCGCGGACGGCTGACCGACGGCCACCTCGACGCCGTCCGGAAGGCCTGGGCGGACGACGCCGACTACCGCGCCGGCGACATCCCGATCTGGGTCGGCGGCAACAGCGACGCCGGGATCCGCCGCGCCGTCCGGATCGGCGACGCCTGGCATCCGCTGCGGGCGACGCTCCCCTGGCTCACCGAAGCGCTCACCAGGGTCAAGACCATCGCCGACGCCCACGACCGGCCCGTTCCGGCGTTCACCCCGCGGATCCTGCTGACCATCACCGACCGCCCGGTCACCGGACCCGGCCGCCTCGCCGGGGAGGGCACGATCGAGCAGATCGTCGACGACCTCGACCGGCTTCGTCATCTCGGCGCCGAGACCGTCGTACTCGACCCGTTCTCCGGTGATCCCGAAGAGACCCTCCGCCCGGAAGCCGCATGGCAGGCTTTGGCGACCGTGGCCGCCCACTGGGAACTGGGCCGATACCGAACCGAACAGGACTGATCATGACCGAAGAAGACGAGAAGTTCCTCCGCCGCGCCATCGAGCTGGCCGCGAAGTCCCGGGCCGACGGCGACCCGCCCTTCGGTTCGCTGCTCGTCGGCCCCGACGGCACGGTGCTGGCCGAGGACCACAACACCTCGGTGTCGCAGTCGGACATCAGCCTGCACCCGGAACTGAAGCTCGCCGTGTGGGCCGCGCGTGAACTGGATCCCGCCGTCGCGGCGGGGACGACGATGTACACCAGCTGCCAGCCGTGCGGGATGTGCCAGGGCGCCATCGAACGCTCCGGCCTGGGGCGGGTCGTGTTCGCCCTTTCCGGTGAGCAGGTCACCGCGCTCAAGCCGCCCGCGACCGGACCCGGCGTGAAGCTGGAGGGCCCGGCTTTGTTCGACGAGGCCCGCGTCCCGGTGGCCGGGTACTACACCTGAGCCCCTCGCGCTTCGCTCTGGGCTTCACGGATGCCCCGAGCGCCACGCCCGGGACGCTCGACGTCTCGAACGTGGCGCTCGAGGCATGCTCCGTGGCTAGGATGATCGCGATGTCCGCCGAACTCGAACTGTCGAAGATCCGGCTGCCGGAGACCAGGCCCGAGAACCGGCGACAGGTCCTCGCCGAAGCCGTCGCGCTGCTGCCCGCGCTCCCGCCCGCCGACCCGCTCGACCGGTACGCGATCCGGCACATCACCACACTCTGGCTCGAGACCGACAAGACCGACCACACCCGCCGCGCCTACTACGCCGACCTCTCCGCCTGGCTCGGCTGGTGCGCCCGCACCGGGCTCGACCCGCTCACGGCCCGCCGTGCCGACGTCGACGCCTGGAAGAACACCCTCACTGTCACCGGCAAGGACGGCCTGCCCCGGCCCGCCGCCGACTCCACCGTCGCCCGCACCCTCGCCGGCATCTCCAGCTGGTACCGGTATTTGCAGTCCAACGACATCGCCGACCGCAACCCGGTCTCCGCGGTCAACCGGCCCAAGACCGGCAAGACCCCGCCACTGCCCGCGCTCGGCGGCGAGTCGACGGCGAAACTGCTGAACCACATGGAGAACCGGGCCCGCGCCAACGACACCGAGGCGTCCTGGCGCGACGCGGCCGTCGTCGCGATCCTGTTCTACACCGGCTTGCGCGTCTCCGGCCTGACCACCGCCACCGTGCGCGACCTCGACACCGACGCCGGGCACACGATCCTGCGCTACACCGCCAAGGGCGGCCACCGCGACTTCGTCCCGCTCGTCCCCGCCGCCCAGCACCCGCTGCGCCGCTACCTCGACCTGCGCGCCGCCCGCGCCGGCGTCCGCCACGGGGAACTGACCGGCCCGCTGCTCGCGACCATGCCCCACCGCTACGACAGCACCAAATCCGGCGGGAAACCGTTGGCACAACGCGACGTCTGGTTCCTCCTACGGGCACAGGCCCGCGCCGCCGGACTCGCCGAGGCCGACACCATCTCCCCGCACACCGCGCGGCGGACCACCGGAACCCTGCTGCTGGCCAACGACGTCCCGGTGCAGAAGGTCCAGGACCTGCTGGGCCACGCCGACATCCGCACCACCCGTGACCGCTACGACGCCCACCGGCACAAGCTGGAGACCTCTCCCGTGCACGCGCTGGCGCAGCTGCTCGCCGACGCGCGCCACCGTCAGAGCTGAGCCTGTCCCAGCTGGGACTTCGTCGCCCCGATCACGACACCGTCGACCCGCGTGAGCCAGCTCCCGCACAGACACCGGACGTAGTCGAGCCGCCCTTGCGAGACCCGCTGGGATTTCGTCGTGCTTCCGGGCAGTTCCGCCAGCGGCCACCCACACCGCGGGCACATGTTCGATTCCATACCCCGATCGTGGTGTAATGGGTCAATGCACTTCAACCCTTACGGTGGGGCGGCCGCGCAGATCGCCGCGGACCTGGTCAACCTGGGCGAGGCCGCCGGCCCGGCCACGCTGACCGCGATCTTCAAAGACCGCATGACCGTCCCCACCGTCCGGGAACCCGAATCGACCGAGATCATCGCCTGGACCGCCAGGCTCCGGAACGTCTTCGAAGCGGATCCGGACGCGCGGGTCGACCTGGTCAACGCGCTGCTGCACGATTCCGCGTCCAAGCCGTACATCTCGACCCACGACGGCAAAGCACCCCACCTGCACTACGTCGACGCGCACGCCGGCACCGTCTCCCGGGTCCGGGCCTACACCGCGGGCGGGCTCGCGCACCTCGTCTGCGACGCCCCGGACCGCTTCGGCGTCTGCTCACGCGAAGGCTGCGAAACGGTCTACGTCGACGTCTCCCGCAACGGACGCCGCCGGTTCTGCTCGACCCGCTGCGCCACCAGGGTCCACGTCGCCGACCACCGCACCCGGCAAGCAAGCTAGACGCTGCCGGGGTCGCCCGCTGGTTCAGGCGTCGAGGTGCTGGGTGAGGAAGAGGGTGGCGCGGTCGAGGGCCTGGTCGGATTCGTCGAGCTGGCCGGTGAAGGACTGGAAGACGTGCGGCACGCCGGCCGTGACGTCCAGGATGACGTCGACCTCGGCGTCGCGGGCACGTTGGGCCAGGCGCACCGAGTCGTCCAGCAGCAGTTCGTTCGTCCCGACCTGCAGCAGCAGCGGAGGGAAGCCGGTCAGATCGGCCAGGACGGCCGGGGCGAGCAGTTCCTGGTGGGGGTTCTGGCCGGCGAGGTACATCTCGCCGGTGCGGGCCATACCTTCGGGGGTGAAGAAGGGGTCGATGCCGGCCTTCGTCGTCATGGTGGCGCCGGTGCGGGTGTGGTCCAGGCCGGGTGAGAAGGCGACGATGGCGCCGGGCACCGGCAGTCCGGCCTTCCGCGCGGCGAGGGTGGTCGTCACGGTCAGGCCGCCGCCGGCCGAGTCGCCGGCGAACGCGATGGACTGCGCGCCGGCCCCGTCGTCCAGTAGCGCCTGGTAGGCGGCGAGGCAGTCCTCGATCGCGGCGGGGAAAGGGTGTTCCGGCGCGAGCCGGTAGTCCAGCGACAGGGCCCTGTACCCGGTGCGGGTGACGAGGCCGGCGGTCAGGCCCATCGCCGTCTGCGGGGAGCCGAGGGAGAACGACCCGCCGTGGAAGTACAGGATGGTGCCCGGGCGCTGCTCGCCTTCCGGCTCGACCAGGACCGCGGGCCGCCCGCCCAGCTCGGTGCCGGTGGTGCGCACCTGCGGGACGGTGAACTGGGCCATCATGCGGGCGAAGTTCTCCCGCATCTGCTCGACGGGCTGCGGCTCGAACCCCTGCGGGCCCTGCTCCAGCAGGGCGGCGATGACTTCGCGCTGTTCCTTGCTCACTGAATCTTCTCCCTCGGCGCACTGCGGGTAAATTGCATGCCGTGGAAGATAATACATATGCCCAGGCATACAAAACGGGTGACAGGGCGGCGACGGCGACGTTCTTCAGCGACCTGGTGCGGTGCGAGACCCGCCTGTACAACGCGCTCAACGACCGGCTGCGCCGCCGCCACGGGATCACGGCCTCGCAGTACGAGTTCCTGCGCTACCTGCGCGACCGCCCGGACGCACGCGTCGGGGACCTCGCGGGCTTCTTCTCCATCGGCGTCGGAGCGACCAGCAAGGGAATCGACCGCCTCGAAGGGCGCGGCTTGGTCAGGCGCGTTCCCGATCCCGCCGACCGCCGCTCCTCGCTGCTGGAGCTCACCGACACCGCCACGCAACTCGTCCACGAAGCGGATGAGACGTTCGCGGCCATCGGCACGCTCATCCACGCGGCCCTCGACCCCGCGCAACTGCACGACGCCGCGCAGGCACTGCGGCAACTCCTGACCGCGCTCGAACACGACAGGATCGGCACCCCCGCCGGCTGAAGCGACGAAGCCTATCGAACAGACTCACAGGACAGCGCCTAGATCGCGTACCGCCACGCCGTCAGGGCATGTGCCGAGAACCACGCGCCCAGGACCACCCATGCCGCCGCGGCCGCGACAGCCGTGACCGTCCGCCGCTTCGCCAGCCCGATCGCGATGGGGATCAGCACCGGGAAAGCGGGCAGGATGAACCGGATCTTCGCGTCCGGCAGCCCCCGCGTGCCGATCGCCAGCAGCAGCACGCCGACGCCGTACAGCGTCAACGGCCACGGCAACCGGATCACCACCGCCACCACCGCCAGGGCCACCGCACCCAGCAGCAACAACACCGTCAACGTGCTGAAGACCGACTCGTCCCCGGTCAACCGCGCCAGCACCGAATCCGCCGTCTCCGCCCCGAAGTCGAACTCGGTGTTCCAACCCCGCAGTTCGATGTCCTGCCACCCGGTCCAGCTGCCCGTCCGGTACGCGACGAACCCCAGATACCCCGCGACCCCCAGCGGCGCGATCACCGCACCCGCCAGCGCCCACCAGCGCTTCTCGGTACGCCGGAAAACCGCGACCAGCGCCGCGACGACCACCACCGCGACCAGCACCACCGCCGTCGACCTCGACAACCCGGCCCCGAACGCGCACAACCCGGCCAGCAACCAGCGCCGCTCCAGCACACCCACCAGCGCCCACACCGCGAACGCGCAGAACACCGCCTCCGTGTAGGCCATCGAGAACACGATCGCCATCGGTGCCCCGGCCCACAACGCCACCAGCAGCAAGCCGGTCCGGTCACCCCGCTCCGGCGACACCGCCCGTCCGACCCGGATCAACCCGCACGCCAGCACCAAACCGCCCAGCACCGACACCAGCAGCGCCGCGGTGACGACGTCGAGCCCGAGCCACATCGCCCCACCGACGAGCTTCGGGTACAGCGGGAAGAACGCCATCGGTGCGTCCGAATACGGCTGCCTCGCCGCGTCCAGTGTCCCCGGCAGGTCGGCGTACCCGTGCACCGCCAGCCGCAGGTACCACTGCCCGTCCCACGCGGTCAGCCGATCGGTCAGCGCCGCACCACGGCGGGCGGCCAGCAGGTCGAGCAGCTGGACACTCGCCGTGCGGACCACCAGGTAGAGCAAGATCGCCCTGGGATAGGGCGACCGCGCCAGCCTGTCGAGGACTCTCTCGAACACACTCGCCGGACGCCCCCGCCGGGGCGTCGTCTCGGGAACGGCGGGCTGATCAAGGTCGTCGACTTCTCGGAGCACGCTCAGAGTGTCCACAATGCGAGGTCATCTCGCCGTTCGATCCCGAAGATTCCTGGCTCCGAACACGTGGGAAACGCCACAAACCGGGCTTGTGGCCCCACCTCGATCTTGTGTTTCCCAGGCGCCGGCCCCGACTCCTACGTTCGGACCACTCATGGCGTTTGGTCGCCTAAATGCGGGCGCGCCGGACTGCGGAGCCGTGGGCGGATGGTTGCGAAAGTGGCTTTCGCAACCATCCGCTCATTCGCCGGGCCGCCCCAGGTCAAAGGCCTCGTGAGCGGCTAGGACGGTCAGAGCCGAGGGCGTCTTAGGTACCTACTGGATTCTGGGTGCGGCTGCTCACCTCCCGGGTACGTGAAGGACCCCTTCACAGCGCCAGGCGCAATGAAGGGGTCCTTCACGTACTTCAAGCGGGCAGGGTGACGGCACCGAGTGGGTCCAGTTGGTCGTGAGTGGCGATTCGGGTTAGAACCGTCCTAGCCACTCACGAGGCTTCACCGGCCCGCCGGTCGTGGTACTTCAGCAGCTTCGTGAGCAGCGCGGCGAACCGTTCCCGCTCGGCAGCCGACAACGGCGCCAAGAGTTCGTCCTGACGCTCGGCCAGTTGCTTTTCCAGCCGTCGCAACTGCCGCTCGCCCGCCGCGGTCAGCGAGATGACGTTGCGTCGCCGATCGGCCGTGTCCGGGGCGCGCTCGACCAGCTCACGCTCGGCGAGTTCGTTGATCGTCGCGACCATCTCGCTGACGTGGATGCCGCTACGGCGGCCCAGCGTCGCCTGGCTGGCGGGCCCGAACTCGTCCAGCGTCGCCAGCACGCGGAAGTGGTAGCCACGGGCGTCGACAGCGGAGAACCCGTCGGTCACCAGGCGATGAGCGTGGTTCGCCGTCTGGGTGAGCAGCCAGCTGGGCAAGTCCCGCCACCTGGCGTGCGGCTCTTCCGCGGGGTTCTCCATGTGACGAGTCTAACGAATCGTTGGGCGACCGAACGATTGCGCTATCGTTGGCAACCTAAACGTTTGGCCACCCAACGACCAGGACCCCGTGGAGCCGAGACCATGATCAAGCCCTTCCGCATCGACATCCCCCAAGCCGACCTCGACGACCTCAACGACCGGCTTTCCCGCACCCGCTGGCCCAACGAGGTCGCCGATGCCGGCTGGGACTACGGATTCCCGCTGGCACGGCTCAGAGAGCTGGCCGAACACTGGCGCACCGGCTACGACTGGCGCGCCCACGAAGCCGAGCTCAACGAGCTTCCGCACTTCACCACCGAGATCGAAGGCCAGAACATCCACTTCGTCCACGTCCGGTCCGCCCGCCCGGACGCACTCGCGCTGATCCTCACCCACGGCTGGCCCGGCTCCTTCCTGGAATTCCTCGACGTGATCAAGCAGCTGTCACGCGACTTCCACCTGGTGATCCCGTCCATCCCGGGCTACGGCTTCTCCGGTCCGACCCACGAACGCGGCTGGAGCATCGACAGGATCGCCCGGGCCTGGGCCGAGCTGATGCGCCGCCTCGGGTACGAGCGCTACGGAGCACAGGGCGGCGACTTCGGCTCGGGCATCTCGACCGCGCTCGGCGCGGTGGCGCCGGATCAGGTCGTCGGGGTGCACGTGAACTACCTTCCGACCCGGCCGGATCCGGACGCCGGCGTCGAACTGTCCGAACAGGACGAAGCCCGGCTGGACAAGGTCAAGAAACTGATGGCGAATCGCCCGCCGTACCAGGCTCTGCAGGTCGCCACCCCGCAGACCATCGGCTACGCGCTGACCGATTCGCCGGTCGGCCAGCTGGCCTGGATCGCCGAGCGCTTCGCACACTGGACGGATCCTCGCTCTCCGATCAGCGACGACCGCATGCTCACCGACATCTCGTTGTACTGGCTGACGGCCACCGCGGCCTCGTCCGCACGGCTGCACCATGACGGCCTGAGAGGAAACGCGCCTTGCCGTGTACCGCTCGGCGTGGCGGTATTCCCGTACGACATCACGCAATCGGTGCGACCGTTGGCCGAGCGACTGTACGACGTCAGGCACTGGTCGGAGTTCGAGCGCGGCGGCCACTTCGCCGCGATGGAGGTGCCGGACCTGCTCGCCGAAGACATCCGGGACTTCTTCCTCGCCCTCCTCAGGTAACGCCAGACTCGGCCACGAGCCTGTCCTGGCTCCGGGAGAGTCGGGCCAGACACGTGACGCCCGCGATGAGGAGCACGATCAAGTACGCGTTGCCGACGATCGCCTCCCCGAAGGTCCAGTCACGCTCGACGCCGCCCCCGCCCGGAACGACCGCGACCGTCCACCCCGTGAACAGGACGGCGATCGCCGCCGCTACCCAACAGTGTCCCTTGGCGACGAGGTAGCCGACCGCGGGCACTACCCACACCCAGTGGTGTGTCCAGGAGATCGGGCTGATCAGCAGGGAACATCCGGCTGTGACCAGCAGTGCGGCTCGATCGTCGCCCGCGCGGTGGAGCCGGTGCACGAGCCACATCCCTAGCGCCGCGCAAGCCACGCCGAACGCCACGATCGCGACCGTGGCCGCCGTCCCGTCCGGCATCGTCCGCGCGACGAACGCTTGCCACGACTGGTTTCCCACCCAGCCCTTCGTCGCGGCGAAATGGGCGTTGAGGATCGCCGAGGTCCAGTACCGCACGGAGTCCCCCGGCAGGACGACCATCGCGAACGCCGTCGCCCCGAGAAAGGCCGCCAGCGCCCGAGCCGCGTCGGCGAACCGCCTGACCACCAGGAGGTGGACGATGAAGATCAGCGGGATCAGTTTGATCGCCGCGACGATCCCGATCGTGATTCCGCGCCAGCGCGAGTCGCGCAGGAGGAGCATGTCCGCCACGACGGCGGCCATCAGGACGAGATTGACCTGGCCGAGGCCGATGGTCTGCCACACCGGTTGCAGCGCGAAAGCGCCGAGCAGCAGAAGCGGAAGGTGCGCTCGATCGGCGAACGGCCGGAGCGCGAAGTAGAGGGAGGGTGCCGCGGCCAGCGCGAGCAGACCCCAGCACAACTGGGTCGGCAGCGCGGTCAACGCGGTGAAGAGCAGCGCGGCGAACGGCGGGTAGGTGAACGGAAGTTCCAGTGCCCAGTCGGGCAGCGCGTGCAGTGGTGAATAGAGACTTTCCCCGCGGACCACGGCGAACCCGCCTGCCCGGTAGACCGCCGAATCGATGCCGAGCGGCGTATCCGAAATCCACCAGACGAGCGCGATCAAGGCGAACACGGTCATCGCGCCGCCGACGACGACCGGCACCCGGTTGAGGCGCAGCTCTTTCGACCACTTCATGGGGAAACGATCTCGGGAACCGGACCGGGAAACATCGCCCCAGGGACCAGTTCTGGCGCCCCTACCCCGGTATTCGATCTTCGCGTTGTACCCCTACCCCGGTATCAGGGCGTGGTGCCCGGCACGACGAGGCCCGCCTCATACGCGACCATGACCGCTTGGGCGCGGTCACGCACCCCGAGCTTCGCGAACACCCTGCTGACGTGGGATTTCGCCGTCTGTTCCGCGATCACCAGCGCTTCGGCGATCTCCGTGTTGGACAGGCCGCGCGCGATCAGCCGGAGCACCTCTGTCTCACGGGCGGTCAGCTCGGCGACGAGGGAACGACCCGTGTGAGCGGACGCGTGGGTGCGGGTGAACTCGCCGATCAGCCGCCTGGTGATGGTGGGCGCGAAGAGCGCGCTGCCCGAGGAGACCACTCTTACGGCGGTCACCAGGTCGTCCAGCGGGGCGTCTTTCAGCAGGAACCCGCTGGCGCCCGCCCGCAGCCCGCCGAACACGTACTCGTCGATGTCGAAGGTGGTCAGGATCAGTACGCGGACTTCTTGCCGCTCCGCCACTATCCGCCGGGTCGCCTCGATCCCGTCGAGTTCGGGCATGCGCACGTCCATCAGCACGATGTCCGGTTCGAGTTCGGCGCTCAACGCGACGGCGGTGGTCCCGTCCGCGGCCTCTCCGACCACCCGCATGTCCGGCTGCGCGTCGAGCACCGCGCGGAAACTCTGCCTGACCATGGTCTGGTCGTCGGCGATGACCACCGAGATCACGGTTTCGGCTGCCCTTCACGGTCGAGCGGAACGGTCAGGGCGACCAGGAACCCACCGTCCGGCCTCTCCTCCACCTCAAGATCCGCCGCGAGCATAGCGGCCCGTTCCCGCATCCCGACCAAGCCGTGCCCGCCGCCTGCCTGATCCGTCCTCTTCGGACTGTCTCCGGGGCCGTTCTCGATGAACAGCCGGACCGATTCCTGTCCGGCCGCGAGTTCGACGGAGATCGACGCGCCGGGAGCGTGCTGGATCGCGTTGCTCAGCGCCTCCTGCGCGATCCGGAACACCGACAACGCGACCCCGACCGGAACAGCGTCGAGGTCGCCGCGCAGGTCGAGCTCGCACGAAGTGCCGGCGGCCTTGACCCCCTCGACGAGTTCGACCACTCTCGCCAGCCCCGGCTGTGGCGCGACCAGGAGCGCGTGATCCTCGGATCGGAGCACTCCGAGCAACCTGCGCAGTTCGGTCAGGCCTTCACGGGCGGTTCCGGCGAGGTCGGCGAACTCCTGCCAGATCTCGGCCTCGCCGCCGTTCTTGCCCGGATCGGCGAAGCGGAACCGGGCCGAGTCCGCGCGCAACGCGAGTACGGACATGTGGTGTGCGACCACGTCGTGGAGTTCCCGCGCGATGCCCGCGCGCTCCTCCAAGAGTGCCGCCCGGGCCTCCTCGGCGAGCCTGCGCTCCTGTTGCGCCCTGCGTTCTTCTTCGGCGAGCCTGCGCTGGCGGACCGTGTTGCCGAGGAAGAACGCTATCCCGCCGAGCATCACGAGCAGTGCCGCGTCGCGCCAGTCTTGGACGAAAGGCACCGCCGCGGCGAAGGTGATCAGTCCCGCCCAGGTCAGTTCCGCCTGGTCGTTGCTTTCGCCCACGAGGTAGAAGACAAGCGCCGCCGTGAGCGCGAGACCCGGCGCCCAGTGCCAGCCCCAGGCGCCGGAAATACCGGGCAGGGTCAGCGGGGTGGTCGCGATGCCGACGATCAGCGTGCGCCATCCCCACAGTGGCGAGCGCACCGCGAGCAGGCAGGGCAGCACCGTGATGATCACGTTGAACGTCTTCGCGGGCGGCGATACCGAAACGGTCGAGAACGTGACGAAACCCGACCAGAATGCCCAGCCGACGATGGTGAGAAGACGCAGCCAGCGCAGCCCCGCCGAACGTTTCGGCGGGGCGTCGGTTCCGGTGAACGCCGTGTAGCGCAGGGCATCCCACCACACCCGCAGGCGCTGTCGGTCGATCATCAGGCGTGACCCTACCTTCAGGGCGACTCACCCTGCGTGATCAGAAGGAGCCGTCCGGCCCTTCCAGTGGTGCACTGGTGATGAAGACCGGGGTCGCCGAGACGGGTATGCGCAGTGTTCCGCCGTCCCGTTCGATCGGCACCTCGGCGCCGAAGACATCCACCGCGCAGGCGGTGGCATGGACCCATTCCAGAGTGAGCTCGGTCGTCGATACCGCGTCGGTGTCCTGGGTGGCCGCGCGTTCCCAGGCGACCAGCACCGGGGTGCGGCCGGTTCGCGGGATCTCGAACAAGTACAGGCCTGGCCGGTCGCCGACGGTGATCCGGTCGACTCGTTCGGCACCGTCGAGGTAGCGACTCAGGAGTTCGAAAGCCTCGGCCGCCGGGTATCGGTACTCGATCGCGTCCTCGACGCGATCCATCAGCTTCAGCTTGTCGAACATCGGAGCGGCGACCACCCGGCTGCCGGAGTCCAGTTGCCGCTCGTAGGCGAGCGGAAAGGCGAGGCTGCGCCGCGCGCCCGCCGACAAGGCCAGGATGGTGCGCATCACCAGGTCCCGACAGGCCAGTCGGTGACGTTTCGCATCCAGTTCGGCCGGACATCCGGCCATGAACATCTGCAACGTGGCTGGGAGTTCGCCCATTCCGTCGTAGAGGGCGACCACCGCGGGATCTTCCGCGGCTGCCATGCTCTCGGCGGTGTCGGGCATCGGTTCCTGCCCGAGGAACTGTCGCTGATGCACGGCCAGTACCTCGGCCAGATACGGCAGGTCGCCGGGGAACTCGGTCGGCAGCGGACCGCCTTGTTCGGCGACCACCACTACCTCGTCCGCGACGTCACCGTCATACCGGACAGCACCCTCACCGAAATCATCGACACCATCTACCTTCCCCTGGTGCGAACGCGCACCGAGGCCGGTTGAGGACCAAGATATGGCACTGAGTGCCAGTTTTGGGCGTCGTCCTACTTCTCGGCCAGGGCGGCGTTCACCTTGGCGATGACGGCGTGCAGGGGTGTCGCCGTGGTCATCACGGCGACCACTGTCGTTTCGGGCCTTTCGGCCGCGCCGCCACCCGGCCGGAACGCGTCGATGACCAGCGCGAAGGCCTCGGCGGCGCTGGCGGTGATGTCGTCCTGACCGCCGCTGCGCAGCCAGCGCCGGAGTACGTGGTTGTTGGCCGCCGCGATCGCCGCGGCGGCCACGTCCGCCCGCAAGCTCGCCGTCTCGTCGCCCTGTTCCGCGAACCGCGCCCGTAGATAGCGAGCGAGCACGCGCTGATAACGGTCGACGGTCGCGACCTCTTTGTCCCGCAACGAAGGCACCGTCCGCGTCAGCGTGAACCGCTTGAGCGAGACGTCGAGCTCCGCGGCGTAGGAGTCGAGGACCAGGCTGACGGCGGCGCACGCCATCTCCACCGGATCACGATCCGGGTCCGCGGCGGCGAACGTCTCCTCCATCTCGGCCACGATCTCGTCGTGGTTCGCGAAGAGCACGTCGTCCTTCGCGTCGAAGTACCGGAAGAACGTGCGCCGACCCACCCCGGCGGTGGCCGCGATCTCGTCCACCGTGGTGGCCTCGTATCCCTTGGCCACGAACAGGTCCACGGCCGCGGCGGCGAGCGCGCGGCGCAGGCGGCGCCTGCCCGCGGGGGTCGCCCCGGCTCTGGTCACCGGCGCTCGGCGCGGCGAATCGGTCATAGCGGGACGGTAGCAGCAGACTTGCTAGTGACACTGAGTGCCGTTACGCTGTCGAAGACTCCCGGGGCATCGTGTCCCCATCCGCCGTTCGGAAGGCGCCGACGATGTCGCTGGACCAGCAAGTGCTCCCGGTCGAGCCCCTCTTGCCACGGGACTCGGTCCGCCCCCGGGGCGACGCCTTCTACGGCCGCCTCTTCGGCTGGTCGCTGACATGGCGTGGTTCGCAGCCTTTTCTGGTGCTGGAGAACGGGATCTGCGCGGTGACCCTGCCCAAGATCAACGGCAATCAGGTCCTCGCCCGGCTCGCCGAGACCAGCTGCGGGGGCCCGGCCTTGACGGTGCTGACCCAGCAGGGCCCGCGCGTCGCCATACTCGCCGAGACCGACGGGCTCATTCCCCCTCGGATCTCCCTGCCGCAGTACGTCGAGGTGCTCGCCTGGGGTGCGCTGCTCCCCTTGCCCGCCGACTCCGGACGCGTCGAGGCGCACGCGGAATGGCTCGTGGAACCGGATCCCCGGCAGCGGTGGCTGCCCAGCCTGGACGCCGTCATGGCGGGCGTCCGGCCGAGGTAGCGCTCGCGGTTCACGCCGCCACCGACGCCTGGGCCGACACGAGCAGGGCGCCACCGTCCGATTCGGATTGACCAGGGCGAGTGCGGCCGCGAACGGATGTCACGGCCGTGCGGTCAACCGCGCCGTGCAATCAACCGCTCAGAGCGGGGCCGATCCAGCGGCGGACCAGGGTCCGCAGTCGATCGTCGGTGTGGGCCGGGGTGGAGGGGTACTGCAGGAACGAGAGGAACAGCCGCATCAGCATCTCCGCGAGCCCCTCGAAGTCCTCGTCGCTCGTGACGCCCACCGCGGCCCAGTCGACCGGCACGTTCCGAAGGATCCGCGCGCCGAGCGAGAAGGACTGCGACGAAGTGACCGCGACGGTGAAGACGTCGGCTTCGCCCGCTTTCAAGAGCAGTCCCAGGTGGGGGTCTTCGGGGACGGCGCGGACGCCGAAGACCACGGATTCCACGGCGACCTCGGTGGCGCTGCCGAACGAGGCCAGATGCCGTTCCATCCGCCTCGCGAACTCCTCGACCCGGTCCAGCGCGACCGCGCCGAGGATGTCGGCCAGGCTCGGGAAGTAGCGGTAGACGGTTTGCCGGGTCACGCCCGCTTCCGCGGCGACGTCGGAAAGGCTGGTCTTGGCGAGGCCGACCCGGTCGATACAGGCCGTCGCCGCGTCGACGATCCGGCGGCGAGCCTCGTGCTCGGTTCCGGGTGGGTTGCCCTGCCATCCGTGGTGCCCCATCGCTCCATCTTCCCCGAACGGAGAATCTCAGACGGTGGCAGGTGCCGCGCGGCGCACGCGGTACAGCGCGGCCAGCATCAGACCGGCGCCCACGAAGCAGGCCAGCGCGTAGAGCCCGTTCCCGATCGGGGTGCCGTCTTCGGTGATGCCGTCTTCCGCGGCGAGGTAGGCAGGGAGGGCGCCCAGCCAGAACACGGCCATCCCACCCAGGTAGACGGCGGGGTAGAACCGGGCGAAGGGCGCCAGGGGCTCGCTGGGACCTCGATGTCGGACGAAGATCCAGGTGCCCGCCAGCCACAGCAGGGCCAGCTCGACGCCGAGAACCCAGGCCTGCGCGGCCGTGTTCGGTTCGCTTCCGCCGAAGACGCCCGACGGGAGTCCGGCGATCGCCATGGTCGGCGGGGTGAGGACACCGGCCAGCACGACGCGCCCCGCGAGCGACCAACCGCGTCGGGAGCCGCCGGCCAGGCGCACCACCAGATAGGTCATGGCGCCCATCGAGACGGAGGCGAAGAGCAGCATGCTGTTCATGGGCACCGAATCCAGCGCTGGGTGATTGACGATCCGGTTGTTCCCGTTCCACGCCCACCATTTCAGCTGCGGGCCGAGGTGATCGAAGACCTCGTAGAACACTTGGCAGGCGAAGGCGACCGCCACCGAGCCGATCAGCGCGCCGCGGGCGCGGAAGATCCCGAGTGACCGGACGAGTTCGTAGGCGAGCTGGCTGATCATCGGGTAGAACGCCACGATGTAGAGCGGCAGCCGGTCCCACATGAACCCAACGGTGAACCGGTTGTGGGCGAAGATGAAACCGTACTGCCCTTCGATGCCGAACCACTCCGGGAAGTAGAGCGGCGGTTCGATGACGAAGAGGTAGACCAGCGAAGCGCACCACAGTGCCAGGTTGGTCGAATCGCCCTGACGGTGCCGCAGGGCGGCGTGGACCAGCGCGAAGACTGCGCCGCCGAGGACGAGCAGTTCCAGCAGCGGCATCGTCCAGTGCGCCGCTGTCCATGGTGGACGGATCGAGAGCCATGGGGAGACGTCGTGGCAGTCGAAGCCGAGGCCACGGGTGACGGCTTCCGCCTCCGGCCCGCATACGGCGCTCACCTGGAGACCGCCGGTTTCGCGGCAGTGCCTCCCGGCGAGTAGTCCGTGACCGGTGGTTCGGCCCGGGCGTCGAAGTCGAACGGGACCCGGTGCCGCCCCAGCGCGGCCCGGATCCGGTAGCGCAGCAGCCCCGCGAGCACCCGCGGGTTCGTCATCATGTCGCGCAGTGACTCGTCGAGGTTGAACACCTTCGCGAAGTGCTCGTCGACCACGTCGTCCTCGCGGGCGGCGCCGACGATGAGCCTGAACGCCGGCCCGGACATCGCCGACAGAAGGCGGCGCTTCCACTCCCCCGCCTTTTCGGTGCCCACGGCGCAGGCGTAGCCCTGGTCCCTCGCCATCGCGAGGCTCCACGGCACGTTGAGCAGCTTTCGTTGCGCGGCAAGGAACTGTGCGGAAAAGTGCCCGTCGAGGCGTTCGGTGTCGGCGAGGTGTTCGCGCAACAGCAGCGCCGAGCCCGCGGCGGAACTGATGCCCTGCGCGTAGAACGGGTTGAACGCGCAGATCGAGTCGCCGATGAACGCCAGGCGCTTGGGCGGTGTGCGGAGCAGGTCGTAGCGCCGCCACTTGTTGCCTGTCGACCTGGTCAAGTGGACTTCGGAGGTCGGGGTGGACCGGTCCATCGCGGCCGCGAACAGCGGCGCCCGCACCCGGCGTGCCGACTCGACGAACGACTCGGTGGTCCGCGGCATCTCGAGGCCCCACGAGCCCATGCACGCGATGACCCGGTTGCCCTCGATGGGGAAGAAGTTCACCAGGAACTCGTGCTCGTCCGGATGCGCGCCCTTGTCGGGGGTCGGCATGATCACCAGGTGCTGCCACCACCAGGACCCGGGTCGCTCGTCGGGTGACGGCAGGTCGTACCAGCGCGAGGTGTAGGTGACCTTGGCGTCGAGGGTCCGCACCTCGGGTTCGGGCCAGCCCGCCGCCGCCAGCCACGCGCCGACGGAGGATCCACGGCCCATCGCGTCCACCACGAAGTCGGCGTCGGCGTGCTCGTCGCCGTCACGGCCGGAGAAGCCGACCCCGGTGACTTCGCCGTCCCGTGTGGTCACTCCGCTCGCCGTGACACCTTCGCGGATCACGACGTTGGGCAGCTCACGGACCTTGTCGCGCAGCACGCGTTCGATGAGGATCCGCGAGCTGTAGATCATCGTCATGGCGCTGCTTTTGCGCGCCGACCAGCCTTCGCCGTCGAGATAGGCGGCGTCCATGGACGGCATGAGATGCAGTCCCCCGGCGGCGATGAGGTCGTCCTCGAACCCGGGGAACAGCGCGCCGATCGCACGGCGGCCCGAGTTCAGCAGGAAGTGCGGATGCTTGCTCTGCGGTACCCCGCGCCGGTGTTCGGCCTCGGCCGGAAGCTCGTCACGTTCGAGCACCAGGACCTGGTCGAAATACGGGGCGAGCGCTCCCGCGGTGCAGAGACCGGCGGCGCTGCCACCGAGGACGACGGCGGTCTTCTCGAGGCGCATGCGGATCAACTCCCAGCGTCATTCATACAGATTGACAACACCTGTATGAATGTATGAACGTCGCCGGAGGCTGTCAAGGGGGCCTGCCGGGATATGAGCGAAACGGGGGCCACAGCGCACCGATCGATCACTCGTGCAAGCCGGATCACCCTGGTCGCGCAGCCTCAGCCTGGCGACCAGGGTGGGAGAACGACAGCGGTGGTCAACGCCGTCGGCGCTTCCGCATCTTGAAGGCCATCACGCCCACCACGGCGAGGACAGCCACGGTCAGCCACACCGCGGTCGGCACATCGAACAACAGGCCAGCGGCAGTCAGCAGGGATCCGGTCAACATGAGTGGCGCTCCTTCGATGGTCACTATCGCGACGGCATGAACCGTTGATGACGACGCTACGAACACCGCCCCGGGTGTGTCGTCGGTTCGCGGCAGGAGACCGCGGTGGAGATTTCCCAGGCAGGTATCCACCCCGATCTCCACCTCCAGCACCAGGACACCCTGCCCGGAAACCGGTTAGCGTCACCGCCGATCGACTCAGTGACCGCACGGAATCAGGGAGGGTGTGATGGCGAGCATGCATGCCGCATCGGCGCCGGCAGTGCGCCAGGACGGGGACCGGTGACCGACATCCTGATCGCGGGCGCCGGACCCACCGGGCTCACGCTGGCCATCGAGCTGGCCCGCCGGGGCGTCGACGTGCGCATCGTCGACCGAGCCGGCGAGCACTTCCCCGGTTCGCGCGGCAAGGGGCTCACCGCACGCACCCAGGAGGTGCTGGACGACCTCGGTGTCGCCGACGAGGTGCTGCACTACGGGTTCCGGCACCTGCCACACCGGCGGTACCTCGACGGCGATCTGGTTGCCGAGGCCGACCCGCACGCCCAGCGGGCACCCACACCGGATCGGCCCTACGACGGCGGGCTGCTGATCCCGCAGTGGCGGATCGAGCGGATCCTGCGCGCGCGGCTCGCCGAGGACGGCGTGCGGGTGGAACTGGCCGCAGGCCTCGCCGGGTTCAGCCAGTCCGCGAACGGTGTGCATGCGGTGCTGGATACCGGCGAGCGGGTAGCCGCGCGCTACCTGGTCGGGTGCGACGGCGGCCGCAGCACCGTGCGCAAGGCACTCGGCGTGCGCTTCGAGGGCGAGAGCAAGGAGCAGGCCATGCTGCTCGGGGACGTCGAGCTCGACGGGCTCGAACCGGACGCCTGGTACCAGTGGACCGTCCGCCGTCGCGGGTTCCTGGCCCTGTGCCCGTTCCGCCACGAGCGGTCCTGGCAACTGCAGGCCGTACCGTTCAGCGACTTCGGCGCGGAGGGCAGCCTCCCCGAACCCTCGCTGTCGTACTTCCGGCGGATCGTGGACGATCTCGCCGGCGGACACGGCATCCGGCTCTCGAAGGCGAGCTGGCTGTCCACGTACCGGGTGAACGTGCGGATGGCCGACCGGTTCAGGGTGGGCCGGGTGTTGCTGGCAGGCGACGCGGCGCACGTGCATCCGCCGGCCGGCGGTCTCGGCATGAACACCGGCATCCAGGACGCGTACAACCTCGGCTGGAAGCTCGCCATGGTGTGTTCCGGCGCGCGGCAGTCGCTGCTGGACAGCTACCAGGAGGAGCGGCTCCCGGTCGCCTCGTGGACGCTCGGCGTGAGTGCCGAGGGGCTGCGCAGGGTCGCGGAGCGGTTCGTCAACGGTGGCAGCACGGACATCGCGGACGGCGCGCCCCCGGACGGCCAGCAGCTCAGGCTCGGCTACCCGGCCAGCTCGCTGTCCGTCGACGGCGACGCCGGGAATGGACCGCGCGCCGGCGATCGTGCGCCCGACGCGCCCTGCGTGGACAGCTCCGGCACGCCACGGCGGCTGTTCGACGCCTTCCGCGGCCCGCATTTCACCCTGCTCGGCTTCGGCGAGTCCTGCGCCGGTCCGCTGCAGGACGTCGGCACCGTCCACTATGGACTCGTCAAGCCGGTGCTGGTCGGCGCGCCGGGCAGCGGTGCCGATCTGGTGGACGTCGAGGGGCACGCGCGGACCGCGTACGGCATCACCGGGGACACCCTCGTCCTGGTGCGGCCCGATGGCTACCTCGCGCTGCGCGCACCCGGCGCGAGCAGGACTGCCGTGCGGGACTACCTGGACCGGGTCGGCGTCAGCCGGAACGCTTGACCGCCGAGACGTCGATGTCCGGGGTGACCTTGAAGCCGAACAAAGGGCCACCCGGATGCCGGGTGGCCCTCACGGCAGGTCTCAGCAGCCCTGGCGACCGCTTTCGACCGCGTGGTACTTGCCGCCCCAGTTCAGATAGCCCCGCGCCGACACGCAGTAGTTCCCGGTGCCGGTGACGCCGACAGGGCCCGCCTTGTAGGCGAACTCGCCGTCGTCGGGCGACGAGGTGACGGCGGGAGTGCAGGGCTGGCCTTCACTGCCCGTTTCCTTGCAGCGGCTGATGACGACGTAGGTGTACGAGGACTTCCCGTATGCCGCGCCGCGGTGGTAGAAGCAGGCGCTGTTGGTGCCGCCGTTGCTGGAGTTGTAGTAGATGACCAGCTCGCCGAGCCCGTCGACGGTCTTGGAGAAGATGTTGGTACCGGAGCAGGAGACGGCCTGAGTGGAGGCCTGCGCGGGAGCCTGGGCAAGACCCAGGAGCATGACGAGACCGGAGACGGCCACGACGACCCGGCGGAGAACGGACGACATATCGGGAACACTCCTTCAGGTGAAGATCAACCGCGAGAACGTAGCAAGCGCCAGGAGATATGGCGCTCGATTTCTCAGCAGTCGTCCCGAAACCTGTCCTCAACTCCTTGAACAGCCCGTCAGCCCGCGTGCGGGCCGAGCGCGCCCGAGGCCGTCTGCCGGCCTTCCTTCAGCTCGACGAAGATCGAATGGGTTTCGGTGTCTCCGATGTTCTCTCCGGAGTGATCCTGCGCGTCGAGCCAGCGTGCCTGGCCCGCCGGGAGCTCCACCTCGACCTGCCGCCCGTCGGCCGAGAGCCGGCGACGGAACGAGGTCAGAGTGATCATGACGCTGTCCGGGTGGCCATGCGGCGTGGTGCGGTCACCTGGCCTGTCGCGGTACTCCAGCACACGGACTCGGTCGTTCTCGAAGACCACGCTGTAGAAGTCGGGATTCGTGGCAGCTGGATCCGGACCCATGATCGCCTCCTGGCACTCCCGTTTATGGGCACCATAGTACCATGATGGGCATGGCTGTTCCTTATGAAGCGACCGGCCGCCGTGCCCAGAAGAACCGAACCCGGACGGCACTGGTGGAAGCCGCCCGCACGCTGCTGGCCGACGGCGTGGCACCCACCGTCGAAGCGGCGGCCACCGCGGCCGGCATCTCGCGGACCACGGCCTACCGCTACTTCGCCAACCAGCGGGCACTGGTCGCCGCGGCGCATCCGGAGATCGACCGCACCTCCCTGCTCCCGGCCGACGCACCACAGGATCCGGCCGCCCGCCTCGACGTCCTGATGGTCGCCTTCACCCGCCTGACGCTGGACTGGGAACCACAGCTGCGCGCCTCACTGCGGCTGTCGCTGGAACCGATCCGCGACGACGAGCAGCCTGTGCTGCGCCAGGGCCGCGCCATCGGCTGGATCGAAGAAGCGCTGTCCCCGCTGCACGCGTCCAGGCCCGACATCGACATCCATCGGCTCGCGGTGGCGATCCGCTCCGCCACCGGCATCGAGGCGCTGATCTGGCTCACGGACATCGCGGGCCTCCCCCGGCCCGAAGCCGCCGAACTCCTACGCCGGACCGCGCAGGCTCTGCTTCAAGCCGCCATCCAGGACCGGTAGACGGAACGCCCCGGGCCATAGCCCGGACGTCCGAGCGCCTGGGTAGCATCCGGATATGCCATCACCATTCAAGGGACCGGTCACGTGTCCCGTTCGATGACCAACCGCTTAGTTTGTCTCGGTGACTCCTTCACCGAGGGCGTCGGCGACGAGGACCCGTCGTCTCCCAACGGCGTCCGCGGCTGGGCCGACAGGGTCGCCGGCGGGCTCGCGGCCAATCGCCAGGACTTCCGCTACGCCAACCTCGCGATCCGCGGCAAGCTGCTCGGGCAGGTCCTCGCGGAGCAGCTCGAACCGGCGCTCGCGCTGAACCCGGACGTCGTGACGCTCTACGCGGGCGGCAACGACCTGATGAGGCCGAAGGTCGACATCGACGCCCTCCTCGACGACTACGACGTCGCGATCGGCAAGGTCGTCGCGACCGGAGCGCGCGTCGTGCTCTTCACCGGTGTCGACGGGGTCGAAGACGCTCTGTTCCGCCGGATCCGGGGCCGCGTCGCGATCTACAACGAGCATGTCCGCGGTATCGCGGCCCGACACGGGGCGCTGCTGGTGGACATGTGGGCGATGCGCCGGCTGCGCGACAGGCGCCTGTGGGCGCCGGACCGGCTGCACCTGAACTCCGCGGGGCACAACGAGATCGCCATCGCCGTGCTCGACGCGCTCGGCGAACCGCACAAGCTGACGCCCGCCGAGCTCGGGCCGCGGCCGCTGCTGAGCACGCAGGCACGGCGCACCGAGAACCTCCAGTGGGGCAAGGAACACGCCGTCCCGTGGATCAAGCGCAGGCTGCGTGGCGAGTCCTCGGGCGATGCGCTCGCGCCGAAGCGGCCGACGATGGACCCTTACCCCTGACGTGGCCTGAGTCCGTCGAAGAGGATGCAGATCGTCCGGGTCCGTAGTTCGGGCCCGGCATGTTCCGCCGCCTTCGCCGTTCCGATGATCACCGGGATCAGTTCGTCGACGCCGAGATCCTTGCGGACGTCGCCGGTGTCCTGTGCCCGGCTGAGCAGGACGCCGAGCGCGTCCTTCAGGCGGACGCCGATGACCGATCCCGCCGAGGGAACGCTGACTCCGGCCGCTGACAGGGCTTCGAAGTAGGCGTTCTTGGCGTCGGCCATCGCGATCCAGCCGGTCAGGAACCCGAAGAACGCGGCGCCCGGGTCCGGCGAGTCGGCGGCCACCGTGGATTCCGCTTCGTCGACGAAGCGGTGCAGGCGCGCGTAAAGAACCGCCTCCAGCAGGGCTTCCTTCGTCGGAAAATGCCGGAACACGGTGCCGACGCCGACGCCTGCCTCGCGGGCGACTTCTTCGGTCGGCGCACTGGTGCCCTTGGCCGTGAAAACGCGCTCCGCGGCCTCCAACACCCGTGTGCGGTTACGGCGGGCATCGGCTCGGAGCGGTTTCTCGTCCGTCACAGCGGGGATCCTAGACCCGTTGTCGAGAGCCGGTACGGCGGCTGACTCGTGAGGGGTAAAGCTGGTTCTAACCGTCCCTGTCACTCACGAGACCGAGTGCCTTCCGCCGCTAGTCCGGCATCTCGTCCAGCACGCGCACCAACGCCTTCGGGACGCCGGTGCGCCAGCCGCCGCCCATCATCCGTCGTGACATCCGCTGGAATTCGTCGTCGGGATCGAAGCCCTCGTGGCTGAGGAACAGCCGGGTGCCCCGGCCCTCCGGCTCGAGCCGCCAGGTGACCGTCCACTCCGGACCCCAGCTGATACTGAGCAACCGCTCCGGCTCCACGGCCAGTACCTCGCAGGCGACCGGGCCGCCCGCGAAACCGGCGGCGGGAACGGGGTCCGCGAGCAGTTCGAACCGGTGGCCCACAACGGGTTTGATGTCGTTCGGCATACGGAGCCAGCGCTCCAGCAGCCGCGGCTCGGTCAGCGCGCGCCACACCTTACGCGGCGGATGTGCCAGGAACTGATCGACGTGGACGGCCGTCGGATCCTCGTCGTTCAGAACTCCTCCTCGTCCAGCAGGTCACGCAGGTCGGCCAGCTTTCCGCGCCAGTATTGTTCGTAGGGCGAAAGCCAGTCGGAGACTTCCTGCAGCGGTGCCGCTTCCAGTGAGTAGACGCGATTGCGGCCCTGCCGCTCTTCCCGGACGAGCCCCGCTTCGCGTAGCACTCGAAGGTGTTCCGACAGACTCGGCCGCCGCATGTCGAAACGCTCGGCGATCTCACCCGCGGCCCGCGGGCCGTCGAGAAGGATGCCCAGTACCTCGCGGCGGGCCGGGTTGGCGAGCGCGGCGAAGACGTCGTCGTTGACTGGCACTAGCGTGGCCAGTTCCCGTAGGCGGAGGGTTCGAGCAGTCCCATCGCGTTGCCGTCGGGGTCTTTCAAGGACGTCACGCGGCCCCACGGCATCTCCTCCGCGTCGGCGACCTCGACGCCCTGAGCGCGAAGCTCCGCGATGTCGGCATCGATGTCGGCGGTGCCGAGCTGGAAGTGCACGCGTGTGTCGTGATCGAGCCCGCCGACGGCGCGGTCGGCCAGGACGACGCCGGTTTCCGCTCCCTTGGGGCCGACCATGACGAACGGGCCGTGTGGGCCGCTTACGTCGACGAGCAGGTCGAAACCGAGCTTGCCGACGTAGAAGTCCCGTGCCTTGGCCTGATCGGAGACCGGCACGGTGAGGAACTGGATGCGGTCGATGTTCATCCCGAGACCTTACGTAGGATATTTCCTACATGTCAACCGGGGGCATCACGAGGTTGGGACGACGAGGCAACGCTCACCCCACCCGAGAATGCTGCCGTACCGACGCTTGATCATCGCGACGGCGGGTCGCCGCAGGCGCCGACCGAGACCCTGGCCCACTGCCGACTCTTCGGCCCTTGCCGCCTTTGCAGAGGGGTCGTGAGTGGCAAGTGTCGTTCTAACGCGACTTACCACTCACGACCCCCTTCGTCGAACCATGCCCGAAGGCTTACCACAGAACGCCTCCCTACAACCTCGATCTAGCTGGAGGTCCAGGGATCGTGACCAGGGCCGCAACAGCTTGAGCTCGCCTATGGACGAACTTTTAGCGTCGTCTGCATGAGCACAGAAACCACCGCGCAGTCCCCGCTTCGCCTCGCCGTGATCATCGGCAGCGTCCGGCACGAGCGCTTCGCCGACGCCATCACCGGCTGGCTGCTGACCGAACTCGCCGCGATCGACGGGCTGGATGTCGATCCGATCGACCTCGCCGACGTCGATCTCCCGTTGCAGGGAACGCGGCCCGGCGGCACCGAGACGGCGATCAGCGCCAGGCTGCGCGAGGCCGACGCCTACCTGGTCGTCACCCCGGAGTACAACCACAGTTTCCCCGCCGCGCTGAAGAACGCGATCGACTGGCACTTCACGGAGTGGGCGTACAAGCCTGTCGGGTTCGTCGGCTACGGCGCGGGTTCGGGTGGCATCCGCGCGATCGAGCAGCTGCGGCTGATCTTCCCCGAACTGCGGGCCACCACCATCCGCGAGGCGGTGCTGATGAACGTACCGTGGACCCGGCTCGGACCGAACGGGTACGAAGGCACCGAAGGCGAGCGCGCCGCGCTGGCCGGGACGATGACCGAGCTGGGCTGGTGGGCCCGCACCCTGCGCACCGGACGGGTCGCGGATCAGGCGGGTGCGGCATGAACCGCCTGACCGCGCATGAACTGCGCGTCGCGGCGGTGATCGCGCTCGGCGGGTTGATGGCCGTTCTGGACACCACGATCGTCGCCGTCGCGCTGCCGCGATTCATGACGACCTTCTCCGCGTCGCTCACCACAATCCAGTGGGTCGTGACGGCCTACGCGCTCGCCATGGTCGCGGCGATGCCCCTCGCGGCGACCATGGCCCAACGCTGGGGAGCCCGCCGGGTGTACCTGGTCGCGTTGCTCGTGTTCGCGGCGGCGTCCGCGGCCGCCGGAGCCGCCGATGGTCTCGGATGGCTGATCGCCGCACGGGCGGTGCAGGGTCTCGCCGGCGGCCTGATCAATCCGTTGGGGATGACCATCGGTTTCGGCACGGTGGATCCGGCTCGCCGGAGCCGGATGACCACGATCACCGGGCTGCCTCTGCTGGTCGGGCCGATTCTGGGCCCGGTGCTCGGCGGCTTCCTGCTGGACAGCCTGTCGTGGCGGGCGCTGTTCTTCATCACCGTCCCGCCCGCGCTGCTCGCCGTGGTGGGTGTGCTGCGCTGGATTCCGGCCGATGTCCCGTCGGCGGAACGCTCCCCGATCGACCTCATGGGCGGTCTGCTGCTCGTCCCCGGTGTCGTCGCGGTGGCCTACGGATTCAGCGAGGAGACGCTGGGCTGGGGCACCCGCGTGGCGATCGTGGCCGCCGGATCGGCGCTCATGGCGGTGTTCACCCGCCGGTCGTGGCACCACCGCGCGCCGCTGCTGAATGTCCGGCTCCTGCGTGACCGGACGTTCGGGCGCAACACCGCGATCCTGGTGCTGTACGCCGCGCCGTACTTCGGTTCGATGCTGCTGATGCCCGCCTACGTCCAGGTCATCCGCGGCGACTCGCCCATGGTCAGCGCGCTGATGTCGGTGCCGGGCGCGCTCGGGATGGGCATCACCATCCAGTTCGCCGCTCGTGTCCTGGAACGCTTCGGGCCGCGGATCGTCGTCGGGACCGGTCTGAGCCTGGCCATCGTCGCGACCGGGGTGACCCTGCTCGTCCTCGCGCCGGACACGCCGTACCCGGTGCTGGCGATCTTGGGTGTGTTCCAGGGGGCGGGCACCGGAGCGATCATGATGCCCACGATCGTGAGCGCCGGCCGGGACCTGCACGGACCGGACCTGGCGTCCGGTTCCGCGATCCTCCCGCTGGCCAGCACCATCGCGAGCGCGGTCGGCACGGCGGTGGTGAGCGCGGTGTTCACCGGGTTGATCGCGGCGGCCACCGGAGGGCGGGGGCTCGCGGCGCTGAGCGATCCGTCGGCGGGCGCCGGGCTGGCCGGAGAGCTCGTCTCCTCGTATCGCGTGACCCTCGTCGGTGTCCTGGCGGTCATGGTGATCGCCCTGGTGGTGAGGCTGAGGACCCGGCCCGCCCCGGTAGCCTCGGCGGCGGAACCCACGACGGTACGGAGCGCAGCATGACGACGCCGACCCCGGCACTTCCCCGGCTCGATGCCCACCTGACCATCGGTGAGGTCGCGAGCCGGGCCGGGGTGTCGGCCAACGCCGTCCGGTACTACGAGCGCTACCGCGTCATCACCGCCGAACGCACAGCGGGCAACGCGCGCCGGTTCACCGTCGACGCCATCTGCCGGATCCGGCTCGCGGTGGCCGCCCAGCGGGTCGGGCTCAGTCTCGCCGACAGCGCGGAGATCCTGGCCGAGATCCCGCCGATGTCCCCCGACCTCGAGCAGTGGTCCCGGGCGGGGCAACGGCTCATCGACGCCGGGCAGGCCCGCATCGCCGAGCTCACCGAGGTGGTCGGCGAGTACCGATCGCTCGGGTTCCTCAGGAGCTGAAGGGTCCGTCCGCCGCGGTCGACCAGCGGAACACCGGGCGGTCCTCCAGGCCGGGGTAGGCCACGGCCATGCCGCGGTCAGGGGACATCGACCACAGCCGAGCGTCAGGCGACGCGGCATGGTCCGCCCATCCCGGGGACCAGGCAGCGATGTAGCGCTCGTAGATGCGGCGGATCCGGGCGAGGTCCTTGGTCTCCAGCCTCGCGGGTCCGGTCATCCGTACTTGGCGGACGTCGTCGGGTGGGTCGAACGTCGCGACCATGACCGCGACCTCGCGCTCGTCACGTGCGGCGGCCAGGAACGGAGACAGCCTGTAGCCGGACGCGGGGGTGTGGAACCACAGCCTGTTTTCCTCGGCCAGGAACCACATCATCGCCAGAGCCGGATTCCCCCGGCCGGTGGTGGTGGCGACGCTGGCAGGCAGGCGCGGCTCGTCGAGGAAACGCGGGACGGCGAAAGTCGGTCGGTCCATGAGGCCACCCTGCAACCTCGACCGCGGTCGAGGTCCAGTGTCCCGCGGGCCCGGGCGAAACGAAGAGGGCCGCCCCGGACGGGACGGCCCTCTCACGATTTCGGATCAGCGCTGCGGCGGCGGACCACCCTGCGGCCCGCCGAACGGGCCCTGCTGCGGGAACGGGCCGCTGCCCGGTCCCTGCGACGGCGGCCCCTGGTAGGGGCCTCCCTGCGGACCGGCGGGCGGCTGGGCCTGCGGCAACCGGGCCGGGGGCGGCGGAGCCTGCTGCTGCGGGGGCTCCGGGGCGGCCTCCGGCTCGGGAGCGACATTGGGAACCTTGCGCGGAGCGGGCGGCTCCTGCCGCGGCGTCGCGACGCCGAGTGCCGGAACCTCCTTGCGTGCCACGGCTTCCGCGGCCGCGACGGCCTCGGCGACCTTCGGGTCGCTGGAGGTGTCGAACCAGCCCTGGACCTCTTCGTCCTCCAGGTCCGGCTTCTCGACGGGGTCTTCCTTCGGCGGCTCGTAGCGGAAAACGCCGTCGTCGCCGGGGGCGCCGAGCGCACGGGCGAAGCCCTCCAGGGCCTTGCCGTAGTCGCTCGGGATCATCCAGACCTTGTTCGCGTCGCCCTGCGCCAGCTGCGGCAGGGTCTGCAGGTACTGGTACGCCAGGACCTCGGGAGTGGGACGTCCGGCCTTGATCGCCGCGAAGACCTTCTCGATGGCCTTCGCCTGGCCCTGAGCCTGCAGGTACCGGGCGGCACGTTCACCCTGCGCCCGCAGGATCCGCGACTGCCGCTCGGCCTCCGCGCTCAGGATCGCGGCCTGCTTGGCACCTTCGGCCGCGAGGATCTGGCTCTGCTTCTGGCCTTCCGCGGTCTTGATCGCCGATTCACGCTGACCTTCGGCGGTCAGGATCATCGCGCGCTTCTCACGGTCGGCGCGCATCTGCTTCTCCATCGAGTCCTGGATGGAGGGCGGCGGGTCGATCGCCTTCAGCTCGACACGGGCGACGCGGATACCCCAGCGGCCGGTGGCCTCGTCGAGCACGCCGCGCAGCTGGCTGTTGATCGAGTCACGCGAGGTCAGCGTCTGCTCGAGGCTCATGCCACCGACGACGTTACGCAGCGTCGTGGTGGTCAGCTGCTCGACACCGACGATGTAGTTCGAGATCTCGTAGACCGCCGCCCGCGAGTCGGTCACCTGGAAGTACACGACCGTGTCGATGGACACGGTCAGGTTGTCCTCGGTGATCACCGGCTGGGGCGGGAAGGAGACGACCTGTTCGCGGAGGTCGATCCGCGCCCGCACCTTGTCCAGGAAGGGCACCAGAAACGTCAGGCCGGGAGAGGCCACCGTCCGGAACCGGCCCAGCCGTTCGATCACGGCCGACTGGGCCTGTGGCACCACCATGATCGCCTTGACCACGACAACGACCACGAACAACGCGAGCAGTCCGACGACGATGAACACCACTGTCTCTGACAACTACCTTCCCCTTACGTAGAAACCCGTTGCTGTGCGGCTCACAGCTCGGCCGAAACGACCGCCGTGGCGCCCGAGATCTCGACGACCGTCACCGACGTCCCCGGGGCGATCGGTTCCCCGTCGGTCATGCACCGTGCGGACCACACGTCGCCTGCCAGCTTCACCCGGCCCGCTTCGACGTCCACTGTGGACACTACTACCGCTCGCGCGCCGATCAGCGCGTCGGTGTTGGTCTTGATGTCCGGTCCGGCGAGGAACCGGCGTTTGAGCGTCGGCCGGACGAGGGCGAGCATCCCGACCGAGGCGACGGCGAACACCGCGACGTCGATGAACGGGTTCCCGGTCAAGGCTGCGGAGCCGGCCCCGAACAGGGCTCCCGCGCCGACCATGAGCAGGAACAGATCACCCGAGAGCAGCTCGGCGATGATCAAGAGGATGCCGGCGATCAGCCAGATGAGAGCGCCTGTCATGCGTTCATGCTCCCAGATCGCGCCGATTCATACCGAAGAAGCGAAACTGACGTGACCGACGCGTGACCTTGAGTGACCTCGCGCAAACCGGTCATTCAGGACTCCTCGCCCGGGTCGGAGACGAAGTCGATGAGCCGCTCCACCGCTCCGATCAGCGGCGTTTCCAGATCCCGGTAGCTGGAAACGGCGGACAGGATCCGCTGCCAGCCCTCCCACGGCTCACCCCAGCCGAGCGCGTCGCAGACGCCCTCTTTCCACTCCGTGCCACGAGGGATCTTCGGCCAGCCGCGGATGCCGACGACCGACGGCTTCACGGCCTCCCAGATGTCGATGTACGGATGCCCGGTGATCAGCACGTTCTCGTCGCGGATCCCGTCGACGATCCGGGACTCCTTGCTGCCCGCGACCAGGTGGTCGACCAGCACCCCGAGACGGCGGCCGGGTCCGGTACCGAACTCGCCGATGCGGCCGGAGAGCACGTCCACCCCATCGAGTGGCTCCACCACCACACCTTCGACCCGCAGGTCGTGTCCCCAGACCCGTTCGACGAGTTCGGCGTCGTGCTTGCCTTCCACCCAGATGCGCGAATCGCGCGCGACCCGGGCCTTGAGTCCCTGGACCTGCACCGACCCGGACGCGGAGATCCGCCGGGCCGGGGTCGCCGGGGCCGCCTTGGCCGGCACGAGCGTGACCGGTTTGCCTTCGAGCAGGAAGCCCGCGGGGTTCAGCGGGAACACGCGATGCTTGCCGTGCCGGTCTTCGAGGACGACGTTGCCGTACTCGATCTTCACCACGGCGCCGCAGTATCCGCTGGCAGGGTCTTCGACCACGAGACCCGGCTCGGCGGGCACCTCGGGGATCTTCCGCTTGCGCGGACCGGAAAGCACGTCGTCGTACGAATGGGAGCGCACGGCGGACGACGCTAGCGGTGCCCCGGGGTCAGCGTCTCCCCGCCACGCCGGTCAGGCCGTCATACGGAGCATCGCCTCGACGAACGGGGTCCGTTCACCGCGTTCGAGCGGCCGCATCACGAACAGCGGCGAGAGCGCGACGCACCACGCGCGGACCCGCTCGGCGTCGAACCCCGGCAGGTGCGGCGCGATCGCGTCGAACCCGTCTTCGAGCGTGCCGCCGCCGGTCATCGGCAGGGTGACCCAGTCGGCCAGGTCGAAGGACGGGTCGCCGACGCTCGGGCGCGGGTCGATCGCGACCGCTCCCCGGCCGGGCCCGCCGTCGAGGACATTGCCCGGGTGCAGGTCACCGTGCACGATCGCGTGCCCTCCCCCGTCGGTCGCGAGGGTCAGCGCCCGGCGCCGGGCACGGTCAAGGGTCTCCAGCGACAGCGTGGCCTCGGCCACCGAACCCCGCAGCCCCCGCTCGGCGAGCCGGTACATGAACACGACCCGGTCTTCCAGCGTCGAGAAACCCGGCGGCGGGGTCACGGCGTGGATCTGGGCCAGCAGGTCACCGACCTCGGCCCACGGGACGTTCGCCCCCGCTTCCAGCAGTTGCGTACCCGGATCGATCCCTTCCAGCAGGATCGCGCCGTCGGCGATCTCGGTGGCGAGGACCTGCACGACCCGCGAGCACCCGTCCCACGCCCGCAGCGCGGCGGCCTCGGACTCGGCGATCGCGTGATCCGGGGTCAGCTTGAGGACCTTCATGGCGCCGTCGTCCCCGGCGCAGATCAGGGTGCGGCCGGTGTTGCCCGGTTTCGCGTCGACGACGGTGAGACCCCAGCGCTCGGCCAGCCGCGCCACGAGCGCGGGCAGCTCGTCGCACCACGTCGCGACGTCCTCGCCGAAGCGTCTGATCAGGCGGTCGCGGGCCTGATCGTCCAGCACGTTCAGAACAGCGGCCAAGGGATCGCGCGCCAGTCGTCGCCGGGCTCCGGGAAGACACCCTCCGCCAGCAGCAGCTCGGTACGCTCCGCCAGCGCCCGGATCTCGAAGCCGGTGAGATGCTCGGCAAGCGCGTCGCCGAGTTCGCCGTCCAGCCGCTCACGCAGCCCGCGCAGCTTGCCGACCTCGCCCTCGGTCAGCCGCTCGCCGATCCAGCCCCACAGCACCGTCCGCAGCTTCGGATCGGTGTGCAGGCAGATCCCGTGGTCCACGCCGTAGATCCGGCCATCGGCACCGGCGAGCACGTGGCCGCCCTTGCGGTCGGTGTTGTTGACCACGATGTCGAGCAACGCCAGTTCCCGCATGCCCTGCCGGTTCGCGTGCGCGAGCACCGCGGGCTCACCGTCGCGATCGTGCGCGTGCAGCACGACACGCCAGTCGTCCGGCAGGCCCTCCGGGGGCCGGACGTCGACCAGCTCCTCTTCGGTGGTCTCGATCCACAGCTGCACCATGCCAGGACCGAACGGCCCGTCGCGCAGCACCGTCGGCGGGATCGCGCCGAGCCCGGACGCGTCGGCGACCATCGCCGTCGCGACCTCGCGCCCGGCCAGCGTCCCGTCCGGGAAGTCCCACAGCGGCCGTTCCCCCGACACCGGCTTGTACACGACATTGCCGGTCACGCCGTCAAGTTCGATCGTGCAGAAGAGCGTGACGTTCGAGGCGTCGACGAGCCTGCCTTCGACGTCGATCTTGCCGCGCGTCACCAGCTCCCTCGAAGTCTCCGACACCTGCGTCAGTCCTCGAGGACGTCTACGTCGCGCCGGTACCCGTTCTGCCGCGGGCAGATGTGGCCCGCCGGGTCGAGCGGCTCGGCACACAGCGGGCACGGTTTACGGCCGGCGTTGACCACCCTGTCGGCGCGTTCGGCGAACGCCCGCGCCGCGCCAGGGGTCAGGAAGACTCGGACGGCGTCCGGCCCCTCTTCGGTGTCGTCCAGAACGACCGTTTCGTCCACCTCGCCTTCCGTCATCGCGAGCAGCTCGATGACGACGGCGCTGCTGTCGGCGTCCCAGCCGAGGCCCATCGTGCCGACGCGGAACTCCTCCTCGACCGGAACGGTCAGGGGGTCGACGTCGAGGAGCTCGTCGGGCGCGTCGTCCGGTACGTCCGCGCCGAACCGGCTGGCGACCTCTTCCAGCAGCGAGCTGAGCCTTTCGGCCAAGACCACGACCTGCTGTTTTTCGATCGTCACACTGATCGTGCGGACGTCCTCGGACGCCTGGAGGTAGAACGTGCGGTCGCCGGGCTCACCGACGGTTCCTGCGACGAACCGGTCGGGCTGGCGGAAGACGTGGATTACGCGAGACATGGCACCTTTGACCCTAGGCCACACCCCCATGATCGGCATCCGCCGCCCCACGGTTCCGCCGAGGGCGAAACCGCTCGACAAAACCGCCCGTCCGAGCAGTGCCCCGCGCAGCCGCGGGCAAAGGGCCGCTCCTAGTCTTCAGCTGTGGTTGAGATCGCCCCTTACGGCACCTGGACATCCCCCCTGTCGGCCGCCGACGTCGCGGCGTCGGGAGTCAGCGCGCAATGGCTCGCGACAGCCGGAGACGAGGTCTGGTGGGCCGAAGCGAGAACCGGTGAAGGCGGCCGCGTCACCCTCGTCAGGTCCCGAACGGACGGCACGGTCGAAGACGTCCTTCCCGCCCCGTGGAACGTCCGCAACCGCGTCCACGAATACGGCGGACGCCCCTGGCTCGTACTCGGCGACATCCTCGTCTTCACCCACTGGACCGATCAGCGCGTCTACCGCCGCGACCTGACCACCGGCGAGACGACCCCCCTGACACCGGATCCCGCGACCCGCCACGGGATCCGCTACAGCGACCTGCGGCCCGGCCCGACCGGCGAAGTGTGGCTGGTCCGCGAACGCAGCACCGGCCCCCGGCGCGTCGACATCGCCAGGGACCTCATCGCGGTCCCCCTCGACGGCGGCCCGGAACGAGTGCTGACCGCCAGCCACCACTTCCTCACCGCACCGCAGCTCTCCCCCGACGGCGAACACGCGGCGTGGATCGGCTGGAACCATCCCGCGATGCCCTGGGACGGCACGGAACTGTGCGTCGCCGAGATCAACGACGACGGAACCTTCGGACCGCACAGCGTGCTCGCCGGCGCGGCGGACATCGCCGTCTGCCAGGTCGAATGGGAGTCGGCGGACAGCCTGCTCGCCCTGCTCGACCCGGACGGCTGGTGGAACCTGCACCGCGTCGGGCTCGACGGCGGCATCACGAACCTGGCGCCGTGCGAACTCGAGATCGGCGGCGCGCAGTGGAAACTCGGCGCCCGCTGGTTCGCCCCGCTCGGCGAAGGCCGGTTCGCCGTTCTCGCGTCGGGCAAGCTCGCCCTCCTCGACGAAGCGACGCGGGAAATCACCCCGGTGACGGCAGCCGCAGACCTGACCGCGTGGTCCACCAACGGTTTCGCCGTCCACGAAGGCGGCGTCGTCGGCGTCGCGGCGGGCCCGAAACGCGAAGGCGCCGTCGTGAAGGTCGACCTCGAAAGCACGACGGTGACCGAGCTCGCGCCGGTGCCCGAACCCCCGTCACCCGCCTACCTGTCCACGCCCGTGGAACGGATCTTCAAGACCGACGAAGGCGACCGGATCCCCGCCTTCGTCTACCTGCCCGCGAACGCCGACTTCGCCGCGCCGGACGGCGAACGGCCACCACTGCTCGTGTACCCGCACGGCGGACCCACCGGCCGCGACAGCGCGGTACTCGATTTCGAGATCGCCTACTTCACCAGCCGCGGGATCGCCGTCGTCACGGTCAACTACGGCGGCTCGACCGGCTACGGACGCGCCTACCGCGAACGCCTCCGGGAACAATGGGGCATCGTCGACGTCGCGGACTGCGTCGCTGTCGCCGAAACCCTCGCCGCCGAAGGCACCGTCGACGGCGACAGGCTCGCGATCCGCGGCGGCAGCGCCGGCGGCTACACCTCCGCCGCGTCGCTGACCACCACGACCACCTACCGCGCGGGCACCGTGATGTACCCGATCCTCGACCTCGGCCAGTGGACCGGCGACGGCGGCGAAACCCACGACTTCGAGTCCCGCTACCTCGACGGGCTGATCGGACCGCTGCCCGAGACCGAACAGCGCTACCGGGATCGGTCCCCGATCAACAACGCCGACACCCTCGCCGGCCCGCTGCTGTTCCTGCAGGGCCTCGAAGACGAGATCTGCCCGCCCGAGCAGGCGGACCGGTTCGTGGCCGGACTCGCGGGACGCGGCATCGACCACGCCTACCTGAGGTTCGAAGGCGAACAGCACGGCTTCCGGAAGGCGGAAACGATCGTGACCGCTCTCGAAGCGGAACTGTCCTTCTACGGCCAGGTCCTCGGCTTCGAAACACCCGGCGTCCCGAAGCTCCGGCTGAGCCGGTGAAGCCACCCAAAACGCAGCCAGGCGACACGATCGCCCTGGTCGCTCCGGCGGGACCGGTCCCGCCGGACCTCCTCGACAAGGCACTGCCGGTGCTCCGCGGCTGGGGCGTCGAGGTCCACGTCGGCCCATGCGTCCGCGCGACCCCCACCGGCTACCTGTCGGCATCCGACGAAGCCAGAGCCGCCGAATTCACCGACGCCTGGCTGAATCCGCGGGTGACCTGCGTCCTGACCGCCCGCGGCGGCTACGGCACACAGAGAATGCTCGATCTGGTCGACTGGACGGCCCTGGCGGCGGCCGGACCCAAGACGCTCGCCGGATCGAGCGACGTGACCGCGCTGCACCGCGCCGTCAACGTCCACTTGGGACTGGAGACACTGTTCTCCCCCATGCCCGCGACCACACTCTTCGACGCCGTCGCCGCCGAACACCTGCGGCAGTCGCTGTTCGAGCCGGACGAAGTACGACTGATCACCTCACCGACATCGTCACCACTGGCACCGGGCACCGCGACCGGCACCCTCATCGGCGGCAACCTCGCCCTGCTGGCCTCGGGCCTCGGCACCCCGGAACAGGGCTCGGCACGCGAGGCCATCGTGCTACTCGAAGACGTCACCGAAAGCCCCTACCGGATCGACCGGATGCTGACCCAGCTCCTGCGTTCCGGCTGGCTCGACGGCGCCCGCGGATTCGTACTGGGCTCCTGGGAATCCTGCGGCGATCCCGAGATGATCCAGGCCCTGATGCTCGACCGGCTCGGCCCACTCGGCGTCCCCATGGCCTGGAACTTCGGCATCGGGCACATCCCCGCGTCACCGACCGTCCCCCTCGGCGCACAAACCACCCTCGACGCCGACGCGGGCACCCTCCTGATCTTGCCATAACAGCAACAGAACTTGCGATCCTGGCCGGACCGCAGGCATTTTTCAGGCATGGATTCCACACAACAGTTCTGGGAAGACTTCTACCGGGACAAAGACCAGGTCTGGAGCGGCAAGGCGAACCCGATCCTGGTCGGCGAAGTCGCCTCACTGACCCCGGGCACGGCACTCGACCTCGGCTGCGGCGAAGGCGGCGACGCCATCTGGCTCACCCAGCAGGGCTGGCGCGTCACCGCCGTCGACATCTCGGACGTCGCCCTGCAGCGAGCCTCCGGACACGCGACCGAAGCCGGCGCCGACGGCATCGTCTGGGAACGCCACGACCTCGCGAAATCGTTCCCGGAAGGCCACTTCGACCTCGTCTCGGCACAGTTCTTCCACTCCCCCGTCGCGGAAAACGGCGAGCGGGACAAAGCACTCCGCCGCGCCGCCGAGGCCGTGGCACCGAACGGCACACTGCTGGTCGCCGGCCACGCGGGCTGGCCGACCTGGATGGAAGAGCCACCGCACAAGGACGTCCACTTCCCGACCCCCGCCGAAGTCCTCGAAACACTCGAACTGACTGACGGCGAATGGACCGTGGAACGGCAGGACCTGATCACCCGCGACTTCCCGGGACCCGAAGGACAGCACGGAACACGCTCGGACAACGTGCTCCGCCTGCGGCGGTCGGCCTGACGGTCATTGATCCAGCCACTCGGGCGGCGATCGCTGAGTCAGCAAAGCATGAGCGTGCTCGGTCAAGGTCAGCTCGGAGGCAAGCGGAATCCCGAGCTTCACCATCCGGCCGAGCCTGCGGATGTCACGCCGTTGCGCGGTGGTCAGTACCACGGGAGTGACGCGGTAACCGGTCAAGACACCGACCGTGGCGCGCGACCTGGACCGTGGGGCCGTCGCCGAGGGCGAACTGCAGCTCCGGCCCCATCGCGTCGGCCGGATCGCTCCACACCAGTTCGGGCAGACCACCATGGACCGCGCCCACGGTGAGGGCGCCCATGCGGAACACGCGTGCGGCGCCCTCAGGCACCGCACGCAGACCACTCCCCGTCCGCGTCGCCTTGGCTTGCCACGCGAACTCAGAACAGCCGCCGGAACTTCATACCGTACTCCGCGCGCGGGACGATGGAGCGATTCTCTCGGTACCGTTGCGCCATGCGGATGACGCCTGCGGAAGCCCGGTCACGGTTCGAAGGCGAGCGAATCGCGAGGCTGGCGACGACGGGTTCGGACGGTGTCCCCCATCTGGTGCCGGTGACGTTCGTCCTCGAGGGTGATTCGGTGGTGTTCGCGATCGATCACAAACCCAAGAGCACGACGGCCTTGCGACGATTGAAGAACATCGCGGAGAACCCGGTGGTCAGCTTCCTGACCGACCGCTATGACGAGGACTGGGCCGGACTGTGGTGGGCACGGGTGGACGGCGTCGCCCGGATCCTGACCGATCCCGACGAGCGGGCGCTGCCGGCGCGACTACTGCGGGAGAAGTACCCGCAGTACGAGGCGCAGCCTGCTCCGCATGCCGTGGTGAGCACGCTCGCTCATTCATGGAGCGGGTGGCGCGCTTCTTGAGCCTTTTTACGCTGTTGTCGTGTAACGACAACAGCGTAAATGCCGGGCTGTATAGGACGTTATACACTTAATGGCGAATCCGAGGCCCGCGAAGGCGGACCTCTTACAGCAGCGTCAGGAGCGAGGAGCTTCGGCAGGCAGGAACTGCTCCACCGGCTTCCCCCGCCAGGCGGCGATGATCCCCAGCGGATCCGGCCGCAGCAGCGAGGCGGCCGCGTACACGCTCGCGGCGACGACGCCCGCCATGAACCACCAGTCGTAGAGCGCCTGCTCCCCCGTCGGGTAGTACACCAGCGTCACGAACACCGACACCGCGACGACGACCGCGAGGTTCCGGCGGCGCCACTCGAAGGCCGACAGGACCACGAAACCCCAGGTCAGGTACCACGGCAGTGAGGGCGGCGGGACGATCGCACCGGCCAGCAGGACGATCGCCATCCGGTGGATCGCCGGGTTCCCGCCGTCGCGGGCGAGCCACCACTGACGACCGGCGAAGACGAACAGGCCGACCATCGCGATCGCCCGGAACACGGTGACGAACGGCGAGACCTCGACGTCGATCACCAGGTTCACCAGCGAGTAGAAGATCTCGCCGATCCCGGTCGGGAAGTTCATCCAGTTCGCGATCAGCGTCGGCGCCTTGAGGCCGCCCAGCCAGCCGAGGTTGACCGAGCCGAGCGAGAGCCAGGTGCCCGCGACGAACACCGGCAGGAAGATCCCGACCGACGCGGCGCCCGCGCGGAAGAAGTTGGCCACCTTCCGGTCGCCGGGCAGGTGGTTCGCCCACACCCAGACGAGGAACGGCAGCGCCCACGCCGCGGTGGGTTTGATCAGCATGCCGATGGTGACCAGGACGATCGCGATGACGTGCTTGCGCTCCAGCGCGGCCAGCACGCCGACGGTGAGGAAGCCCAGCATCAGCAGGTCGTTGTGCGGACCGCCGACGAGGTGGATCACCGTCATCGGGCTGGCGATGGCGAGCCACAGGGTGATCGGCAGCTTGCCGCCGAGGTGCTTGACCAGCCGCGGCAGCGACCACAGCATCCCGACCAGGCCGATCATCAGCACCAGGCGGGTCGCGATGACGCCGGCGATCATGTCGTTGCCGGTGATCGCGACGATCCACTTGGCGAACAGCAGGAACAGCGGGCCGTACGGCGCCGGGGTGGTCTGCCACAGCGGGTGGACGTTCTGCACGACGTCCGGCAGCACGGACAGTTCGGCCGGGCCGTTGGCGTACGGATCGAGCCCGTTGAGCAGCTGCGCGCCCTGCGCGAGGTACGAGAAGACGTCGCGCGTGAACAGCGGCGGCGAGACCAGCAGCGGCGCCATCCAGCAGGCGGCGGCGATCACGATCGGGCGGCTGCCGATCCGGCCGGCCAGCGCGTACCGGCCCAGCCGGACCCACGCCCAGATGATCAGCGCGAAGCCCGTGTAGAGCATCGTGTTGGCGAGGATGCGGCCGTGGCCGTAGCGGATCCACGACAACGGTCCGTGACCCAGGATCGGGTCACGGATGAGGATGCCACCGGCGCCGAGCGCGGCCAGCATCAGCAGCGTGCTGCCGATGGTCCCCATCGCGATGGTGCGATACGGGAACCGGGAAGGCACCCGGAGCCGCTCGCCGAGCGAACCGGCCGAGGGCGTCTGCGGGGAGTCAGTCGTGGTCGCCATTTCGAGATTGGAGGTTACACACCGCGCCTGTGCGAGTGCGCGGCAATGGGTGTTTCCCGCGCCGGGCACGGGAGTCCCCTCGCTCAGCGGTCGGCCGTCTCTCGCTGAGCGGTACCACCGGGCAACGCGGCCAGCAGCGACTTCGTGTAGTCGTGTTTCGGGTCCAGCAGGACCTCTTCCACGGTCCCGACCTCCACCAGCTCACCGCGGTACATCACCGCGACGCGGTCGGCGATGTTCCAGGCCAGCCCGAGGTCGTGGGTGATCACCAGCCCCGCGAGACCCAGCTCACGCCGCAGGCGCAGCAACAGCGCGAGGATCTCCCCCCGCACCGACGCGTCGAGCGACGCCACCGGTTCGTCGGCCACGACCACGCCGGGACCCAGCGCGAGCGCGCCCGCGATGACCACCCGCTGCCGCTGCCCGCCGGACAGCTCGTGCGGGAGCCGGTCGAGGAACTTCTCCGCAGGCCGCAGTTCGGCCGCTTCGAGGGCCTTGGTGACGATCTCGTGCTCGTCGGCGCCCATTCCGTGGATGCGGGGGCCTTCCGCGACGGCCTCGTACACCGTGTGGTTCGGGTTCAGCGCGCTGGTCGGATCCTGCAGGACCAGCTGGACCTGCCGCCGGTACGCCTTGAGCCCGGCACCGCCGAGCGGGACCGGTTTGCCGTCGTACCGGACCGCGCCGGAGTCGGGTTTCTGCAGCCCGAGCAGCGTCCGGGCCAGCGTCGTCTTGCCCGAACCGGACTGGCCGACGAGCGCGACGATCTCGTCCGTCCGGACCTGGAGGCTCACCCCGGCGACGGCGTCGATGCGCTTGCCGGTGCGATCGCGGAAGCTGACGCGCAGGTCCTCGGCCTCGAGCAGCGCGGGCCGGTCAGCGTCGCGGTCCCGTTCGGGCGGCAACGGCGTGCTGGTGGCGGGCGCGAACCGGGACGCCGGGTCGCCGACGGTCGGGAACGCGGCCGCCAGGGCCTTGCTGTGCTCGTGGTGCGGCGCGCTCATCAGCTCCGCGCTCGGTCGTTCCTCGACGATCTCGCCGTCGTACATCACCGCGATCCGGCGGCAGGTCGCGGCGAGCACCGACAGGTCGTGGCTGATCATGATCAGCCCGATCCCCTGCTCGGCGACCAGCCTGCCCAGCAGGTCGAGCACCTGGGCCTGGACGACGACGTCGAGCGCGGTCGTCGGCTCGTCCGCGATGATCAGCCGCGGCGAGCACGCCAGCGCCATCGCGATCATGACGCGCTGTTTCTGCCCGCCGGACAGCTCGTGCGGGTACGCCCCGGCACGGCCGGACGGCAGATCGACCTGTTCGAGCAGCTCCGAGACCTTGGCCTGGACCTCACCGTCCGACAGCGCCTTGCCGCCGGGCGGGTGCAAGCGGATCGGCTCGGCGATCTGCTCACCGATCTTGCGGACCGGGTTGAGCGCGTGCATCGCGCCCTGGAACACGACCGAGGCCTCGGCCCAGCGCACCGCACGCAGCCTGCCCCACTTCATGGCCGTGACGTCTTCGCCGTCCAGCAGGATCTCCCCGCTGACCTTCGCCGACCGTGGGAGCAGCCGCAGCACGCTCATCGCGACCGTCGACTTCCCCGACCCCGACTCCCCCGCCACCCCGAGCGTGTCACCGGGTTCGAGTACCAGGTCGACGCCGCGGACGGCGGCGACCTCGCCGCCGCCGGTGGCGTAGGTGACGCCGAGGTTCTTCAGTTCCAGCAAGGGGCTCATGAGTGCTGTCCCTTCAGGCGCGGGTTCAGCACGGTTTCCAGCGCGCGTCCGACGAGGGTGAAGCCGAGGACGACCACGACGATCGCGAGACCCGGCGGAAGCAGGTTCCACCAGGCGCCCTTGCTGATCGCGCCGTTGTTCAACGCGGTCTGCAACATGGTGCCCCAGGAAATGGTGTTCGGGTTGCCGACGCCGAGGAAGGCCAGCGTCGCGTCCGCGATGACCGCGTTGCCGACGACGAGCGTGGTGTTGGCCAGCACGAGCGGCATGACGCCCGGCAGGACATGTTTGCCGATGACGTGCAGGTGTCCACCGCCGAGCGCTTTGGCACGCTCGATGTACGGACGGCCCTCGATCGTCAGGGTCTGCGCCCGGACCAGCCGCGCGGTGCTCGGCCAGGCGGTGACACCGATGGCGATGATCACCGTCATCGCGCCCTGGTCCAGCACCGACGCCAGCGCCACGGCGAGCACGAGCGACGGCAGCACCAGGAAGAAGTCGGTGAACCGCAGCAGCAGCCCGGAGACCCAGCCTTGGATATGCGCGGCCGCGATCCCGATGAGGGTGCCGATCAGTACCGACAGGAGCGCCGCCGAGAACCCGGTGAGCAGGGAGATCCGCGCACCCCAGAACGTCATCAGCAGCACCGAACGGCCGTCGATGTCGGTGCCGAGCCAGAACTCCCCGCTGGGTGGCTCCAGCGTGCTGCCCGTGGCCTTGGTGACGTCGAGGCCGGACTCGTCCGTGATCACCGGGGCGAGGATGGCCAGCACCGTGATGAGGCCCAGGAAGGCCAGCCCGAAGACGCCCGCCTTGTTCGTCGTGAACTCGTGCCAGTGCTTCGCCACGGCCTCGCGGCGGCGGCGCCAGACGATCGAACCGGGTTTTTCCGCTGTGGTCATGCCGTCCGCACCCTGGGGTCGAGCACGCGGTAGAGCAACTCCGCGAGCAGGTTCATCAGCACCACCGCGCCCGCGAGCGTGACGAAGACCCCCTGCAGCACAGGCAGATCAGGGCCGCGGAGGGCTTCGTAGAGCAGTTGCCCGAGTCCCGGCCAGCTGAACACGGCCTCGACCGAGACCGCGCCCGAGACCACCATGCCGAACTGCATGAAGACCAGCGTCACCGTCGGGAGCAGGGCGTTGGGCACGGCGTGCCGCTTGCGCACCAGGTCTTCGCGCAGCCCCTTGGCCCGCGCGGTGGTGAGGTAGTCCGAGTTCATCTCGCCGATCAGGGACGACCGCATGACCAGCATGTACTGCGCGTAGAACACCACCAGCAGGGTCACGCACGGCAGCACCAGATGGTGCAGGACGTCGAGGCCCTCACTGAAGAAACCCGGCGCGACGTCCGGGGAATGCATGCCCCGGCTGGGAAAGAGCCCGTTGGTCGCCACCAGCAGCATGAGCCCGAGCCAGAACTGCGGGACCGACCACAGGGTCAGCGCGAGTCCTGTTTGGACCTTGTCGAACCTGCTCCCCCGGCGCCAGCCCGCGCGGATGCCGAGCCACAGGCCGAGCGCGATCGCGAGCACGGTCGCGCTGCCGACGAGCAGGATCGTCGGCCACAGCCGTTCGCTGATCATGTCGACGACCGGACGCCGCTGCAGGTACGAATCGCCCATGGTGCCGTGGAGCAAGCCGACGAAGTAGTCCCAGAACTGTTGCAGCAGGGGCTTGTCGACGCCCATCTGCTCGCGCAGTTCCGCCATCATCTTCGGGTCGGTCGGCCGGTCGCGGACCATGAACCGCACGGGATCGCCGGGCAGCGTCCGGAAAAGGAAGAATCCCAGCACGATGACGAGCACGAGACTCGCCAGCGCGCCGCCGATCTTGGAGAGCACGAACCGGGTGGTGCCGGTCCCGCCTCGGCGCTCGTCGGGATCGACGAGCGCCGAGGGCTGATCGAGGGAACTGAGTGCTTCGGTCAACGCTGTCCTTTACTCCCGGTCGTCGGCCGACTTGCCGCGCCGCCCGAGCAGCACGCCGCCGCCGACGAGCACCACGAGCACGACCGCGCCGATGCCGATCCACAATCCGGTGTTGCTTCCGCCGTCGTCCGCGTTCGCCGCGGCAGCGTCGGCCGGGGTGGCGCCGTAGACACCCCAGTAGCCGGACTGCTCGAGGATCGCGCCGTCGGGCTGCGGCTGCTTGGTGAACGAGGCGAACTTGTCCGAGCGGTAGGCCTCGAGCACGTTGTCGTAGTCGAGGACGACGTCGACGTACTCCCCGGCCAGGATCGCCTGGGCCTGCTTGACGATCTCGGCGCGCTTGGCCGGGTCGAACTCGGTCAGCTGCTTCTTGTACAGGTCTTCGTAGCGCGGGTCGCAGAAGAACGTCGCCGAGCTGCCGCCGTTGCCCTGGGCGTTCGGGCGGCCGGCGCAGGTGTTCAGGCTCAGCGCGTAGTCCGGGTCGGGCGAGGTGCCGTAGCCGGAGATCGCGAGGTCGTAGTTGCCCGCGGTGGTGCGGTCGTCCAGTTCGTCGTCGGAGACGAGTTCCTGCTTGACGCCGATGCCGGCGTCCTTGAGCCAGCCGCTGACGAACTGGGCGGTGCGCTGGTCGAACGGCCGGTTCGCGTGGCCGGCGAGACGGAACTCCAGCTTCGCGCCACCAGGGGCGACGCGGATGCCGTCCGGTCCCTTCGTGTAGCCAGCCTGGTCGAGGGTGGTGTTCGCGGCCGCGATGTCGAACTTGGTCTTCTCGGCGTCCGAAGGGGTCCAGGTGTAGGACTTGTAGATCGCCGGCACGACACCGGTCCCGGCCTGGCCGTAGCCGTTCATCACCTTGTCGACGATGGCCTTGGTGTCGATGGCCTGCGCGATCGCCTTGCGGACGCGGGCGTCCTTCAGGATCGGGTTGCCGTCACCGATCGGCTGGTCGACCACGTTCTTGACGCCGAAGTTGATGATGAGCTCGTTGTACCGGCGGCCGGGGGCCTTGTTCGTGGTGATGTTCTTCTCGCCCTTGAGCGCGTCGAACTGCGTCGGCGTGAGCCGGTTGATGACGTCGACCTCGCCCTGCTTCAGCGCGTTCACCGCGGCCTCGGCGTCCTTGAACTGCAGCAGCTGGAGTTCGTCGACCTTGGGAGCGCCACGCCAGTAGTCCTTGTTCGCCTTGAACTTCACGAACTCGTTCTTCTTGTACTCGGTCAGCAGGTACGGCCCGCTGCCGACACCGGCGACGGCCATCTCGTCGGTCGAGGGGGCGTTGAGATCCTTGATCGGCTCCCAGATGTGCTTGGGCACGATCGGGACGTCGAGCGAGGTCATGCTCGACTGCGGCGTCTTGGTCTTGATGACCAGCGTCTTGTCGTCCGGCGCCGAAACCGACGCGAAGTTGCCGACGTAGCTGCCGTTCGCGGTGCGGGCGTTCTCGTCGTCGAGCATCCGCTGGAAGGTGTACGCGGGGTCCTGCGCGGTCACCGGCTTGCCGTCGGACCACTTCATCCCCTGGCGGATGGTGAAGGTCCAGGTGAGCTTGTCGTCGGACGTCTTCCACGACTCGGCGACGCCACCCGTCGGCTGGGTGTCCTCGGCCGAGGGCAGCGTCAGGAACTCGTAGTTGAACCGGCCGACCTGCGTCGCCGCCGACAACTGGGCGGTGAAGGGGTTCAGGTGGTCGATGCCGGTCGTGAGCGCCACCCGGAGGACCTTGCCCTGTTGCTGCGCCGCCGCGGCGGGCACGAAAGGCACCGTCGCGACCGCCGAAGCGGCAAGGACCGCGACTACGCGAAGACCGCGCCGTCGCTTCGGAAAACGCTCTGTGCGCACGAAGACCACCCCATCGAAACTCGCTGTGTCCCAACCCCTGAGGCGGAAAAGTAACCACATATCGCGGTAACCGCGCAATGACTCGCCAATACCGATCGTGCACAGCGGATGCCGTCGCGTGGTCAACAGCTACTTTACGCTTCAACGGCGTAGCAGTGAGTCACCGTTCGGGCGCGTGAGGCGGCATCACATGCAGTGTCCTGGGTATTCAAGGGAAGCGTGCTTGCAAAAGGCTTGCGCGCGATGATGCTCAATCGATACGTGCGACGAAGTGCGAGCAAAGCGCTTCGTCCTCTGGATGCGCTCCTTGCGTGTGCGAGTACCGCATCCAGAGGACGAAACGCGAGACGTCAGCCGACGGAGACCTCACGCCGCCGCGCGGTGGCGGCACCCGCGTAAAGCCACGCGAACAACGCCCACATGCCGGCGAAGATCAACCCGACCGTGGCGTACGCGACCGTCCACAGCACCGCGGGCGTCTCCGACTTCCGTTCCCGTTGCAGGAACTCGATCTCGGACATGAACGGCCGAGAGCCGGATGCCGCTTCGATCGCCGGGGCGTTCGCGGCGGGGTCGGCCGGCGCGTAGATCGGGGCGAGCCCCATCATCCGGTTCGGGACGTGCACGCGGATCCCGGTCTTCCACTGGCCGAACACCGGCAACGGCTGAGCCGTGCGGTACACGCCGTCGCCGATCTTCTCCAGCGGCGCGGTGAAGAAGTCGCCGCCCTGCCAGGCGAAGCCGTTCAGCCAGACGGAATCGTCGGCCAGGTCGGGCCGCGAGAGGGTGACCGTGGCGTCGACCCACCTGGGTGTGCCCCCGCCGTGCGGATTCGAGATCGGCTGCCCGGCCGCGGCCTCGGTCAGCCGGACGTCGGCGGTGAAGTCGGCTTCCGGGTCCTGCGGGACGGCGACCGCCGACATGAGCACGACCGCGCCCAGCGCGCCGACGAGCCCGATCGCGTGCCGGGGACCGGCCGCGGGCACCTGGGTCGCCGTCTCCTCCACCCGCTGGTACTGCCAGACGCCGATGAACGCGCCCGCGAGCGCCGCGCCGGTCCCGAACAGGACGAACAACGGCAGGTGGGCGGTCGGCCAGGGGTTCGGCATCAGCCACTGGGTGAACGCCGCCTCGGCGAGCATCCCGGCCGTTCCCACCAGCAGGCCGACGACAGCGGCGAAGGTGTAGCCCTGCCGGTTGCGCATCGCGAGGGCGACGACCTCGATGATCACCGCTTCGGCGAGATACGGCAGCAGCGACGCCACGTGCAGGTCGGCGAACAGCGGGATGACGGTGAAAGACGCACGGGTGACGAGAAAGACGGCGACGACGACGAGCGCGCCGCCCGGGCCCCAGGACAGCCGCCCGTAGGTCAGGGTCCAAGCACCGATCAGGCCCACGAGCACGACCTGGGACAGCATCGGGAACTGCGGGACGCCGAGGTCGAACTCCATGAGGAACGCCGAGGCGCCCATCATCCAGGCACCGGCGAGCACCGGGCCGAGCAAGCGCACGATCGGCCCTGTCGCGCCGACCTGCCGGGCCTCGCCGAGCAGCAACTGCAGGCCCAGCACGACACAGACACCGCCGCCGATCATCAGGACGTGCGTCGGGCCCCATTCGGTGACGTCCTGGCCGAACAGCCGGTGCCAGACGTCGTCGAGCGGGAACCCGGCGATGCCGACCAGACCGGTCGCCATCATCTGGATGGAGCCCATCGGCGCCTTCCAGTGCGGGCCGATCTTGAACGTGCGCTTGGGCAGGTTCTTCGTCGCGAGGGTCGCGCTGAGCACGCCGCTGGCGAAAATGCCCATCAGCCCGAAGTAGATCGGGTAATGCGACGGGTTCGCGAGCGGGCCTTCGTCGCGGCCGAGCTCCATGTGGATCGGCACGTCCCAGTACACGCCGATCAGCGCCGACATCCCGGAGAGGAAGGCGACGAACATCGGCAGCGCCGCCCAGCGCGGCAGGCCGCTGAAGTCGCCCATCCAGTCGGCGACGCGACCGAAGACGGTCCGCTTCCCCGCGCGCTCGCGGAGGACGAAGACCGCCAAGGGCAGGAAGACCGCGGTGAACATCAGGCCCGCGATGACGATCTGCCCGAATTGCGCACCGCCGGCAGGCGGGCTCTCCTGTGCCATGAACAGCTGAGCCATGAACACCGTGTTCGCCTTCCTGCTAACCTAAGTAACTGTTACCTTGGGGTAACACGATAGGGGCATGGTCCCGGCCAGGCAAGCCGGGGCGTACGACTTCGGAAGGAACCTCGATGCGGAGGATCAGCGGAATCTGCGGGATCACCGTGGCCGCGCTGCTGGCCGTGACCGGCTGTTCGGGATCGACAGGCTCCGAACAGCCGCCTGCCACCGGCACCCGGACCGTGAAGTTCTCGATCACCGAGGGCAAGCGCACGGCGGGCCCGGAAGAGGTCGCGGTGCGCACCGGTGAGAACGTCGCGCTGGAGGTCACCTCCGACCAGGCGGACGAACTGCACGTCCACGGCTACGACAAAGCCGCCCAGCTGGCTCCCGGGGTTCCGGGGACGGTCACCTTCACCGCGAACATCGACGGGATCTTCGAGGTGGAACTACACAAGAGCGGCGCGGCGGTGACCAAGCTCCGGGTGAGCGGATGATCCTGGCGCACGGTCTCGGCGGCCGGTCCGACCTTCCGGTTCCGCTGTGGCTCGCGCTTTACGCGGGAGCGGCAGCCGTCGTGGTCTCCTTCTTCGCCCTCAGCGCGCTCTGGAAGGAACCCAAGCTCCGCGGGGCCGACGCCGGCCGCGCACTCCCCCTCGGCCTGGAACGGTTCGTCGACAGCACGTTCTCGCGGATCGCGTCGCGCGTGATCGGTGTGGTGTTGTTCGCGGGCTTCCTGGCGATGGCCTGGGCAGGTCCCGCCAGTTCGGCCGACAACCCGGCTCCGGCGTGGTTCTACGTCTGGTTCTGGGTCGGCCTCGTACCGCTTTCCCTCCTGTTCGGCCCGGTCTGGCGACGCCTGAATCCACTGAGGACGGTCGCGTCCCTGATCCCCGCCCGGCACCGCGAGCTCCCGGACCGGCTGGGCTACCTGCCCGCGATCGCCGGCCTCCTGGTGTTCCTTTGGCTGGAACTGGTCTTTCCGCACTCGGACTCGCCCCAAGCGATCGCCCTTTTCTGCGCGGTATATGCCGTTATACACATTGCACTCGGCGTGGTCTTCGGTCCACGCTGGTTCGACCGCGGTGACGCCTTCGAGGTCTACGCGCGCCTGATCGCGGCGCTCTCCCCCTTCGGCAGGCGCGGCGACGGGCGTCTCGTGGTCCGGAATCCGCTGGATGGGCTGCTCACCATCTCCCCCGCGCCGTGGCTGACCGCGCTGGTCCTGGTCGTGCTCGGCTCGACGGCGTTCGACGGTTTGACCCGGCTCCCCTTCTGGACTTCGCTGGACGCCGGTGTCCTCGGCGGCACGGCCGGTCTCGCGGCCTGTATCGCGCTCACCTACGGCGCCTACGCGGGCGCCATCAGCCTGACCAGGCCGTATCTGCGCCGAGGCTTCGATCCGTATCCCGCGTTCGCGCCGTCGTTGATCCCGATCATGGTCGGCTACACGGTCGCGCATTACTTCTCGTTCGCCGTGTTCTCCGGGCAGCAGGGTTTCGGCCGCACGATCGACTACACGGTCGTCTCGACCGGCGTGATCGCGCTGGTGCAGATCGCCGGAATCGTCGTCGGGCACGTGATGGCCGTAACCTCGGCACATGATCGTTCCGTCGGCGTGCTGCGCGCGAACTACGTCAAGGTGGGCCAGTACCCCATGCTGGCGCTGATGATCGGCTACACCGCGCTCGGGATCGCGCTGGTCTCCGGCTCATGACCATCGCGGCGCGGGTGATGATGATGCACCAGGGCGGCTGGGACGAGATCCTCATCTTCGTCGGCCCCGTGGTGATCATCGGGCTGCTCATCTACGTCGCGCGCAAGCAGGTTCCGACGACGCCCGAAGAGGACGACGACTAGCCGCGCTCCAGTACGACGACGGGGACCTGCCTGCCGGAGGCTGTCTCGAACTCGGCGAATTTCGGGACGAGCGCCACCTCTTCCGCCCAGATTCGCTCACGCTCCGCGCCCTGCGCGAGCCGGGCCACGGCCAGCACTCGCTCCGTACCCACCTCGACCGTGACCCGCGGATTCGCCACGAGATTGTGAAACCAGACCGGATGCCGCGGACTGCCGCCGTGGGTTCCGAAGACGGCCCAGCCATCGCCGACCGGCTGGTAGAACAACGGGCTGATCCGCTCGCGACCGGTCTTGGCCCCGATGTGGTGCACCAGGATCAGTGGCATTCCCCGGTCGTCGAAACCGGGAAACCGGGGCGGGACAGGGCGGCCCGCGGCGAATTCCTCTTCGCTGCTCCAAGGGACATACCCGGCGTTCGCCCGGAACTCGGCGATGATCCGATCGTTCCAGCTGGTCTTGACCTCGTTCGCAGTGGTCGTGGACGGGTCGGGCATGGCATCCCCTTCACTATCCGGAGCAGTTGCTCCTCAAACTGACACAGAGCGGAGCACGTGCTCCGCACAAGAGGTAGGGTCGCCACATGGCAGTGGCCGAACCCGAAAGCACCCGCCGGCGCCGCGCGCCGCGCGCGGACGCGATCCGCAACCAGGAAGCGATCATCGAGGCCGCCACCAAGGTGCTGGCCGAGCAGGGCACCGCGGTGGACGTGCGCGAGATCGCCCGCCTCAGCGGGGTCGGCATGGGCACCCTCTATCGGCACTTCCCGAAGAAGGAAGATCTCGTCAAGACCGTCCTGCGCCAGGACTTCACGAGGTGGGCGGAATCCGCACGACTGGCCGCGATCGACGCGGAGGACCCCTGGGCGGCACTGACTGACTTCTACCGGCAGGCTCTCACCGGCTACGCACGCCATCGCGCGATCGTCGAGAACTTCGCGCTGACCTGGTCAGACCCCGACTTGGAGGGCATCCAGCAGCTTCGCCTCGTCATCGAGCGGCTGTGCGACGGCGCCAAGGACATCTTGCGCCCCGGCGTGACCACCGACGACTTGCTGCTCCTGCTGGTCTCCCTGGGCCACGCTGTCCAGGTCACCGATGACTGCCGTCCTCAGATGTGGCACCGACTGCTGCACATCTCCCTCGACGGACTGCGCGCCGACCACCGCGAGCCGCTCCCCGCTCGTCATTCGACCGGGACGTAGTCACGGCCGGCCCCAGCGGCGGCGAGATCGGCGTGCGCGGACGCGGCAGCCATGAAGCGCCCCTGGACGACGCGAACAAAGGAGCCGTCCAGAGGAAAGACGAGCACGACCTTCGAGCCGTCGTTCCCGCGCAGAACGACTCCCTTCCTCAGATTGTCGAGGAACTCGATGATGTCGCGCTCGATCTCCCCCGCGAACTCGCGGTACTTGTCCTGCGAGAGGTCGTACAGATCGGTGTCGATGTCGTAGGTGGCGCGCTTTCCGGTCACGGGATCCAGCGCCTCGAACGCCAACCCGAGCCACCGCCGCGGCTCGACGTCCACGGTGGCCTGCCAGGTCGATCCACCGAGCGCCCACCTCGACTCGGTGACTTCTACCGCTTGAAGCTCACGAAGGAAGGCCAAGAGCCGGTGACCCGCTTCAGCCGCCATGACCAGGCTTGCCGCCGAGAATCAGGTTCCCGGCCAGTTCGGTGACCTGGTCACGAGTACGGCCGTCATGGTCGGCCGCCATGAAGTGCTTGCCGATCAGGAGCGAGAACGCGAGCAGGCAGCGGGCTTCGACCTCGTCGTCGTCGGAGAAGATCTCGCGCATGAGCGAGCGAAGGTAATCCATCCGCTGGTTGTCGACCCGCCGGAGCCGTTCCGCCACCGCCGGGTCGCGCCGGGCCCAGTCCCGGATGGCGAGGTCGATCGGCAGCAGGCGCTCACTGCTGAGCAGGCCCGCGCGCCGGATCTTCGTCCTGGCGTCGCCACCTTCGCGTTCGACGGTCTCGAACAGCAGATCAGTACTCATCCGCTCCCAGGTGGAGAGCATTTCCTCAAGTAGCGCACCCCTGTCAGCGAAGTAGCCGTAGAAGCCGCCTTTGGTGACACCCAGCGCTTTCGCGAGCGCCTCGACACGGACGGCGTCGGGACCTCCGGCGGCGAGGGCGAGCAACCCCGCGTCGATCCAGGCGTTCGGCGGGGTCCGGGTTTCGGCGGCCATGTGATCACCGTATCTCCCGTCACTCCGGCACCATGACGACGATATATACGCTACCGTATAGATGGCGGAGTTCACTGGGAGGAACATCGACATGACTGTCGGATTCGTGGCCACGCACTACCCGCACACCGACCATCACGACGCTTTCGTCGCGCGAGTCCAGCGAGTCGCCGGCGTGCTGCGCTCCACTCCGGGCTGTCTCGGCGCCGAATGCTGGATCACCGTCGCGGGTGACGCCGTGGTGTCGATCGTGCGCTGGGAATCCGAGGCGGCACAGGCGGCTTCCATGCAGGCCCTGGGCACCGCGGACGTGGACGTCGCCTTCGACGACCGCGAAGTCCGCCCGCGCGAGATCGTCCAACTGGTGTCGGCGTGAAACTCGCGAACACGGCCCACACCGGGCACTCCTGGCGGATCCACGAGATCGCCGGGGACTTCGACCTCGAAGACGTCTGGGCACTGGAAACACCCGGCGGGCCCGGCGATTTCGACAAGCTGGTGACGCAGTTCTCGGCGGGCGACCTCACGGAGGGGACACCACTCCCCGTCCGGGCGCTGTGGGCGCTGCGCTGGAAACTCGGCGAACTGTTCGGGCTGGACAAACCGAACTCCGGCCTCGACACCCGGGTGGCATCACTCCGCGACAGGTTGCCCGAAGACCTCCGCGGCACACCCACCGGCCCAGAGGAGGACTGGCTGCCGTTCACGCCGCTCTACCGGCTCGACGACGAATTCGCCGCCGAGATGGCGAACCGGACCGTGCACGGCGTCCTGCACATCGCCTGGATCGAAGACGGGCCCGGCCGGTATCGCGGTCAGATGGCGGTCCTGGTCAAACCCAACGGATTGCTGGGCCGGGCGTACATGGGATTCATCAAGCCGTTCCGGTACCTGATCATCTATCCGGCGCTCATGCGGATGATCGCGCGGGAGTGGAACCGCCCTTCCTGAACCGACCTCGTGAGTGGTTAGGACGGTTAGAGCCAACAGTGTCTTAGGTACCTACTGGATTTCTGGCCACGGCCTTCACGGACTTGCCGATCGCCACGTTCGCGCCCCACGCGCACCAGCA
>NZ_JBVJLY010000021.1:0-155595 GCF_055584485.1 Amycolatopsis sp. NPDC102522 | reverse complement strand
CATCCTGATCGCCTGCTGCGACGGCCTGACCGGGCTGCCCGACGCGATCCGCGGCGCGTTTCCCGACACCGTGGTCCAAACCTGCGTCGTGCACGTGATCCGCAACGCCATGCGCTTCATCTCCTACGGCGACCGGAAGAAAGTCGCCGCCGCCATGCGGGAAATCTACACCGCACCGACACTCGAAGCGGCCGAGATCGCACTCACCCAGTTCGATAAAAACTTCGGCACACAATACCCGGCAGCGATCCAAGTCTGGCGACACGCCTGGAACGACTTCACCCCCTTCCTCGACTACCCACCCGAACTCCGCAGAATCGTCTACACCACAAACTTGATCGAGAACATCAACTTCCAACTCCGTAAAATCACCAAGAACCGCGGACATTTCGACAGCGACACCGCCGCAACAAAACTGCTCTACCTCGGACTCCGCAACATCACCAGCAACCGAGGCGGACCATCAGGAACCGGAACCCGAGGCTGGAAACAAGCATTAAATACCCTCGCCGCCCTCTTCCCTGATCGCCTGCCACTCCACTAGAATCAAAGAAGAAATCATCCGTGGCTTACACGGAAATCATGACAGAGCCACCAATCACTGCCGGTCCCGAACACGCCGCCGGCGACCACGATTTCGATAGCCACCAACACCTGTCACCAATCCTGAGGACGCAGCGGCTCGCCGATGACGAGTGCAGCACGCCGGCCCAGCACTTCGAGCAGGCGAAGGACTCCACAAGGCAGGCCAACCACGGGCCGACCTCACGCGTCCAGTAACCATGACCGGCGGAAGAGAGCTCCTCTGGAACGGCTGCGTCAACGTCCGGGACCTCGGCGGACTGGGACGGGTCAGGCCGCGCGCGCTGGTCCGGATGGAGGCACCGACGCGCTTGAGCGACGCCGGCTGGGCGGCGGCTTGGGCGTACGGTGTCCGCACCGTGGTCGATCTGCGCGATCCCGGCGAGCGCGAGCCGGACAACGCACCGAGACCAGCGGGAATCACGACCGTTCATGCCCCGCTGGATCCGGTCGGCACGCCTTTCCACGAACAGTGGACGAAGATCGACAACTTGGGCTCACCGCTGTACTACCCGGCGATGCTGGCCGAACATCCCGAGCCGGTGATCACCGCCGTCAGGGCGATCGCCAACGCAGCGCCGGGGTGCGTGGTGTTCCACTGTGCCGGCGGCAAGGACCGGACCGGGCTGCTGGCGCTGGTGTTGCTCACGTTGGCCGGAGCGGCGCCGGAGGAGATCGTCGCCGACTATCTGCTGACCTACGACCGGATGAAGCAGCGGTACGACGAACTCGGTTTCCGTGACCAACTGACCGTGGTGACCGAGCTTCTCGCGGCCCGCGACACCACCATCGAAGCATCGCTGACCTCGACGATCACGTCGTTGACGATGCCGGACTTCCTTCTCGGCAACGGTCTGTCCGACGCCGAACTGGCCGCCCTGCAAGCCCGCTTGACAACACTCAAGAAGGCGAAGGAAGGCCCGAAACCCGCAGAGTGATGTTCAGCCGCCCCACCAACCCCAGCCCCGGATCGGCGGTCCCCGGCGAAACCCGCGGCACCCCGTGGAAAGCCAGCCGCGACTCCCCGCCGAACACGAACAGATCCCCCGACCGCAGATCCACGTCCGTGTAGGGCCGCCCGCGATCCGACGTGTTCCCGAACCGGAAAACGCACGCGTCCCCGAGACTCAGCGACACGACGGGCTCCAGCGAGGCCTCGTCCTTGTCCTGGTGCATCCCCATCTTCGCGGCGGAGTCGTAGAAGTTCACCAGCGCGATGTCTGGCTCGTACGACGAAGACCCGTACGCATCAAGAACGGCCCGCTGACCGAGATCGCCCAACCACGAAGGGAACGGGAGTACCGGGGAGCCGTCGTCGGTCACCTTCCCGTACCGGTACGGGTGCCAGTGCCAGCCGAGACAGACCGTCCGCACGGACATGACCCCGCCGTTCGGCAGCCGTGTCTGACGGTAGCCACGCCAGCCTCGGCAGGCTTCGACAAGCCGTCGTTGGGCGTCGAAGTCGAGCCAGTCGGGGATATGTACGGCACCGGGCGCGACTTCGGCGCGCGGGCGAGGGATCAGCGCGTCCACGTGTCGAGTTTGCCAGGGCGCGCGCCGACGATCCGGTGGCCCCGCACCAGGACACCGGCCGCGGTGAACCGTCGCAGCACGCGCAGGACGAGACGCGGGCGAGACGGAGCGTCCCTGACTGTCACAGCGAAGAAGCTCCCACAATCGGCCGCGGGAAACCACCTTTCGGATTACTCCGATCGGCCGGTTGACCGCAACGCGTTCACCCGATTACAGGGCGAGTTCGACCACCGTCACCCCGGCCCGGGCGGGCACCGGGTCGTTCATTTCCACCAGCACCGCGGGGACGTCGTCGAGGCTAACCCGTTTGCCGATCATGGCCTTCAGATCGATTCCGGCGGTCTCCACCACCCGCAGCATCTCGGGGTACTCGTGCGCTTGGAGGCCGTGGATGCCGACGATCTCCAGTTCCCCGCCGATCACCCGGTGCATCGGGATCGGCGCGATGCCCTGCGCGGGCGGCATCAGCCCGGCCTGGACGTGCCGTCCGCGCTTCCGGAGGCTGCCGACCGAGGCCGCGCAGGTGGCCGGCGAGCCGAGGCAGTCGAGGGAGACGTGCGCGCCGCCGCCGGTCAGCTCCCGAACATGAAGAGCGACGGCTTCGTGGCCCTCGAAGCCGGAAGGGTCGACGCTCAAGGCCGCTCCCATCCGTGTGGCCAGCGCCCTGGCCTGCGGGGAAGGGTCGATGGCGACGACCGACGCACCGGCCGCGACGGCCAGCAGGATCGCCGAGACGCCGACGCCGCCACAGCCGTGGACAGCGACCCACTTGCCGGGCCGGACCCCGCCTTGGCGCAGCACCGCCCGGAACGCCGTCCCGAACCGGCAGCCCAGCGCCGCCGCCTCGGCCGAAGACAGCGAGTCCGGCAGCGCCACGAGGTTGACCTCGGCGTTTTCGAGGGCGACGTACTCCGCGAACGAGCCCCAGTGGGTCGCGCCCGGTTGGAACTCACGGTCGCAGATCTGCTGGTCACCGGCCGCGCACTGGGCGCAACTGCCGCAGGCGCAGACGAACGGCACGGTCACCCTGTCGCCCACCGACCAGCCTCGGACGCCTTCGCCGAGCGACGAGATCCGGCCGGCGAGTTCGTGCCCGGCGACGTGCGGCAGCTTCACCGACGTGTCGTGACCCTGCCAGGAATGCCAGTCGCTGCGGCACACCCCGGTCGCTTCGACGGCGATCACCACTCCGCCCGGCGGCGCGGACGGATCCGGCACCTCGCGTACCTCGGGCAGCACCCCGAACTCCTCGAAGACGACCGCCCGCAACCCTTGCTCCCTACGTTCCCGTGTCCCGGCCTCGCTGCATCACCAGGCCCTCGCCGGGCACCGTACACCGGGCCGCACGTCCGCGTGGCGGCCCGAGAAGCCGGGACAGGGACTCCGGCGGCACCCCGAGGATGTCTTCGAGATTCTTGAGCACCAGCAGGGATTCCGGCCGTTCGGGGCGGCAGCGGCCGGACTGCCAGTGGCTCAGCGTCGCGAGACTGACCGAGCACCCCCGCCCCCTCAGCCGGTACCGGATCCGGTCGAGACCGAGACCCCTCGCCCTGATCGCCGCCCTGAGGGCGTCCGCGAACGGCCCGGTCTCCAGCAGCCGCCTGAGTTCACGTCCTTCCGCCACCCCCCGGTCGATGGTGTGTGTCCGCTGACCGGTCATTGTCATCGCCTTCGCACGCTCGCTAGCCACCCGGAATAGCGCAGCCTAGGCGCGGGATCACATGATCGGAAGGGCCTTAGATCACCTATCCGCCCGGCATGTGGGTGACGTGCCCGAAGGCCGAATTATGCAGGGACGTAGGGAAAATTCCCACCGCGAGGCCCGGACGAAACGCGTCCACAGTGGACACGGGTCAGCGCAGCGCGACCGAAAGCGCCTGGGCGATCTCCTTGCCGATCGCGTGCGTCGCCGCGTCCGGCGGCGAGCCGACCTTGACCACCATCGGCCCGCCGAACGGCTGGCGCTCGACGACCTCGATCCGCTCGCCGAGGCCGATCGAGTGCTCGGTGAGGTAGCGCAGGAGTTCCGGGTCGGTGTCCCAGACGCGGACGATCTCGCCGACCGCGCCGGGCGGGAGGTCGTCGAGGATGCGCATCGGCATCTCCTCGACGCTGCCGTCGGGGGCGGGGATGGGGTCGCCGTGCGGGTCGCGCACCGGGTTGCCGAGTTTCGCCGCGATCCGTTCGACGAGCCTGTCCGACACCGCGTGTTCGAGCGCGTCGGCCTCGGCGTGCACCTCGTCCCAGGTGTAGCCGAGTTCGGACACCAGGTAGGTCTCGATCAGCCGGTGGCGGCGGAGCACCGAGCGGGCGAGCTGCCTGCCTTCGGTGGTCAGCTCGATCCCGCGGTACGGGACGTGCGCGACCAGCCCCAGCTGGGACAGCTTGGTGACCATGCCGGACGCCGACGACGGGCTGACCTCCAGCCGCCCGGCCAGCGACGTGTTGGTGACGGCTTCACCGCGCTCCACCAGCCCGTAGATCACCCGGACGTAGTCCTCCACCGACGACGACCTGCGGTTCGCCCCTTCACCCATGGGTCAGAGTTTACGGCGTGCCGCTTGGCCGCGACTCACCCAGCGTGCGGTCGCCAGCGGTACCGGATCCAGCCGGGGACGGGGTCGGCGCCGAGCTGGGCGTAGAACGCCTCGCCCTTCTCGTTGCCCTCCTGCATGTCCCATTCGACGCGGCCCGGTGTCCGGGCGCTCAGCTCGTCGAGCAGCTCCCGCCCGAGGCCGAACCGCCGGTGGTCCGGGCGCACGAAGAGGTCGTCGAGCCAGATCCCCGGCCGGGCCTCCCAGGTGGAGAAGTTCCAGCTGCAGAAGGCGAAGCCGGCGACCTCGTCCGGCGCGTCCGGCGGGGTGGCGAGCAGCACCCACGCCTTCGGAGCGGGTCCGAAGAGGAATCCGGCCATCTCCTGGCGGTCCAGCTTCAGATCGTGTTTGTCCTCGTAGACAGCGTGCTCCTCGATGAGCGCGCAGATCTCCTCGATGTCGCCCGCGACGGCGTCCCGTACCGGCATCAGTCTCAGCTCCGTTCGTAGACGAGGTCGCCGCCGACGGCGGTGGCGACGACGTGGATCGAATCCAAAGTGGACTCGTCGGTCGGGTCGGCCGAGAGGACGGCGAAGTCAGCGAGCTTGCCGGCCTCCAGCGTGCCCAGGTCCTTCTCGGCGAAAGCGGCGTACGCGGAGCCGTAGGTGTACGCGCGCAGGGCTTCGGCGGGCGTGAGCCGCTCGTCGGGCCCCAGCACGACACCGGACGCGGTCTTCCGCCGCACCATGTCGGCCAGCGCGAGCAGCGGCGCGCCTTGGACGACGGGGCGGTCCGAGCTGGCGGGGAGCACGCATCCCGCGTCGAGCAGGCTCTTGAGCCGGTAGCACCACGGCTCGCGCTCGGGGCCGAGGGCGGCGCGCATCCCGTCGCCGATCTCGTTCACGAACCGGCCCTGCGGCGACGCGATCAGCCCCAGTGACGCCAGTCTCTTCAGCTCTTCGGGCCGCAGTACCGCGCAGTGCTCGATGCGGTGCCGGTGAACGGGCCGCGGGTCCGATTTCAGGGCGGCTTCGTAGGCGTCGAGGACGACGGTGATCGCGCGGTCGCCGATGGCGTGCGTCGCGATCTGCCAGCCTGCCCGGTGCGCGGCGGCGATCGTCCGCGCGATCTCGTCCTCGGGCACCTGGAAGTAGCCGACGTTGTCCGGCTCACCGGCGAACGGCTCGTGCATCGCGCAGGTCCGGCCGATCAGCGAGCCGTCGGCGAACAGTTTCATCGCGCCGAGCCGCAGCCATTCGTCGCCGAACCCGGTACGCATCCCCAGGTCGAGACCAAATCCGGCTCCCGCGTCGAGGTCGTGGAGCACGCTCGCCGCGACCATCACCGTGCTCCGCACCCGCAGCACCCCGCGGTCGCGCGCCACCTGGTAGGCCGCGAGTTCGGCGGGGGTCTCCCCCACGAGACCCCCGCCGATCCCGGCCTCCTGGACACTCGTGATGCCCTCGGCCAGGTAGCGCTCGCTCGCCCTGTCCAGGCCGCGGACGACCCGCTCGACCGGCGTCGGGTAGGTCAGCGGCCGCAGCAGGAGCTGGGCCTGTTCGCGCAGCAGACCGGTCGGCGAGCCGTCTTCGTCGCGGACGACGTCACCGCCCACCGGCACGTTCTCCAGGTCCAGCCGCTCCAGGACGGCGGAGTTGACCACGGTCATATGCCCGGACGTGTGCTTGAGCCGCACGAGGTGCCCGGGCGCCGCGCGATCGAGCCCCTGCCTGGTCGGATGGCCGCCCACGAGCTTGTTCTGGTCGTAGCCGCTGCCGATGATCCACTCGCCCGACGGCGTTTCGGCGGCGCGGCGCGCGACGGCGTCGTACACCTCGTCCACGCTGCGGCAATCCGACAGGGCGACGTCGTCCAGCGCCATGCCGAACCAGGCCATGTGGTTGTGCGCGTCGTGGAAACCGGGCACCACCACCGAGCCGCCGAGGTCGACGCGTCGTTTTGCGGAAAGCGCGGCAGCATCAGTGCCCAATGCGACTATTCGCCCGTTGAGCACCGCAAGTGCTACGGATTCCTCCGTCCCGGTGAGGAATCGGGCGTTCTCGTAGACCGTGTCGACCCGCATGGATTCGACCCTATCGATCGATCGATCGGTCGTCTAGGCTCGGCGTCATGAGCACCGTGGACTACGCACTCGACGACGGCATCGCCGTGATCTGGCTGAACCGCCCCGAACGGCTCAACGCGGTGGTCGCCGAACTGGTCGACGACCTGTTGGAAGCCCTCGACGCGGCCGCGCGTTCGGACGCGCGGGCGGTCGTGCTCGCCGGCCGGGGGCGTGCGTTTTGCGCGGGCCACGACCTCAAGGAGCCCACCCCGGCGGGTGATTCACGCCCCAGGCTCGATCGGCTGCAAGACGTGACGCGCCGCCTCCGCGGGCTCCGCCAGCCCGTCATCGCCGCGGTCCACGGCTACGCGATCGGCGCGGGTGCCGAGTTCGCGATGGGCTGCGACCTGATCCTCGCCGCCGAAGACGCGGTGTTCGCCTTCCCCGAGGTCTCGCTGGGCCTCAGCGTCACGGGTGCGGCGTCGCGGCTGCTGCCACTGCTGGTCGGCCCGCTGAAGGCCAAGGAACTCCTGCTGCTGGGCGAGCGTGTGAGCGGCGCCGAAGCGCACGGACTCGGCCTGGTCAACGCCGTCCTGCCCGCCGACGACCTGATGGACACCGCGCTCGACTGGGCGGCCCGGATCGCCGCCCATCCGGCGGCCGCGGCCACGATGGCCAAACGCGCCCTCGATTCCGGCATCGACAGCTCGCTCGACGCCGCGCTCGAACTCGAGGTCAGCCACGCGCTGATCACCGAACACTCCGCCGAGGTCGCCGCGTCGGCCGAGGCGTTCCGGAGCCGGACGTGACCTCGCTCGCCGGGGTCGACACCCTCCTCGGGCTGACCGGCCGCGCCGCCGCGCTCTGGCCGGACAGGACGGCGTGGATCTTCGACTCCACCGGCGAAAGCTTCACCTTCGCCGAAGTCGACGAGCGCAGCACGGAGTTCGCCCGGGCGCTGCTGGACCTCGGCGCGCGGCCGGGCGACAGGGTCGCGGTCATGCTGCGCAACCAGCCCGAATTCCCGTTGCTGTGGCTGGCCTTGGCCAAGATCGGCGGGGTGCTCGTCCCGGTCAACACCGGGTACCGTGAATTCGACGGCGCCCACGTGCTGCGCCATTCCGGCGCCCGGTTCGCCGTCGTGGCCGAGGAATTCCTGGAACTGCTGGCCAAGATCGCGCCGGAGACCTCGCTGGAACGCGTGCTCACGCCCGGCGAACTCACCGATCCCGGCGGCAGCCAGGCCTTTTCGAGTGAAGGTGAACGCCCGGTCAACATCCAGTACACCTCGGGGACCACGGGTGCCCCCAAGGGCTGCGTGCTGCCGAACCGGTACTGGACGACGCTGGCGATCAGCCTGGCCACGGACTTCCCCGCGGTCGGCGCGGACGACGTCATCCTGACCGCGCAACCGTTCCACTACATCGATCCACAGTGGAACGTCGCGCTGGGGCTCGCGGGCGGCGCGACGCTGGTGGTGCTCGACCGCTTCCACCCGTCCACGTTCTGGGAGAAGATCCGCGAACACGGCGTCACCTGGTTCTACTGCCTCGGCCTGATGCCCACGCTTCTGCTGCGCCAGCCGGAAAGCGAGCTGGACAAGGCACACCGGGTCCGCGCGATCTGCGCGTCGGCCATCCCGCGTGACCTGCACGCCGCGCTCGAAGCACGCTGGGGCGCGCCGTGGTTCGAGGCCTTCGGCATGACCGAGACCGGCGGCGACATCCGGATGTACCCGGCGGATCACGACGAGACCATCGGCACCGGCTGCCTCGGCAGGCCCGCGCCGAAGCGCGAGGTGATGATCGCGGACGCGGCCGGGAAACCGCTGCCACGCGGGGAAACCGGCGAGCTGCTGATCCGCGGGGTCGGCCTGATGCACGGCTACCACGACGACGTCGAGGCGACCAGGCGCGCGTTCGACGGCGGCTGGTTCCACACCGGCGATCTGGCCACAATGGACGACGAGGGCCGCGTGTACTACGTGGGCCGCACCAAGGACATGATCCGCCGCAGCGGCGAGAACATCTCCGCCGACGAGGTCGAGCGGGCGCTGCAGCTGCATCCGGCGGTCAAGCTCGCCGCCGTCATCGCGGTGCCGGACGAGCTCCGCGGCGAGGAGGTCAAGGCGTATCTCGTCCTCGACGAAAACGAAGGACACCGGTGCGAACCTGCCGAGCTGGCGGAGTTCTGCTCGGCGAAACTGGCCTACTTCAAGATCCCCCGGTTCTGGACCTTCGCGGCGGAACTGCCGATGACGCCGTCGGAACGGGTCGCCAAGGGTGAGCTGAGGAAGGCGGAAGACCTCCGCGCCGGTTCTTGGGACAGGACCACCGAAACATGGCTGTAAGTACTCGCGAACGGGTTCGCCAGGCCGCGGTGAAACTGTTCGCCACCAAGGGTTTCCACGGCACCGGCATCCGGGATCTCGCCCAGGAGGCGGAGCTGTCGTCCGCCAGCCTGTACCACTACATGGGCACCAAAGAGGACCTGCTGGTGGCCATCATGAACGAATCCCTGCGGCGCCTGCTCGACGCGGCCGAGCAGGCGACAGCCGGGCTCACCGATCCCGTGTCCCGGCTCGGATCCCTGGTGGCGCTGCACGTCCTCGCGCACGCCATCCAGCCGGACGACACCCGCGTGGTGGACAACGAGGTCCACGCGCTCACCCCCGGCGCCAGGGCCGGGGTCGTGGGGCTGCGCGACGCCTACGAAAGGCTGTGGGCGGACGCCATCGAAGACGGTGTCGCGGCCGGCGTCTTCCACACCGACCAGCCTTCGGTGACCAGGCTCGCACTGGTGGAGATGTGCAGCGGGGTCGCCCGCTGGTATTCACCTGCCGGGCCGCTCACCCTCGATCAGCTGGCCTCGCATTACGCGGAACTGGCGCTGCGCGCGCTCGCCTGTGAACGTCATCTGGATGTCACAGCCTTGCAAAACTGCCGTGAAGTGGTCTCGGGAGTGTGGCGAGTGCCCGTTTAGCGGCGACTTTAGGACGGTACGCCTTGCTCAGACGGCTTGTCTGGGGGACGCTCGAAGGGTGACTGAGCAAACGATCCAACTCGAACTGGACGACTCGGGTCTCTCGCCGGCGTTGCCGGTGCCTTCGAACCCCCGTGATCAGGTGCAAGACGTCCCCTACCGCCCGGTGGGCTTCCGCGACGACGACCTGCCCTCGGCCCTCGAACGGTGCGCGACATGGCTACGCCAGGCTCAGGAGTGGCTCGGGGAACCGGTCGATGTGCTGGCCGTCCATCTCGACTATGACGACCGCAAGGGTTCGCCCTACTACGACGTGAAGCTTCTCTGCAACGAAGAGGACCTGGCCGGGGTCCCGATCGCGATGCGGGGGAAGAAGGAAGACTAGGGCAAACGCGGTGAAGGGGCCTTTCCACGCGATTTCGCGGGGAAAGGCCCCTTCGTCTAGCCGAGGGTGCCGCCGACCTTGACGTGCCCCTTGAGCAGGTTGCGCGCGATGGTCCGGCGCTGGATCTCGTCGGTGCCCTCGTAGATCCGCAGCAGCCGCAGTTCGCGGTACCACCGCTCGACAGGCAGTTCCCGCGTGTAGCCCATTCCGCCGTGGATCTGCAGGACGCGGTCGACGATCTCGTTCGCCTTCACCCCGCCGTACAGCTTCGCCATCGACTGCGCGTGCCGCGAGTCCAGCTTCTGGTCGACCTGCCAGGCGGCGTGCAGCACCAGCCAGCGCAGCGCCTCCAGCTCGGTGCCGGAGTCCGCGATCATCCACTGGATGGCCTGGCGCTCGGCGATCTTCTGCCCGAACGTCTCCCGCGTGTTGGCGTGCTCGATGGCCATCGAGATCAGCCGCTCGCAGGAGCCGATCGCGCGGGCGGGCAGCAGGTAGCGGCCCGCGCCGATCCACTGCATGGCCAGGTCGAAACCGTGGCCGAGCTCGCCGAGGATCTGCGTCTCGGGGACGCGGACGTCCTCGAAGACCAGCGCCGCCGGGCCCCATTCGCCCATGGTGTCGATGTACTCGGACTTCCAGCCCGCGTCGCGGTCGACGAGGAAGCAGGTGACGCCGCCGTTCGCGCCCTTCTCGGGGTCGGTGATCGCGAACACCATCACGAAGTCGGCTTCGTTGCCGCCGGTGATGAAGGTCTTCTCGCCGTTGATGACCCAGTCGGTGCCGTCCTTGCGGGCGGAGGTCCGGATGGCCTTGGCGTCCGAACCCGCGCCGGGTTCGGTGATCGCGAAGCACGACTTGCGTTCGCCCGAGATCGTCGGGAGCAGGTAGCGCTCCTTCTGCTCGTCGTTGGCGTAGTACAGGATGTTGTCCGCGTTCCCGCCGAAGCGGAACGGCACGAACGTGCGGCCGAGTTCGGCCTCCAGCAGCGCGGTCATCACCGCGGACAGGCCCATGCCGCCGTACTCCTCGGGCGTCTGCACCCCCCAGAAGCCGGACTCCTTGGCCTTGAGCTGCAGCTCGCGCAGCTCGTCGGCGGTGAGACCCGGCTGACCGGCGCGTTCGCGGCGCAGCACCTCCTGCTCACGCGGCATCAGGTCCCGCTGGACGAACGTGCGGACCCAGTCGCGCACCTCGCGTTCCTCGACGCTGAGAGAGAAATCCATGGTCAGCCCGCTCCTGTTCGGCATTGACTAAGCGCTCGCTTAGCTCAGCGTACCGCTTCGGTTGTCGTTCGCCGAGAAACTGTCATAAGTTTTCGCAACCTGATCTCGTCTCGTTGAAGGGCACCCATGAGCACGCAGGCACCCGCGGCGAAGCGGGACCGGACCCATTACCTCTACATCGCCGTCATCGCGGCGGTGGCGCTCGGCATCGCGGTCGGCATCCTGTTCCCCCAGTTCGGCAAGGAACTGAAGCCGCTCGGGACCGGGTTCGTGAACCTGATCAAGATGATGATCTCGCCGATCATCTTCTGCACGATCGCGCTCGGCGTCGGCTCGGTGGCGAAGGCGGCGAAGGTCGGCCGCGTCGGCGGGCTCGCGATCGGCTACTTCCTGGTGATGTCCACGGTCGCGCTGGTCATCGGCCTGGTCGTCGGCAACCTGCTCCAGCCGGGCGCCGGGCTGCACCTGACCCCCGAGATCGCCGAAAAGGGACAGGACCAGATCGCCAAGAGCGAGGGCACCGTCGAGTTCCTGCTCGGGATCATCCCGAAGACGCTGGTCTCGGCGTTCACCGAGGGCGAGGTGCTGCAGACGCTGCTGGTCGCGCTGCTCGCCGGGTTCGCGCTGCAGAAACTGGGTCCGAAGGGCGAGCCGATCCGCCGCGGCATCGAGCACATCCAGCGGCTCGTGTTCCGGATCCTGGCGATGATCATGTGGGCGGCCCCGGTCGGCGCGTTCGGCGCGATCGCCGCCGTCGTCGGCGAGACCGGCTGGAAGGCGCTGCAGAGCCTCGCGGTGATCATGTTCGGCTTCTACATCACCTGCGGGTTGTTCGTGTTCGGGGTGCTCGGGCTGATCATCGGCGTGTTCGCCAGGGTCAACATCTTCAAACTGCTGAAATACCTCGGCCGCGAGTTCCTGCTGATCCTCTCGACGTCGTCTTCGGAGTCGGCGCTGCCGCGGCTGATCGCGAAGATGGAGCACGCCGGCGTCTCCAAACCCGTGGTCGGCATCACCGTGCCCACCGGGTACTCGTTCAACCTCGACGGCACCGCGATCTACCTGACGATGGCGTCCATCTTCATCGCGGACGCGCTCGACAAGCCACTGACCATCGGCGAGCAGATCTCGTTGCTGGTGTTCATGATCATCGCGTCGAAGGGAGCCGCCGGGGTCACCGGCGCGGGGCTCGCGACGCTGGCGGGCGGGCTGTCGTCGCACCGGCCGGAACTGGTCGACGGCGTCGGGTTCATCGTCGGCATCGACCGGTTCATGTCCGAGGCCCGCGCGCTGACGAACTTCGCGGGCAACGCCGTCGCGACCGTGCTGATCGGCACTTGGACCAACGAGATCGACCGCGAGCAGCTGGATCGGACGCTGAATGGCGAGTCGCCGTTCGACGAAGCGACTTTGCTCGACGAAAACTCGAGTGATGCCAGTGTCGAATCGGGTAGAAAGGAGACGTGATCGAATGTGCGGTCCACTGGTCCCCGCCCCTGCCCGCTGAACCCCGGTTCCTGGCCCTGCTCGACGAGGTCGAACAAGGCCGGTACGACAGCTACCGCCAGGACATCGACAAGCGCCGGTTCCTGACCGGCCGGATGCTGGCGAAGACCGTCGCCGCCGAGCGGCTCGGCCTGGCTGTCGAAGACGTGAGCTTCGACGCGACCTGTGAAGACTGCGGGAAACCGCACGGCCGCCCCCGGGTGCCCGGTGCGCCGCTGATGCTGTCGATCTCGCATTCCGGCGACCTCATCGGCGTCGCGGCCACCGCGGGGACCCCGGTCGGCCTCGACGTCGAGACGGCCACCAGGCGCGCCGAGGACTCGCTCATGGAGTACGCGCTGACCCCGACCGAGCAGGCCGCGATCTCCGGGCTGCTCGCCGAGCAGCGCGCGACGGCGTTCTTCACGTACTGGACGCGCAAGGAAGCCGTCATGAAGGCCACCGGGAAGGGCCTCAAGATCCCGCTGCAGAGCATCACGTTCTCCGGATACGACGAACAGGCGCGGCTGGTCCGGTCGAGCCACGCGGCCCTCGACCCGGCGCGGACCCGGCTCGCGGACCTGAAGGCGACCGAGGGCTACCGGGCCGCCGTCGCGCTGATCACCTCGGACGACATCTCGGTCACCGAAGACTTCGTGACCCTCTAGATCTCCAGACCCATGGCGGCCAGCAGGGTGCGGAACTTCGCCGAGGTCTCGTCGAGTTCGGTCCGGGGGTCGGACGCGGGCACGATGCCGCCGCCGGAGTACAGCCGCATGGAGGTGTCGGCGATCTCCGCGCACCGGATCCCGACGGCCCATTCGCCGTCTCCCGCCGCGTCGACCCAGCCGACGGCGCCCGCGTAGTAGGCGCGGTCGAACGGCTCCAGCTCCTGGACCAGGGAGCGTGCGGCGTCGGTCGGCGTTCCGCAGACCGCAGGGGTCGGATGCAGCGCGGCGGCGAGGTCCAGCGCGGTGACGCCGGAGTCGATCAGCTCACCGGTGACGGTGGTCGAGAGGTGCCAGATCGCCGGCGTCGAGACCAGTTCGGGGCCGCGGACGTCGAGGGTGCGGCAGAACGGCCGCAGGATCTCGACGACGGACTCCACCACCACGGCGTGTTCGACGTGGTCCTTTTCGGACGCCAGGAGCGCCTCACCATGGGCCTTGTCGATCGCCGGGTCCGCCGACCGGGGCATCGACCCGGCATGCGGCCGGGACAGCACGGCGCCGCCGGTGCGGGACAGCAGGAGCTCGGGGGTGGCGCCGACCAGCGTGCGCCCGCCGGGCAGCTGCGCGGCGTAGGTGGTGTGCCGGGGGTTCCCGTTCGCCAGGTTCCGGACGACGTCGGCGACCGGGACGGCGTCGGCGAAGTCGAGGTCGAGAGCGCGGGCCAGGACGACTTTGCGCAGGTCACGGTCGCTCAGCGCCGAGACGGCCGCGCGGACGGCGGCGAGATGCGCCTCCGGTTCGGGCACGGAAGTGACCTTGACCGGCTGCGGGAGAACGGTGCGCGGCGGGACGGCCGCTCGATCGGACGATGCGCGTTGCACCGTGCGAGGCAGAACCAGATGGCTCGGCGTGGAAGTGGTGTCGAAGGGCAGCACACCGACCGCGATCGGTGCGCCCGAGTCGGCGAACAGCCCAGGCAGAGCCTTGGACAGCCGCGCCGGATCGGTGTCGGTCGCGGTGCCCGCGGCCCCGCTCGCGAGGAGTGCGTTCCGGGCCGTGGCCAGGAGGAAGTCGCCCCGCTCGTAGCGGGCGGCCAGGTCTGCCGGGGTCGCCGGTGCGGTACTGGTCGTCACCCCACCAGCGTCCCAGGCTCCGGCTGAGACCAGGGGAAAGTGTTGCCCGGGCAACAGCCTCTCAGGCGACACCTTCCCCTGGACAGCCCGTGACCTGGGCGGAAGCGTTACTTCAGCGCCTCGAGGAGGGCCTCGCGCTGCCGCTCACCCAGGCCGGCTGCACGCCGGTCAGGGTCGATCCCGGCCTGCTCCAGCAGGGCGGCGACCTTGACCGCGCCCAGACCGGGCACGGCCTTCAGCAGCTGCGTGACCTTCGTCTTGCCGATGGTCTTGTTCTCCTTGGCCTGCTTGAGCACCTTGTCGATGCTCTCCTTGCCGGACTTGATCGACGCAAGCAGCTCGGAGCGCGCCTTGCGAGCCTCAGCCGCCTTGGCGAGGGCATCGGCGCGCTGCTCCGGAGTCAACGTGGGCAGAGCCAACGTAGTAGTCCTTTCATCTCAGGTCTCCGCTTTCGCGGCCGACGGCCTTTAAACCATGCTTGCAAGAGCAAGCGCTGGCCAGCCGTCTCTGTACCACGGCCCCAGTAAACGCCACTCGTTCCTCGGCCGTGAAACCGACACGCACTTATTACCCTTCGACCACGCCATGGGCAACCCGCCCCAGCCTGCGGAAACACGTCCTTCGGGCGGCGATTCAATGGCGTTCATCACCCTTATGAGCGATGCCATCACTTCGCACTGTTAGCCATTTTTCGTTTCATGGTAGGAAAAATACGATTTATCGACGATCTTGACCCGAACCGGCGAACACCCGTTAGCGCGACACCGTGACCGAACGGTTGCCTCCGACGTTACTGACCAGTTCACCCGACCCGCATTAGAGTCGGCCCAACCCCAGTTCACCGGAGAACGAGCACCACGGGAGTACGCGATGTTGAGCACGATGCAGGACGGACAGCTGTCGCTGGGCAGGCTGCTCCGCCACGGCACCAGGGTGCACTCCGAGAGCGAAGTCATCACCTGGACCGGTTCAGAAGCCCGCCGCGAGACCTACGGCGAACTCGGCAGGCACGCCGCGAAGCTCGCCAACGCCCTCCGGAGCCTCGGCATCACCGGCGACCAGCGCGTCGGCACCTTCATGTGGAACAACGCCGAGCACATGGCCGCCTACCTGGCCATTCCCGCGATGGGCGCGGTGCTGCACACGCTGAACATCCGGCTGTTCCCGGAGCAACTGGTCTTCGTCGCCAACCACGCCGAGGACCAGGTCGTCATCGTCGACGGCACGCTGATCCCGCTGCTGGCCAAGCAGCTGCCCGAGCTGAAGACCGTCCGCCACGTCATCGTGGCCAACGGCGACGCCTCCGCCCTCCCGGCGCCGGACGGCGTCCAGGTGCACTCCTACGACGAGCTGCTGGCCGGCCAGCCGGACACCTTCGACTGGCCCGACGTGGACGAGCGTTCGGCCGCCGCGATGTGTTACACCTCGGGTACCACGGGTGACCCCAAGGGCGTCGCGTACTCCCACCGGTCGATCTGGCTGCACTCGATGCAGGTCACGATGACCGACAGCATGCGGCTGGCCCAGCACGACAAGGCCCTCGCGATCGTCCCGATGTTCCACGCGATGGCGTGGGGCATGCCGTACGCGGCGCTGATGGTCGGCGCCTCGCTGCTGATGCCGGACCGCTTCCTCCAGCCCGCCCCCATCGCCCAGATGCTCGACGCCGAGAAGCCGACCTTCGCCGGCGCCGTCCCGACGATCTGGCAGGGCCTGCTGTCGCACCTCGACGCGAACCCGCAGGACATCTCGCATCTGCGCGAGGTCGTCGTCGGCGGCTCGGCCGCGCCGCCGTCGCTGATGCACGCTTTCGAGGACCGCTACGGCGTGCCGATCCTGCACGCCTGGGGCATGACCGAGACGTCCCCGCTGGGCAGCGTCGCCCGCCCGCCCGCCGCCGCGACCGGCGAGAAGGCCTGGGAGTACCGCTACACCCAGGGCCGGTTCCCGGCGTCCGTCAGCGCCCGGCTGATCGGCGACAGCGGCGAGGAACTGCCGTGGGACAACGAAAGTGTCGGCGAGCTCGAAGTGCAGGGGCCGTGGATCGCGGCGTCGTACTACAGCGGCACGACCGGTGACGAGCCCGATCCGGAGAAGTTCCACGACGGCTGGCTGCGCACCGGCGACGTCGGCAAGATCAGCCCGGACGGCTACCTCACGCTGACCGACCGCGCGAAGGACGTCATCAAGTCCGGCGGCGAGTGGATCTCCTCGGTGGACCTGGAGAACCAGGTGATGGCCCATCCCGCGGTGGCCGAGGCGGCCGTGGTCGGCATCCCCGACGAGAAGTGGGACGAGCGCCCGCTGGTCGCCGTCGTGCTCAGGGAAGGCCAGAGCGTCACGGCCGAAGAACTGCGCGAGTTCTTGTCCGGCAAGGTCGCCAAGTGGCAGCTCCCGGAGAATTGGACCTTTGTGGACGAAGTCCCGAAGACCAGTGTCGGCAAGTTCGACAAGAAGCGGCTGCGGGCGTTCCACTCCGAAGGCAAACTCGACATCAGTCAGCTCTAACGGGTTAATCTCCCGCGCGCCTGCCCTTCCGTGAAGGCCATCTTGAGGGACTCTAATCCCTGAAGATGGCCTTCACGGCGTTCGGCGAAGGGTTTTGTTGGTGCGTAAGACAAGCAGGCGCGCGTTCCTGGCGCTGGCGGGGACGACGGTGCTCTCCGCCTGCGGGTCGAACAGTGTCCAAACAGGAAGCCCGCCACCCTCGACGGCGTACTCCGCCGGGATGACCAGGCCGAAACCGAAACCGGTGGACCTCTCGCAGTGGTACCACCCGTATCCCGAAGCCGGTGTCCAGGAAGCCGTCGCGCGCTACGCGGCCGCGTACCAGAAGTCCAAGGTCGCGGTGCAGTGGAATCCCGACGACTACGAGACGAAGCTGAACGCCGCACTGCAGGCGGGCCCTGTCCCGGACGTCTTCGAAGGCCAGGTCACCGTCGACCGCGTCCGGCAGAACCTCCTCGTCCCGCTCGACGACGTCATCGGGCCCGTGCGCGGCGATTTCAACCAGTCCGTGCTCGCGGCGCAGACCGTCGACGGCAAGACCTACGGCATCCCGCAGGCGCTCGACACCCAGGTCCTCTTCTACCGCAAGAGTTTCCTGCAGGAGGCCAAGGTACAGCCGCCGCAGACGCTCGACGAGCTCGTCGACGCGGCGAAGAAACTCTCCAGGGACGGCGTCAAAGGGCTGTTCGCGGGCAACGACGCGGGCGCGTCGGCACTCGCCGGGCCGCTGCTCTGGGCGGCCGGGCTCGACTACGTCAAGGACGGCAAAGCCGTCGGCTTCGACGATCCGCGTGCCGCCACGGCGTTCGCGAAACTCCACGAGCTCAACGGTTCGCTGCTGCTGGGCGCTTCGACGGACTGGGCGGACCCGATCCCGTTCATCGACGGGCTCGCCGCCATGCAGTGGACCTGGCTGTGGAACCTGCCGAAGATCCAGGACACCATGAAGGACGACTTCGGCGTCCTGGCCTTCCCACGCCTCGACGCGGCGGGCGCGCCGTCCGTCCCGGTCAGCGGACTGAGCGCGATGGTGCACTCCAAGAGCCTGAACCCCAGCGCCGCCAAGGACTTCGTCAAATGGCTGTGGCTGGAGCGCACCGACTTCCAGCAGGAGTTCGCCACCAAGTTCGGTTTCCACCTGCCCGCGCGGCTGAGCGTGCTCGGCAAAGTCGAGGCGGCGGGCGACGCCGCGAAGCTGGTCAAGGAGAACGGCCGCGCCGCCGGTCCACTGTGGACTCCGACGGCGAACGCCGCGCTCGTCGACGCGCTGGGCCGCATCGCCCGCGACGGCGCCGACCCGGTCGCCGAGACGAAGAAGGCTGTCGAGGCCGTCAAAGCCGAACTGGGTCGCCTGTCCGCGTGAGCCGCCGCGAGCGGACGTAGGCAACTATCAGGACGATCGACAGGATCGCCGCGCCGCCGTCGGTGACCACCGAGGGCAGCACCCCCGGCCAGCCGTGTTCGGCGATCGCGGCCCGGTGCACTTCGAACGGCACGACGAAGACGCCGAACGCCTGGCCGACGTTGACCGCGAGCACCGGCCAGAAGAGCCAACGCCAGCGGAACCAGACAAGCAGCCCGAGCGCGTTGCCGACGATGAAAACGTTCCCCACCAGCCGCAACGCGCCGAGATAGCCCGGCGCGCCGTCGGTGTCCGCGCCCTTGAGCCGCATGCTCCGCTCGATCAGGTCCAGGTCGATGATCACGTAGTTCTGCAGCGTCGGATTTCGTGTGCTTGGAGACGGAACTCACGTGATCGGACGCCGCACACCCGAGTCACGTGCCCAAACACGCGAGTCACGTCTCCAAACACGCGAGTCACGTGCCCGAGCACGCGAGTCACGCCTTCACCCGCCGCCGGCCCCGCCCACGACCACGCCACCTTTGCCTTACCCCTCAAAGAGAACCCGAAACGTCACTCACGACCACCGGCAACGTTGCCTCAAGGAGCTCTAGTCCCCGGAAACGCCCCAGATCGCCAGTTCGATGGCGACGTCGTCCTCGTAGAGCAGCGCGCAGTTCGCGCTCCAGCGCGGGCGGCGTTCGTACGGCAACTGTCCCGCCTTGTCGAGTTCGTCGAATCCGGCGACGGACGGCTCCTCGGTGCCGAAGGCGGTGAGAAGCTCCGCGTCGGTCAAGGGCCGGATCGTGCCGAAGTCGTCCTCGCCCGTGGCGCTGATGAACTCGTGGACGTCGAGCACGGAATGGGTCCCCGACTCCTGGACGCTCTCCACTTCGTACAGCTCGTCGACCGAATCAGGGCGGCCGAGCTCGTCCTCTTCCCAGAGGTAGTCGCCCTCCGCGAAGACGCGTGCCTTGATCGCGTCCAGCGCGGCTTCCGGGTCGCCGGCGAACCGGCCGCGGACAGACCAAGCCGAAGCACCCACGGGGGCCACCTCCTCGTTCGCCGAGCGACCAGCTTAACCATCGCGGCCGGTCGAGCATTCGGCCGAACGTGACAAATTTTCGCATTACCCTTTTCTGGCGTTCACCCCACGGCTAACGTCGTCCGGCATCGTCCTTCCGCGACACCCACCCGCGACGAGTAGGGGCACCGCCATGTCCGACATCTCCAGGCGCACCTTCGCCACGGCAGGCGCCGCCGGCGTCGGCCTGCTGCTGTGCACGCCGACCGCCAACGCGCTCGACCGGGCGCTCGCGCTCACCACGACCCGCGCGACGCGGACCGCGGGCACCACACTGGACTCCGCGGCGGCCCCGCTCAAGAGCGGTCCGGGCTACACGCGGCTGACAGCGGGCCCCGGCTGGCCGCTCGTGGTCCGGGGCGAGCTCGCCGCGCCGAAGTCCGGCCGCGACGACCGGCGCCGCGCGATGGCCTCGTTCGCGCAGTTCACCGACCTGCACTTCACCGACGCCGAGAGCCCGGCGCGGTTCGAGTACCTGCACCCGTTGATCGGCTCGGCGCACCGGCCACAGGAGACGCTCGGCCCGGTCGCGACGACGGCGCTGGTGGAGCGGGTGAACAGCCTGAAGGCGGGCCCGTTCACCGGGCGGGCGATCGACTTCATGGTCACCACCGGCGACAACACCGACAACCACGAGCTGATCGAGCTCGAGTGGTTCCTCAAGGTGCTCAACGGCGGCACGGTGAACCCGACCTCGGGTGACCCTGGCGTGCACGAAGGCGTCCAGACGTCCGGGTCCCCGCACTACTGGAACCCCGGCAAGACGCTGGACGACGCGTACACGAAGAAGGGCTTCCCGCAGCTGCCCGGCCTGCTCGGTGCCGCGTCGAGCACCTTCACCTCACCCGGTCTCGACGTCCCGTGGTTCTGCACCTTCGGCAACCACGACGACAGCATCGTCGGCACGGTGCCGGATCTACCGGGGATGGACGCCTGGTACACCGGCCGCTTCAAGGTCATCGGCAAGGACGAGACGACGTCGCGGAAACTCGCCAAGGCGATCGGCTCCGGCTCCGGCGTCCCCGTCACGGAACTGTTCGGCGGCTCGGGCACGATCCGCGAAATCACCCCGGACGAGCGGCGGCGGCCGTTCAGCACCGCGGAGTTCGTCCGGCACCACCTCGACGCCGCCAACACCGGCCCCGGCCCGGTCGGCCACGGGTTCAGCGGGAACAACGCCGACGGGCGGAACGTGTACTACACCTTCCGCATCGCGCCGGGCGTCGTCGGCATCAGCCTCGACACCACCACCATGGCCGGGCTGGCCGACGGGTCGATCGGGCTCGGGCAGTTCACCTGGGTGGAGAACACGCTCAAGCGGAACAGCTCGGTGTATTACGACTTCTTCGGGCGCAAGGTCACGCAGAACGTGACGGACGAGCTGTTCATCCTGTTCAGCCACCACACCAGCGACACCATGGGCAACATCCTCCCGGACGCGCGGCACCCGCTGGAGCTGCGACTCAACGGCGACACGTTCGTCTCGCTGCTGAACCGGTTCCCGAACGTGCTGGCGTGGGTCAACGGGCACACACACCACAACAAGATCACCCCGCATGCCGGCAAGACGGCGAAGCAGGGCTTCTGGGAGATCAACACGGCGTCGCACATCGACTTCCCGCAGCACGCGCGGATCATCGAGGTCGCCGACAACGCCGACGGCACGCTTTCGCTGTTCACGACCCTGATCGAGGCCGAAGCGCCGTACGAGGCGGCGTACTCGGACACCTCGACGCAAGCGCTTGCGTCGCTGTACCGGGAGTTCTCGTACAACGACATCCACGCTTCACTGGGCGCCGTCGGCACCGCTCAAGACCAGAACACGGAACTGCTGCTGACCCACCCGCTCACCTGACGCCCGTTACCCCGGAGGTAATCGACACGGGGCGCGGCGCCCGGCACGCTCGGCACCATGACCGACGCAGCGGGCACCGCGCTCTTCCACCAGACCATGCCGTTCACCGAGCGGCTCGGCATCGAGGTCCTGGAGCATTCGGCCGCCGTCGTGCGCGCCCGGGTCGCGTGGGACGAGACGCTCTGCACGCTCGGCGGGGCGCTGCACGGCGGCCTGCTGATGGCGCTGGCCGATTCCGCGGGCGCGGTCTGCGCGTTCCTCAACCTGCCCGAGGGCGGCCAGGGCACGACGACCGTCGAATCGAAGACGAACTTCCTGCGCGCGGTCCGGTCGGGCCACGCGACGGCCACCTCGAAGCCGCTGCACGCCGGCCGCAAGATCATCGTGGTGGAAACGGAAATCCACGACGGCGACGCCAAGCTGGTCGCGAAAGTGACACAGACTCAGGCCGTCTTGTAGACAACTGTTTACATACCTCGCGCGACCGGCGAAAATCCCTTCCCTCTGGGTGGATTCGAGCTGAGTGGATTCGAGGGATGGAGCCGGGATGAGCATACGAGGGCTGGTCACGCTGCTGACGATCGCGACGCTGACCGCCGTGACGGCACAGACGGCCGAGGCGGGCCCCGGCCGCCCGGACGACGAGTCGATCGACTACCACGAATGGTCCGGTCACCACGGTTTCCGCGACGGCAGGCTGGAGGGGCTCGGCCTCGACCACGGCGCGCTGCGCATCGACCGCCCGATCGGCACCGTCGAGCACACCGAACCCGTGCTCGGCACCACGAAGACCTACGAATACGGCCAATGGACGTCGAGGAGCCGCACGCAGGGCTTCGACGCCTCCCAGCTGGTCGCGTCGTGGAACGCCAAGACACCGGCGAAGACCTGGATCAAGGTGGAGGCGAAGGGCCGCACCTCGTCGGGCGCCGAAACCGCCTGGTACGTCATGGGCCGATGGGCCAACGGGGACGCCGACATCAAACGCACCAGCGTCGACGGCCAGAGCGACGCCAACGCCGCTGTCGACGTCGACACGCTGGTCATGAAGGCGGGCGTCGCGCTCCGGTCGTACCAGCTGCGGGTGAGCCTGTACCGCGAGGCCGGTTCGCGTGCCACGCCGTCGATGACGTCGGTCGGCGCCATGACGTCGCTGGTCCCGGACCGGTTCGAGGTCAAGGCGACGAAACCGGGCCGCGCCACCGGGATCGAGCTCAAGGTGCCCGCCTACGCCCAGAACCTCCACAAAGGACACTTCCCGGAGTACGGGGGCGGCGGCGAGAACTGGTGCAGCCCGACGTCCACCGAAATGGTGACCGAGTACTGGGGCAAACGGCCCAAGCCCGAGGACATGGCGTGGATCCCGGAGGGTTACGTCGACCCGACCGTCGCGTACGCCGCCCGATACACGTTCGACTACGCCTACGACGGAACCGGCAACTGGCCGTTCAACACCGCGTACGCCGCTTCACTCGGACTACGTGGGCACATCACCCGTTTGCACTCCTTGAACGAACTCGAAAACTACATCGCGCGCGGTATCCCGGTGATCACGTCGCAGTCGTTCAAGGCCGAGGAACTCGACGGCGCGGGCTACGGCACCTCCGGGCACATCATGGTCGTCGTCGGCTTCACGAAGGACGGTGACGTGATCGCGAACGACCCGGCCGCCGGCAGCAACGACCGCGTCCGAAACGTCTACAAGCGACACCAGTTCGAGACGATCTGGCAGCGCACCAAGCGGTACAACACCACGGGCGGGGTCTCCAGCGGTCCCGGCGGGGTCGCGTACATCATCACGCCGCACTGAAACGATTCCGCACCCTAGCGGATCTCGCGGCCGGTATGGATTTCGTGGCAAGCTCGGAGTTTCGTCGACTCGGAGGTGGGCATGCCGTACGAGGTCCAGGGCGTCGTTTCCCGCGCCAAGGGTGAACCGGTCTCACCGGAGTCCGTGACGGTGCCCGATCCCGGGCCCGGCGAGGCCGTCGTCTCGGTCAAGGCGTGCGGCGTCTGCCACACCGACCTGCACTACCGCGAGGGCGGGATCAACGACGAGTTCCCGTTCCTGCTCGGCCACGAGGCCGCGGGTTTCGTGGAGGCCGTCGGCGACGGCGTCACGGACCTCGAACCGGGCGACTACGTGATCTTGAACTGGCGCGCGGTCTGCGGCGCCTGCCGGGCCTGCCGCCGGGGCAAGCCCTGGTACTGCTTCTCCACGTTCAACGCCGCCCGGCCGATGACACTGGCCGACGGCACCGCCCTGTCGCCCGCGCTCGGCGTCGGGGCGTTCTTGGAAAAGACGCTCGTCCACAGTGGACAGTGCACGAAGGTCGACCCCGCCGCCGAGCCCGCCGTCGCCGGACTGCTCGGCTGCGGGGTGATGGCCGGGCTCGGCGCGGCGCTGAACACCGGTGCGGTGAGCCGCGGCGATTCCGTCGCGGTCATCGGCTGCGGCGGCGTCGGCGACGCGGCCATCGCCGGGGCGAACCTCGCCGGCGCGAAGACCATCGTCGCCATCGACACCGACGACCGGAAACTGGCCTGGGCCAAGGACTTCGGCGCCACGCACACGCTGAACAGCAAGGGCCTGAGCGAAGACCAGGTCGTCGAAGCGATCCAGGAGTTCACCGATTCGTTCGGCGCGGACGTCGTGATCGACGCGGTCGGCAGGCCCGAAACGTGGCGGCAGGCGTTCTACGGCCGCGACCTGGCGGGCACCGTCGTACTCGTCGGCGTCCCGACCCCGGACATACGGCTGGATCTGCCACTGATCGACTTCTTCTCGCGCGGCGGCTCGCTCAAGTCGTCGTGGTACGGCGATTGCCTGCCCTCACGCGATTTCCCGATGCTGATCGACCTCTATCTGCAGGGCAGGCTCCCGCTCGACAAGTTCGTCACCGAGCGGATCGCCCTCGACGGCGTCGAGCAGGCCTTCGAACGCATGCACCACGGGGACGTCCTCCGTAGCGTGGTGACGTGGTGAAACTCTTCGCCGACGCCGATTTCCCCGCCGACCCGTATCCGGGAGCGCGACCAGGTCACTCCTTCGTCCACTTCGACGGCGCCGGGCACAGCCTCGACACCGCGCCGGAAGGCTGGCGCGAACGCCAGGCCGTGCTCGCCTACGGCTCGAACGCGTGCCCGTCGAAGATCACCTGGCTGCGCGACAACATGGGCCTGACGGGCCCTGTCGTCGTCTGCCACGCGCGCTGCACCGACCTCGCCGCGGTCTGGGCGTCCGGCCTGCGGTTCCGGGACGGGCAGCGGCCCGCCACGCTCGCCGCCGCCCCGGGTGTCGTCGAGGAGCACGCCGTCTGGTTCGCGACCCCCGGCCAGCTCGCCGTGCTCAACACCTGCGAGGGCAACGGGCAGCGCTACCGCCTGGTGCGGCTGACCGCTCCGGCCATCACCCTCGACGACGGCACCGTCCTCGACGACGTGGTGGCGTACGTCGGCGCCGCGGACATCCGCCTGCCGATCCTCGTGGACGGCAGGCACATCCGCGTCGCCGACCTCGAACAGCGCCGGGCCGCGGCGCTGGAAGGGATCCCCGCCGAGACGCACGGCCTGGACTGCACGCTGGTCGACGCCGGGACCCTGGTCAAAGAAGCTTCCCGGGATTGAGGATCCCGGCCGGGTCGACGGCCTTCTTCGCCGCTCGCAACACTTCGACGCCGATCTCGCCGATCTCCGACGCCAGGTAGCGGGCGTGGTCGACGCCGACGGCGTGGTGGTGCGAAATGGTGCCGATCCCGGTGATCGCCTCCGACGCCGCCGCCTTCGCCCGCTGCCACTGGCCGATCGGGTCGGCCTCGTCGCGGGCGGTGAGCACGGTGAAGTACAGCGACGCGCCCGTTTCGTAGGCATGGGAGACGTGACACATGATGATGGCCCGGCCGAGCGTGGCGGTGAGCGCGGCGCGGACGGCGTCGCGCAGATCGCTCAGTTCCGCCCAGTAGGCGGCGGTTTCCAGGGTTTCGACGCAGACGCCGTTGTCCAGCAAGGCGTCCCGCTGCCGGGGCCCGGAGAACCGGCCGCGGCGCCAGGACTCGCCGAGCGCGGCGCCGATGCGGACGGCCCCGAACGGCTCCAGCACCCGGGTGGTCTCCTGACGGCGCCGGGCGACCTCGCGTTTCGACGCGCCTTCCCAGCCGACGATCAGCAGGCAAGGGGCGTGGATCCCTCGCGCCTTGAGATACCGGCGCAGCGCCTTGGTCTTCCAGCTGTCGTTGAGCGCCAGCGAAACCTCGCTTTCGTCCACATCGGACAGTCGCGTGACGTCGGCGAGCACGTGCCGCTGCGCGAGTTCGCGCACAGCCGCGGCGCCGTTCTCCCAGCCGTCGAGGACGTAGCCCTCGTAGCGGCGCACTTCCGGCACCGGGCGGACGCGGAGGGCGACCTCGGTGATCACGCCGAGCGCGCCCTCACTGCCGATGGCGAGGTGCCGCAGGTCCGGTCCGGCGGCCGACGCCGGCGCGACGCCGAGCTTCCACTCACCGCGCGGGGTCGCGAGCCGGACGCCCGAAACCATGTCCTCGAACCGGCCGTAACCCGACGAGGCCTGCCCTGCGGACCGGGTCGCGGCGTACCCGCCGATCGTGGCGCGTTCGTAGGACTGGGGCACGTGCCCGAGGGTGAAGCCGTGTGTGGCGAGCAGCCGGTCGGCCTCCGGGCCGGTGACCCCCGCCTGCAGGACCGCGATCCGGGAGACGGGGTCGACGGAGACCAGGTCGCCGAGCCGGGTGAGGTCGAGCGCGATCACCGCGCTCTTGTCCCCGCGCAGCGCCGTGACCCCGCCGACCACCGACGTCCCGCCGCCGAACGGGACGACGCCGACGTCGTGCCGTGCGCAGATTTCCAGCACCGACTGGACTTCGTCGGGATTCTCCGGCAGGACGACGGCGTCCGGCACCGGAAAATCACCGAATCCCCGTCGCCGCACCAAGTCCAGATAGGACAGCCCGCTCGCCCTGGCGAGCCGTTCCCCCGGCGTCACCAGAACGTGCTCGGCGCCGACGAGCTCCTCCAGGTCTCGCTTCGACTGCTCGCCCAGCACCGGTTCGGGCACGGACAGCGCCGAATCGGGTGCGAAAGGAGCCGCCGAGGCCAACGGGCCGATACGCTGGACGAGCCACCGCAGGGCCTTCGCCGGAAGGTGGGCCGCGTCACCGGCTTCAGGCGTCCAGGATCGTCTTAACCGGTGGTCAATAAGCTCCGTCACGACTACAGTGTTACACATGGACGTAAAACGTCACTCACCTGCGGAAACAGGCGTCTCGGCACTGGCGGACACCCGATCCCGCCAGGCCTCGACACGCGTGTCCGACGACGTTCTGCTCGACGCGGCGAAGAAGTGCGTGCTCGCCGTCGGTGTGAGGCGGACCACGCTCGCCGAGATAGCGCGGACGGCGAAGGTCAGCCGGATGACCGTCTACCGACGGTTCCCGGACGTGCGCAGCGTGCTCGCGACCCTCATGACCCGCGAGTTCGGCGGACTGCTGCAAGGCGCCGCCGAACCGGACGTCGAACCGGCCCACTTCCGCGCGAAGCTCGTGCAGAGTTCGACGGCCGCCGTCGCCGCGCTCTCGGGTGACCCGCTGTTCCGCACGCTGCTGGACCTCGACCCCGAACTGGTCCTGCCCTACATCGTCGAGCGGCTCGGGAAGACCCAGCGCTTCGCCGAGGGCGTGATCCTGCATCTGCTGCAAGGGGGCCACGAAGACGGCTCGATCCGCAAGGGCGATCTGCCCTCGCAGGCGCGCACCCTGTTGCTGCTCATCCAGTCCTTCACCTTCTCCTACCGCCCCGCCACCGCGGACGTGAACGAGAAGAACCTGATGACGGAGTTCGCCAACGTGCTCGACGCGGCGTTGAGGCCGTGACGCCGGGCTCACTCAACGCTCGGCGGCGTGAGCGTGAGCTCGCGGCGCTGGCCGGCGGTGAGCGGGTCGACCTGCTGGTGGTCGGCGGCGGTGTCACCGGCGCGGGGATCGCGCTGGACGCGGCCGCGCGCGGGCTCTCGGTGGCCCTGATCGAGGCGTACGACCTGGCGTACGGGACGTCGCGCTGGTCCAGCAAACTGGTCCACGGCGGGCTCCGCTACCTGGCCAAGGGCGACCTGGCGCTGGCGCACGAGAGCGCCGTCGAACGCGGGATCCTGATGACTCGCACCGCCCCGCATCTCACCAGGGCGATCCCGCAGCTGTTCCCCCTGTACCGCGAGACCTCCCGCGGCCAGCAGGCGTTCATCATGACCGGCCTCGTCGCCGGTGACGGCCTCCGCCGCGCGGCCCGCACCCCGGCGTCGGTGCTGCCCCGGCCGAGGTCGATCCCGGCCGCGGAGGCGCTGGCGCTCGCTCCCGGCCTGTCCCCCCAAGGTCTGCGCGGCGCGCTGCTGGCCTACGACGGCGCGCTGACCGACGACGCGCGGCTCGTGGTGAACCTGGCGCGCACGGCGGCGTCACGCGGCGCGAAGATCCTGACAAGGGTCGAAGCGCTCCGGCTCGACGCGGATTCGGTGCGGGCCAGGGACCGGCTCACCGGGCAGGAGATCGAGATCCGCGCCGGTCAGGTGATCAACGCGACGGGCGTCTGGGCGGGCGAACTGGCGGAGTCGGTGCGGCTGCGGCCGTCCCGCGGCTCACATCTGATCCTGGCTTCGGGGGCGGCGCCGATCGGCGCGACGTCGGTCAACGTGCCCGTCCCCGGCGAGAACAACCGGTTCGTCTTCCTGCTGCCGCAACCCGATGGCCGCGTGTTCGTCGGGGTCACCGACGAACCGACCGACGGCCCCGTCCCGCGCGTGCCGTCGGTGCCGGAGTCCGATGTGGACTTCCTGCTCGAAGTGGCGTCGAAGGCGTTCACCCGCCCGCTGACCCGTGCCGACGTCGCGGGCTCGTTCGCCGGGCTGCGGCCGCTCGTCGAAGGCGGCGGCGGGCGCAGCGCTGATCTCTCACGCAAGCACGCGGTGGTGACCGGCGCCGACGGCGTGCTCACCGTCGTCGGCGGCAAGCTGACGACGTACCGGAAGATGGCCGAGGACGCCGTCGACGCGGCGTTGAAGCGATCCGGGCTCCACGCCGGGCCGTCGACCACGTCCCGGCTCCCCTTGCTCGGCGCGACTCCGCGCCATCGTCTGTCCACTGTGGATGCACCGGCCCGGCTGGTCGCGAAGTACGGCACCGAAGCGCCACGGGTCGCCGCGCTCGGCGCGGTCGATCCAGAGCTGGGCCTGCCGCTGTTCGCCCGCACCGAAATCAGCGCGGCCGAGGTCGTCTGGGCCGTGCGGCACGAGGGCGCGCTCGACGTCGAGGACGTCCTGGAACGCCGAACCCGGCTCAGCCTGGTCGCCCCCGACGCCGAGGCGGCCCGCGCCCGGGTCCAGGAGCTCGTCGACAAGTCGCTCGCCGGGCTCGCCTGACCCCGCATTTCGTCCTCTCAATGCGGTGCAGTGCGCCCTAAACTTGACGAGTCGTTGGGTTTTTGCAACAGTATGTTCCATGAGCCCGGTCAGACGCGGCAAAGAGCTGCCGATCTACAACCGGCTTCCGGTGCTCCGGGCGGAGCGCGGACTGAGCAGGGCCGCCCTCGCGACGGCGGTCGAGGTCAACCCGCAGACCATCGGCGCGCTCGAACGAGGCGACCACTACCCGAGCCTCGACCTGGCGTTTCGCATCTGCACGGTGTTCGACCTCCCGGTCGAGGCCGTGTTCAGCCGCGAACCGTTCACGCCACTGTCCACTCAGGTCTACCGGGAGGGGGGAACATGAGCGAAGAGCGAGGCCGTCTCGCGACGTACTGGGAACGCCAGCAGGAGCGCTGGGAGGAGCTGGAACGCAAACGCGCCCTTCGGCTTCCGTCCTGGCGGACGAGGAAACGGCGGCGGACGTTGAGCGTCTTCGTGGTGGCGGGCGACCTGGTCCTGATCACCGGCGCCGCCTTCTTCCACGCGGGGCCCGCGGTGACCTTCTTCGTGCTCTGGTTCGGCGGCAGCATCGTCGCGGGCGGCGCGCACTACCTGCTGCGGATCCTGACCGGCAAGATGAGCAACGGGTTCTCCATCCGGCTCGACGAGCGCGAGCGGGAATGGCGGCATCGCGCCACGTTCATCAGCTACCAGGTCCTGGTCGCGCTGATGCTGGTCGCGGTGTTCTACGGCCTGCTCGTCTCCGGTACCGAGGACGGCGGCGCGCGGGGCGCGATGATGGGCTGCGCGCTGCTGGTCACCGGCACCACGTTGTCCGGTGTCATCCTGGGCTGGTCGCTGCCGGACGACGACCCGGAGGATTTCGACGAGGAGGTCCCGGCATGACAGTCGTCAGGACCCGCTCGGACCGGCGGCGGCTCGCCGTCGCCGCGGTGATCGGCCATTTCGTGGTCATCGCCGGAGCCGCGCTGCTGCGCGAGCCGACGTTGTGGTTCGCCATCGGCCTGCTGATCCCCGGACTGTGCCTGTGCGTCGGCGCGGCGGCCGTGTTGCGCCGAGCCGTCGGCAGACCCGCCTCCGCGGCGAAGGACCTCGACGAGCGTGAAATGCTGCTACGCAACCGCGCGCACTACGCGGCGTTCCAAGGTATCTGCGTGTTGATGCTGGTGGATCTCGCATACGGGCTCTACGCGGCCGGGCAACCGGAACCCGGTTCCCTGCTTTCTTCGATGACAGCGGCGTTGTTCGTCCTCGGGACTTCGCTGCCGGCGCTTTGGCTCGCCTGGAAGCTGCCGGACGACGACCCGGAGGATTTCGACGAGGGGGTTCCTGGATGACCAGGGAAAAGAAGCGCCACAGGGTTTCGATCGGGGTGATCGCCGTCGCCTTGGTGGCGGGAGGGGTGCTCGCCGGGGCTGCCAGGGTCGTCCTGGTCTATCGGGCCACTTCGGTGGTGAGCAACGTCAAGCTGGACGGACTGGTCCAGCACAACCGCACGGTTTCCGGCGTCCATCGGGGGATCACGGCGCTCGTGCGGTATCTGGAAGAGGGGAAGTGGAAATGATCGAGGGGAAGCTGGAGATCGACCGGATCTCCAAGAAGTACGGCGCGAAGGCCGCGCTGGACGAGGTGAGCTTCGAGGTCCAGCCCGGTGAGCTGTTCGGGTTCGTCGGCAGCAACGGCGCGGGCAAGACCACCACGATGCGGATCGTGCTCGGGGTACTCGCGGCCGACTCCGGCCAGGTGCGGCTCGGCGGCGCGCCGATCACCCACGAGACCCGCACGCATATCGGGTACATGCCGGAGGAACGCGGGCTGTACCCGAAGATGAAGGTACTGGAGCAGCTGGTCTACCTCGCCGAGCTGCACGGGATGTCGGCCAACGACGCCCACCGCAGCGCCGAGAACTGGATCGCGCGCCTCGGGCTGACCGAACGCCGCAAGGACGAGGTGCAGAAGCTGAGCCTCGGCAACCAGCAGCGCGTGCAGCTGGCGGCCGCGCTCGTGCACGATCCGCGGGTGCTGGTGCTGGACGAGCCGTTCTCCGGCCTCGACCCGCTGGCCGTGGACGTGATGAGCGGCGTGCTGCGCGAGAAGGCCGCGACCGGGGTGCCGGTGGTGTTCTCCAGCCACCAGCTGGATCTGGTCGAGCGGCTCTGCGACCGGGTCGGCATCATCCGAAGTGGACGGATGGTCGCCTCCGGCGCCGTCAGCGAGCTGACCGCCGACGCGGGCAACGGCCTCGTCGTCACCGCGCCCGGCGCCACGCCCGGCTGGGCCTCGGCCGTTCCCGGTGTCCGTTCGGTCGAGCAGCACGGCACGACGACGATCCTCGAACTCGAGCCGGGAGCCGACGACCAGGCCGTGCTCGCCGCGGCCCTGGCCACCGGCCCGGTCACCGAATTCACCAAACGCAGGCGTTCGCTGACCGAGCTGTTCCGCGACGCCGTCGCCGAGAAGCCCGCGGCACAGGGAGTTTCCGCATGAACACCGTTTCTTCTTGGCGCGCCGTCTGGCTCATCGCCAAACGTGAGCTGAACACCCGGCTGCGCACTCGGTCCTTCGTGATCGGCACCGCCGCGCTGCTGGTCGTCCTGATGGGTTACGTCCTGCTGCAGGCGACACTGATCAGCAACGAGGACAAGAGCAAGATCGGGCTCACCGGGCAGACCGCCGGGATCGCGCAGCAGCTCCAGAGGGCGGGCGAGGCGATCGGCGAGAAGATCGAGACCGTCACCGTCGCCGACCCGGCACAGGGTCGGACTGAAGTCGAGAACGGCGATCTCGACGCACTGCTGTCCGGCAACGCCACCGAGCTGAAGGTGCTCGTCAAGTCCGAATTGGACACCAAGCTGCGTTCCCTGCTGAACGGTGTTTCCCAGCAGGAAGTGCTGAACGGCATCCTTTCCGAGTTCCAGAAGTCCCCGGACGAGGTGATGCGCACGGTCGGGCAGACCCAGGTCGAGGTCGACTCGATCAAACCGCCGGATCCGGAGAAATCCCAGCGGATGGTGATCGGGCTGATCGTGGCGGTGCTGCTGTACATGAGCATCGTGACCTACGGGACGCTGGTCGCGCAGGGCGTGGTCGAGGAGAAGTCCAGCCGGGTCGTCGAGATCCTGCTGTCCACCGTCCGGCCGTGGCATCTGTTGCTGGGCAAGGTGATCGGGCTCGGCCTGGTCGGGCTGACCCAGCTGGTGATCATCGGCGGCGCCGGATTCGCCGTCGCCTCGGCGACCAACGTGCTGACCCTGTCCGGGGTCGCGACGGGAGCACTGCTCTGGGGCGTGGTCTGGTACCTGCTCGGATTCCTGTTGTACGCCACCGTCTACGGCGCCATGGGCTCGCTGGTCTCCCGGCAGGAGGACACCCAGTCGGTGATCGGCCCGGTCAACATCGTGCTGATCCTCGGCTTCGTCGTCGGGTTCAACCTGCTGACGCAGGCACCCGATGGCACGGGAACGAAGATCCTTTCACTGGTGCCGCTGCTTTCCCCGGTGCTGATGCCCGCGCGGATCGCGGCCGGGACCGTGGAGGTGTGGGAGATCGCGCTTTCGCTGGCCCTGACCGTCGGCGCCATCGCCCTGTTCACCTGGCTGGGCGCGCGGATCTACCAGAACAGTGTCCTGCGGGTCGGCAGCCGGATCAAGCTGTCCGAGGCCCTGAAAGGCTGACCCAAGTACGTGAAGGCCCCCTTCATTGCGCCTAGGTACATGAAGGGGGCCTTCACGTACCTTTGATGGCGCCGTAGCGTTCCAGGGCTACCTGACGTTCGTGGGCGTGATCGACCATGGGCGCCGGGTAGTCCTTGACCCCCTGCGGTTTGTGCGCGGCTTTCCCTTGAACGGAGCGGAGTTCGGGGACGTACCGGCGGACGTACTCGCCGGACGGGTCGAACTTCTCCCCCTGGGTGGTCGGGTTGAAGATCCGGAAGTACGGCGCGGCGTCGGTGCCACTGCCCGCGACCCACTGCCAGTTCAGCTGGTTCGACGCGAGATCGCCGTCGACCAGGTGCTGCATGAAGTACCGGGCGCCCAGCCACCACGGCAGGTGCAGGTCCTTGACCAGGAAGCTCGCCACGATCATCCGGACGCGGTTGTGCATCCAGCCCTCGGCGAGCAGCTGCCGCATCCCGGCGTCGACGATCGGAAACCCGGTGCGCCCCTCGCACCAGCGCTTGAAAGCCTCGTCGTCACTCTCGTGTTCCATGGCGTCGAAACGGGAATCGTAGTTCTTGCGCGCGGTTTCGGGGCGGTGCCACAGGACGTCGGCGTGGAACTCGCGCCAGGCGAACTCGCCGCGCAGCGACTTCGCGCCGGATCCCTCGTTCCCGGCCAGGTCGGCCAGCAGCGTGCGCGGGTGAACGCAACCCCAGCGCAGATACGGCGAAAGCCTTGTCGTGCCGGGACGATCCGGGCGGTCGCGGTCTTCGTCGTAGGTTTCGAGGCCGTCGTCCAGGAACTCGTGCCAGCGGTCCAGCGCCGCCTTCTCACCGGGCTCCGGCAGCTCCATGCCTTTGAGCGAAGGGGATTTCGGGAGCTTGACCGACCGCGGCGACTCCACCCAGTCCACTATGGACTCTCCGGTGTCCGCGGGGCGCGGCCAGCCGTGGCGCACCCACGCGCGGTAGAACGGGGTGAACACGCGATAGGGGTCGCCGTCCGGTTTCGTGACCCGGCCGGGGGTGATCGCGTACGAGGACCCCGTCTCGGTCCAGGCGATGTCGTGCTCCGCCAACGCCTTCTTGACCTCGTCGTCGCGGCGGCGACCGTACGGGCCGGTGTCCGAGCTGACGTGCACGGCCGCGGCGCCGATCTCGCGCGCGGCCTTGACGACCTCCTTGACGGGGTCGCCCTTGACGAGCATGAGCCGCCCGCCGAGCTGCTCGTCCAGCGCCTTCAGACAGCCGTGCAGGAACGCGACGCGCGGGGCGCCGGAGGGTTTGAGGAGCGCGTCGTCGAGGACGTACAGCGCGAGGACGTGCTTGCTGTGCTTCGAGGCTTCCAGCAGTGCGGCGTGGTCTCCCAGTCGCAGGTCGCGGCGGAACCACAGCACTACGGGGGCTTCTTTGGTCACCCGGGGAACCCTAAGCGGTGCCGCCGGGGTGCGCAGTCCCGGATGCTGTGAAAGGCCCGTTACTCGCAAATTTTGCGAGTAACGGGCCTTTCATAGCGCTTGTGAGCGGCGGGGTCAGCGCTCCGAGATCGGCGTGTAGTTCCGCTCGGCGGAGCCGGTGTAGATCTGCCGCGGGCGGCCGATCTTGGTGGCCGGGTCCTGGATCATCTCGCGCCAGTGCGCGATCCAGCCCGGCAGGCGGCCCAGCGCGAACAGCACGGTGAAGTACTTCGTCGGGAAGCCGAGCGCCCGGTAGATCAGGCCGGTGTAGAAGTCGACGTTCGGGTACAGCTTCCGCTCGATGAAGTAGTCGTCCGAGAGCGCGGTCTCTTCCAGCTTCTTCGCGATGTCGAGCAGCTGGTCGCCGCCCTTGAGCTTGGAGAGGATCTCGTCCGCGGTGTTCTTGATGATCTTCGCGCGCGGGTCGTAGTTCTTGTAGACCCGGTGCCCGAAGCCCATCAGGCGGACACCCTTTTCCTTGTTCTTCACGCGCTGGACGAAGTTCGCGACGTCGCCGCCCTCGGCCTGGATGCCCTCGAGCATGTCCAGGACCGCGCTGTTGGCGCCACCGTGCAGCGGGCCGAACAGGGCGTTGATGCCGGCCGAGATCGAGGCGAACAGGTTCGCCTCGGAGGAGCCGACGAGGCGCACGGTCGAGGTCGAGCAGTTCTGCTCGTGGTCGGCGTGCAGGATGAACAGCAGGTCGAGCGCCTTGGCGACGTCCGGGTCGACCTCGTAGGGCTCGGCCGGGAAGCCGAAGGTCATCCGCAGGAAGTTCTCGACCAGGCCGAGCGAGTTGTCCGGGTACAGCAGCGGCTGGCCGACGGACTTCTTGTACGCGTACGCGGCCAGGGTCGGGACCTTGGCCAGCAGGCGGATGGTGGACAGCTCCACGTTCGGTTCGTCGAACGGGTTGAGCGAGTCCTGGTAGAAGGTCGACAGCGCCGATACCGCGCTGGAGAGCACCGGCATCGGGTGCGCGTCGCGCGGGAAGCCGCTGAAGAAGGCCTTGAGGTCTTCGTGCAGCAGGGTGTGGCGCTGGATCTTCTCGGTGAACTCGGACAGCTGCGCCTCGGTGGGCAGCTCGCCGTAGATCAGCAGGTACGAGACCTCGATGAAGGTCGACTTCCCGGCCAGCTGCTCGATCGGGTACCCGCGGTAGCGCAGGATGCCGGCGTCACCGTCGATGTAGGTGATGGCCGACGACGCGGCGCCGGTGTTCACGAACCCCGGGTCGTGGGTGATGTACCCGGTCGTCGCCAGCAGCTTCCCCAGCTCGATCCCAGGCGCACCCTCGACCGGGTGGATCACCTTGAACTCGTGCTCGCCATTGGGCAGGCGCAGCGTCGCGGTTTCGCCGGACTGCCCCGCAGCCGTCGTCGCGTCGGACATGTAAGTCCCTCTCACGTTCAGCACGGGCCGGCGGCGCCTGTAGGTTCCACAGGTACGCCCTCTTTCACGCGCGTGACCCACGGCCTCGCTGCACACCGCCCCGCTGGGGTATGAATTCCCCTCCACGCTAGTCGAGAATGGGGTCAACGCGCAGCGGGTGAGTTGCTCACAACAGCCCCTTTGGGACCAGGTTCACACGGCGGAAGCCATATCGCCCGCCGTCGGCGGTTCCGCCCCACTCCGCGAGACCGTGATCGACGCCGCTTTCGCCGCGAATTCGAGCGCCGTACGCCAGCCGTCGGCGTCGAGAGTGGACACGTCGCGTACCTCGTTCGAGTACAGCCACGCCAGCAGGGCACCTTGCACGGTGTCACCGGCGCCGATCGTGTCGACGACGGCGACTCGGCGTGACGGGACCTGCGCGATTTCCCCCGCCCGTGTGATGACGGACAACCCCTGCGCGCCGCGGGTGAGCACAACGGCGTCGACCCCGCGAGAGGTCCAGACCTTTGCGGAGTCGACCGGATCGGCGCCTTCGGTGAGCCATTCCGTGTCGTCGTCGGAGATCTTGAGCAGGCGGACATGCGGCAGCCAGGACTCGAAGCGCGCCCGGTACGCCGCCGGATCGGTGATCAGCGCCGCCCGGATGTTCGGGTCGAGGACGGTCAGCACCCCGCGGGCGGATTCACGGCGCAACACGGTTTCGTACGTGCTCGCGCCCGGCTCCAGGACCATGCCGAGGGTGCCGAGCGAGAGCGCCGTCACATCTTCCGGCAGCGGGCCGGGGTCGCCGACGAGCCTGTCCGCGGTGCCCTCGGTGTAGAAGGTGTACTGCGCGGAACCTTTTTCGTCCAGCGCGACCACGGCGAGCGTCGTCGGCTCGTTTCCCCGCTGCAGCAAGGCGGTGTCGACACCGGAGGCGTGCAGCCGGTCCACCAGCGCGACCCCGAAACGGTCGTTCGAGACGCGCGAGAGGAAGCCCGTCGGGACGCCGAGCCGACCGGCGGCGAGCGCGACGTTGTAGGGACCACCACCCATCCGGGGCAGCAGCGCGCGCAACCCACCGTCCACAGTGGAATCCAACGGTTCACCAGGAACGAGGTCGACCAGCGCCTCTCCACCCACCACGATCACGGGCGCGATGCTAGCCGAGAGGGCGGCGAAACCACCATAATTGTCAGTTCAGGACATTTTTTGTCGCGATTCCTCCAAGCAAAAGCTCCGACAAAGCGGTGAACGCCTCGGCGTCGGTCACCCCGGCGCGCTGACCGACCACGCCGGTCTGGATTCCCTCGATGATCAGGCCCGCCATTTCCGCGATCAGCCGCGCGTGCACCTCGCGGAAAACACCGTCGGTGACGCCGCGGTCGATGAACGACCGGATCCGCTGGGCCGCGGCGCGGCTGTTGAGCTGATACGCGTCCCGCGCCGGCGCGAATTCGGCGATGTCGGTCATGAAAGCGGCCGAGGCGCGGTTCAGGTACTCGGAGATCCCGGCGAGGTACTCCCCGAGGATCTTGCGGGCGTCGTCGATCCCGGCGATCCGCTCCTCCAGGAGCTCTGCGGCACCTTTGAAGAAGTGGGCGACGACCTTGACCGCGAGCTGTTCCTTACTGGGGGCGAGCGCGTAGAGAGTCGACTTCGAGCAGTGGAGCCTGGCGGCGAGGTCGTCCAGCGTGAACTGGGAGAACCCCTCGGTGAGGAAGAGCGCTTCGAGTTCCGAGAGCAGTGCTCGCTGACGCGCGGTGGGCTGACGGCGCGGGGTCTTGCTCTCGGTCATCGGATCACTATCCCTTACCTGGACGGTGTCCCCTCAGCGCCATCTACTGTACGCTGAATCAGCCCACAGTACTGTTTTGAGTACAGTTCAGCTCGGAGGAGCCATGCCGGCGGAGCGTCTGCTGCCCAGCACCGAGGCCCAGGATCTGATCGATCTGGCCAAGGAGATCGCGCGCGAGGAACTCGCTCCGATCGCGAGCAAGTACGAAGAGACCGCGCACTTCCCGCGTGAGCAGTTCCGGCTGCTCGGGCAGGCCGGGCTGCTCGGGCTGCCGTACGCGGAGCGGTGGGGCGGCGGCGACCTGTCGTACGAGGTCTACCTGCAGGTCCTCGAAGAGATCGCGGCCGCGTGGATGTCGGTCGGCGTCGGGCTCTCCGTGCACACGATGTCCTGCTTCGCGCTGGCACACAGCGGTACCGACGAGCAGCGCGACCGCTGGCTGCCCACGATGCTGGAAGGCGATCTGCTGGGCGCGTACGCGCTCTCGGAGACCCACGCCGGCTCCGACGCGGCGGCCCTCTCGACCCGCGCGCGGCTCGACGGCGACCAGTACGTCGTGAACGGCACGAAGGCGTGGATCACCCACGCGGGTGAGGCCGACTTCTACACGACCATGGTCCGCACCAGCGACGACGGCGGCCAGGGCATCAGCTGCCTGCTCGTCGACGCGGCGACGCCGGGCCTCTCGGCCGCGCCGCCCGAGCGGAAAATGGGCCTCACCGGGTCGACCACCGCGCAGCTGATGTTCGAGGACGCCACCGTCGACGCCGACCGGCGAATCGGCGAAGAGGGCCAGGGCCTGAAGATCGCGCTGTCGTCGCTCAGCTCGGGGCGGCTGGGCATCGCCGCGTGCGCTGTCGGCCTCGCACAGGCCGCGCTGGACGAAGCCCTCGAATACGCGAAGGGCCGCACTCAGTTCGGGCGGCCGATCATCGAGTTCCAGGGCCTGGAGTTCCTGCTGGCCGACATGGCCGCCACCGTCGAGACGTCGCGCGCGATGTACCTCGACGCCGCCCGCCGCCGCGACCGCGGGCTGCCGTTCCAGCGGCAGGCGTCGATCGCGAAACTCGTCGCGACCGACGGCGCGATGAAGGTGACCACCGACGCGGTGCAGGTCCTCGGCGGTGCCGGTTACACCAAGGACTTCCCGGTGGAGCGGTACATGCGGGAGGCGAAGGTGCCGCAGATCTTCGAGGGCACGAACCAGATCCAGCGCATGGTGATCGCGCGGGAACTCCGGAAAGCCTGACGGCCGCGTGAAGGGCGAGGCTGGTTAGAAGGGGTAAGGCAAAGGTGTCGGGTCGACGAGGGCGCGAGTTGTCACTCAGGGTGAGGAGTGTGTGGATTTCTGGTCATCCAACGCACCAAAATCCACACAGTCGAGGCCAACGACCCGGTGTCGCGCAGAGTCACCGACACCGTCCACAAACACGCCAGGTTTGCCTTACCCCTCAATAACCCGAAACGCCACTCACGAGCGACTGGATGCACCTCGATGTCTCCGACCTCGGTGAGCAGCACTCGTCGCCCGGGGTAGGTGCGTTCCGCGATCTCGACGTCACGCGCGTCGAACTCACCGACGAAGAGCATCACTCCGCCGACCAGCTCCGCTCTCTCGACAGCGACAGGCCATCGGTGACGCCACTGCTCGACCGTCAACCCCTGGTCGGGCGGAGGCAGATCAGGTCCCTTCATGCGGGCAGCGTCGCGCTTGCGCGCTCGCAACTCACGCGACGGGACCGCCCTGAATGACGTGAAAGCCACTTTCGCAACGTTGAAGGTTGCGAAAGTGGCTTTCACGTCATGCGAGTCCGGTCGCGGCCGGCCTCAGTACCCCTGCGGGCCGAACTGCTGCGGCGGACCACCCGGCGGCGGTTGCTGCGGCTGTGGCGGACCACCCGGCTGCTGCGGCCATCCAGCCTGAGGCGGATACGGCCCGGGCTGCCACTGAGGCCCAGGCTGTCCTGGCGGGTACCGCGGAACAGCCTGGGCGACGTGCGGCTGCTGATATCCCTGCTGCTGGTATCCCTGTGACTGGAACGCCTGCTGCCGCGGGAATCCCGACCCCGCGTTCTGCCCGGCGGCGACGAGGTCACGCGCCTTGCGGCGCTTCCCGCGAATCAGCATCGTCGCTCCCACACCGGTCAGCACGACCCCAACCCCGGCCATCCAGAGTCCGTGCTTGCGGAACGTCTCGGCCCGGGATTCGGCGGCCGCCTTCATCTCGGCGTACGTGTCCTCGCCGGTGCTGCGACCGTTCTTCGTGGTCTCGCAGACGTCCCCGGGGGACATGATCTTGCCGCCGCATTTGATGAGATTCGGATCCTCGCGCGAGAACAGCAACGTGACGACCAAGAACCCGATACCGACGACCAGGACGAAGACCCAGCGCTTCATGTGTTACACACCCTCCCCATGTGTAACACATGAGAGCACAGGGTCACTCGTCATGGCAAGAGCGAAAGTCAGCTTTCGCGGTATCGCCGCTCCTCGGTGACGCCCACCCCGGCTTCCTCGTCGAAGCGGTAGACCTCACGCCCACGCACGAACACCCGCATCGCGCGGTTCATCACGTCCAGCGGGTCGCCCGACCAGAGGACGACGTCGGCGTCGAGACCCGGCTTCAGCGAGCCGACCTGGTCGTCGAGGTCCAGCATCGCGGCCGGGTTGACGGTCAGGGCCTTCAGCGCGGTCTCCGGGTCGAGGCCGTCCTTGACCGACAGCGCGGCCTGGTACACCAGGAAGTTGATGGGCACGACCGGGTGGTCCGTGGTGATCGCGATCCGCACGCCCGCCCTGGCGAGGATGCCGGGCGCGCGCAGGGTGCGGTTGCGCAGCTCCACTTTGGACTTGGTGGTGAACAGCGGGCCGAGGATCACCGGCACGTCCCGCTCGGCGAGCAGGTCCGCGATCAGGTGTCCTTCGGTGCCGTGGTTGATCACCAGTTTGTAGCCGAACTCGTCCGCCAGCCGGATCGCGGTGACCATGTCGTCGGCGCGGTGGACGTGCTGGTCCCAGTACAGCTCGCCGTCGAGGACCTTGGCCAGGGTCTCCTTGGTCAGGTCGACGTCGAACGGCTTGCCCTCGGCGGCGGCGTAGTCGCGCTGGGCGGCGTAGTTGCGCGCGGCGGTGAACGCGTCGCGGATGGTCGACGCGACACCGAGCCTGGTCGACGGCGTCTGCTTCCTGTCGCCGTAAACCCGCTTCGGGTTCTCGCCGAGCGCGCTCTTCACGCTGACGCCCTCGGCGAAGATCATGTCGAGCACGGTCCGGCCCCAGGTCTTGACGCCGATCGTCTGCCCGCCGATGGGGTTCCCCGAGCCGGGCTTGATGACGACGCTGGTGACGCCGCCCGCGAGCGCGTCGTCGAAGCCGGACTCGTACGGGTCGATCCCGTCGATCGCCCGGAACCGCGCGCCGTTCGGGTCGGTCATCTCGTTGGTGTCGTTGCCCGACCAGCCTTCGCCGTCCTCGTGGACGCCGAGGTGGGCGTGGACGTCGATGAAGCCGGGCAGCACCCAGCTGCCCGCGGCGTCGATCAGTTCCGCGTCGTCGGGGACGTCGACGTCGGCGTCCGTGCCGACCGCGACGATCTTTCCGTTCTCGATGAGGACCGTGCCGCCGTCGATCGGTTCGCCGTCGACAGGGACGACGTAACCACCGACGATGGCCTTGACCTGTGCTTTGTCAGACATACTTTGACACGCTAACGAACTGGGCCGTCCGTCCGCACGCGGGGCTTTTCGAAGTGGACGAGCTCGTAGTGCTCCTCGGGCGTCCGGTGCGTCTCGACGTAACCGAGCTTCCGGTACATCCGCAGCGCGCCGACGCTCCGCTCCCCGGTGAAGAGCCTGAACACGGTCACCGAAGACGGCGCGGCCGCTTCGGCGGCGAGCAGCAACAAGCTGCCGAGCCCGTGTCCCTGCCTGTCCGGGGCCACGATGAGCCTGCCGACGAGGCCGGCGCCACCGTCCACGACGATCCGGACGCCCGCCACCAGCCGTCCGGATTCCCTGATGCCCCAGGCGAAACACGCTGGATCGCCCAGGGCCTTCTCGGTCTGTTCGAGGGTCTCCAGCAGCGGCGGGAGGTCGATGTTCTCGTGCGCCCTCGCCTCCGGGACGTACGCCGCGCGCTGCAGCGTGAGCACTTCGCCCGCGTCCACGGGCCCCAGCCGGAGCGGCGGCGGCGACGGTGATGTCATCAGCGCACCCGGATTCCCCAGCTCCCGGTCCACGAAGACGCGGGCTCCAGGTCGATCAGGTCGGTTCCGGTGTTGAGCGCGTCGGCGGGGCAGGTCATCGGCTCGATCGCCACCGCCCGGCCACGGCCGACCAGGTCGTCCGGCGTGAACACCTGCGCCCAGTGGAAGTCCGGCCCGGTCCAGACCACCAGTTCCTGCTCCCCGTGGGAGAGGACGTGGTGGTGGTTGCCGTCCTCGGCGACGCTCAGCCCGCCGAACGCCGTGTCGAGGTCGACGCCTTCGAGCAGCTTGCCGGACCTGAAGTCGTACTCGGTCCCCTCGACGTCCTGCTCCTCGGCGTAGGGCATCTGCTCGTCGCCGAGGTACGGCCGGACCCGGCTCGCGGGCAGCGTCAGGGTCAGCTCGTCGGTGGGCACGTCACCGATGCGGAAGTAGGGGTGCGTGCCGAGTCCGACGCCGATCGGGCTCTCGCCCTCGTTGCGGATCTCGTGCGTCACGACCAGCTCGCGCGGCGAGATCTCGTAGGTGATCGTCGCGCGCAGCGGCACCGGCCAGCCTTCCCGCGCCGGGACGTCGACGGCCAGGGTGATCGACGACTCCGCGTGCTCCAGCAGCTCCCACTCCTCGTGCCTGGTCAGGCCGTGGATCGCGTTGCCGCGTGCCTCCTCGGTGATCGGGAGCTGCTGCTTCTCGCCCTGGTGGACCCACTGGCCGCCTTTGGTGCGATTCGGCCAGGGCAGCAGGACCTGCCCAGCGCCCTTCGGCGGCTTCTCGTCTTCGGCGAACGCCTCGACGTAGGGCACCCCGCCGACCTCGAACGCGCGCAACCCCGCACCGATCTCGGTGATGACGGCGCGCGCGTTGCCGCGGGTGATCTCGAACTGCTCTCCGGTGGGATTGGCCATGCGGACGAGGTTACCGGCGACCTTCTGCGACGTAGGCTGGGAATGCCACGCCCGGACGAAGGAGACCGCCGCGATGACCGTTCCCGGTTACCCCAGCACCGTCGGCCGCGTCCTGGAACGGAGCGCGCGGCGCGTCCCGGGCAGGGTCGCGCTCACCTTCGCCGATCGCGTGTGGACGTACGCGGAGCTCGACAGCGCGGCGGGCCGGGTCGCGGCGAAGCTGCTCGAGCGCGGGCTCGTCCACGGCGACCGCGTCGCGGCCTTCGGCAAGAACTCCGACGCGTACCTGTTGCTGTACCTCGGTTGCGCGCGGGCCGGACTGGTGCACGTGCCGGTGAACTTCAACGCTCGCGGCGAAGAGCTCGAGTACCTGCTCACGCAGTCCGAGCCCGCCGTCGCGTTCGTCGACCCCGCGCTGGCCGAGCACGTGGCGTCCGATCACGCGTCCACTTCGGACATTCTCGGCTGGGCACTCGACGAAACCGTCGTCCCGCACGAGGAATCCGGGGTCGCCGACGACGACCTCGTCCAGCTGCTCTACACGTCCGGGACGACTTCCCGGCCGAAGGGCGCGATGCTCACCCACCGCGCTCTGGTGCACGAGTACTCGTCCTGCATCGCCGCCCTCGACCTGAGCGACCGCGACGTGCCGCTGCACGCGCTGCCGCTGTACCACTCGGCGCAGATGCACGTGTTCCTCATGCCGGGGCTGGCTGTCGGGGCGACGAACCACCTCGTCGAGACACCCGATCTCGGCGACATCTTCACGCGGATCCCGCGCCAGGGCGTCACTTCCCTGTTCTTCCCGCCGACCGTCTGGGTAGGACTGGCGAACCATCCCGGCCTCGCGGACGCGGATCTGAGCGGCCTCACCAAGGCCTACTACGGCGCTTCGATCATGCCCGTGCCGGTGCTGACCAAGCTCCGCGGACAGCTGCCGGGAGTCGGTTTCTACAACTGCTTCGGACAGTCGGAGATCGGTCCACTCGCGACAGTGCTACGTCCCGAAGAGCACGACGCGCGGCCGGATTCCGTCGGCCGCCCGGTCCTTTTCGTCGAGACGCGCGTCGTGGACACCGATATGAACGACCTACCGCCGGGCGAACTCGGCGAGGTCGTGTACCGCTCCCCTCAGCTGTGCACCGGCTACTGGGGCAAGCCCGAGGAGTCGGTGGAGGCGTTCACGGGCGGCTGGTTCCACTCCGGCGATCTGGTGCGGCAGGACGAGGAGGGCTACCTGTTCGTCGTCGACCGGATCAAGGACGTCGTCAACACCGGCGGCGTGCTCGTCGCGTCGCGCGAGGTGGAAGACGCGCTGTACGCGCATCCCGCCGTCGCCGAGGTCGCCGTCGTCGGCCTGCCACACGACCGCTGGATCGAAGCGATCGCGGCGGTGGTCGTGGTGAAGGAGTCCGTCGAGGAAGCGGAGTTGATCGCGTTCGCCAAGAAGTCGCTGGCGGCGCACAAGGTGCCGAAGTCGGTGCACTTCGTCGGCGAACTGCCGAAGAACGCGTCCGGGAAACTGCTCAAACGCGAACTGCGGCACCGGTTCGGCGGTTCCGCGTCGGCGATCGGCGTCTAGCGACCCGCTTCGACTCGACCGGCCGTGCGCAGGGTTGTATTGAGGGGTAAGGCAAAGGTGTCGGGTCGACGAGGGCGCGAGTTGTCACTCAGGGTGAGGAGTGTGTGGAAATAGGGACACTCAAACGTCCCTATTTCCACACACCCCCACCTTCGCCACTCACGAGACCACCTCGCCCAAACGGGTGAGAAGTTGTTGTGCCGCAACAGCAGAACGCTCATCTCCGGCATCGAGCAGGTCTGCCGCGACGGCGGCCGGGATCGCATAGCCACCTGACCCCGCCGGACGCAGAACATCGGGAAGAGCCGGAACACGAATCACCGCGTTGGGCTCCGCGCTGTCCAGCCGAAGCCGCCGTGACCGCGCGAGTTCGTCGAACCGGGCGACGTCCACATAGAACTCCTCGTCCGCTCCGCCCGCCATCAGATCGGCACCGTAGTGCCCAGCGGCGGCGGGACCGCTGACGACAGCGTTCGGGTCTTCCCGCAATCGCGCGAGCGGCCCTGCAAGCATCCGCACTCGGTACACGCGCGCGCGACCGGAGAGCAGGCGCGGCCATTGGGCGGGCTCGCGTTCCCGTGCGTAGCGGTTGAGCCGGACCCGTTCGGACGGCGAGATCCACGACGGGCGATGACCACTCAACGACCACAGGAACCCCCAGGCCATCCGCGCGGAAAGCGGCCGGCCCGCGGCGGGCTTCACCACACTCTTCCGATGCTCGACCGACCTGGCGTCGACCAGCAGGTCACGGCCGATCCGGATCGCCTCAAGTCTTCCACCGTGCACGAGTTCGCGGACGCGCTCTCGCGAAACGTCCAGCACCTGCGCTGCCCGCGCGACCGGGAGCAGATGGGCCGAGTCGACCATGTCCACTCCCTTCGACCGCCGATCGGTTCGCCGCTCAGTTTACATAAACATTCGTGAAACAGAGGTTTTGTGTAAACCAGTCTTACTAGACCGGTCGTCATAGTTTGGGCTACAGTCGGCCGCATGGTCCGCCGCACCGACACCCGGCAGCGCATGCTCGACTCCGCCGCCGAGCTCTTCCACCAGCAGGGTTACCACGCCACCGGTCTCAACCAGCTCGTCGCCGCCGTCGGCGCGCCCAAGGGATCGCTCTACTTCCACTTCCCCGGCGGCAAGGAGCAGCTGGCCGCCGAGGCCATCCGCCAGTCCGCCGATCGGCTCTGCGATCAGCTGCGCGCGATCGTCGCGAACTCGCCCGACGTCATCACCGGTATCGAGAACGTCGTCGACGCGCTGGCGACCTCGCTGGAGGAGTCGGGGTTCCAGCGCGGCTGCCCGCTCGCGACGGTCGCGCTGGACGCCTCGGGTGACAGCGAGGTGATCCGCCAGGCCTGCGCCGACGGCTACACCTCCTGGCACACCCTCATCACCGGCGCGCTGGACACCGAAAAGCTGAACACCGAGAAAGCCGGTCAGCTGGCGACCGTCGTCCTAGCCGCCGTCGAGGGCGGCTTGCTGCTGGCCAAGACGTTGCACGACACCGCGCCGCTGCGCGCGATCGCCCCTCACCTTCGCACCACACTCGAACGGGAGCTGTCCTGATGCGCGTCCACCATCTCAACTGCGGAACCATGCGGCCGCTCGGCGGCAAACTCATCGACGGCAAGCCCGGCCTGTTCCGCCGCGCGGAGCTGATCTGCCACTGCCTTCTGCTGGAGACCGACACCGGGCTCGTGCTCATCGAGACCGGCGTCGGCACGCCGACAGTCACCCGTCCGACGGAATGGCTCGGCGCCGGTTTCGTCCGGCTGGTCCATCCCGACAGCGACGACGACCTCAGCGCCACCACGCAGATCCGCAAGCTCGGCTTGGACCCCGCCGACGTGCGCGACATCGTGCTCACCCACCTCGACCTCGACCACGCGGGCGGGCTCGTCGACTTCCCCCAGGCGCGGGTCCACGTCCACGCCCGCGAGCTCCAGGCGCTCGAAAACCCGATCGACCGCAAGGAGGCGAGCCGCTACCGGAAGGTCCAGTTCAGCCACGGCCCGAACTGGAAGTCCTACCGCGCCGACGGCGAGCCGTGGTTCGGTTTCGACGCCGTCCGCGAGCTCGAAGGGGTCCCGGACGTCCTGATCATTCCCCTCGCCGGGCACACCCGCGGGCACGCCGGCATCGCGGTCGACACGGGTGACGGCTGGCTCCTCAACGCCGGTGACGCCGTCTTCCACGGCGGCGAGCTGGAGCAAAAGCCGCACATCCCCTTCGCGCTCGGCTTCTTCGAGTCGTACATGCAGACGGAGAAAACGGCACGACTGGACAACCAGCGCCGGCTGCGCGAACTTGTCAGTAACAACGGTGACGAGGTGACGGTCTTCGCCGCGCACGACGCCACCGCATTCGAACGGCTCAGCCAGAGGAGCAGGCTATGAAGGTCCACCATCTGAACTGCGGCACGATGCGGGCGCCGGGAGGCAAGTTCCTCGACGGCCAGCCGGGTCTGCTGCGCCGCTCGGAGCTGGTGGCGCACTGCCTGCTGATCGAGACCGGGGACGGGCTCGTGCTGGTGGACACCGGTTTCGGCCGCCAGGGCGTCGCGAATCCCGGCACGTGGCTCGGCACGCCGTTCACGATCATGGTCGGCGCGAAGCCGGTCGAGGTGGAGACAGCGGCCCACCAGATCGAGGCGCTCGGCCACAAGCTGGAGGACGTGCGGCACATCGTCTGCACCCACCTCGACGTCGACCACGCGGGCGGGCTCGCGGACTTCCCGAACGCCGTCGTGCACGTCCGCACGGCGGAGCACGACGCGGCGACGTCACCTTCGAACGCGAGCGAGAAGTTCCGGTTCCGCGCCAACCAGTTCGCTCACCGTCCACTGTGGAGCACCTACGACGAGGCCGGGGACGAGTGGTTCGGCTTCCAGGCCGTGCGCGAGCTCAAGGGCCTGCCGCCGGAGATCCTGCTGGTGCCGCTCGCGGGACACACCAAGGGCCACACCGGGGTGGCTGTCGACACCGGTGACGGCTGGCTGCTGCACGCGGGCGACGCGTACTTCTTCCACGGTCAGATGGATCCGGTGAAGCCGCACTGCCCGCCGGGGATGACCGTGTTCCAGAACATGGTGCAGACGCTGCGCAAACCGCGACTGGAGAACGTCGAGCGGCTGCGTGAGCTGAGCCGAGAACACGCCGACGACGTCACCGTGTTCTCGGCCCACAGCCCGGTGGAGTACCAGGCGCTCAAGAGGGACTGAAGAGGTCAGCCGACCGGCGGCTCGACGGGCTGCCGGTCCTCCTCGCTGTGCGTGGCCCGCATGACGAGCCAGTTGACACACCACAGCACGACACCGACGCCGAGCAGGACCGCGGCGACCTTGTAGTCGCGGGCGGGCCGCCCGGACAACGGGGTCACCAGGTAGACGCAGAAGATCGCGGCCAGCACCGGGATGATCGTCGGTGCGCGGAAATGCTTGTGCGCCGACTTGTCCTTACGCAGCACCAAGACAGCGACGTTGACGATGGCGAAGACCGCCAGCAGCAGCAACGCCGTCGTACCGCCGAGCACACTGATGTCCACAAAGGACACAAGGCCGATGGCGATGATGCTGGTGAACACGATGGCCACCCACGGGCTGCGACGGAACGGGTGCACCGTGCCCAGCTGTTTCGGGATGATCCGCTGGTTCGCCAAGCCGTAGAGCAGGCGGCTGGCCATCAGCATGTTGATCAGCGCCGAGTTGATGACCGCGAAGAGACCGATCGCGGAGAAGACCTCGCGCGGGAATCCGGGCGCCCCGACGTCGAGCACCTTCAGCAGCGCGCTGCTCTTGGCGGCCTCCAGGTCGTCAGCGGGCACCAGCAGCGAAGAGGTCACGGAGACCAGGATGTAGATGGTCGCGGCGATGACCATGCCCCACAGCATCGCCTTCGGGAAGATCCGGATCGGGTCCTTGCACTCCTCGGCCATGTTCACCGAGTCCTCGAAACCGACCATCGCGAAGAACGCCAGCGACGTCGCCGAGGTGATCGCCACCAGCATCGTCTGGTTCTCGGTGTCGAACTCGACCAGCCGCGAGGCGTCCCCGTTGCCGTTGAGCACCGCCCACACACCGACCCCGATGATGATCAGCAGGCCGCCGATCTCGATGCAGGTCAGCACCACGTTGGTCTTCACCGATTCGGAGACCCCGCGGAAGTTGATCAGCGCGAGCCCGATCACGAACAGGATCGCCACCAGCGGCATCGGCGCGGTGATGAACTCGGCGAGATAGGTGTCCCCGAAGGCCTTCGCCGCGGACGAGGCCGACGTGATCCCCGAGCACATCACCGCGAACGCCACCATGAAGGTGAGGAAGCGGATCTTGAACGCCTTGTGCGTGTACAGCGCGGCCCCCGCTGCCTGCGGGTACTTGCCGACCAGTTCGAGGTAGCTGAACGCGGTCATGATCGCGACCACGAACGCGATCAGGAACGGCAGCCACAGCGCGCCGCCGACCCGGCCCGCCACCTGCCCGGTGAGCGCGTAGACGCCCGTCCCGATGATGTCCCCCACCACGAAGAACAGCAGGAGCTTGGAACCCATGACCCGTTTGAGGCTCGGCTGACCGGCCGGACCGGTCTGTTCTGTTGTCGTCGTGTCCGCCATGCGGCAAGAGTGTGCCGCATCACGTCTGTGACCGACAGTCCGTTTTGGTCAGTTCTTCGTCACGGGTTGACGGGACGCGAATCTGGGTATTTCGGTCAGTTCGCGTCGACCGCGGTCTTCACCAGCGGGACCATCATCTCCTGCGTCATCGCGGCAGGCCCGGTGTAGTTGACCAGCACCGGCACGCCGCCGACGAGTTCGGCGGTGGCCAAGGTCGCGGTCTTGTTCTCGCCGGTGGCGTAGTAAATGGCGCCTTCACCGATGCCGGCGACGTCCTTCGCACCCGCCTTCGCCTTCTTCAGCGCGGCGACCATCTCGGTGGGCTTGAGCTTGCTGCCCTCGAAGCGGGTCACCGCGAGTGCGCCGAGTTCCTTGCCGCCCGCGGAGTAGACGCAGCTCTTGGCCTTGCCACCGTTGGCCGCGTGGTCCTGCACCGGGCCCGGCGCCGACGTCATGCCCTGGATGTTGACCGCCTTCCCGACGGCCTCGGCGGGCAGCAGCGCGCACGGTTCCTTCCCGCCGGCGCCACCGGTGGGAGCGGCCGACGAGCTCGGCGCGGAGGACGGAGCGGGCGCCGGGCTCGACGGCTTGGCGGCGTTGTCCGTCTTCTCCCCGGACGAGCAGGCGGAAAGGGTCGCGATGACAGCGGCGAACAGGATGATCGCCCGTGAAATACGCATGGACCCGACGATAGTCCGAATGGCTCAGTCGACCGGGGCCCGGTACCGCCAGAACGACGGGATCAGCAGCGCCGCGCCGATGACCAGCACGATGACCAGGACCCCGCCGCCCGAGGCCGCGGCGGCGGTGCCGACACCGGCGGCCGCCCAGCCGTGGGTGAGGTCGGCGATCCGCGGGCCACCCGCGACGACGACGGTGAACACGCCTTGCAGCCGTCCGCGCATCTCGTCGGTGGTGGCGACCTGCAGGATCGACATCCGGTAGATCGCGCTGACCATGTCGGCGGCCCCGGCGAGCGCCATGAAGAAGACCGCGAGCCACAGCGAGTTCGCGAGCCCGAACCCGGCGACGGCGGCGCCCCAGACACAGACCGAGACGATCACGCCGACGCCCTGTTTTTTGATCCTGGTCAGCCAGCCGGAGAAGAGGCCGATGAGCATCGCGCCCGCCGGGAGCGCGGCGTACAGCCAGCCCAGTGCCGGGCCGCCGCCGGGCGGGTCGCCGAAGGTGCGCTCCGCCATCTCCGGGATCAACGCGCGCGGCATGCCCGCGACCATCGCGATGATGTCGACGAGGAAGGACGCCAGCAGGATCTTCTGCGTCGCCAGGTACTTGAAGCCGTCGATGATGTCGCGGATCCCGGCGCGGCGCGCGACCTCGCCGAGCGGCGGGATCGGGGGCAGCTTCCAGACCGCGATGAGGGTCAGCGTCAACGCGACGACGTCGATCAGGTAGAGCGTCGAAAGGCCGATGACCGGGATCAGCGAACCGGCGAGCAGCGGGCCGAAGACCGCACCGAAGGTGGACATCGTGCTGCTCAGCGCGGTCGCGGACGCGATCAGGCTGTCCGGCACCAGCCGGGCGACGACGGCGCTGCGGGTCGGCATGTTGACCGCGAAGAACGCCTGGTTGACCGCGAGCAGGGCCAGGACGAGCCAGACGGAGCCGATGTTCAGGAAGGCTTGGAGCCACAGGACCGCCGAGGTGACCGTGACGCCGACGTTGGTGACGAGCAGGAGCTTGCGGCGGTCGACGGCGTCCGCGATGGCGCCGCCCCAGAGACCGAAGACGAGCAGCGGGATCAGGGCGACCAGGCCGGTCAGGCCGACGTACGCCGACGAACCGGTGAGGTCGAAGACCTGTTTGGGGACCGCGACGGCGGTGAGCTGGCTGCCGACGGCGGTGACCGCGGTGGACAGCCAGAGGCGGCGGAACGCGGGGATCTTGAGTGGCCGGGTGTCCACGACGATCGAGCCGAACAGTTTGCGGACACCCTTGCGCTGCTCAACCCCCACGTCGTCACTCACAACCCGACAGCTTAGCCGCGCTAACTAACCACCCGCGCGCGATTTAAGTCACCCAGCACCCGGTCTCCCGGGAGCGCGTCAGCGCGACGAGTGACTTCACCTCGCGCGCCCTCTTTCGGGCCGAAGGCCCACGAAAACGCGATGAAGGGGCGCCCTCCGCACCCAACGCGAGTTGAGTACGGCCCAGGCGCCCCTTCGGCGCGCTTTTCGTCAGCGCTCGACAAAAACACAGCAAAAATTACGGCGCGACGCGTTCGATCTGCCAGCCGTCGTCGGTGCGGACGTAGCGGAGCCTGTCGTGCATGCGGTCCTCGCGGCCCTGCCAGAACTCGACGATGTCGGGCCGGATGCGCCAGCCGCCCCAGTGTGGCGGGAACGGGATGTTCTCGACATCGGCGAAGCGCCGCTCGATGCCGTGAAGCGCGGTCTCGAGGGCGCGGCGGCCGGCGACGACGCGGGACTGCGGCGAGGCCCAGGCCCCGAGCTGCGAACCTCGCGGCCGGGAGGCCCAGTACTCGGCGGTCTCGGTGACGTTGACCTTCTCCACCTCGCCGCGCACGTGGACCTGACGTTGCAGGGCGTACCAGGGGAAGGTGATCGACGCGTAGCGCGTCGCGGTGAGGTCGTGGCTCTTGGTCGAGGTGTAGTTCGTGTAGAACACGACGCCGCGTTCGTCGAGGCCCTTGCACAGGACGGTCCGGGAGGACGGCCTGCCCTCCGGGTCCGCCGTGGCGAGCACCATCGCGTTCGGTTCGGCGACCCCGGCGGAGACGGCCTGGTTCAGCCAGTCCTGTAGCTGGGTGGTCCAGGTCTCCGCCAGCGCGGACTCGTCGAAGGCGGCCCCTTCGTAGGCCACCCGCATTCCGGGCAGGCGTACGACGGCGTCGTCACCACCGACAGCGCCATCCTTGATCTCCGGCATCATCCGCCAAACCTCCGTACCCGGTCGGGGCATCTGTGACTTCGGCTTTGCCGCCGACGGTATTGCCTAGAAGGCGGCGGCGAAACCCACTGAACGGTGACACCCGCCACCCCTGCCCGATCATCTGTGTGTAACCGCTGGACCGCAAGCCGTTACCTCCCGGTTACCTTCCGGTCCCTGATCGATACAGGCCGGACCTCCGCGATCCGACGCCGGACCGCGCTTTGTTCCGGATCGTCCCGGTGGCCCGCGGAATCGCACTCACCGTCGAAATGCCGGACCCGCTCGCCTTTGCCCGGCACGGGAATTGCCTGGACAGACCCTGTCGGCACAGATCGACAAGGAATCGTCAGCCGAGGATCCGGACTTCGCATTCCCTTTTCTTTACCGTCCATTCCCGCGCTCGCGGACAATTCTTTCGACCATTCACGCCCGGCGCGGCGAGGCACCCGGCGCCGCCCCCGGCTAATTCTGTCGTTTGACAGAAATTACCGGACGGGGAAACCTCCGCGACACATCTCCGCAAGATGTGCCAGAAGGCCGGCTCCGGGACGGCAATTCGTCCCGAAACCGGCCTTCGCTTCTCCTGTTTCGCTGTCAGTTCGTGACAGTGAACTCCGCGCGGACAATCCAGCCCCAGCAGTCGTACGACGCCGTGTACCGACCCGGCACCGTCCCGACAGGACCGTCGCCCCGCAGCGCGACACCGATGCCGCCGGTGCCCCCGTCTCCCACCACCCGCAAGGGAATCGGCGCGGCGAGACCGTCCGCGGCGAGGGTCGTCGCGAGCTCGCCCGCCCCGGACGGGCGCAGGCAGTAGATGTCCGCGGTGACCGTCCCACCTGCGACGACGGTGTTCGGGTTCAAGACCAGACTGGACGGTCTGGTCGCGTTCGCCTGTCCCGCTCCGGCCAAGGTGGACACGAGCGCCGCCCCCGCGACGCACAACGCGGCCGAACGAAATTTCATCCTCTGCTCCCTCCCCGAAGACGGGCGAAGTTTTCACCCGCCACCCGATGGACGTACACCCGTCCGCCCGGGGTTGCCCACCAGGCGAGAGTCCACCCCTTGGGGCGAACGGCCGGATTTAGCAGAATGTGACAGCAAATCAGGCAAGAGCTGACGATCACACTAGGTAGACCTTGCGCCACTCGATAGGATCGCCGCCGAGAGCAACGGGGTGATCACCTCTATCCAGTGTGTTCAGAGGTTTGGATGGGACGGCCGGGTGTGCGGCTGATCCGTCCGCTATTGCCGGCCGGGCTTCCGTGAGGGAGTTCGACACCGGTCGATCACTCCTGCGCTCGAACCGCCGGAACTTTCCACGCCCGAGTTACTCCCCTTCCCCAGGAGTGCGTTGTGATTTCCCGTTCCCGCCGTCTCATGACGGCGTTGTTGTGCGCCCTTTCGCTCGCCGGCGTGACCGCCCTTTCGGCATGTTCCGACAGCACGGCCGCCTCCGGCACCAAGGTCACCATCGGTTACAGCGCTTGGCCGGGCTGGTTCCCGTGGGCGGTGGCGCAGGAGAAGGGGCTCTTCGAGAAGAACGGCGTGACCGTCGACCTGAAGTGGTTCGACAGCTACACCGAGAGCATCAACGCACTCTCTTCGGGCGCGATCGACGCGAACAGCCAGACCCTCAACGACACCCTCGCCTCCGTCAGCGGTGGCGCGAAGCTGTCGGTGGTCCTGGTCAACGACAACTCGACCGGCAACGACAAGATCATCGCCCGTGAGGGGATCACCGGCATCGCCGACCTCAAGGGCAAGAAGGTCGCCGTCGAGCAGGGCACCGTCGACCACTACCTCCTCCTGCTGGCGCTGCAGGAAGCGAAGCTGACCGAGAAGGACATCCAGCTGGTCCCGCTGCTGACCGACGCCGCCGCCGCCGCGTTCGTCGGCGGGCAGGTCGACGCCGTCGCCGCGTTCGCCCCGTTCACCACGACGGCGCTGCAGCGCCCCGGCAGCCGCGCGATCGGGACGTCCGCCGAGTTCCCCGGCGCCATCCCCGACCACCTCGTCGTCTCCGAGCAGATGTCGAAGGAGCGCAAGAAGGAGGTCCAGGCGCTGGTGGACACCTGGTTCCAGACGATCGACTGGATCAAGCAGAACCGGGACGAGGCCGTGCGGATCATGGCCAAACGCGGCGCCGTGACGATCGACGAGTACAAGACCTACGACGCGGGCACCACGATCTTCACCAAGCAGCAGAACCTCGACGCGTTCACCCCCGGCGTCACCCCCGCCCACCTGAACTTCCAGGCGGGCAAGATCGCCGACTTCATCATCTCCAACGGACTCGCCCAGAACCGTCCCAACTTCGACGCGCTCTTCGACGACCAGTACGTCAAGGCGGTGAAGTGAGCACCACGGACGCGGCGAAGCAGGCCTCTCAGCGGACGGACGCCGCTGACGAGGCCGAAGCGCGGCGTCTCGACGACGAGCAGCGGCTCGCCGAAGCGCAGGAAGACCGTCGCCGGGGCGGCGCACGACCGGACTGGTCGCCGCTGCCCCGCCGGGCGGGCCTCAAACCGAACGCCTCCCCGCTGTTCTCGCTCCGGACACCGATCTCCGCGCGCTGGCGGTGGACGCTGGCGGTGGCCTCGTTCGCGATCCCGCTGCTGATCTGGGTGACGCTGAACGCGCTGGGCACCATCAAGCCCACGTTCCTGCCGACGCCGGTCGCGGTGTTCGACGCGCTGCTGAAGATGATCGAGTCGGGTGAACTGTTCAGCGACCTCTGGGCCACGACCCAGCGCGTGCTGCTCGGCTTCGGGCTGGCGGTGATCGTCTCGGTCCCGCTCGGCATCGTGATGGGGACGTTCAACGCGGGGCTGGCGCTGTTCGAACCGGTCATCGCGATGCTGCGCTACCTGCCGGCGAGCGCGTTCATCCCGCTGCTGATGATCTGGCTCGGCCTCGGCGAACCGTCGAAAGTCGCTGTCCTGTTCCTCGGCACGGTCTTCTTCAACACGCTGATGACCGCCGACGCCGTCCGCGGGGTGCCGCGTTCCCTGATCGACGTGTCCTACACGCTCGGCGCGCGGCGCGGTGAGGTCCTGCGCAAGGTGATCGTCCCGCACGCGCTGCCCGGCATGATCGACGCGACCCGCGTCAACGCCGCGGCCGCGTGGAACTTCGTGGTGGTCGCCGAACTGATCAACGCCACCGCCGGGCTCGGCCTGCGGATCATGCGGGCGCAGCGGTTCACCCAGACCGACCGGATCTTCGCGCTGCTGATCGTGATCGGCCTGCTCGGACTGGTCATCGACATCGCGCTGCGGCTCCTGCGGGCCAGGGTCGGGAAGTGGGCCGCATGACGCTCCAGCTGAAGGCCGTCGCCAAGGACTACACCGTCCGCGGCAAGACCACCCGGGCACTCGACGGGATCGACCTCGACATCGCGCGCGGCGACTTCGTCTGCGTGGTCGGCGCGAGCGGGTCCGGCAAGTCGACCCTGCTCTCGCTGATCGCCGGGCTGGCCGAACCGTCCGAAGGGCTCATCACCCTCGACGGCGACGCCGTGACCGGCCCCGGCCCGGATCGCGGGCTGGTGTTCCAGCACGGCGCGCTGTACCCGTGGCGCACGGTCGAGAGCAATGTCGCGTTCGGACTCGAACTGCTGAGCATCGACAAGGCCGAACGCGCGCGCCGGGTCGAGTGGTATCTCGACGAGACCGGGCTCGCCCACCTGCGGAAGTCGTTGCCCAAGCAGCTTTCCGGCGGGCAGAAGCAGCGGGTCGCGATCGCGCGGGCACTGGCGGGCGAACCCGACGTCCTGCTGCTGGACGAACCTTTCGGCGCGCTGGACGTCCAGACCAAAGAGGACATGCAGGTCCTGATCCGCCGGATCTGGACCGACACCGGCACCACCGTGCTGATGGTGACCCACGACGTCGAAGAGGCCGTGTTCCTCGCAAGGCGCGTCGTGGTGCTGGCCTCTGATCCGGGCCGGGTGGCCGCGGACATCGTGGTCGACCTGCCCGAAGACCGCGAGCTCGCGGTCAAACGCGCGCCGGAGTTCGTCGCGCTGCGCGCGTCCATCGAAGATCTCGTCCGGGAACAGCACCGCGGACATCTCGGGCGGAGCCGAGAAGAAAGGTGATCATGAGGCACGGGAAGACCCGGCCGGAACGCACCTCGCGTTCCGGACTGCTCGGCAGACTCGGCATCCGGGGCAAGCTCAACCTGCTCCTGATGCTGCCGCTGACCGCCGTGGTCCTGGTGTCGGTGCCTTACGTCGCCGGTGAAGTCGACGACGCCCGGTCCGCCCGCACCACCGCCGACGTCGCGTCGCAGGCCCGTGCCCTCGGCACGCTGGCCTGGGAACTGCAGCGGGAAAGGCTGCTGACGGCGCACTACATCGCGTCTTCGTCGGCGGGCAGTTCGGCGATGCTGAAGCAGCAGGGTGTCGTCGCGGACACGGTGAACCGGGTACGCGCACAACTGCCCGCGGACGCGCCGGAAGAGCTCGCCGCGGCGCTGGTGCGGATCGGGTCGCTGAGCGAGATCCGGGAGAACGCGCTCCGGCGCGGCGCCTCGCTGGACAGCGTGGCGCGGACGTACCACGCGGTGATCGACTCGGTCATCAACTCGCTTCGCCTCGTCCCGCAGCAGACCAGTGACGCGGAAGGCACCCGGCAGCTGACCGCGCTCGACGCGCTGCTGCGCGCGAACGAGGAGAACTCGTTGCGCGGTATGGCGTTGATCATCGTGCTGGTCACCCCCGAGTCCGGTCAGCCGGTGCTGGACGACGCGAAACAGCAGTCTTCGCTGTTCCTCGAACGATTCGTGCAGCAGGCCGACGTCACCCAGGCCACGCAGGTCGTCGCGGTCGAACAGGGCGAGACGGGCCGCCGGGTCGACGCGCTGGAAGGCAGGATCTCGGAAGCCCGCGGCCGCCAGGCCGTGCAGAACCTGCTGCCGGACATCCTCGGCGCCGTCGACGCCCAGTCGAATCAGCGGCGGCTCGCCCAGGACGCGGTCACCACCGGCATCACCGACACCGCGACCGCACGTGCGGACGCCGCGCAGAACCTGGCGTGGACGATCGGTGTCGGCGCCGGTGTGCTGTTCCTGCTGGTCGGTGGTCTCGCGATCGCGGTCAGCCGGTCGATCGCGGATCCGCTGCGGAAGCTGACCACGGCGGCGACGTCGGTCGCGGACCTCGCGAGTACCGAACTGGTCCGGGTCACCGACACCGAGCAGGCCGAAGAACTCGCGCCGCGGCTCGCCACCATCGACGTGTCCTCACAGGACGAACTCGGCAAGCTGGCCGAGGCGTTCAACCGGGTGCAGGCCACCGCGGCCGAACTGGTGGAACGGCAGGCCGTCACGCGGCGCAACGTCGGCCTCATGTTCGCCAACGTCGCGAAGCGGACGCAGAACCTGGTGGGCAGGCAGCTGGCGCTGGTCGACGAACTGGAGCGCAACGAGCAGGACGTCGCGCTGCTGGCGAGCCTCTACCGGCTCGACCACCTCTCCACCCGTCTGCGCCGGAACGCGGACAACCTCCTCGTCGTTTCGGGAAACCGCGACGAGGCAAGGATTTCCGGGCCGATCGAGCTTTCGACGGCGCTGCGCTCGGCGCTCGCGGAGATCGAGGACTACCAGCGGGTCCGGCTCGGTTCGATGGGCGACGTCCTGCTGTCGTCGCCGTTCGGTTCGGATCTGGTGCTGATCTTCGCCGAGCTGCTGGAGAACGCGACGTCGTTCTCTCCGCCGGAGTCCTTTGTGGACGTCGGCACGAAGATCCTGCCCGACGGCTCCTGCCTGATCGTGATCAGGGACCAGGGCATCGGCATGACCGGCGAACGGCTCGCCGAGGAGAACCGGCGGCTGGTCGAACGCGAACGGCTCGAACTGGCGCCGACCAGTGTGCTCGGGCTGTTCGTGGTCGGGCGGCTCGCGCGGCGGTACGGGCTCAAGGTCGAGCTGACCGAGACCGAGCCGGGAGCGGGTATCACCGCGCGGATCGCCGTCCCGCCGAATCTGCTGACCTACCGGGCGCCCGCGCCGAAGTCCGTCCCGGCGCCGCCGGCGTGGCCGACGGTGGAACCGGGCGACGAGCCCGATCCGCCTCAGCCGCAGCTCCAGTCCCGGCCCCAGCCGCGGGAAAAAGCGCCCGCGGGCGAGCCGCCGATGCTGGCCATCGCCGGGATGATGCCGCGCGACGGCAGGCCTCCCAAGGACTTCCGATGGTTCCGCAAGACCGACCGGGCGATTCCGGAGCCGATGCCGATGCCGATGCCGGAACCCACACCGCTTCCCGCGCCCGTTCCCGTCTCCCAGCCCGAGCCGGTGACCGCGTTCGAAGCTCCCAAGCCGACCCTGACCGCCGATTCCGGGGAGACCCGCGGCGGGCTGCGGCGGCGGGTCAAGGGCGCGCAGCTTCCAGGCGCCCCCGACGCACCGTCGCGGCAGAAGTCCAGGCATGATCCAGAAGCGGCCAAAGCGGCCTTCGACGGGTTCGAGGCCGGACTCGCGAAGGCCACTACCGGACCTGGAGAAGATCCGGTACCGCCGCAAGCACCACCGCCCCCGGTGAGCCCGCCGGCGGGCAACCCGATTCCGATGCCCATGCCGACCCCGACGCCGGTGCCCGCCGCCTCCCGCGGCGGTCTCACCCGGCGGGTCCCCGGTGCCCAGCTGGCGCCGGGGCTGTCGAAAGGACCGGCCGCGCGACACCAGACCGCGCGGGCGGCACTGAACACCACCAAGCCCAAGGGCATGCGTGACCCCGAGGCCGAGCGTGCCGCGTTCGATGCCTTCAGTGACGGGTTGGAGAAAGCCGTCAACCCGGAGATGGAACAGAGAGAGAAGAGCAAGAGATGACGACCGGAGTCAGCGTCGAAGCCCGGAATTTCAACTGGTTGGTGACGCGCTTCGCACAGAACACGGCGAGCGCGATGGGCGCGATCGCCGTCTCGGCCGACGGTCTGCTGATCGCGATGTCGTCCGAGCTGGAACGAGCCAACGCCGACCGGCTGGCCGCGATCTGCTCGGCGATGCTCGGCCTGGCGCACGGTGTCTCCGAGAGCCACCCGCTCGGGTCACCCGACAAGATCATCATCGAGCTGGAACAGGGCTACCTGCTGGTCTGCACGATCAGCATCGGCTGTTCGCTCGGTGTGCTCGCCACCAAGCAGGCCAGCCTCGGCACGATCGCCTACGAGATGGCGATGTTCGCCAACCGCGCCACCGAAGTACTCACCCCTGCGCTGATCGAGGAACTGAAGAAGAGCGTCGGCAGCTGAACTGACGAGGGGACAAGGGAATGAGCGATGATCAGGTACCTCAGCCGAGAGGCGCCGAACAGGGCATCTCACCGCTGCGCCCGTATCTGCTCACCGCCGGCCGCGCACAGCCGGTGGACGGCACGCTCGAAATCGAGGCACAGGTGCTCACGAGCAGACTCGGCGCGGCGTCGCAGGCGAGGCTGACCTTCGAACGACGGGAGATCGTTTCCCTTTGCCGGGAAACGAAATCCGTCGCCGAAGTAGCGGCGATGCTCGGTCTGCACATCGGCGTGGCCAGGGTGCTCGTGGCGGATCTCGCCGCACTCGGCTACGTCGTGCTGCGCCGCCCGGCCGGAGCCTTCACCCAGGACCTCGGCATGATCGAAAGGGTCATTCGTGGACTCGAAGCAATTCGCTGAACCGGTGTCGGCCAAGCCGCCGACACCGGTCAAGATCGTCATCGCCGGCGGGTTCGGGGTCGGCAAGACGACCACCGTCGGCGCGATCTCGGAGATCAAACCGCTGACCACCGAGGCCGCCATGACCTCGACCGGCGCGGCCGTCGACGGGACGGGCGTGGAGGTGCCGTCGAAGACCACCACCACGGTGGCGCTGGACTTCGGCTGCATCACCATCGACGAAGAGGTGAAGCTGTACCTCTTCGGCACGCCGGGACAGGACCGGTTCGGGTTCATGTGGCACGACCTGGTCCTCGGCGCACTGGGCGCGCTCGTCATCGTCGACACCCGGCGGCTCGACGACTGCTACCCGGCCGTCGACTACTTCGAGAAGGCCGGGCTGCCGTTCGTGGTCGGGGTGAACGTCTTCGACGGTTCCCTCAAGCACGATCTGGAGGACGTGCGCTGGGCACTCGCGGTGAGCGAGGACGTCCCGCTGATCACGTTCGACGCGCGGCAGCGGCTTTCGGTCCGGGACGCGCTGCTGGCGGTGCTGCACAACACCTTCCGGCGGGCTTCCGCCGCTTCCTGACGCGACCTTATTGAGGGGTAAGGCAAACCTGGCGTGTTTGTGGACGGTGTCGGTGACTCTGCGCGACACCGGGCCTGCGGCGCCGACTGTGTGGATTTTGGTGCGTTGGATGACCGGAAATCCACACAGTCCCGTCGTGATCGGACCGGTCACGACGGCCGGACAGGGAGGGTGTGTGACACCACACGCCCTCGCCGGACACGTCGACCCCGATACCTTTTGCCCTACCCCTCAATAAGTGTCATGAAAGGGTCGTTCCTGACGTTTTTCGTCAGGAACGACCCTTTCATGACATCCGGCGGAGGTCAGGCGGGCCGGGTGATCGCGGCCAGCATCAGCGCGCGGAGTTCGGCGGCGACGTCGGCCACCGGCAACGGCGGGGTGTGCGCCTGCCACTCGCGCAGGAGTCCGGTCGCCGCGCCGACGAGCGCGATCGCCGTCAGGTGGTAGTCGCGCTCCGGCGCCACGCCGTGCGCGGCGGCGTGCCGGGCCTCGGCTTCGATGAACGCGGCCCACCGGTCGACCCATTCCTGGTGCTGCGTCTCCAAAGCGGCGCTGACACCGACCGCCTCGACGTAATTCAGCCGTGGCATCCGCGGATCCGACGTCACCGTGCCGACGAAGACGTCCAGCAGCGTCCCGATCCGGGTGACCGCGTCGGCGTCCTCCAGCCGTTCGAGGACGCCGGTGACGTGCTCCAGCGCGAGGGCGTTGATGCGCTCGTGCAGGGTCAGCAGCACCTTCTCCTTGCTCTCGAACTCTTCGTAGAAGTTCCGTGTCGAGACGCCGGCGCGGGTGCACAACTCGGTGATCTTCGCCTGCCGGTAGCCCGTCGAGGTGAACAGCTCCAGGGCCGCCAGAAGCAGGCGTTCACGCCGTTCGGCGCGCCGCTGCTCGGGTGCGACCCCGCCGTACGTGCGGGCCACTCGACCTCCCCCGATCCGGTACTAGGGATTGCCAGATGCTACCAACACCGCCTACATTGCGAAAATCTCAATTACCAAACTGGAGGCAACGGTGCTTCGGACAGTTCTGGTCTCAGCCCTCGCAGCCACCCTGATCGGCGCACCCGCAGCGCAAGCCGCGCCGAGCGCGCCCGGGGACCTGGTCGACTACAAGCCGGTCGTCGCCACCGCCCCGGCGAAGGCCTGGAAACTCAACTACCGCTCCACCTCGGCCACCGGAAAGCCGAACACGGTGTCGGGCATCCTGCTGGTCCCGCCCACGCCGTGGACGAAGGGACCGCGACCGCTGGTCAGCTACGCCGTCGGCACCCACGGCCTCGGCGACCGCTGCGCGCCGTCGACCCGGCTGACGAACGGGTCCGAGAACGAAGTCCTCCTGATGAGCCAGGCGCTTTCGCGCGGCTGGGCGGTCGTCGTCACCGACTACGAAGGCCTCGGCACTCCGGGCACGCACACCTACGCCGTCGGCCAGTCCGAAGGCCGGGCCGTCCTCGACGCCGCCCGCGCCGCCTCCCGTGTTCCCGAAGCCGGGCTGTCGAAGACCGGGCCGGTCGGCGTTTTCGGCTACTCACAAGGAGGTCAGGCCGCGGCGTTCGCCGGCGAACTGCAGCCCTCCTACGCGCCCGACGTCAACCTGGTCGGTGTCGCGGAAGGCGGAGTCCCGGCGGATCTGAACGCTGTCCTGAAGTTCAACGACGGCGGACCGGCGTTCGGCCTGGTGCTCGGCGCCGCTGTCGGCTACGCGACCGCGTACCCGGAACTGCCGTTCAACGACGTGCTCAACGCGAGGGGTGAGAAGACCGTCGCGAAGGTCAAGGAAGCGTGCGTCGTCGAGCTCGGCGCGGCAGCGCCTTTCGCGCGGCTCAACGACTTCACGACCGTGCCGAACGTTTCGTCCGACCCGCGCTGGCAGGCCCGCCTCGGCGAGAACCTGGCGGGCAAGACCAAACCGGGCGCGCCGGTCTACCTGTACCACGCGTCACTGGACGAGCTGATCCCGCTGTCGGTCGGCAAGGGCCTGCGCGACCGCTACCGCGCCCTCGGCGCTGACGTCACCTGGCAGGAGTTCCCGCTGCTGGAGCACATAGGCGGCGTCTCGGCGGGCGGCCCGGTCGCGATGACCTGGCTGGGCACCAAGTTCTGAGCCTGAAGTACATGAAGGCCCCCTTCCTTGCGCCTAGGTACCGGAAGGGGGCCTTCATGTACTTTCGAGCGGCTTGAGCGCGGTCACGGCGTCGGGCGCCAGTGAAGTCGTGAGCGTTCCGCCGGCGGCCAGCGGAGTTCGGGACCACCACTCGCCGGAAGCTTCAGGAACCGAAGGGCCGCCGACGACCAGATCGGTCGCCAGCACCCGCCGTCCCGCCAGATGAGCGAGACTTGAGTCCAAAGTGGAGTCGCCGATCTCCAGCGTCTGCCGCAGCACCGGGACTTCGCCCCGCGTCACGTGCTGCGTGGTCACCAAAGACCCAGGCCGCTCGCCCGCCCGTCCGAGGACGAGCACCTCGCGCGCATGCAGGTAAGCGTCCTCCGCCAAGGAAGCTCGCAACAGGGCGGAATGCCGAGCCCGAGCGGTCACGATGGTCGGCTCCGGCAGGTACTCCAGCGAGCCACCCTCCTCCACGACAACGTCCACTTCGGACACGCTGCTCTCGCCGTGCAGGCCGGGGAGCGCGATGGTCGCCGCGACCCCGGAAAGCCGCAGCGAAGCACCGGCGCCGACGCGGATGGTCAGCTTCAGCTCGTCGCCGCCGAGGGGCGAGGTCGCCGAGTTGACCAGGTGCACGACCGCCGTCACACCGGTGCCCCGTTTGGGAAGGAGTGTGAGCGGCGCCATCGAGCGCAGCTCACGCAGTACGGTCCGGCCGCCCTCGAAGCGGGCGGTCAGCCGCGCGTGCGCCTTCACCCCGCGTTGACCGGAAGCAGCGAGCGGACCCAGTCCGCGACCGCGGGCGCGTTCGGAGTGTCCACAAGGGACTGCGTGATCACCGGCAGCTCGCCCCGCATCCGGTGCGCGTCCGAGGTCATCACGTCCATGTCCGCGCCGACCAGGTGCGCGATGTCGATCTTGTTGATCACCAGCAGATCCGCCGTCGTCACCCCCGGCCCGCCCTTGCGCGGCACCTTGTCGCCACCGGCGACGTCGACCACGAAGACCTGGCTGTCGGCGAGCCCCCGGCTGAACACCGCGGTGAGGTTGTCGCCGCCGCTTTCGATGATCACCAGGTCCAGCCCCGGGAAACGCTCCTCCAGCCGCTCGACGGCGTCGAGGTTCGCGGTGATGTCGTCGCGGATCGCGGTGTGCGGGCACGCGCCTGTCTGCACGGCCTCGATCCGCTCCGGGTCGAGCACCCCGGCCTTGCGCAGGAAGTCCGCGTCCTCGGTGGTGTAGATGTCGTTGGTGACGACGGCGAGGTTCACCTCGTCGCCGAGCGCCCGGCACAGCGCCGCGGTGAGCGCGGTCTTCCCGCTGCCCACCGGGCCGCCGATGCCGATCCGGTACGCGCGGCCCGCGGTCGGCGCCGGGTCGTAGTGATCGGGTTCGGCGGCCGTCGGGTCGAAGTTGACCGGGTGGACGTGCCCGTGGCCATGTCCTTTGCTGTCACTGCCGTGCTCAACTGGCAAAGAGACGCACCTCTTCCTTGTGGTGCCGGGCGTGTGCCTCGGCGAACAGATCGAGCGCCGGAGAACCCGGCGCCGGGAGTTCCGCCGGGTCGTCCCCCGCGACCTCGGCCGCGCGCAGGGAAACCTCCCGGACCTCGTGCGAAAGCCGTGCCACGACGGCGTTGACGGCGAACGGGTCGAGCCCGAGCAGCCGCACCGCCGCGCTAGCCGGACCGCTGATCGCCAAGTACGCGACAGCCATCGCCGCGTCGAAGGGCACCCCGATCAGCGCACCGACGATCACCGGATGGTGCGGCCGCGGAGTTTCCTTCAGCAGTTGGGAAAGCACAGGCGACGGCCACGCCGCCTTGCCCGCCCTTGCCGTCCCGCGCCCTTGCGCGCGGGACGCCTCCCGCTGCGCGAGCGACGGTGTCCTGGCGTCGAGTTCGAGGTCGAGCCGCCGCCAGTGTCCACTTCGGACTCCCCGCGCGGCCGCGTGTGCCGACGCCGCGGCGAACACGGCGGCCAGCGAACCCGCCGTGCGCAGGCGTCCGGAGAGGAACCCCGGCAGGTCGCGTTCGTGCGCGATCAGCTTGCGGGTGACGGCCTCTTCGAGCCCGCCGGAATGGACGTGCCCACCCCCGGGAAACCGGGAGTCGGCGAGGATGAGCGCTGCGAGATCCATCAGAACAAGAAGTACCTTTGCGCCATGGGCAGTTCCGTCACCGGCTGCGGTTCGATCAGCTCGCCGTCGACGTGTACGGCGAAACTGTCCGGCTCCACGCGGATGTCCGGCGTGGCGTCGTTGAGCACCATGTCGGCCTTGCCGCGGGAGCGGGTGTTCGAGATCGGCACGAGCTTCCGCGCGATGCCGAACCGTTCCGCCACCCCGTTCTCCAGGGCTTCCGGTGCCACGAAATGGAAGCTGCTCGCGGCGGCGACCGCCGGGGTGGCGCCGAACATCGGCCGCGCCAGCACCGGTTGCGGCGTCGGGATGGACGCGTTCGCGTCGCCCATCGCCGCCCAGGCCGGGAATCCGCCCTTGAGCACGACATGCGGCCGGACCCCGAAGAACTTCGGTTCCCACAGCACGAGATCCGCGAGTTTCCCGATCTCCACCGAGCCGATCTCACGCTCCATCCCGTGCGCGATCGCGGGGTTGATGGTGTATTTGGCGACATAGCGACGAGCCCGCAGATTGTCGGCCGCGCCGTCGCCGGGCAACGCGCCGCGCCGCCGCTTCATCACGTGCGCGGTCTGCCAGGTCCGGATGATGACCTCGCCGATCCGGCCCATCGCCTGCGAATCCGAGCTCATCATGGAGATCGCGCCAAGGTCGTGCAGGACGTCCTCGGCGGCGATGGTCGTCGGCCGGATCCGGCTTTCGGCGAAGGCCAGGTCTTCGGGCACGGACGGATTCAGATGGTGGCAGACGACGAGCATGTCGAGATGCTCGTCGAGGGTGTTCGCGGTGTGCGGCCGCGTCGGGTTGGTCGACGACGGCAGGATGTTGGGCAGCCCGGCGACCTGGATGATGTCCGGCGCGTGCCCGCCGCCCGCGCCTTCGGTGTGGTACGCGTTGATCGAGCGGCCTCGGATAGCGTCCACAGTGGACTCCAGGAAGCCCGCCTCGTTCAGCGTGTCGGTGTGGATCGCCACCTGGACACCGGATTCGTCGGCCACGGTGAGGCAGGCGTCGATAGCGGCCGGGGTGCTGCCCCAGTCCTCGTGCAGTTTGAACCCGCCCGCGCCGGCCGCGAGCTGCTCGCGCAGCGCCTCGTGGCGGACGGTGTTCCCCTTGCCCAGCAACAGCACGTTGACCGGCTGGCCGTCCATCGCCTGCAGCATCCGGCCGAGATTCCACGCGCCGGGCGTGACGGTGGTGGCCTTGCTGCCCTCGACCGGGCCGGTGCCACCACCCACGAGGGTGGTGAGCCCGGACGCCAGGGCGGTGTCGGTCAGCTGCGGGCAGATGAAGTGGACGTGACAGTCGATCCCGCCCGCGGTCAGGATCTTTCCGTTGCCGGACAGTACTTCCGTCGACGGGCCGACGACCAGCGCCGGATCGACCCCGTCCATCGTGTCCGGGTTGCCCGCCTTGCCGATGCCGACGATCCGGCCGTCGCGGACGCCGACGTCGGCCTTGACGATCCCCCAATGGTCCAGGATCACCGCTCCGGTGATGATCAGGTCCGGCGCGCCTTCGGCCCGGGTCGCCATCCCCTGGCCCATGGATTCGCGGATCACCTTGCCGCCGCCGAACAGCACCTCGTCACCGCTGCCGGACGGCCCCATGCTGCGGTCCTCGGTGACCTCGATGAGCAGATCGGTGTCCGCGAGACGGATTTTGTCGCCGGTCGTCGGGCCGAACAGTTCGGCGTAGCGTTCGCGATCGATCGACGGCATCAGGACTCCTTGCGCAATCCGGGGACAGCGCGGTTCCCGGCCAGCGGGACGAGGTCGACTTCGCGTTCGACTCCCGGTTCGAAACGCACCGAAGTTCCCGCGGGCACGTCGAGCCGATGCCCTCGCGCGGCCTCGCGGTCGAATTCGAGCCCGGGATTGACGGCCGCGAAATGGTAGTGCGAGCCGACCTGGACAGGACGGTCGCCGAGGTTCCGCACGAGCAGCCGGACGCGCGGCCTGCCGGGGTTCAGTTCGACCGGTCCGTCGCCGGTGATGATCTCTCCTGGTCGCACTCGCGGCCCTTTCTAGACGATCGGGTCGTGCACGGTGACAAGCTTCGTGCCGTCCGGGAAAGTGGCTTCGACCTGCACGGAATCGACCATCTCCGGGATGCCGTCCAGCACCTGCGCCCGCGAGAGGACCGTGCGCCCGCTCGCGACGAGTTCGCTCACCGTGCGGCCGTCGCGCGCGCCTTCGAGGACGTGGTCGGTGATCAGCGCGACCGACTCGGGGTAGTTCAGCAGGACCCCGCGGTCCAGGCGTTTGCGAGCTACGTCCGCCGCGACGTGGATGAGCAGTTTGTCCCGCTCCTGGGGGCTCAAGTGCATGAGAAAGGTCTATCACCGGAAACCGTGCGGCGCCGGTTCCCGAAACACAGGATTTACCTCGGCGACCGGTACACGCAAAGTGAACGTCGCCGTAACTCTTCGCGTCCGAAGGCCGTTTTTACTGAATCGTTCTCGTAATCGTGACCGAAAGCACCACATCTTTCGATTGCCCCTGGCCCCGACGTGGAGCAAAGTTTGTCCATCCGTGCGATGAGGCGCGCCTTCGCCGCGTATGTCCCGTCCACGCATGAACACAAAGCCGGGGAATGCGCATCGAAAGGTTTCACCACAGTGAGTGCCTCCACGATCAGCACCAATCAGCCGTCCGACCAGGTCGACGACGGTTTTCGACCGGGACTGGAAGGCGTCGTCGCCTTCCGGACCGAAATCGCCGAGCCCGACCGTGACGGTGGCGCGCTGCGCTATCGCGGTGTCGACATCGAGGACCTCGCCGGCAAGGTGACCTTCGGTGACGTCTGGGGTCTTCTCGTCGACAGCCGGTTCGGCCACGGGCTACCGCCCGCCGAACCGTTCCCGCTGCCGGTGCACACCGGCGATGTCCGGGTCGACGTCCAGGCCGCGCTGGCCATGCTGGCCCCCATCTGGGGTTACCGGCCGCTGCTCGACATCAGCGACGAAGAGGCCCGCGACCAGCTGGCCCGCGCCTCGGTGATGGCGCTTTCCTACGTCGCGCAGTCCGCGCGCGGCATCGGGCAGCCCGCCGTCCCCCAGACCCGGGTCGACGAGGCGCGGTCGATCACCGAGCGGTTCATGGTCCGCTGGCGCGGCGAGCCCGACCCGGCCCACGTCAAGGCCATCGACGCCTACTGGGTCTCGGCCGCCGAGCACGGTCTCAACGCTTCGACCTTCACCGCCCGTGTCATCGCCTCGACCGGCGCCGACGTCGCCGCGGCGATGTCCGGTGCGATCGGCGCCATGTCCGGCCCGCTGCACGGCGGCGCGCCGGCGCGTGTGCTGCCGATGATCGAAGAGGTCGAGAAGACCGGCGACGCGGTGAGCCTGGTCAAGGGCATCCTGGACCGCAAGGAACGGATGATGGGCTTCGGGCACCGCGTGTACCGCGCGGAGGACCCGCGGGCGCGCGTGCTGCGCCGCACCTGCCAGGAGCTCGGCGCGGCCCGCTACGAGGCGGCCGCCGAGCTGGAGCAGGTGGCGCTGAAGGAGCTGCGCGAGCGGCGTCCGGACCACCCGATCGAGACCAACGTCGAGTTCTGGGCGGCCGTGATCCTGGACTTCGCCCAGGTGCCGCCGCACATGATGCCCGCGATGTTCAGCTCGGCGCGCACCGCCGGCTGGGCCGCGCACATCCTGGAGCAGAAGAAGACCGGGCGTCTCGTGCGTCCCTCGGCCAAGTACGTCGGGCCGGAGCCGCGTAAGCCGGAAGACGTCGAAGGCTGGGACCTGGTCGCCAAGCAGGCCTAGTCGAACGCGTGTCATGAAAGGGTCGTTCAGGACATTTTTGTCTTGAACGACCCTTTCATGACATCTGCGGGACCGAAGAATCGTGCCGCGCGGTCGCCGAGAGCATGGCCGTCAGCTGGTCGACCAGCCAGCTGTCGAGCACCTCGCGCGGCACCGAGCGTTCCTGCAGCCAGCTCAGCAGGGCGCCCTCGACCACGGCGGTCCAGCAGCGCAAGGTCAGCAGCAGCATCGGCGAGGGTTCCGGCACGACCAGCGCGCCGAGGATGAGCTCGACGGCACGGTTGCGGACCTCGTCGATCGCCGCGTCCGTCTCCGAGGTCGCGATCACCGAACCGCTGCGCAACAGCGCGACGTACCCCGCGCGATAGTGGTCGGCGACGTCGATCAGCCCGCGGACGGCGGCCCGCAGCCGCGTTTCGGGCGGGCCTTCCTCGAGTCCGGCCAGGCCGTCGATGAGCCCTTCGGTGACCGTCTTCAACGCCTCGACCTGCAGTTCCCGCAGGCTCGAGAAGTACCGGTAGAACAGCGGCCGCGAGACCTCGGCGCGGGCGATGATGTCGTCGACCGTGACGAGTTCGGGCGCGCGCGAGCCGAACAGGTCCAGCGCGGCGCGGATCAGGTCCTCGCGGCGCGCCTGGGGCGACATCCGGCGAGGCCGTCTGGCGGAGGTCACGGGGTGAGGTCCAGTTTCGCCGCGGCCCGCAGCAGTCCGGGGGTGAGCCGGGAGAGGACGAGCGCGGCCTTGGCCTCCGGTGTGGACGGCTGGATCGCCTTGTCCTTCTCGACCGCGCGCAGGATGTCGCGGGCGACCCCCTCCGGGCCGAAGCCGCGTTTCGCGTACAGCTTGCTGCTCGACTTCTGGCGCCGCTTCTGCTCGACGTCGTCGACGCCGACGAACCGGGTGGTGCTGGTGATGTTGGTGTTCACGATGCCGGGGCAGATCGCGGTCACGCCGATGTTCTCGGCGGCGAGTTCCGCGCGCAGGCACACACTCAGGGTCAGCACGGCGGATTTCGTGGTGGCGTAGGCGGACAGGATCTTCGACGGCAGGTAGGCGGCGGCCGAGGCGACGTTGACGATCTGGCCGCCTTCGGCCCGCTCGCGCATCTGCTCGGCGAAGACGCGGCAGCCGTGGATGACGCCCCACAGGTTCACGTCGATGAGCCGTTCCCAGTCCTTGACCGTCGTGTCGAGGAACGGGCCGGACAGGCCGATCCCCGCGTTGTTGATGACGATGTCCGGGACGCCGAACTCTTCCTTGACCTGCTGGGCGAACTTCTCGACAGCTTCGGCGTCGGAGGAGTCCACTGTGTACTCGCCGACGGTGACACCCTTGTCCCGCAGGAGTTTCGCGGTGTCCGCGGCGGCCGAGCCGTTGATGTCGGTGATGACGAGGTCGGCGCCCCTGTCCGCGAACGCGAGCGCCGTCGCGCGGCCGATCCCGCTGCCGGCACCGGTGATCAAGACGAGCTTGTGCGCGAAACCGCCCTCGCGGGCTTGCTTCAGCGCACGGCTCTCGTCACCGCCTTCGACGTGGTCGATCAGCTCGGCGGTGGCGCGGGCGATCACCTGGGGCTTCTCGCGGACCACCCAGTGCGTGCCGACGATCCGGCGGACGCGGAGATCCGGCGCCCAGCGCTCGACCTCGGTCTGCAGCGGTGTCGTGACGAACTTGTCGCCGGTGGGCGCGAGCACCTGCACCGGGATCTCGGCGCTGCGCGGCTTCGGCCGGGACAGGCGGGTGAACACGTTGGCGCGGTACAGGTTGAGCCCGAACAGACCGTCCGAAGTGGACGGCGCCGCAGCGGCCGGGTCCATCCGGCCGATCAGCGCGCCCATCGCCCCGGTGCGCCACAGCAGCTGCGGGATCAGGGGAAGCTGGAAGCCGAGGATGTAGGTCGAGTGCGCCCACTGGACGAGCGCGTTCTTGAGCCGTTTCGGGCTCGGGCGCACCTGCGCGCGGAACCAGGCTCCCGCGTGGTCGAGGCTCGGCCCGGAGATCGACGTGAACGACGCGAGCCGTCCGCGCAGCCTGTCCCCGGTGACCGAATGCCAGGTCTGGATGGAGCCCCAGTCGTGCGCGAGGAGGTGGACCTTGCCCTCGGGCTGGACCTCGTCGACGACCGCGGCGAGGTCATCGGACAGCTGGTCCAGCTTGTAGGACGCACGTCCCGAAGGCTTGTCCGAGCGGCCCGCGCCACGGACGTCGTAGACGACGACCCGGTAGCGGCTTTCCAGCAGGGCGGCGACGCCGTCCCACATGGAGCCGTTGTCCGGGTAGCCGTGGACGAGCACCACCGTGGGCGCGTCGTCGACACCGGTCACCCGGACCGAGAGGCGGACACCGTCGCTGGCCGTCACCCACGTATGAGACATAGTGTCATGTTAGACAACCTGTCAATAAGGCCGCTTTTTCAGCAGTGCGCGGCCGACCGTCCATCCGGTGTCGATCACGAGGACGAAGGTCCAGATCCGGCCGAGGTTCACCAGCCAGTGACCACTCGAGTTCCAGTACCAGTCGGCGTCGTGCGGTCCGCCGAACAGAGCTTCGACGGGCCAGCTGTACCCGGCCATCGCCAGAGCCCCCTGCGCGAGGACGTACACCGCGACATGGATCGCCCAGTTCCGGAGCGGGTTCGCGCGCTTGTTCGCCTCCGTCGTCACCGATTCGGCCTCTTGTGGACTCTCCTCGATCATGCAGGAAGCCCGGTTTTCCTTCTGTGACGGCGTTTTCGCTTGTTCCACGGGAAACTCCGCAACTCCGACACGCCGTACGGCGCCACGAACCACGAACGATCCGAAGATCAAGAGCGCCGCCGCGCCGAAGCAGGCGACGCGCCAACCGGCGTCCGAACCGTAGAGCTGCCCCGCCAGGAACGCCCCGATCGTCGCTCCGAGTAACGCCGCACTCTCGTAGATCCCCATCGCCCGGCCGAGGCTCAGCCCGGCCGCCTCCGCGACCACCGCCTGCTCCACCGGGATGGCCGCCGCGAACGCCGCCGCGGACAGGACCCACATGACCGCGAGCACCACCGGACTCGGCGCGAAGGACAGGCCGGCGGCGAAGGCCGCGCTCGCCACCATCGCCAGCGAAAGCACTCGCGTCCGGCCGACCCTGCGGACGAAGCCATGGAGGTAGTCCGGCAGCAGGCTGTACACGATGAACCCGGGGATGAAGACGGCGGCGATCTCACCCAGTTGCAGCTGATACCCGCGCTGGAGATGCATCAGGAGCAACAAGGCGACCCCGGCCTCGGCCATCGCGGTCAACGCGACGAGCGCGAGCATCGGGCGCATCCGTTTGCCCAGCTGAAGAAGCCGTGGCGCGCCCTCCTCGCGTACCGGCACGGACCTCGCGCTCAGCAAGACCACCGCGGCCACCGCGCAGGCCGCCGCGCCGAGCCAGAACACGCCCCGGTAGTCGATCCAGGCGATCGCGGTCAGCGCGACCACGAACGCGATCCACGTGCCGCCACCCTCGGCCGCGAACAGCTTGCTGAACGCGCCGTCGTCGCTCGCGAGCCCCTCCCCCACCCGGGCCCGCAACGCGACCCAGAAGAGCGCGCCGCCCGCGCCGCCGAGAACCGCGGCCAGATACGCGAGCCCGATTCCCGGCGTCACCGCGTAGACCACAAAGGACAGTCCATAGAGGACCGCACCGGCGGCCGCGATCCGGCCCCGGTCGAACCGGTCCGCGAGCGAGCCCGCGATCGGCCGGACCACGAACGACACCAACGTCTCCAGCGCGGTCAGCGCCCCGACCTCGGCGGCCGACGCGCCGAGCTGGCTCCCCACCCACAGCGGCAGGAGGAAATCGAGGACCTCCGCCGGTCCCTTGGTCAGCGCGGCGGCGAGCCGGTTCTCCTCCGCACGTCGGCTTTGCACGACTTCGTCCACCCCAGTACCCCCTTTTCGGATACGAATGTATTCTAAAGACGCCAGGTGGACAAGGAGCCGGCTGGCGACAGGTGGCGCTGAGTGAGGGTCGTGAGTGTTTTGTGTCGTTCTAACGGCACTTACCACTCACGAGGCCTAGGTACGTGAAGGACTCCTTCATTGCGTCTAGCGCTGTGAAGGGGTCCTTCACGTACTTGGGAAGGCGCCCTTCACGCGCGACTGGTGTGACTGCTGGTGCGTGTGGGGTTCATGCGGCGAAAGTCCCCTTCAGCCCCGCCCATCAAGCCGACCCGACCAGCGGAGAGGAGGATGCGGCCGTGCCGAAGATCGTGGACCGCGCCGAACGCCGCCGGGAGATCGCCGGCGCCCTCTTGCGCATCGTCGCGCGCGAAGGCGTCGAGGCCGTGAGCGTGCGTTCGGTCGCCGCGGAGGCGGGCGTCTCCGGTGGCGCGGTGCAGAAGTACTTCTCCACCAAGGAGGACCTGTTCCGCTTCGCCCTCGACATGACGAGCGAGTTCCTGGAGCAGCGCTGGAACACCCTCGATCAGTCCGGGAACCTCCTGGACCTGCTGCTGCGACTGCTCGTCGAGGCGATGCCGCTCGACGAACAGCGTCGCGCGGAGGTGATCGTCATCAACGCCTTCACCGCCCGCGCCGCCGTCCGGCCGTCGTGGGCCGAGTTCATCCGCACCGGCTACGACGAGCTGGCGGAGATCACGACGCAGTACATCTCGAAAGCGCAGTCGGCGGGCCACGTCCGCGACGACCTCGCGGCCTCCGACCTGGCCGACGCCGTCCTCGCCCTGAGCGACGGCTTCGCGAACCGGATGCTCACTTCGACAGACCCGGCCGCCCTCCTGCCCTCCCTCGAAACCGCCATCCGCACTTTGCTCAACCTCACCTGAAGCAGCGTTAGTTACATTTAGATGTAACTAACGCTGCTCAGTGTGTTCACCAGCGCCCAGTGGGGCATGGTCACGTCCCGGCAAGCCAAGGGGCCGGAGTTGACGGCGTCACGCTGTATCGCTTGGAGGAAGCCGGCCACCTCGACCGTGTTCGCCACGGCGTCTACGCGGCGACGATCGCCGTCGTGACCGAGGCACGGGAGGAGCAAGCGGCCTGGCTGGTGCTGAACGCCGCCGAGCCCGCGGGGAAGCGACCCCCTCTCGATCCGGCCGGAGGGGTGCTCTCCCACGAGTCGGCCGCCCGGCTGCACGGGCTCGGCGAACTCGTCAACGATCGGATCGTCTTGACCACTCCACGCCGTCGCACCAGCCGGGATCCCGACGTACGCTTCAGGATCGCCGGACTGCTCGAAGACGACGTGACGACGATCGACGGACTTCCCGTCACCACCGTGCTGCGCACTGTCCTCGACCTGATGGCCCCTATGCCTTGCGTTATGGCGTCCGCAGCACCTTCTCCAATGAGGACGTCCCGGCACACGACCATGGCGGGATGCCCTCTCAACGCCCGAGAACGCCGCGCGGTTATCTCGACTCCCAGAAGAGCAGAGCGAAGAACGGTGCCGAAAGGACCGGCGTCTCGACCGGCGAACTGCTGCAGCCGCATTTTCATCGACGGTTGATCGCCCGGGTCTTCCACGGCGACGACGCCTCGGACTGGGTTCTGAAAGGCGGCCAAGCCTTGCTGGTCCGTTGGCCTTCCGCGCGCTGCGCCTCGACGATGTTCGAGAACGCGCCTCTCGACCACCGGGTCCACGTGGACGTCGTCACGTCCGGGCATCCGCCGCGCGGGCTCATCACCACCGAGCCGCTGAAACCCCCGTTCGCGAGTGATTGCGCCCCTTGGCCGGAAGCGGGGATGTTCCCGATCGAAGACCATGTCGCGGAAAAGATCTGTGCGATGTACGAGCGCCACCAGGTCGGCGGTCATCCGTCCACTCGCTACAAGGATCTCGTCGACCTCGCCCTGTTCGCGTTGAAGTCACCTTTACCGGGAAAAGAGACGCACGGGACCCTGTACGACGAGATCGCTCGCCGCCGGAAACGCGGGATGGTGGTGCATCCGCCCGCCAGGTTCGAGGCCACCGATCCCCGGTCATGGAAGGGCGGCTAACGCAAGGTCGCCCAAGACGTCCGCGCCCTGCCTTCCGAATTCCGGACGCTCGAGGGCGTGCACGCCCTCGCGGATGCCTTCGTCACTCCGCTTCTGCAGGCGACGCCTCCGAAAGGGCGGTGGAGCCCCGGCGAACGCACCTGGGGGTGACACCGGTGTCCATCGATCGGTTGACAGCCGGGTTCAGTCCTGCGGACGTCCCGCGCACCCCCTCCCACCCAGCACGATCGACGTATGAACACAGCGGTGAAAGTGCGCGGCCTGCGTAAGGAGTACCCGGGCCACACGGCCGTCGAGGGCATCGACCTCGACATCGAGCAGGGCGAGGTGTTCGCGCTGCTCGGCCCCAACGGCGCGGGCAAGACGACGACGGTCGAGATCCTGGAGGGCCACCGCAAGCGGACGTCGGGCGAGGTCGACGTCCTCGGCGAGGACCCCGGGACCGCCGGCCGGGCCTGGCGGGCGCGGCTGGGGATCGTGCTGCAGACGGCCAACGACGCCGCCGAGCTCACAGTCGCCGAGACAGTCCGGCACTACGCCCGTTACTACCCGAATCCCCGTGACCCCGAACAAGTGATCGAGAAGGTCGGCCTGGCCGAGAAGGCCCGTGCCCGCGTCAAAAGCCTTTCCGGCGGGCAACGGCGCCGAGTGGACGTCGCGCTCGGGATCATCGGGCGGCCCGAGCTGGTCTTCCTCGACGAGCCCACGACCGGGTTCGACCCGGCGGCCCGGCGCCAGTTCTGGGACCTGATCAGGAGTCTCGCGCAGGAAGGCACCACGATCCTGCTCACCACGCACTACCTCGACGAGGCCGAGGCGCTGGCCGATCGCGTCGCGGTCATCACGCGTGGCGCGATCGTCGCCGAGGGGACCCCGCAGACGCTGGGCGGCCGGGCGACGGCGGAGGCCACCGTCCGCTGGGCCGACGCCCGCGGCAGCCACCAGGAACGCACCCACTTCCCGGCGAAGCTCATCCGCGCGCTCTCCGCCGACGGCCACGAGCCGTCAGAGCTGACCGTCCACCGGCCCACTCTCGAAGAGACTTACCTCGACCTGATCGGAGAAGCCCGATGACGACGCTGACCCACCCGGGCAGCCTCCCCGGCACCCTGTCGCTCGGCCTCATCCGGGGCTCCGCCGAACTCAAGCAGTTCTTCCGCATCAGGGAACAGGTGATCTTCACCTTCGCCTTCCCGTCCCTGCTCATGGTCCTGCTCGGCTCGATGCTGAACTCCTCGATGCCCGGCATGGCGATCACCACCGGCCAGGTGCTCGCGGCGGGCATGATCGGGTCCGGCATCGTGTCGACGTCGTTCACCAGCATCGGCATCGGCCTCGCGTCGGACCGTGAGGCCGGGGCGCTCAAACGCCTGCGCGGCACGCCGATGCCCGCCGCGTCCTACTTCATCGGCAAGATCATCCTGGTCGGTTTCACCAGCATCGCCCAGGTGGCGCTGATGTCGATCGTCGGCAGCCTGCTGTTCGACCTGGAGCTGCCGACCGACCCGGCGAAGCTGCTGACAGCGCTGTGGGTCTTCCTGCTCGGCATCACCAGTTGCACGCTCCTGGGCATCACGCTCAGTTCGATGACGAAGACGGTCAGCGGCGCGGTCGCGGTGACCAACCTGATCTACATCGCGCTGCAGTTCATCTCCGGGGTGTTCGTCACGCCGATCAGCAACCTGCCGAAGGTTATGGTCACCATCGCTTCGTTCTTCCCGGTGAAGTGGATCTGCCAGGGCTTCCGCTCGGTGTTCCTGCCGGCCGAAGCCGCGACACAGGAGATGGCGGGGACATGGGAACTTCCGATGGTGGCACTGGTGCTGGGGGCGTGGTGCGTGGCGGGTCTGCTGCTGGCGAAGCTGACGTTCCGCTGGTCGAACGAAGGCAAGTGAACGCCTGGGAGCGGTTCTTCTGGCTCGGGGAGGTCCTCTTCGGGATCACCTTCGTCGCGACGACGGCGCTGATCCTCACCGGGGACGACACCGCCGCCGACAAGACGGTCGCGATCCTGTGCCTGGCCGGTGTCGGCGTCGCTTACCTGGTCCGGGGGCGCGGCCTCATCAAAGGCCCGGACTACGAGGACACCCCCTGGTTGTTCACCGGGATCCTGATGATCCTGCTGACGGCCGCCACGTTCGCCACCACCACCTCGAGTTTCATCCTGTTCTTCGCCTGCCCGGTGCTCTACATGACGCTGAGCACGAAGATGGCGTCGATCCTCACCACGATCGCGATCCTGCTGGGCCCGTTGTCGTCGATCGTCCGGGGCGGACTCGATCAGCCCACGCTGCGCATCCTGGTGCCGATGACGGCGATCCTGATCATCTTCAGTCTCCTGGCCGGCCGCTACACCACGCAGATCATCGAACAGAGCAAGGGCCGGGCCGCGCTGATCGAACAGCTCGAGGCCAGTCAGGCGGAGGTCGCCCGGCTCTCCCGTGAGGCGGGCACGGCCGCCGAACGCGAGCGGATGGCCCGCGAGATCCACGACACGCTCGCGCAGGGCTTCACCAGCATCGTCACGCTCACCCAGGCCATCGAGTCCGAAATGGACGCCGACCCGAAGGCCGCCCGGCGGCACCTGGAACTGGCAGCGCGGACGGCACGGGAGAACCTGACAGAGGCGCGGGCGATGGTCGCGGCGCAGGGGCCGTCGGCACTCGCCTCCGGCTCACTGGAGGACGCCTTGCGGCGGCAGGTCGAACGGCTGACCGAGGAGGCCGGGATCGAGACGTCGATCGAGATCGACGGCCCGCTGCCCGCGCTGCCGATGGCCGCCGAGGTCGTCCTGCTGCGCGGGGCACAGGAGGCGCTGAGCAACATCCGCAAACACTCCCGCGCCACCAGGGTCTCGCTCCGGCTGTCCGTTGTGGACGGACGCGTCCGGCTCGGCGTGACCGACGACGGCGCCGGATTCGACCCCGCCGCGCCCACCGGGGGCTTCGGCTTGGCGGGGATGCGAACGCGGGCGGATCAGGTCGGTGGCATCGTGACACTGAAGAGCGAACCCGGCACGGGGACGACGCTGGAACTGGAGGTGCCCGCGTGATGATCACGATCATGCTGGTCGACGATCACCCCGTGGTGCGGGAAGGCCTGCGCGGCATGCTGGAGGCCGAGCCGGATCTGAGCGTCATCGGGGAAGCGGGGTCCGGCGACGAAGCCGTGGCGCTGAGCCGGGTCAAGCAGCCGGACGTGATCCTGATGGATCTGCGGATGCCCGGTCTCGACGGCGTCGGCGCGACCCGGAAGATCCTCGCGGACCGTCCGGGCCAGCGGGTCGTCGTCCTCACCACCTACGAGACGGACGCGGACATCCTGCGCGCTGTCGAGGCGGGAGCCAGCGGCTACCTGCTGAAGGACGCTTCGCGCACGGAGCTGGCCGGCGCGATCAGGGCGGCGTCACGCGGCGAGACGGTCTTGGCGCCTTCGGTCGCCGGAAAACTGGTGAACCGGGTGCGCAATCCGACGGCGTCGCCGTTGTCGGCGCGCGAGATCGAGGTACTCCGGCTGGTGGCGCGGGGAAGCACGAACGCCGACATCGGGCGGACGCTCCACATCAGCGAAGCGACGGTCAAGACCCACCTGCTCCGGACGTTCGGCAAACTGGACGTTTCGGACCGCACGGCCGCTGTGACCACCGCTATGCGACTGGGCCTGCTCGGGTAGGCAGAATGCTGGTCATGCTTGCCACGACCGAATTGGCGCTGCTTCGCCGCCTCGCGCACGAGCAATCCTCGTGCCGCGCCCCGTCCATCGTCGCCGCCGTCGTCCGCGACGGAGAACTCGTCTGGTCCGGAGGACGCGGACGCGTCGACGGCGAGACACCGGGCGCAGACACCCAGTACCGGCTCGGATCGATCACCAAGACACTCGTCGCGACGGCCGTCATGCGCTTGCGCGACGAGGGCAAGCTCGACCTCAACGACCCGCTCGAAAAGCACCTGCCGGGCACCTCCTTCGGCTCGGCCACCATCGCGCAGCTGCTCTCGCACACGTCGGGCCTGACCGCGGAATCGCCCGGATCCTGGTGGGAGCGCACGGTGGGCGCCGACTGGGACGCGCTCGTCGAAAGCCTCAAGGACGGCGCGACGCGGCTGCGGCCGGGCGCCAAGTTCCACTACAGCAACGTCGGCTACGGCGTGCTCGGCGAACTGGTCGCCCGGCACCGCGGTCAGTCGTGGCTCGACGTCGTCCGCGCCGAGATCCTCGGCCCGCTCGGCATGACCCGGACCTCGCCGCATCCGGAGGGCGCGCACGCGAGCGGGTTCGCCGTGCACCCGTTCGCCGACCTCCTCATGCCGGAGCCGTCGCCGGACGCGGGCGCGATGGCGCCCGCCGGGCAGCTGTGGTCGACGATCACCGACCTCGCCCGCTGGACGGCGTTCCTCGGCGGCCACACCGGCGGCGTGCTGAGCGAGCAGACCGTCGCGGAGATGCGCGAAATGGTCACCGTGGACGACGGCGACGCCTGGACCACCGGATTCGGTCTCGGCGTCATGCTGGTCCGCACGGAAGGCAGGCGGCTGGCCGGGCACACCGGGTCGATGCCGGGCTTCCTCGCCTGCTCCCTGGTCGACGCGAACGCCGGCATCGGCGCGCTCGTGCTGACGAACTCGACGGCGGGCGTCGGCATCACGCAGCTCTGCCTCGACCTGATGAACCTGACCGAACAGCACGAGCCGTCGATGCCCACCGAGTGGCTTCCGTCCACTGTGGACCCGAAGCTGCTGGAGCTGACCGGGTTGTGGCACTGGGGCCCGACGCCGTACCACCTGCGGCTGCTCCCGGACGGCCTGTTCTCGCTCGCGCCGTCCGACGGCCCCGGCCGCGCGTCGAGGTTCGCTCCTGTCGGCGAAGACACCTGGGTCGGTCTCGACGCCTACTACGCGGGCGAAACGCTCCGGGTCGGACGGGACGCGGCCGGGAAGCCGAACCACCTCGACCTCGCGACGTTCATCTTCTCGCGGACGCCGTTCGACCCGGCCGCGCCCATCCCCGGCGGTGTCGACCCCGAGGGCTGGCGCTAGCGGAAGCGGAAGGCTGCGGTCGTGAACTCGCGGCCGCCGTCGGCGCACACCAGGACATCGCCGTAGTGGGCGTCGCCGACGACCCACATCCGGCGCGGTCCGCACAGCGACTCGGCGAGTTCGCCAGGGCAGTGCTCGATGGCGAACTTCGCCGGGTCGCCGCCGAGGACGGCCCAGCCGCGCGCGGTGTCCGCGTCCGGGTCCAACGTGGCGGTGGCCAGCGTCCACGGTCCGAACACGACGTCGAGAACGCCTCGACGACGCCGGATCGTGAACCGCAGCGCGGTCCACCACTGGCGGATCCCCGGCGAGGAGATCTCGCCGGGGAGGTCGCCGTGCACCCAGCGCGGCAGGCCGGGGACGAAGACGAGCACGAGTGTCGCCACGAAACCGACGATCGCGCCGATGGTGGCCGTGTCGCCCCAGTCGCCGAAGATCCAGTGCACGACGAACACGAGGAAGTACAGGAACAGGAAGCCCCAGCGCGGGCCCCACGGATCGGGCATCAAGCAGCCGGGGTGTGCCCGACGGCCGCGCCGACGCCCTCGATGAACTTCTTCGCGATGCGCTTGCCCTCGCCCCAGTCGACGAAGCCGAACTTGAGGCTCGTCTGGATCGCCAGCCCTGCGCCGTCCGGTGTCCGCTCGACCTTCACGGTGACCGTCTGTCCGTAGCTGAAGAAGCCCATGCTGGTCGAGAAGGTGACATAGCCCGCGGCCGCGTCGTAGAAGGGGTTCTTCCCCTTGGCCGCGGTGACCCCGTTCGGGAGGGCTTGCCACAACGCCTCGGGGGGCAGGGGGAATCGTTCGTGCACTGTCGCCATGAGGCGAGAAGCTACCCGGCGGTCGGCATCGACGGGAGGGAGATCGCCGATCCCACATATCGGACACGCGGCACCGACTGTCAGCAGGCCCGTCTCGACCTGAGAGACTGGGCGCATGACCGACGCACCTGAGTTGACCCTCCCCGCGGACCTGAAGCCTGCCGATGGCCGCTTCGGCTGCGGACCGTCCAAGGTCCGTGACGAACAGCTCGCCAACCTGGCGAAATCCGGTGCCACCTACCTCGGCACCTCGCACCGGCAGAAGCCGGTGAAGTCCCTCGTCGGCCGCGTGCGTGCCGGTCTGTCCGAATTGTTCTCCCTGCCCGAAGGCTACGAAGTGGTCCTCGGCAATGGCGGGACGACCGCATTCTGGGACGCCGCCGCGTTCGGGCTCGTGCGGGAACGCTCGCAGCACTTCACCTACGGCGAGTTCTCCTCGAAGTTCGCCACGGTGACCAAGGGCGCCCCGTTCCTCGCCGACCCGATCGTCGTCAAGGCCGACCCGGGCAGCGCGCCCGAGATCGCCTACGAAGCCGGTGCCGACCTGGTCGGCTGGGCGCACAACGAGACCTCGACCGGTGTCGCGGTTCCGGTCCGCCGCCCCGAAAACCTCACAGCCGGCGATGACGCGTTGATCGCCATCGACGCCACCTCCGGCGCGGGCGGTCTGCCGGTCAAGGCCGAGGACTTCGACGTCTACTACTTCGCGCCCCAGAAGTCCTTCGCCTCCGACGGTGGCCTCTGGATCGCGCTGGCCTCGCCCGCCGCGGTCGAGCGCATCGGCGAGATCGGCGCGAGCGACCGCTGGATCCCCGAGTTCCTGTCGCTGACCACCGCGCTCGACAACTCCCGCAAGGACCAGACGTACAACACCCCGGCGGTGTCGACGCTGTTCCTGCTGGCCGACCAGATCGAGTGGATGAACTCGAACGGCGGTCTGGAGTGGACCACCGGGCGCACGCGCGACTCGTCGACCCGGCTGTACGAATGGGCCGAGAAGACCTCGTATACGACGCCGTTCGTCAGTGACCCGTCGCTGCGCTCGCAGGTCGTCGGCACCGTCGACTTCGCCGACGAGGTGGACGCCGCCGCGGTGGCGAAGGTGCTGCGCGCCAACGGGATCGTCGACACCGAGCCGTACCGGAAGCTCGGCCGCAACCAGCTGCGCGTCGGCCTGTTCCCGGCGATCGACCCGGACGACATCACGAAGCTGACCCAGAGCATCGAGTACGTCGTCGAGCGCCTGGGCTGAGCTAGCTTTCCGTGAAGGACCCCTTCATTGCGCTAGACGCAATGAAGGGGTCCTTCACGTATTTAGGAAAGATCGCGGCCAGCACCAGCAGCAGAAGGCCGTACAGCACAAAGGATTCCGTCGCCAGCCACCAGCCGAAGCTCCCGGCGGGCCGCGGCGCGAGCCACATCGGCGCGACGACGAACAACGCCGCCGTCACCACCGCGAGCGCGTACGAAACGACCGTTCGCAGCCAGACCAGCAACACCAGCAGAGGCACGCACCAGATCCAGTGGTGCGTCCAGGTCACCGGCGAGACCAGCAGGCCACCGATCGCGCACGCGGTCAGCGCGAACACCGGCTCCGCGACGCGCACGATCACGAACGCGGTCAGCGCGACCACCGCGACCGCGGCCAGCATCCAGACGATCTCCTCCGCCGAGCCGAGGCCGAACCGCGCCAGCATCCCGCGCAGCGACTGGTTGCCGACGTAGCCGCGGTCACCGATGCGGCTGGTGTCGAAGAGGACGTTCGTCCAGAACTTCGCCGACGCGCCTGGCGCGAACGCGAACATCAGCAGGCCCGCACCGAGGAACCCGGCCACGACCCGGGCCGAGGAGCGGAAGTCCTTGCGGAACAAGAAGAACAGGATGAAGAACGCCGGGGTCAGCTTGATCGCCGCGGCGACGCCGATCAGCAGGCCCTTCGTGCGGGCGCGTCCCGGCAGGAGGGCGTCGAGTACGACCATCAGCATCAGCAGGGTGTTGATCTGGCCGAAGCCGAGCGTCGACCGGACCGGTTCCATGAGCCCGCCGGCGGCCTGCGCCCCGATCGCCGCCAGTACGGCGACGGCGCGGCCTCGGACAGCGGAACGGTCGGTGAGCGAGCCGTTCAGCGTCGCGACGAAGAGGTACACGACGACGCCGCCCGCGATGATCGACGCGAGCCCGACCAGCCTCGTCGCCAGCGCCGTGGACAGCAGCGTGCCGGGCAGGAACACCGCCGCCGCGAACGGCGTGTAGGTGAACGGCAGCCAGCCGCCGTGCGTCTGCACCCACGTGCCGTACAGGTCGCCCGAGTCGAGGAGCAGCCGGGAGCCGCCGACGTAGACCTCGAGGTCCTGGCCGTCGAACACCTTCATCGTGAACAGCACGCCGACCACGACGACTTCGAGCGCGATCAGCGCCCCCGCGAGTTTCCGCCCCGACAATCCCACCAGCACCCGGCGAGGCTACCCACCGCTACTCCGCGAGCAGTCCTCTGGATGCGGTAGTCGGCAGCACGAACCACCGCATCCAGAGGACGAAACGCGAGCTAGGCGAGGGCCTGGGTCGGCGGGAGCCGGGCCGCGCGCATCGCCGGATAGGCACCGGCGACGGCACCGACCAGCGCCGAGACCCCGACCCCGCCGAGCAGGGCGCCGACGGGAAGCACCGCCGGCCAGCCCTGGCTCAGCGCGTACCCGGACGTCACGAGGACGCCGACCAGCACCCCGGCGATCCCGCCGAGCCCGGACAACAGCACCGACTCGGCCAAGAACTGGCCTCTCACCTGCCGTTTCGTCGCCCCGAGCGCGCGGCGGAGGCCGATCTCCCGGCGCCGCTCCAGCACCGAGATCACCATCGTGTTGGCCACCCCGACGCCGCCGACCAGCAACGCCACACCGCCGAGCCCGAGGAACAGCGCGCTGTAGGTGTTCTCCGTCAGCTTCTGCGCCTCCAGCGCCTCCGACGGACGCCGCACCTCGACCTCGTTCGGTGCCTGCGGGTTCATCGTCTGCGCGAGCACCGAGCGGACGTTCTCGACCTGCGCGTCCTTCGCCCGCACGTACACGTTGGTCGGATGCCCCTTGAAGCCGAGCAGCCGTACAGCCGCGTCCCAGCCGACCAGCGCCGAGCGCTCGATCTCGGGCGCCAGCGGCGTCGGCCCGAGGATCCCGCCCACGGTGAACCACTTGCCGCCGATGAACACCTGCGGCGGTTTCGCCTGGTCGATGTGGTCGATCCCGAGCCGTGCGGCCGCGACCGAACCCAGCACGACGACCGGGTAGTCACGGGTCGCGCCCCGCAGGAACTGGCCGTCGCGAACGGCGCCACCGATGACGTCGAGCAGCTCCGGCGTCGCCGCGAAGACCGACAGGCCGGACGTCTCGTCCTTGCCGATCTTGTCCGTCCGGCGGACGGACGCCCCGGTGGCGCCGGTCGCGGACGCCGCCGTCACCGGGGCGATCCGCTTCGCCATCGGCACCGCGCTGTCGGGCAAGGTCGCGTCGCCGCCGAACATCGTCTTGCCCGGCCCCGCCGAAAGCAGGTTGGTGCCGAGCGCGGCCAGCTGGTCTTGCAGCGCCTTCGCGCCCGACGCCGGGATCGCGAGCACCGCCACCATCGCGGCGATCCCGATCCCGATGCCGAGCGCGGACAGCACCGCGCGCATCGGCCGCGTCCGCATCCCGTGCGCGCCGAGGTTCAGCACGTCACGCGGGCCGAGCCGGGCCGGATCCGGCGTCTTGTCGAGCACGGGCGCGCTCACACCAGCACCCCCGTCCCGGTATCGAGCCGGATCCGGCCGTCCCGCAGCTCGATCCGCCGCGGGATGCCCGCCGCGATCTCCCGGTCGTGCGTGATGATCACGACCGTCGTCCCCTGCGAACTCAACGTGGCGAGCAGGTTGAGGATCGCCGCGCCGTTGCCCGTGTCGAGGTTCCCCGTCGGCTCGTCGGCCAGCAGGATCGACGGCGAGTTGACGACCGCCCTCGCGATCGCCACCCGCTGCCGTTCACCGCCGGAGAGCTCGTTCGGGAAATGACTCGCCCGGTGCGCGAGGCCGACCCTGTCGAGCGCGGCCAGCGCCTGCTCGTGCCGTTTCCGCCGCGGCACCCCCGCGTACAGCAGCCCCGTCGCGACGTTGTCGACCGCGCTCACCCCCTCACTGAGGAAGAACTGCTGGAACACGAAGCCGATCCACCGTGACCGCAACGCGGAAAGCTTGCGGTCCGGCAGCTTCGCGACGTCGTGCCCGCGCAGTTCGATGACACCGTTGGTCGGCCGGTCCAGCGTGCCCATCAGCTGCAGGAGCGTGGACTTGCCGGAACCGGACGGCCCGAGGATGGCGACCATTTCTCTGTCCTCAATGGACAGTGTCACCTCGTGCAGGGCGCGCACGCCGCCGGGATAGGTGCGCGAGGCGTTGCGCACGGCCAGCACCGGGGTCATGACGTCGTCACCACCCGAATCCCGGCGGCGAGGCCGGTTCCGGTGACTTCGACGCGACCGTTGCTGAACAGGCCGGTCTTCACAGCGATGAGACGCCGTTTGCCGCCTTCGTCGACCTCGACGGCGTAGCCGCCCTCGGCGAGCGCGAGCAGCGCCCCGACCGGCACCGCCAACACTCCACTGTGGACTTCCTTGGTGAACCGCACCGAGACCGGCGTCGAATCGAGCGACCCCGCCGCGGCCGGATCGTCCAGCTTGATCTTCACCTTGATCTTCGGCTTGCCGTCGTCCTGCCCGGCGGCGTCCTTGCCGGTCTCCGCGACCTTGCCGACCTCGGTGATCACGCCGTTGGTGGACTTGCCACCGGTGATGTCGACCCCGACCTTGTCCCCCTGTTTGGCGATGGACTGCTTGGCGGCGTCGAGCTTGACTTCGACGAGACGCTCGGTGCCGGTGTACTTCAGCAGGTCGCCGCCGCCGGGACCGCCGAGCTGCGCGGCGAGCTGCGAAACCCGGATCTCGCCCGGCGCGAGGACGACGTCGCCTTGGCCGAAGGCACCGGTCTGCTCGACCCCCAGCGACTTCTGCCACTTCTTGATCGCGGCGGCGGTGGCCGAGGTGAACTTCTTGTCGGGCGTGCCGAACCCGCCGAAACCGAGCGCCTTCAGGTTCTCTTCCAGCTGCTTGACGTCCGGTCCGTCCGTGGCCCCGTCCGCGAGGTCACGGAAGAACGGCAGCGCGCCGTAGAACAACGGGACCGGTTTGGCGTCGACGCCGTAGACCGCCTTGCCGCGCGTGAGCACGGCGCCCGGGTCCGGCAGGGACGTGATGGTGCCCTGCTTCCGGCCGGCGAGGGCGCTTTCCGCGCCGTAGCCGAGCGTTCCGTTCGCCTCTTCTTCCTCCTGCAGGTCGGTCTTCTCGACCTTCGCGGTCTCGACCGGCGGCGGTGCCTGCCCGACCTGCTGCGCCTCCGACGTGACCCTGGTCAGCACGACCACCGACATCGTCCCGACCAGGACGACGAGGACCGCCGCGATGATGAACCAGCGCGCCCGGCGCGAACGCCGGGCGCCGCCGGGTCCTTCGTGTTCGCTCATTTCGCCGGGGCCGCCCTCATGCTCATGCCGAGACCGCAGGCCTTCGCCGCTTCTTCGAACTTCTTCGGGTCACCGCTCGCGTCGCCCAGCGCGATGGCCGCGCCGCCCTTGCCCGCGGGCTCGGGGTCCGGGAAGTCGATGCCGTGGTCGCGCATGCACTTGGCTTCCTTGCGCATCTTGTCGAGCTCTTCCGGCGTGGGCGGCTTGATCTCGCCGCCGTTCGGCAGCAGCTTGCGGCACGCCTCGTCCGCCGCCTTCATCTTTTTCTCGTCGATCCCGCCGCCCTCGACCGCCTCGAAGGTGACCGTGTCCTGGCCGTTGGCGTCCCTCTTGGGGTCGGGCATGTTGACCCCGTGCTCGCGCATGCACTTCGCGAAGTTGCGCCTCTTGTCCTCATCGGACACGTTGTCGGCCTGCTGCCCGTCGGCGGCGCCCGCGCTCGGCGGCGACGAGATCGAGGCGACCTTGTCGCCGCCGTCCCCGCCGCCGCAACCGGCCACCAGCGCGAAGACCGCTCCGGCGATCAGTACCGCCATCGGTCGTTTCCGCATCGCTGCTCCTTCGGTCGTCTTGACGACCCGATTTCTACGGAGACGGCGATTCCGGCGCGGTAAGCGAAGTCGCTTATACGGCGCTTACAGTCCCAACCAGCGGAACAGAGATCGGATGTATCTAGCCTCTTTACGGGTGAACTAGCACCCTGGCGAGCCTTTCGGAGGTTCACATCGGATCTCTGGCTTCTTAGAGTCCTCGACGTCCACACCTCAGCGAGGAGGAGTGCATGAATCGCCGCAAGCCACTCCGGGCCCTGGCGGCCCTCGTCATCGCGACCACCGCACTGGGCGTCCTGCCCGCCGTCACGGAGGCCGCGCCACTCCCGTCGGATCACGCCTACGACGACCCGTTCACCGCCGACCGGACGCGCTGGTGGCGCGACGACCGGTTCGGCCAGTTCATCCATTTCGGCGCGTACTCCCAGCTGCAAGGGAAGTACACCCGCCCTGATGGAAGCGTTTGCCAGGACGCCGAATGGATCCAGCGGAACTGTCAGATCCCGCGCGCCGAATACGAGCAGATGGCCGCGAAGTTCAACCCCTCCGGCTTCGACGCGAACGCCATCGCGCAGACGGCCAAGGACGCCGGGCAGAAGTACGTGGTGATCACCTCGAAACACCACGAGGGTTACGCGATGTGGCCGACGAAGGTCAACAAGTTCAACCTTCGCGACCATTCGTCGTTCGACAAGAACCGCGACATCCTCGCCGAACTGAAACGCGCGACGGCCGCGCGGGACGTCAAACTCGGCTTCTACTACTCGATCTGGGATTGGCACGATCCCGACTTCCCGGATCCGGCGACGTTCCCGAAGTACAAGGAGCGGATGTACGCCCAGCTCAAGGAACTCGTCGACAACTACCACCCGGCCGTACTGTGGTTCGACGGCGAATGGAGCACCGACCGGCCCAACAATCCTTGGTCCGAAAAGGACGGTGAGGAGCTGGAGGCCTACGTCCGAAGCCTCGATCCGTCCATTGTGGTCAACAACCGCGTCGGCAAACGCCGGGTGGTCGACGGCGACACGGGAACGCCCGAACAGGAGATCCCGGACAAACCTGTCGACGGGCAGCTGTGGGAATCGTGCATGACCCTCAACGGCAGCTGGGGCTACACCGAATGGGACCACAACTGGAAGTCCGCGGCGGATCTGACCAGGAAACTGCTCTCGATCGCCGGCCGCAGCGGCAATTTCCTGCTCAACGTCGGCCCCGATCGCAACGGCCGGGTGCCGCAGGAATCCGTCGACAGGCTGAAGCAGATGGGACAGTGGCTGCGGACGGCCAAGCAGTCCTCCGCGGTCTACGGAGCAGGCGCGCCAGGACTCGTCGCGGAACCGGGCTGGGGTGTCGTCAGCCGCCGCGACAACAAGCTTTACGCGTCGGTGTTCGATTGGCCCGCTTCGGGCGGCTCACTGACACTCGACGCGTTGGCGCCATTCCGAGTCCGCGACGCGCGGGTGCTCGGCAGCGGACAACGGGTGAAGGTCGAGCAGACGTCCGGAAGCGTGAAACTCACGCCGTCGGGCGGCCGGACGAACGACGTCGCGACCGTCATCGAGCTGAGCGTCGACCCCCTGCCGCAGGCACCCGCCGGACGCGGCACCGGGCTGACCGCCGAGTACTGGCCGAACGCGGACTTCACCGGGACACCGTCGGTGCGCCGTGTCGAGCCGGGCGTGAACCACAACTGGAAGTTCACCGGCTCCCCCGACGCGAAGATCCCGGCGGAGAGCTTCTCGTCGCGCTGGAGCGGCCGGGTCACCGCGCGGGATACCGGGAAGTACACGTTCACCACGGTTTCGGACGACACCGTGCGGCTGTGGGTCGACGGGAAACTCCTGATCGACAACACCACCCCACACGGGCCGAGTGTCGACAAAGCGACTCTGGACCTGGTCGCCGGGAGGTCGTACGCGATCCGGCTCGAACAGACCGAACGCGGCGGTGAGGCGTCGATGAAGCTGCTGTGGTCCAGCCCGAACACTCCCCAGCAGGTGATCCCCGCACGGCAGTTGCAGCCAGCCGGATGACGCGTGCTTGAAGCCGTAACTCGCGTGCTCAAGGCCGTAACTCGCGTGCTTGAAGCCGGATCACGCGAGTTCCGGCTTCAAACACGCGAGTTCCGGCTTCAAGCACGCGAGTTACGGCTTCAAACACGTCACCCGGTCGGCTGATCCACGCTTATCCCGCGCTTACCCCCCTCCGGGGCAGACTGACCTGGTGAGAGTGCTGGTAGTGGAAGATGAGCGGCTCCTGGCGGACACGATCGCCGAGGGCCTGCGACGGTTCTCCATGGCCGTCGACGTCTGCTACGACGGCGCGCAGGCCCTGGACCGGGTGGGGGTGCACGGCTACGACGTCGTCGTGCTCGACAGGGATCTTCCCGTCGTGCACGGCGACGAGGTCTGCGCCGCGGTACTGAGGACGGGCGGCGAGGCGCGGGTCCTCATGTTGACGGCCGCCGCCGACGTCAACGACCGGGTCGCCGGGCTCGGCCTCGGCGCCGACGACTACCTGACGAAGCCGTTCGCTTTCGCCGAACTCGTCGCGCGGGTGCAGGCGCTGTCGCGTCGGGCACGGCCGGCGCTGCCGCCGGTGCTGGAGCGCGGCGGTGTCGTCCTCGACCTGCCCCGGCATCAGGCGTCGCGTGACGGCCGGTTCCTTCCCTTGTCCCCCAAGGAATTCGCGGTACTGGAGGTGCTGATGCGCGCCGAAGGGACCGTGGTCAGCGCGGAGGAACTGCTGGAGAAGGCGTGGGACGAGCACGCCGACCCGTTCACGAACGCCGTCCGGGTGGCGATGATGACGTTGCGGCGCAAACTCGGCGAACCGCCGCTGATCGAGACCGTGCCCGGCGCCGGTTACCGGTTCGGGTCGTGAAACCGCTCCGGATCTCCGTCCGCACCAAGCTGACGGCGCTCTACGGCGGGGCGTTCCTGATCGTCGGGCTCGCGTTGCTGATCGTCAACTACCTGCTGGTGAGTTCGAAGCTGCCGGACACGGCCGCCTTCGCCGACACCGCCGCGGGCATCTCGGTCCAGCGCACCCAGGCGTATCCGCTGGACACGGCGACCATCCTGCCCGTCGAGCGCGCCCAGGCGTCGCAGCTGGTCGCGACTTCGATCACCGAATACCGCTCGGACGTCCTGTCGACGCTGCTGTGGCAATCGCTGGTGGCGCTGACGATCGCGGGCGCGCTCGCGGTGCTGCTCGGCTGGCTGATGGCGAGCCGGGTGCTGCGGCCGCTGCACGCGATCACCTCGACCGCGCGGAAACTCGAAGTGGAGAACCTCGACCGGCGGATCGACCTCGACGGCCCCGACGACGAACTCAAGGAACTCGCGGACACCTTCGACGGCATGCTCGACAGGCTCGCCGTGTCGTTCGACAGCCAGAAACGCTTCGTCGCCAACGCCTCCCACGAGCTCCGGACCCCGCTCGCCGTGCAGCGCACCCTGGTCGAGGTGGCGATGGCCGATCCCGACGTCAGCCCGGAGGTCCGGAAACTCGGCGAACACCTGATCTACACCAACGAACGCAGCGAACGGATGATCGAGGGCCTGCTCGTGCTCGCCCGCAGCGATCGCGGCCTGGCCGCGCGCAGCCCCGTGCGGCTGGACGAGATCGCGGCGACGGTGATCCGGTCGGCGTCGGCCATGGCCGAGGAAGCGGGCGTCACGGTCGAATCGCGGTTGCGGCCGCGGACGGTGTCCGGCGACCCCGTGCTGCTGGAACGGCTGGTCACGAACCTCGTGCACAACGCCATCACCTACAACCGCAAGGGCGGCTGGATCCACATCGACGTCGGCGGCGATCCGGCGCTGGTGGTGCGCAACACCGGTCCGCAGGTGCCGTTGGACGCGGTGCCCGCGCTGTTCGAGCCGTTCCGGCGGCTCTCGGGCGACCGGACCGGGGACTCGCGCAACGCCGGGCTCGGGCTGTCGATCGTCCGGTCCATCGCGACGGCGCACGCCGGGACAGCGGGCGCGGAACCCGGCGGCCGGGGCGGCGGACTGGTCGTCCGGGTGCGGCTGCCTTAGATTCCCCCGATCGTGACGGTGTGTGTCCGGCGAGTCACTCTGCGAGCCGCAGATTGCTCCAGCAGAATGCACTTGCGGTCATGAACAAAATAGTGAGCAGGACACATGACATCGGCGCGCCTCACACGTCAAGGCGACGCGCCGTTTTAACGTGGACACCCACAAAGGTGAAGAATCGGGGAGGCGAGAATGCGAGCGCTACGGGTGGTCGGGCTGCACGAGGACGGTAAGTCCGTCGTGTGCGAAGACCCGGCGAGCCGCACGCGCTTCCTGCTCCCCGCGGACGAGAGGTTGCGAGCGGCGGCGAGGGGTGACATCACCCGCCTCGGCCAGATCGAGATCGAGTTGGAGAGCCAAATGCGGCCACGCGAGATCCAGGCACGAATCCGGGCCGGTGAGTCCGTGGAGCAGGTCGCGAGCAGCGCCGGCGTCACGGTGCAGCGCGTCGAGCGGTTCGCGTACCCGGTCCTGCTCGAGCGTTCGCGCACCGCCGAACTGGCCCAGCGCGCGCACCCGATCCGCGAAGACGGCCCCGACGTGCAGACGCTCGGCGAGGTCATGGCGCACTCGTTCGGTCTCCGCGGCCACGACTACAGCCAAGCGACCTGGGACTCCTGGCGCGGCGACGACGGCAAGTGGGTCGTCGTGCTGAGCTGGAAGGCGGGCCGTTCGGACAACCGCGCGCACTGGTCGTTCGCGCCCGGCGCGCACGGCGGCACCGTGCAGGCGCTCGACGAAAACGCCGAAGTCCTGCTCAACCCCAACGCCTACCGCGCCCCGCGCACGGTCCGGGCGCTGGACCCGGCCAAGGAGCCGGCCGTCCAGCCCACCCTCGACAGTGCTCCGGACGAGCCGATCGCGAAGGTGATCGACGCGCCGATCGCGGAGCCCGGAAAAGATGTCGAACCACCGCTTCCGGCTGACGAGCCGGAGGAAGTGGCCGAGCCCGCTCCACGGGCGAAGGGGAAGAAGAACCACCCCATCGTTCCATCCTGGGAAGACGTCCTCTTGGGCGTCCGATCGCAACGAGGTTGAATTCGCACGTAATGGCCCCTTCCGGTGGAGGGGCCATTACGTGCGTCCGGGGACCTGCGCGATCAAGGATTTCGGCGCGACGAGGCAATACGCGTCGGTGACTATCCGTTCGATCTCGACCCAGTCGACATCGACGTCCAGCCGCACCCCGAGCCAGCCGCTGGGCCCGACGTACGGCGGCCGGAAGAACCGCTCCGGCTCCGCGCCCACCAGTTCTTCCTGCGCACCGGGCGGCGCCGGGCACCAGAACGCGACCTTGTCGTCGTGATGACGGTCGGCGTACTTGACGAACGTCTTCTTGCCGCGGACGAACCACGCCGGCTCGCCGTGACTGAGGCGCTCGGTGGCCTCCGGCAACGCGAGGCACAGCCGTCTGAGTGAAATGAGCGGATCACCGGCCATGGATCTCAGTATCCTCGTGCCGGGGGGATACGCATGCACGATTGGTACACCCGCGCCGTCCGGTTGCGTTTCGAGGTGTTCACCGGGGCGCCGTACGCCCACGTGTCGCCGATGCAATGGCAGATCGACCCGGCGAGTATGCGCGGGATCGCCCGGGATCGCGGTTACCTGGAGATCCCGCCGATGCACCAGGGCTGCCTCAGTTTCCGGCACGCGCCGCACCAGATCCCTTCGGCACTCCTCTTCGACGGCCCCGACAGGCCGGACAAGGACCGGGAACGCTGGCTGCTCAACCATCTCGGCGGCGCGGACCGGCTCTGGGTCAGCCTCAAGCACGCGAACCTCTCCGCCCGACGTGTCGTGGAAGTCGCCGAAACGGAGGGGTTCCGGGTCGCCGCGCAGTTCGTCGATCGGAACGACCGGGTCCTCCTGCTCAGCCGTGATCCGTCCCCGCCGCGGCTTCCCTTGCCCGCGCCGGCGGGGCCCGGGTTCCGCTACGCCTGGCTGAACTACATCGCGCCGGTGCTGGTCTTCGTCCTGCTCGCCACCGCGGCGATCTTCGTGGGAGTGCCGAACGAATTCGAAGACCCGCTTTCCTCCCTGCTGTTCCTGGCGTCGGTCGTCGGCGCCATCCCGGCCGCCTTCACCACCAGCCTGTTCCCGCGCACCAGCCGTATCGGCTGGCTCGCGCGGGAATTCGACGGCAGGCCCCGGGTGGAATTCGCGCTGCGGTCCTATCAGATCTCCGCGGACCTGGTCATGCAGATAGCCGGGTATCACGGCTATCTGTTTTACGGGCAAAGGGCGACGCAGGCGGGCGGGCCGATCCTCAAGTTCTCCCAACGCGTCTGACTAGAAGACGACGATCAGCACGCCGATCCAAGCGATCACGATCCCCGCGGCCGCGCCGAAGGACGCCCACCGCACGATCGGCACCCGCCGCGCGAGCCACAGCGACGGCGCGATCCCGGCTGTCACGACGGCGGACGCGAGCAGCGCGAGCCAGCCGTTGGTCTCGCGCGCGAGGGTGTTCGCGAGCGCCAGCATCGCCACGACGACCACGGCCGCGACGAACGCGGAGATGGTCAGCCCGGTCAGCCACGGGGTCGGTTCCCCGGCGGGATCCGGCGCGCCGAAAAGCCGCCGCGCGAGTTCGCTGCGGGGCGTGGGGGCGGGCGGGTCGATGATGACGCCGTCGCCGGAGACGGGGTCGACGAACCGGACCGAGGTGCCCATCGTGGCCGCGACCCGCTGGGCGAGCTGGCGGCCTCGCTGGGAAACCACGGACACGGCCTCGGTGCCGGGTTCGCCGGGGTGGGCGGCGCCGACGGCGGACGCGACGCGCGCCCACTCGTGCAGCGCCTGGGCGAGGTCCGAACCGATCGCGAGTGAGTGCGGGTCCACCTCGCGCGCGCTTTCGCCGCCCGGCCCGGCCAGCACCGCGCGTCCCTCACGGATCCGCAATTCCATGGGTTCTCCTCGTGATCGCTCGGGTGCTCACGATAGCGGTGGACGCGTCTCGTAGAACGCGATCGCGCCCGCCGTGGCGACATTCAGCGAATCGACGCCCTCCGGCATCGGGATCCGCACCGCGATGTCGGCGGCGGCGATGGCCTCGCCGGTCAGGCCGGGGCCTTCGGCACCCAGCATCAGCGCGACCTTCTCCGGTGTTTGATCCCGTAACTGGCGCAACGAAACGGAATCCGCACGAGGAGTGAGGGCCGCGATACGAAAACCGCGTTCCCGCAGCAGTTCCAGGTCGCCGGGCCAGGAGCCGAACGTGGCGAACGGGACGCGCAGCACGTGCCCCATCGAAACGCGGACGCTGCGCCGGTACAGCGGATCCGAGCATCCGGCGCCGAGCAGGACCCCGTCGACGCCGAGCGCGGCCGCGTTGCGGAACAGCGAGCCGAGATTCTCGTGGTCACCGACGCCTTCGAGCACCGCGAGCACCCGGGCGCCGTCGATGACGTCTTCGACCGTCGGCGGCGGGACGGGCCGGTCGGCGACGGCCAGGATGCCGCGATTCAGGTGGAATCCGACCACGTCGGCCATCGTCGAGGCCGAGGTCACATAGCCGGGGACGTCGGCGCGGTCCAGGTCGTCGCCCAATTCGTGGAACCGCCGTTCCACGCCGAGGAGGGCACGCACCGGATACCGGGATTTGAGAAGACGTTCGACCACGACGGTGCCTTCGGCGATTACAAAGCCACGCCCGCCCGGCCTATCGGGCCGCCGATCGGCTGTGGACAAGTCGCGGAAGTCGTCGAGCCGCGGGTCGCCGGAGTCGTCGATGGTGATCAATTCAGCCACCAGGAGAGTGTGTCATCCACCCACTGCGGGCCGTTTGCGTCCGAACGTCCCCGGGTAAGTGGTACGAACGGGCGTATTTTGCTGTAAGTTAACCCCTAGTGACAGAGAGCACCAGTTTGGCCGCTAGCCGGGCGACAGCGATGCGTGAAACCGTTGGGCCGCCTGGCAGTCCCGCCTGGATCCCGCGGAGCATGGCCAATGAGGAGCTCGACGAACATGGGTAAGAATCTTTCGGCGGACCCCTGTGAACTGCAAGATCGCGGACGTTATCGCCGAAAGGTCCAGCGTTGTCTCGACACGTTGGCCCGCATGCTCACCGACGGGAGCTTTTCCTTCCCCCGCAAGAACATCGGGCTCGAAGTCGAGCTCAATCTCGTGGACGCCGAGCTGCGCCCGTCGATGACGAACACGACGGTGCTGGAGGCGCTGAACGATCCGTCGTTCACCACCGAACTCGGCCAGCACAACCTGGAACTCAACGTGCCGCCACGGCCGCTGGCCGGCGAGTCCGCGCTGCAACTGGAGGACGACCTCCGCGCGTATCTGGGCGCCGCCGCGCGCAAGGCCGAGGAATCCGGCGCCTCGCTGGCGATGATCGGAATCCTCCCGACGCTGCGGCACGAGCACTTCGACCAGAAGTGGCTCACCAACAACGCCCGGTATTCGCTGCTCAACGACCGGATCTTCGCCGCGCGCGGCGAGCGCACGGTGCTCTCGATGGAGGGCGCTCCCCTGCCCGGCAGACAACCCGAGCGCCTGCGCAGCTACTCCGAATCGATCCTCCCCGAGGCCGCCTGCACCTCGGTCCAGCTGCATCTCCAGGTCGCGCCGGAGGAGTTCGCGGCGCATTGGAACGCGGCGCAGGCGCTGGCCGGGGTCCAGATCGCGGTCGGCGCGAATTCGCCGTTCCTGCTCGGCAAGACCCTCTGGCACGAGACGCGGATCCCGCTGTTCCTGCAGGCCACGGACACCCGGCCGGAGGAGTTGAAGAACCAGGGCGTGCGGCCGAGGGTGTGGTTCGGCGAGCGCTGGATCACGTCGATCTTCGATCTGTTCGAAGAGAACGTCCGGTACTTCCCCGGTCTGCTGCCGGAGACCGACCGGGAAGACCCGATCGAAGCGCTCGACTCCGGGCAGGCCCCGAAACTCACCGAACTGCGGATGCACAACGGCACCGTCTGGCGCTGGAACCGGCCGGTCTACGACGTCGTCGACGGAATGCCGCATCTCCGGGTGGAGAACCGGGTGCTGCCCTCGGGCCCGACAGTCATCGACATGGTCGCGAACGCGGCCTTCTTCTACGGCGCACAAAGGGCTCTCGCCGAAGCCGACCGTCCAGTGTGGACACAGATGTCGTTCCAGGCGGCCGAGGAGAACATGTACGCGGGCGCGCGCCGGGGTTTCGACGCGCAGCTGTACTGGCCGGGGATCGGCTGGATCCCGCCGGACGAGCTGGTGCTGCGGGTCCTGCTGCCGCTGGCACACGAGGGGTTACGCCGATCGGATGTTTCGGACGAGGCGAGAGAGCGCTATCTGGGCGTCATCGAGCAGCGGTGTCTCACCAGGCGGACCGGCTCGGCGTGGCAGCGGGAGTTCGTCCTGCGCGCGGAGGAGCGCGGCGCCGAGCGGGAAACCGCGCTGAACCGGATGCTGGGCCGCTACCTGGAGCTGTCGGCGACCGACACGCCGGTGCACACCTGGCCACTGGAGGCCTAAGGTTCCCTTCCAGGGAGGTGGCTCGTGCCCAAGATCATCGGCCGGTCGCTGGAGGAGCACCGGCGCGAGGTCCGCAGCAGGGTGTTCGACGTCCTGCGCGGGCAGCTGTACGAGCGCGGGTTCGACGCGGTCACGCTCGCGGGTGTCGCCGCCGAAGCGGGCCTCGGCCGGACGGCGATGTACAACCACTTCCCCGACAAGGAAAGCCTGCTGGTCGCCTTCGTCGAGGACGAGGCGACGCGGTACGTCGAACGGCTGACCGCGGCCGTCGCGACCGCCGACACCCCGGTCGCGAAGCTCTCGACGTTCGTCCGGCTGCAACTGCGGGTGCTGGCCGAGTACCACCTGCCGCCGGGGACCGCGCTCGCGTCGGCGCTGGCGCCCGCGGCGTACCGGCGGATCAGCGCGCACGCCGACCCCATCACCGGCCAGCTTCGCGAGATCCTCGCCGAGGGGGTGCCGGAAGAGGACCCTGACGTGCTGATCCCGATGATCACCGCCGCGCTGGGCAGCCGTCAGGTGGTCGACGTACCACCCGAACGGCTGGACGACGCGATCGAAGGAGCCGTCCGTTTCGTGCTCAGAGCGGTCGGAATGACGGAAAACCTCGAAGATTAGGGTAGCCTAACCCGCAGTTGTGCCTTACGATCTTTCTGACAGCATGTCAGATCGATGCTTGGAGGCTCTGTCCATGCCGGTGACCACCGACGTCGAATCCGGGCCGTTCTCCGCGAACCTGCGCGCCTCCACGATGGCCGCCCACGAGCGCGCCAACCACTCCGAGTACATGAACGCGCTGCTCGGCGGCGAGCTCTCGCTCGAGGGGTACACCCGGCTGGCCGTCCAGTACTACTTCATCTACCAGGCCATCGAGCGCGCCGCCGACAAGCTGGCGAAGGACCCGGTGGCGGGCAAGTTCGTCTTCGAGGAGCTGCGGCGGCTGCCGAGCCTCGAACGCGACCTCGAACACCTCATCGGCCCGGACTGGCGCGAGACCGTCCGCCCGCTGCCCTCGACAGAGCGCTACGCGCGGCGCGTGACCGAGGCCTCGGACTGGTCCGGCGGGTTCGTCGCCCACCACTACACCCGCTACCTCGGCGACATCGCCGGCGGCCAGGTCATCCGGCGGCTGCTGGAGCGCAAGTACGCGGTGAGCGAGGCGGGATCGCTGTTCTACCACTTCGACCAGCTGAGCAGCGCGCCCAAGTTCCGGGACAACTACCGCGAACAGCTGAACTCGGCGCCGTGGAGCGAGGACGAACGCGCGCGGCTGATCGAGGAGGCGATCACGGCCTTCGAGTGCAACATCGCGGTGTTCGACGAGCTGGCGAGCGAACTGGACTCGTACCGGGTCGCCTGATCTCGTTCGGCGCACCGTCCGGCAAGTGTCATGAAAGGGTCGTTCAGGACGTTTTTCGTCCTGAACGACCCTTTCATGACATCCCGGTGGCGGGGTAGGGCAGGCCCCACCCCGCGATCGGCGGCCCACCGGATCCCTTCACCCCGGGGAAATCCCTAGTTTTCAAGGCATGTTCCGGATCGCGGCCACCGCCGCACTGTTAGCCCTCACGACGGTCTTGACGGCTCCCACGGCCCAGGCGGCGACACCGGCCTCCGCCGCCGAAGTCTTCGACGAGATCATTCCGCGAAGCCTCGCCGAGCATCACATCCCCGGCGCGGCCGTGGTCGTCGTCGAAGGCGGCAAGACGGTGTTCTCAGCGGGCTACGGAATGTCCTCAGTGGACACTCAGGCCAAGGTGGATCCCGAGCGCACCGGGTTCCTGATCAACTCCGTCGGCAAGTCGATCGCCGCGACCGCCGCGATGCAGCTCGTCGAACAGGGCAAGCTGGCACTGGACGCCGACGTCAACACGTACCTGAAGTCGTTCAAGATCCCCGAAACCTACCCCGGCCGTCCGGTCACCCTGTTCTCCCTGCTGACCCACACCGCGGGCTTCGAAGACCACGTGTACCGGATGTTCACGCCGCGGGACGAGAAACTGCCGACGCTCGCGGAGCACCTCGCGAACGAGATGCCGAACCGCGTCCGCCCACCCGGCGAGGTCACCCTCTACTCGAACTACGGCTTCGCGCTGGCCGGGTATCTCGTGGAGCTCGCGTCGGGACAGTCCTATGCGGACTATGTCCGTCAGCACGTCTTCGAACCGTTGGGAATGAAGGACAGCAGCGTCGCCCAGCCCACTCCCGACGTTCCGCTGGCGACCGGCTATCGCTGGGACGGCTCGGCGCAGGTCGTCCCGCCGGCGAATTTCGGCCCCGAACCGCCCGCCGGTGACGGGAACGTCGCCACCCCGGCCGACATGGGCCGTTATCTGTCGGCGAATCTCGTCGCCGGCACGTTCAGCCGTCCCCTGCTCGACCAGCTGCACGGCGCGCGGTTCCGCAACGACCCGCGGCTGACGGGGATGGGGTTCGGCTTCTCCGAGCGCGAGATGAACGGCCTGCGGCTGGTGGAGAAGACCGGCGACTCGCCGGGATTCCTCAGCGTGCTGGAGCTGATCCCGGAGAAGAACACCGGCGTGTACCTGGCGTTCAACGGCGGCGCGTTCTCCGGCGACGCCGCCGCTGTCACCTTCGAAGCCTTGAAAGCGTTCCTCGATCGCCTGAATCCCGCCGCACCCGCCTCCACGCCTGCCGCACTCGCCGGTGATGTCTCGAAGTTCGAAGGCAGCTACAACAACACCAGGCTGGACTACGACAGCTTCACGAAGGTCCGCGCGCTCGCGGGCGGTGTTTCGGTGACGGCGGACGGCGACGGCGTGCTGACGACGTCCGGGCTCGGCGAAGGCACCCGGCGATGGACGCAGACCGAACCCGGGCTGTTCACCGACGGAACCGGTGAGCGGATCGCGTTCCGCGAATCCGGCGGGCAGGTCCTGCTCTTCGACGGCGGCGACCCGAACACTTCCTACGAACGCGTGTCGTGGCTCGAATCACCCTCGACTCACCTGCTGATCCTCGGGATCGCGCTGCTGCTCCTGCTGGGCGCGCTGCTGTGGTGGCCGATCCGCGCGATCGTCCGGCGCGGCCGCGAGCGCGCCCCGTCAGGCGCCCGTTTCGCGATCGTCGCCGCCTGGTCCGCCGCGCTGGCCGTCGTGCTGTTCACGGCCGGCTTCGCCCTGCTCATGAGCGACTTGAGCGCCGCCGCCGTCGCGCTGACGTCCGGACACTCACCGTTGCTGAGCGTCACCTTGCTCCTGCCGGACGTCGTCCTGCTCCTGACCGGCGCCACCGTCGTCTGCGCGGTGCTCGCGTGGCTCCGCGGCTGGTGGAACACCTCCGCGCGGATCACCTACACGGTGGTTTCCGTGTCCTTGCCGGCTTTCCTCGGAGTGATCGCCTCCTACCACCTGGTGGGATTGCCCTATCTGGCTTGATGACCGCCGTCACATCGCCTTGACCTCCAGCTAACTGGAGCTAGCAGGGTGGGTTTCAGGCGGTGGCCTCAACGGGTACAGCCGCTACGAACGGGTCGTTCCACCTGGGGAGAAACGCGGCGCCCCCGGTCGCCGCAAACGGGTGAAGACGACTAAGTTCGTCCTTGGAAGCTTGTGTCGAAGACAGAAGGAGGGCCGATGGCCCGCTACGTGCTCCCCGATCTCGACTATGACTACAGCGCCCTGGCGCCGCACATCTCTGGCGAGATCAACGAGCTGCACCACAGCAAGCACCACGCGACCTACGTCAAGGGCGCGAACGACACGCTCGACAAGATCGCCGAAGCCCGCGACGCCGGCAACTTCGGTGACATCGTCGGCCTGCAGACCACGCTGGCGTTCCACCTGGCCGGGCACGCCAACCACGTCGTGTGGTGGAAGATCCTCTCCCCGGAAGGCGGCGACAAGCCCACCGGCGAGCTGGCCTCCGCGATCGACGAGGCGTTCGGCTCCTTCGACAAGTTCAAGGCGCAGTTCACCGCGGTCGCCACCACGATCCAGGGCAACGGCTGGGCCGCGCTCTCCTGGGACCCGATCGGCAAGACGCTGATCACCCAGCAGCTGCGCGACCACCACAACAACCTGGTCCTGCCGACCACGCCGATCCTGCTGGTCGACGTCTGGGAGCACGCGTTCTACCTGGACTACAAGAACGTGAAGCCGAAGTACGTCGAAGCCCTGTGGAACATCTTCAACTGGGCCGAGATCTCCAAGCGGTTCGACAACGCCGTCGCCGGTGGCAACGGCCTGCTGCTCGGCTGATTTCCCACCACGAATCGGGGCTCTCCTGCCGGGAGGGCCCCGTTTTTCGTTCCTTGACCTCCAGCGAAGTGGAGGTGACAAGGTGGTCGCATGGATGTCCCCGCATACCTCGACCGCCTCGGGCTGGACCGCCCCGCCACCGTGGACGTCGCCGCGCTGCGGGTGCTGCAGGAACGCCACCTCGCGGTGGTCCCGTTCGAGAATCTGAGCATCCACCTCGGCGAGCCGATCGTCCTGGACACCGAAGCGCTGTTCGACAAGATCGTGCGGCGGCGTCGCGGCGGCTTCTGTTACGAGCTCAACGGGCTCTTCGCCGCCTTGCTGCGGGAGCTCGGTTTCGACGCCGAGCTGAAGTCGGCGAAAGTGTTCGGGCCGGAGGGCGCCCTCGGGCCGCCCTTCGACCACGCGGCCGTCCGCGTCGAACTGGACGAGCCCTGGCTGGCCGACGTCGGCTTCGGCCGGTTCAGCCGCTTCCCGCTGCGGCTGTCCGCCACCGAGCCGCAGGCCGACCCGGACGGCGAGTTCCTGTTCCTCGACGCGCCCTACGGCGACATCGACGTCCTCCTGGACGGCAAGCCCCAGTACCGGATCGAGCCGCGGACGCGGGCGCTGGACGAGTTCGTCCCGACGGCGTTCTGGCAGGCGACGTCACCGGACTCGCACTTCACGCGGACGCCGACCTGTTCACTGCCGGGCGGCCATGGCCGGGTCACGCTGTCGGGTGACAAGCTGATCGTCACGACCCACGGCGTCCGCGAAGAGACCAGGCTTTCGAGTGATCAGGAGATCCTGGACGCCTACCGGAAGGAGTTCGGGATCGAACTCACCCGGGTGCCGGAACGGCCTTGACCGGATCGACGCCGGTCATCGACCATGAACCCCCGGAATGAACGAAGCCCCGCCTCCGGGGGTGACCCGGTTGCGGGGCTTCGTCCGTTCCCGAACTGACTGCCGCTCCCACCACGAAGCGGACACGTATGAGGTTAGCCTAACCTCATCTACTCGGGCAAGGGGTTCGCCCGCGAGACGCCGATCTCACCCTTCCGGGTGACGGGCACACTGGTCCCATGGATCTTCTGAGTGGCAAGGCCGTGGTGATCACCGGCTCCGGCCAGGGTCTGGGCAGAGCTTTCGCGCACCACGCGGCCGCGGAGGGCGCGGCTGTCGTGGTGAACGACGTCGAAGCGGGGCTCGCGGACGAAGTCGCGGGAGAGATCCGCGCGCTGGGCGGGCGCGCCGTGTCCCACGGCGGCTCGGTCGCCGACGCCGGGCAGGCCGCCGGGCTGATCGACCAGTGCGTCAGCGAGTTCGGCACGCTCGACGGCCTGGTCAACAACGCCGGCGTCAACTACCGCGCCGATCCGTGGGCGGACGACCCGGCCCGGATGCGCGAGGTGGTCGAGGTCAACGTGCTGGGCCCGCTGTTCTGCGGGACCGCGGCGGCCGAGGTGATGTGCGAGCGGGGCGGCGGCGTGATCGTGAACGTGGGCTCCGGCTCGATGATCGGCCAGCGCCGCGCGGCCGCGTACTCGGCCTCGAAAGGCGCCATCGCCTCCATGACCGCCTCCTGGGCCGCCGATCTGACCGAACACGGCATCCGGGTCAACGCCGTCGCGCCGGTGGCCTGGACGCGGATGGCCCGCGCCGACCCGACCGTCGTCCAGACCCCGGAGCACACCCCGGAACGGGTGGCCCCGCTGGTGACGTACCTGCTCAGCGATCTTTCCGCGGGTGTCACCGGGCAGATCCTGCGGTTCCGGGGCGACATCCTGTGCGTCCTGGCGCAGACCGCGATCAAGGACCCCGTCCTCGAACGGGACACGTGGACCGTCGAAGACATCGCGAACGCCCTCGGCGGAGACCTGCGGGAGGCACTGGAGCCGCCTCCCTCGGCCAGGTGGAAGTAGCCGGTTCACGCCCCTGACCGGTGATGATCCGCTAGCGTGCGCGCGTGACCACATGGGGTGTCAAGACTTTGGTGGCGTGCGTGATCGCCGGACTCAGCGCGGGCTGCATGGCGAAGATCCCCACCTACGAAGAGGGGCTCGGGCCGAAGGAACCGCCCAAGGAGTGGCCGACGGCGAGCGGCCGTCCGCTGCGCCCGGTGCCGATGCCGTCCGGCGAAACCCTGCTGGCGCTGCCGAAGGAGACCGCGGCCCAGGTGCTGTGCCAGGCGCTCCCGGAGGACCGCTGGAAGCAGCTGATGAGCGGCGACGTCGCGCGCGAGGTCGAGCACGGTGAGTCCTGCCACGCCGTCGGCCTGGACAGCTGGGTGCGGATCTCCTTGAACCGCACCGGCTTGGCCGGATCGCCCGGGCTGGCCACGCCCAAGGAGGCGACCGTCGCCGGACATCCGGCGAAGGTCGTCGCGGGCGGCTCACCGTCCCTTGTGGAGGTCACGCTCGCGGACTCCGGTGAGCGAGTGCTCCGGATCGAGACCAGCTGGACACGCGTCCCTCCGCAGCACGACCAGAGCGAAGGCATGCTGCTCGGACTGGCCGAGGCGGTACTGAACGGCGCTTTCGCTCCTGGCCCGAAACTGCCCGCCGCCGACAAGCGGGACGTCATCGAACGGAAGACCGTCGAGCCGGGCGCGGGCATCCTCGACGCTCCGCTGCCCGAACTCTCGTGGAAGCTGTGCACGCAACTCGAACGCGCGATGGGGCTTCCCGCCGGCACCGCGGACCCTTACCTCGACGGGAAGTGCACGGCGACCGCGGCGGATGATTCCTCTGTCCGGGTCGAGCACACCGCTGTCCTGTCGGAACTTCGCGGTGAGCCGGTGGCCGGTCGCCCTGCCGCGGAGAGTCCCGGGCAGTTGAGCGTTCTGTTGACGGACAACGGTTCCGGGCAGGGGTTGAAGTTCTCGTGGAGTGGCGGTTCGAAGGCGGGACTGCGGGGTTTGGCGGAGAAGGTGGTGGCTCCGCTTTTGGGGTCGTGAGTGGGGATTCGGGTTATCGGGCCGAAAGCAAATTGTCCTGGCGGGAGGCAAGGCCTTCACCACCACCGGGCATGTCGCGAAAGCCACTTTCGCGACATCAGACGTCCCGAAAGTGGCTTTCGCGACATGCCACATTTGCCTTTCGGCCCGATATAACCCGAATAGCCACTCACGACGCCTGGCCGCGGATGAACTTCGGTCCGGTTCCTCCGGCGGTCCGTTGCCTTCACACACGAGAGAGTGGCCTCCTCACCCGCTTTCGAAGTGATCGTCCAAAGAGGTCACGATCGTCTTCCTGTCGGTCCTCTCCGCGACAATGGCCGGATGACCAGCCACGTGTTCGTCGACGAGAGCAAGGAAGGCGGCTACCTGGTGACGGCGGCCGCGCTGCTCTCAGGCGACCTCACGTCCGCCCGCCGAGCCATGCGCGGTCTGATCCTCCCCGGACAGCGCCGCCCACCATCGGCGTCGTCAGCGCCAAGCCTGCCTCGACGTGTTGGTCGAGGACCTCGCGAGCGCCAGGACACGAATGCTCGTGCTGGAAAGCGACGAGTCGATCGTGGAACTGGACCGGAAGACGCTCTACCGAGCCGTCCGACAGCATGGCTGCCACGATGTGCTCGAATACCGGCACCTACGCGCATTCGAGGAACCCTTGCTGGCCATCCCGGACGCCCTCGCCTGGTGTTGGCAGCGTGGAGGCCATTGGAAGGTCCGCGCGAGAGAAATGGTGCAGGAGATCCGGGACGTCTGAGGTCCGGATACGCGAAACCCGGCCCACCCACCGTCCGGAAGGCTGCCGGATCCACCCATCGGGTTGGCGTTTCGCCGGACAGCGGGCCTCCGACGGGCTAGCTTCACCCCGTGGCCACCCCGAACGACTATCGCGCCATCGCGCGCAAGACCGACCGTCCGATGTGGATCTGGGCGGGCTGCGCGCTGACCAGCGTCCTGCTTCTGTTCGGCGTGGGCATCTTCGTCGCGATCACCCTGCTGAACGGCAACGAAGAGCCCGAAGGCAAGCTCCCCGACGTCTGGCCGGCCAAAGCCGCGAACGCGCTCCGCCCGGTCCCGATGCCGACGGGTGAGATGGTGGCCGCGCTGACGGACGAAACCGGCGCGCAGGTGCTGTGCCAGGTGATCCCGGAGCAACGCTGGGAGGAGATCCTCGGCGGCCGCACGCTCCGGGAGGCGGGCAGGAGCTGTCACGCGGTCACCGCGCAGCTCGACGTCAGCGCGCAGATGATCCCCGCGCTGCCCGAGGACACGAGCCGGGGTGTGCCCGTCAGGACCACCATCGCGGGCAAGCTCGCGCTCATCGTCACCGACAAGGAAGGCACCAGCCTGAGCGTCGAACTCGTCGATGTCGCGCCGCACAACGGCGCCTCGCCGGTACTGCTCGTCTCCTTCCGCAGCAGGACCTCCAAGGCCCCCGACGCCGAGAGCAAGGCGAAGGCACTCGCCGAGGCGCTGATCGCGGGCGCGATGCCGCCCGGTCCGCAGTTGCCGAAAATCGGCGAAGACGGCGAGATCGCGCCGCAGCAGGTCGAAGCCGGGCCGCTCAAGGACAAACCGCTTCCGGTGATGTCCTGGCTGTTGTGCGGAGAACTCGGTCGCGCGCTCCGCGTCCCGGCGGACAAAGCGAAACCGACGTTCTTCGCCTCGTGCGAGCTGAACGGCGTGACCGCGGACTACAGCGAGTATTCCGCGGTCGTCGTCCCGACCACGACCGTCGCCGGGCGACCCGCCCAGGTCGACGGGCGGGGCGTCGTCGTGCAGCTCACCGACGATCCGGACAGGAAGACGCTGAAGTTCACGGGCACCGGCGATCTCCAGGCGCTCGCCGGGAAGATGGTGCCGCCGCTGCTCGGCCGCTAGGCCCGGTAGTTCGACAGGAGGTCGCGGAGCAGAGTCTCGTACGCCTTCCTGTCGAACCGGGCCACGGCGAAGTCGAACTCCTGAGCGGAGTCGAGGGGCTCGTAGTCGTACTGCCAGCCGTAATCCCGCCACTCGACCACTTCTTCGCCGAAGACGACCTCGACGCTGTAACCACCGCAGCCGAGATCGCCGCACAGCGGGCAGAACAGCAACGCGACCCGGCCGTCGTCGAAATCGCCCGGCAGGTCGCCCAGCAGCCGTGACAGCGTCGCGACGGCGGCCTCACGCCACCTGTCGTCGTCCAGGGACAACGGCGTCTGGTGCTGGGTGGGATCCAGGTCGCGCAGCGCGACGCCGTCGATCGTCCAGTCCAGGAACCGGGCCTCGCCGTCGTTCCACCGGGTCACCGACGGCTCGACGCCGAGTTTGTTCACACTCGCTCCCTCTTCAGCACGCGCAGCCCGTTGCCGAACCGCCGCACCGGCAAGCTCACCCCACCGCGCCGGATCAGCACGACGGCGCACACTATCGCGGCGAGCGCCGAAATCGCACCGCCGATGTAGAACGGCGAGCGGCCACCGAAGGCGTCGGCCATCCAGCCGGTCATCGGGCCGCCGATGGGGTTGCCGCCGATCAGCACCAGCACGTACAGGCCCATCACGCGGCCGCGCATCTCCGGGCTGACCGCGGTCTGCACCAGCGCGTTCGCCGTGTTGAGGAAGGTGATCGTGGCGTAGCCGAGCGGGATCAGCGCGAGGCCGAAGGTCAGGTACGTCGGCATGAAGGCGGTGATGACCTCGAACGCGCCGAGCAGGAACGCCGAGATCAGCAGCAGCCGCACGCGAGGACCGCCGCGAGTGTTGCGGCGGGCCGACATCAGCGCGCCGGTGAAGGTGCCGACGGCGACCAGCGTCGACAGCAGCCCGTAGCCGTCGGCGTTGGTGTGGAAGACGTTCGCGGCGACGATCGGCAGCGACGTGAAGTACGTGATGCCGAACGTGCTCACGAAGAACACCAGCACCATCACGGTCATCAAATCGCTGCGCCGCCGGACGTACCGCAGCCCCTCGACGAGCTGCCCCTTCTCGCGCGGGATGGCCGGGCCGCGGAAGAGCTTGTCCGGGTTCATCATCACCAGCGCGGTGATGACGGCGCCCGTGCTCACCGCGTTCGCCATGAACAGCCAGCCCGTGCCGACCCAGGTGATCGCGAAGCCCGCGATGGCCGGGCCGACGATGCGGGCCATGTTGAAGATCGAGGAGTTGAGCGCGACGGCGTTGGTGACCTTGTCCCTGCCGACCATCTCGGCGACGAACGACTGCCGCGCCGGCACTTCCAGTGACGCCGTACAGCCGAGTGTGAAGCAGAGGAGGTAGACGTGCCAGAGTTCCGCGACCCCGCTCAGGTCGAGCGCGCCGAGGACGATCGCCTGCGCCAGCACGACGATCTGGATGCCGATCAGCAGCCGCCGCTTGTCGACCCTGTCCGCCAGCACCCCGGCCCACAACGAGAGGAACAGTGTCGGCGTGAACTGCAGGGCGACCGCGATGCCGAGCGCGATCGGATCGTTGCCGCTGAGGGTGAACACCAGCCAGTCCTGCGCGATGCGCTGCATCCAGGTGCCGATGTTCGAGATGACCTGGCCGGTGAAGAAGAGCCGGTAGTTGCGGACCTTCAGCGAGGAGAACATGCTCCCGCGCGGCTTGTCACGCGTGGGTGGTGGAGGTGGAGCGGGTTCCCGGGTAACGGAGGTCTTGGAAGGACACTGTGTTTCGTTACCCGTGGTCGTCACCGCTGTTAGTTCCCCGCCATCCTGTCGATGATCTCGGCGGCGCGAGAGAGCGTTTCGCGTTCCTCCGCGCTCAACTCCGCCAATTGCTTGTCCAGCCAGATCTCCCGCGCGGTGATCTGCTCGATCACGTAGGCCCGGCCACGGCCGGACAACTCGACGATGGCCTGGCGGCCGTCCGTCGGATGCGGCCTGCGCTCGACGTAACCCATCTCCTCGAGCGCGGCGATCACCCTCGTCATCGAGGGCGGTTGGACGCCTTCCTTCGCGGCGAGCTGGCCAGGGGTCAGCGCACCGCATTTGTGCAGCGTGGACAGCGCCGAAACCTGGGTCAGCGAGATGCCGTCACTGGCACGCTGGGCCCGTAGCCGTCGGTTGAGCCGCACCACCGCGAGACGCAGGCGGCTCGCCAATGAGCGCTCGTGCGTGTCTCCGGACATATAGTTAGCATACCTCACGATCGGTACAGCGTCCCGTGAGATCACCCACGGCTGACATAACCGCAGGTCAGTTGAACGCGGCTTGGATCGGGCCAACAGCGAAATAGGCCACGAACATGACAGCGATGGCCCACATCAGCGGGTGAATGCCCTTCGCCCGGCCGGAGACCGCGCGGAGCACGACGTAGCTGACGAAACCGGCTCCGATGCCGTTCGCGATCGAGTAGGTGAAAGGCATGACCACGATGGTCAGGAACGCGGGCAGGGCGACCGTGAAGTCGGCGAAGTCGATCTCCTTGACCTGGCTCATCATCAGCGCGCCGACGACGACCAGCGCCGGAGCGGCGGCCTCGACCGGGACCACCTGGTAGAGCGGGGTCAGGAACATGGCCGCGATGAAGAGCACGCCGGTGACGACGTTCGCGAGCCCGGTCCTGGCGCCTTCGGCGATGCCGGACGCGGACTCCACGAAGACGGTGTTCGAACTCGACGACGCGAAGCCGCCCGCCACCGCGGCGGTGCCGTCGACGAACAGCGCCTTGCCGACGTTGGGGAGCTTGCCGTCCTCAGGGAGGAGCCCGCCCTCCTTGGCCAGTCCCGTCATCGAGCCCATGGTGTCGAAGAAGTCGGCCAGCACCAGGGTGAACACCAGCAGCACGACGGTGATGATCGGCAACCGCGTCCAGGCGCCGAAGGAGACTTCACCGACCAGCGACAGATCCGGCAGGCCGAGGACCTGATCCGGCAGCGCCGGGTAACCGAGGTTCCAGCCCTGCGGGTTGACGCCCTTCGACGGGCCGACCTTGGTGATCGCCTCGACGACGATCGCCAGCACGGTCGAGGCGAGGACACCGATCAGGATCGCGCCCTTGACCCGCTTCGCCACCAGGATGCCGGTCACCAGCAGGCCGACGACGAACACCAGCGTCGGCCAAGACGCGATCGAGCCGTTGATGCCGAGCCCGACCGGCACGGTCGTCTTCGCGTCGTCCGGGACGCGGCGGACGAAACCGGCGTCGACCAGGCCGATCAGGCAGATGAACAGGCCGATGCCGACGGCGATCGCCGACTTGAGCGGGGCGGGCACGGCGTTGAACACCGCCGTCCGGATGCCGGCGAAGACCAGCAGGACGATGACCAAGCCCTCGATCACCACCAGGCCCATCGCCTCGGGCCAGGTCATCTGGGAGGCGAAGGTGACCGCGATCAGGCTGTTGATGCCGAGACCGGTGGCGATCGCGAACGGGTAGTTCGCGACCAGCCCCATGATGATGGTCAGCACCCCGGCGACCAGCGCCGTCACCGCGGCGACCTGCGGCACGGGGAGGATGTTGCCGAGGACGTCCTTGTGCGCGCCCGCGTCGTCAGCGGCGAAACTGCCGATGATCAGCGGGTTGAGGACGACGATGTAGGCCATCGTGAAGAACGTGACGATGCCGCCGCGGACCTCACGCCCCGGTGTCGAGCCGCGCTCGCTGATCTTGAAATACCGGTCCAGTGTGGACCGGGTGCGCTGCTCCGCCATCGCGTACCACCCTTCGCCCCTTGCCGGGTACCCTTCCCCACGTGGGCGAATCGATCAATTCCGGGGAAGTAAACGGTTCATTGCGGCCAACGCCGGAGCTGCCGAAGCGGCTGACCGACCTGACGCCGGTCGTGATCGTAGGTACCGCGCTCTGCGCGGTCGCGACCGTGGTCCTGTTCTTTGTGACCGACGGCATCTGGGTGCAGACGGCGTTGTCCGGCCTCGTGCTCGGCTTCATCGGCCTCGCGATCATCGCCTGGCAGCGCGCCGCCGCCCGGCGCGGCTCGAAAAGCGCCCAACGGCTCTGATTACTCCGCGTTTCGTCAGTTCAGGAGGGCGGAGGGTGAGGGGTCTTCGAGCAGGGCCGTGAGGACGTGGCGATCGGCCCACCGGTCCGTGGCCCAGGCGAAGGCGCGCCCGAGGCCTTCGGGGGTGTCGGCGGCGTGCAGCCTGCCGTCGGACCACCAAGCGACCTCGTGCTCCGCGTCCTCGAAAGTCACCGTCAGCGCCTCGTGCAGCAGCACCCCGCCGTCGGGCAGTTCGACACCCAGCTGATCGGCGGCCAGCCGGAGCGCGGAAAGCTCCGTCCACGGCACGTACTCGCCGTCTTCGGTGACCTTGGCGTCGAGACCACTCGCCACCGGCAAGTCCAGCAGCTCCGCCAGCTCGACGGCGCCACCCGCCGAAACGACCATCCGCTCCGGCGCCAGCACGGCGGCGAGCCAAGGCACGTCGAGGAAGACGGCGTCGCGAGCGTCGACGGCCGAACCATCGGCGACCCGGACGCGATCCGGCGCCCTGACGTCCACTGTGTACTCCGCGAGCGCCGCGTGCGCGCGGGAAGCGAGCCCCGGACTCACCTTGCGCTCGGGATCCCCGAGCCGCTCCAGGAGGTCTTCGACGTCCTCGGCGTCCGTTCCCAGCTTTGTCCGGACTCCGGCGGCGAGCAGGATCTCCTTGCTCAGCCCCGAATCCGGGACGACGTCGTAGAGCCCGGTCAGCGTCGCCGCTTCCGGCATGCGCCAGTCGAGCGGCGCGTGCCCGTCCAGCAGCGCGTACCGCGCGAGCCACCAGCCGGTGTGCCCACCGGGTTCGGTGAGGGCACGCCAGGTTTCGGGGCGGGCCGCGAGCAGCCGCAGCGCTTCCGGCCAGGCGTCGTCGCCGACGAGGTCGAGGTCGCGCACCGCGAGCACCCGTGACGGCGGGCGCTCCCGCGAGTCCCACCAGTCGTGTTCCTCGGGCAGGCCGTGCTCGGGCTCCAGCGGTTCGTCGTCGGTGATGATCGCGAAGGAATCGAGCACACCGACAGCGACGAGCGTGGCGACCGGCCAGTCTTCGGCGAATTCCTCGTCCAGCACGGACAAGGCGCCGTCTTCTTCGAACACCTCGGGGTCGAAGATGTCGCCCAGCGGCGACGTGGGCAGGACGAGTTCGTCCGCACGCCGCCAGCCGTCCTCGCCCGGCAGAGCCAGCGCGCCGGCCCAATCGGGGGCTTCGTCGCCGACCTCGGCGATCAGGCGGAGCACCGCGCCCGCGAGCGCCATACCGTCCAAACCGGACCGGACGTCTTCGACACTGCGCTCGACAGCGGCGCTCAGCGCGTCGGCTTCGAGCAGGTCACCGGCCTCGGCGTGCTTGGCGCCCAAGCGTTCCAGCAACGGATGCGCCGCGACCGGATGCACGAGCCGAAGCCCGATGATGTCCACATCGGACAGAAGTTCGAGCAGTTCGGCCGAGCCGCCGACGAGCAACGCGTCGCGCACACCGGGCAAGGTGCGGCCGTCCGACATCGGGACGGGCAAGGCGCCGAGGTCGTCCTTGGTGAGGTCGTGCGCTTCGAGCGCCGGGAGCAGCACGTCGTAGAGCGAGCGCCACCATGACGGTTCGCGCTGGGCCCCGGTCAGCAGTTCGATGGCTTCGGCGGGCGAAAGCGCCTGCGCGCCGACAGCGCGAAGGTCCACACCGGACAGTGAAATCAGGCCGGGTACGAGATCGGCCAGCAGCGGTGCGAGGCCCGGCACGTCGACCGAAAGTACCCGCGCCCGGCGCCCCGGCAGGTCGTCGCCTTCCTGCGCCGGGAGCCAGGGCAGATCGGCGAGATTCTCCAGAATGGACTCCCGCAGCGTTCCGTCCACAGTGGAACGCGGGAAGGACGCACCGGGGATCAGCGCCAGACGTTCCTTGCCAGGCAAGGAACAAACGAGAGCGACATACTCCCGCGCGGCGTTCTTCAGTGCCGCTGTCAGCTCCGGCCCCGGCAGCGCGCGGCGGCGGGACGGCTCGATCGGCAGCGTCGCGATCAGCCTCGCGGGCAGGGAAAGCTCGTCGTCGGTGGGCGTCGGCGCGTGCAGGACGTCGTCCCCGAGCGGCCTCGGCGAACCGGCCGCGTCCAGCGGGACGGCCCAGACGACGTCGCCGCGATGGACCTGCCAGTGCTCGGCGGAACCGTCCGGCGACGAGAGTTCGACGACGCCGTCGCCGACGTCGATACGGCGCCAAGCACCGCCCTCGACCTCGATGCTCTCCAGCCAGGGCAGGGTGAGCAGGAGATCGCCGATGTCGTTCTTCAGATCCGCCAGCAGGGCGGGGACGTCGACGCCCTCGCGCACCGGGAGCCGGACCTCGGTGGTGAAGCCTTCGGGTACGGGAGGTTCGCCGTCCGCGACCGGCCACGGGAGCCGGAGCACGGGAACGTCGCCGGAGCGGACGGCCTCGGCTCGCGTGCGCTCCGCGGAGAACGCGACCCCGCCGGTCGCCGAAACGATCCGCGGTTCGGCCGAGACCGTGAGCACGGCGGCGAATCCGACGCCGAACCGGCCGACCGTCTCGTCGCCCTTACCGGAAGCACGAAGGGAGGCAAGGGATTCGACACCGCGGGCGTCCAGCGGCGCGCCCGTGTTGGCGAACCTCAGCTCACCGTCTACAACGGACACTCGGAGCCTACCGCGCTCACCGGCGGCCAACGCGGCGTCGGCGGCGTTCTGCGCCAGTTCGACGAACAGCCTGTCCCGGTACCCGCCGACCCGCAGGTCGTTCTCGGTGTTGGTGTCCTCGGTGAACCGCGTCGGCGAATCCGCCCACGCGCGCAGAACGGCGGCACGCAACCGCTCCGTTCCGAACGGGTCAGTGCTCACTGGCGCTTTCGGCTTCGGGCCGCGCTTCGACGGCGGTTTCCGGCTCGGCGGACGCGACGACGGCTTCGGGCTCGACCTCCGGCTGGACCTCGGCGGTCTCCGGCACCTCGGCCACCGGGGCCTCGGACTCGTCGACGACCGTGGCTTCGGCAGGCTCGGCGGTCTCGGCCTCGACAGCCTCGACGGCTTCGGCCTTGGGCTCAGCCTCGGGCTCGGCAGCCGCGGCAGGCTCGACGGCCGCCTCCGGCGCGGACTCGAAGTCCATCAGCGAGTCGTCGTAGACCAGTTCCGCGACCGGCACCGACGAGGTCACCTCGACCTCGATCTCGGAGTGCGCGCCACAGCCGTACTCGACGTCGACGACGTGGCCGTCCGCCGGGGAGATGTCGTTGGTGCACGCACCGAAGACCGCGCTGAGCGACCCCGCGAGCGACACGAAGAACCCGCAGCTCCCGCAGACGTCCGGCGCGCTGCGCGCCATGTCCGAACGCGGGCCGAACTCGCCGTCGTGCCAGCGGGCGGCGGCGTCGAGCCTGCCGTGCCGCGACAGCACGTGGACCCGGCCGAGACCGGTCTCCTTGGCGACCTCTTCGACCGAGGGGTCGTCGGACTCCAGGTACGCCGGGGCGAGCCGCGGGTCGTCCTTCTCCACCGGGAAGATGTCGCCGACACCGAGGTCACCCGCCTGGACACGGCGGTCCCACGGCACCCACGCCGGAGCGACCCGCGCGTCCGGACCCGGGATGAGCACGACCTCGCTGACCGTGATCGGCTCGTCATCGCCGGCGAGCGCGACGGTCACCGACCAGCGCCAGCCGCGATACCCCGTCACAGTCGCCTCGAACAGGTGGCTCGCGGAAACCGCGTCCTCCCGGTCCACGCCGACGTGCGCGCCGACCTGTTCGGTACCGGCGTCGTCCAGCACCGCCGCGCGGGCCAGATCGACCGCCTCGGCGAGTTTGCGCTGGATAGAGCCGTCGTCCAGGGTCAACAACAGGGTCATGCCCCCATTCTGCCGCACGCGATATCGCGGTCCGTGTCAGGCTGTCCGCGTGCGCACGCTGATGACCACCTCGCTCCTGCTGGCCGCCCTTCTCGGTGGCTGCGCCGCCGCGCCGGTGAGCGACGCCGCCCCTCCCGCGCCCGCGAAACTCAAGGTGCGGGTGCTCTCGACGCTGCCGCACGACCCGGGCGCTTTCACCCAGGGCCTCGAGTTCTCCGGCGAGACGCTGTACGAGGGGACAGGCCTGGTCGGGAAGTCGTCGATGCGGGCCGGACCCGCGGGCGCGGCGCCGTCGGTCCGGCAGGAACTGCCGGGACTGTTCGGCGAGGGCATCACCGTGCTCGGGCCGACGGCCTGGCAGATCACCTGGCAGGACGGCGTCGCGATCGAACGCGACGCCAAGACCCTCGCCGAGCGCAGGCGCGTGAACTACACGGGCGAAGGCTGGGGCCTGTGCCACCGGGAGAGCACCGGGCAGCTGGTGATGAGCGACGGCTCGTCGAAGCTCACCTTCCGCGACCCCGTGTCCTTCGCGCCGACAGGCAGCGTCGACGTCGGACGTGACCAGCTGAACGAACTGGAATGCGCCGGGGACTCGGTGTACGCGAACGTCTGGCAGACCGACCGAATCCTGCGGATCGACGCCTCGACCGGGCGGGTCACCGGCGAGATCGACGCGTCGGGGCTCCTCACCTCCGAGGAACGGGGTTCCGCGGACGTCCTCAACGGCATCGCGGCGGTGCCCGGGACCGACGAATTCCTGATCACCGGCAAGCTCTGGCCCAAGATGTTCCGGGTGAAGTTCGTCCCCGTGACCTAGAAAGTCCGCGAAAGCAGTGGTGAACGCGCGAAGCGGGTCCCGCGTAAGGCAGGATTGAGGGGTGGGAATCTTCGGCTCGAACTCTGGACCCGACGGCACGCGTTCCGGCCGGTCGGGCAAGGAGCGCGGCCGCAAGAGCAAGCGGAAGTGGACGCCGGAGCCCGGCGCCGCCCAGGCGCGCGGCTGGTCCGCGCCGCCGCCGACCAGGGTCGACCAGCAGCCGGTGCCGCCGCGCGCGGCCCGCCCCCAGCCGCAACCCCAGTCTCAGTCCCAGCCGCAACCGCAGCCCCGGTACCAGCAGTATCCGGACGGGCCGACCGCCGACGAGGCGCGCACCAGCGCGATCCCGATGGGGCACCACCAGCCACCGCCACCGCCGCGACCACCGCAAACGCCTCCTCGCGGCGCGCGGCCGTATCCGGACCAGTCGCAGCGGCAGACCGAGCCTGTCCGGCGTCGTCCGGGCGGGTTCTACGACGATCACCCGCCGGGCAGCGGCGAGTACGAGCACTACGACACCGGCGGCTACGCGGGCGAGCCGCGCGAAACGCCGGAGTACGCGCAGGAGAACCCGACGACCGCGGTCCCGCCGCGAGCGGGCGCCCTGCCGAAGATGCCGAAGAAGATCACGGTCACCCGGGTCGCGGCGATGCGCAGCCGTCAGCTCACCGGGCAGGCCGTCGGCGCGTTCCAGCGCGCGACGAAGGCGGACGGTGCCGACAAATCGGGCCTGACTTCGCTCACGTACGCGGTGATGCTGAACTACGCCAGCGACGCCGCGATGGCGATCGCGCTGGCCAACACCCTGTTCTTCGCCGCCACGAGCGGGGAGAGCAAGGGCAAGGTCGCGCTCTACCTGCTCATCACGATCGCCCCGTTCGCGCTGGTCGCGCCGGTGATCGGCCCGGCGCTCGACAAGATCCAGCGCGGCCGGAGGCTCGCCATGTGCGTGTCCTCGGCGGGGCAGGCGCTGATGGCCGTCGTGATGGCGCTGCACTTCGACGACTGGCTCCTGTACCCGGCGGCGCTGGGCATGATGGTGCTCTCCAAGTCGTTCACCGTGCTCAAATCGGCGGTGACCCCCCGGGTGCTGCCGCCCGAGATCACCCTTTCGAAGACGAACGCCCGGCTCACCGTGTTCGGCCTGGTCGCCGCCGGTGCATTCGGCGCGCTGGCGAGCGGGTTCAACGCGCTGTGGGGTTCGCCGGGCGCGCTGTGGTTCACCATGGCGATCTGCGTCGCCGCCGCGGTGCAGTCGATGCGGATCCCGTCGTGGGTCGAGAAGACCGAGGGCGAGGTCCCGGCGTCGCTGTCCGCACATCCGGACAGGCGGATCAAGAAGCAACGTCAGCCGATGGGACGGCATATCGTCGTCTCGTTGTGGGGCAACGGTTCCATCCGGGTGCTGACCGGGTTCCTGATGATGTTCTCCGCGTTCGCGGTGAAGGCGCAGACCGAGGGCAGCGGGCAGAGCCCGTTCAACCAGTTGCTGCTGCTCGGCATCATCGGCGCCGCGGCCGGGGCGGGCGGGTTCCTCGGGAACGCGCTGGGTTCGCGGCTGCACTTCGGCAAACCGGATCAGGTGATCCTGGCCTGTGTCGGGGCCTGCCTGGGCATGGCTGTCATCGCCACCGTGGCGGCCGGGCTGGCGACGGCGGCGATCGTCGCGCTCGTCGGCGCGACAGCGAGCGCGCTGGCGAAGATCAGCCTCGACGCCGTCATCCAGGAAGACCTCCCGGAGGAGTCGCGCGCGTCGGCCTTCGGCCGGTCCGAGACCGTGCTGCAGATGTGCTGGTGCTTCGGCGGCGCCGTCGGCCTGCTGCTGCCGCCGACGTACTGGATCGGGTTCCTGGTGCTGTCGATCCTGCTGGCCGTCGGGTTCACGCAGACGTTCATGGTGCGGCGCGGCACCTCGCTGGTCCCGGGACTCGGCGGCGACCGGCCGCTGCGTCCCGAGCCGACCAGCGAATCGCCCATCCCCTCGGAGGCCGGTGGCTCCCGGTGGCGGCCGGGCTCGTAATCTGCACCGTATGCGGCGACTTCGTATTTTGGCCCTGCTCGCGGCGGGTGGTTTCGTGGTGGCCGGTTGCTCGGCCCCCGGCCCCGAAGAGGTGACCTTCTTCGCCGACGGGAAGACGGTGAACGTCTTCCCGCTCGCGTCCTGCGACGTCAAGAGCGCCCAGTGCACCACCAGGCCCGACTCCGCGGGCAAGCTGCGCGTCCGGCCGGGGAAGCCGGTGCAGATCTCGGTGCCGAGCGCGATCGCGGAAACGCCGTGGAAGGTCACGGTGCAGTACGTGAACGCGCAAGGCGAGCCGCAGGAACTGAAGCAGGACATCATCACGTCGCTGGACCGGTTCGCCTACACCGTGACGACACCCCGGCCCGACGACCAGATCCTCGTCGTCGAGGTCGCGCAGGCTTCGGTGATCAGCCAGACCGGACGTCCGGAGGACGCCGAGGCTGTCACGACTGCGATCTGGTCGCTGCAGGTCGAGTCGCCGGCCGTCTGAGCCCCTCGCGCGTGCTATGAAAGGCCCGTTACTTGCAAAATTTGCAAGTAACGGGCCTTTCATAGCGTTTACGGAAGGGCTGCCGATCAGGGATCGAGGTCCCGAGCGACGGCGCGCATGATCTCGGCGATCTGCTTGGTGTTCTTCCGGTCCGGATAGCGGTTGCGCCGCAGATCCGGCTGCGCCTTGAGTTCGAGCAGCTTGATCATGTCCTCGATGAGCCCGTGCAGCTCCTCGGCGGGACGGCGGCGCGCCTCGGCGACCGAGGGCGGCGGGTCCAGGAGCCGGACGGAGAGCGCTTGCGGGCCGCGGCGGCCGTCGGCGACACCGAACTCGAGGCGCTGGCCCGCCTTGAGTCCTTCGACGCCCTGCGGCAGCGCGGCTTTACGGATGTAGACGTCGGCGCCCCCATCCTGGGTGACGAAACCGAAACCCTTCTCCGCGTCGTACCACTTGACCTTGCCGGTCGGCACTTTCCTCACCAATCCTTCGCTGTCCTGCTCACGACGAACGCGCCCGGGGGCGTACCCAGGGCGCGCGTCCCATAAGCGTATCTCGACACATGCCCTGTGGAGAAGCGGATACCGGCGGATACCCTCTGCTTCATGGAGACCGCAGTTAAGGAGGCCGCTGTGGCCGTCCCGGAAAAGCCGCGTAAACCGATCCTCATGCGCGTGGGCATCGGCCTTTTCGCGCTGGGCATGATCGCCGTCACAGCGGTTTTCGTCCTGTTCGCCGCCGGGCTGGAGAACCTGCCGGTGTGGCTGTCCGCCGCGGCGGGCGTGGTCACGCCGCTGGGGCTGGCCCTCGGCCTGATCGCGCTGGTCAGGGAAGCTCGGCGAAAGAGCTGAACCACCCGGGGAACTCGGTCAGCGAATCGAACACCACGTCGGCCCCTTCCGCGAGCAGTTCGGCCTTGGTGCACGGGCCCGTCGTGACCCCGACGGGTACCGCGCCGGCCGCCAGCGCGCCGCGGACGTCGCCGAGGTGGTCCCCGACGTAGACACGGGCACCGTGCTCGGTGAGCGCGGCGGCCTTCTCCGTCGACCACAACTCTCCGACCAGGACGTCGACCTCGAGACCGAGGGCGTCCAGGTGGAGTTTCGCGTTGGGCGCGTATTTGCCGGTGACGACGACGGTGCGCCCGCCCGCCTCGCGGACGGCGTGCAGCGCTTCGGCGGCCCCGGGCAGCGCGACCGTCACCGGCACGACCGTCTCCGGGTACATCGCGCGGAACCGCGTGACCAGTTCCGGGATGCGCTCCTCCGGCGCCCCGAAACCGCGCAGGCTGGCGTCGAGGGGCGGGCCGAGGTTGGCCGCGAAGAACTCGCCGTCCAGCGGCAGACCGGATTCCACGCCGAGCGCGTTCATCACCGCGACCATGCCCGGCCGCGGATCGATCAGTGTCATGTCGAGGTCGAACCCCACGGTGATGCCCACACGGCCACGGTAGCCGCCACCACCGACTGATTTACATCGGCCAGGCACTCGTCAACTCCTTTGACATGGACGTGATCTGTGTCAAGCTGGAAGTGTGGGCGAGATCACGAACTTCTCCGATCGGACCAAGGCCTCTTTACGGGAGGCGCTGCTCGACGCCGCCACGGAACTGCTCGCCGAGCGCGGTTTCACGGCACTGCGGATGGCGGACGTCGCCGCGCGCACCGGGGTGAGCAGGCAGACCGTCTACAACGAGTTCGGCAACAAGGCCGCGCTCGCCGAGGCCGTGGTCCTGCGGACGACGTCGGAGTTCCTGGAAGGCATCCGGCTGCGCGTCGAGGACGCGCGGGACCTGCTCGACGGCATCCGCGAGGCTGTCGTCTACACGATCGAGCACGCCCGTGAGAACCGGCTCGTCGCCACCACACTCGGCACCGAAGCCGGCGAGGACCTTCTTCCCCTGCTCACCACCAAGGGCGAGCCGATCCTGACCGCGGCCACCGAGGTCGCGGCCGAGCAGTACCGCGAGTTCGAACCGTCGCTCTCACCGGAGTCCGCCGTGCTGCTGGCAGAGACCGTCGTGCGGCTTTCCCTGTCCCATCTCGTCATGCCGACGCATTCGGCGGGCGAGGCGGCGACCTCTGTCGTAGCCGTGCTGGCGCCCGCCATCCGGGCGCTGACCACCGATTCGAAGGAGACCTTGTGACCGACACGCTTCCCGAGCTGCGGACCGGTTTTTCCTCGTTGCGCGAGGGCGGGCTGAACTGGGACTCGTTCCCGCTGCGGCTGTTCGCCAAGGGCAACAAGAAGTTCTGGAACCCCGCCGACATCGACTTCTCCCGCGAACGCGAGGGCTGGGAGACCCTGAACCCGGAACAGCAGCGGTCGACGACGTACCTGGTGGCGCAGTTCATCGCGGGCGAAGAGGCGGTCACCGAAGACATCCAGCCGTTCATGCGGGCGATGTCCGCGACAGGCCGCTTCGGCGACGAGATGTACCTGACGCAGTTCTGTTTCGAAGAGGCCAAGCACACCGAGGTGTTCCGCCGCTGGATGGACGCCGTCGGGCTGACCGAGGACCTGCATCCGTACGTCGCGGAGAATCCGCACTACCGCAAGCTTTTCTACGAAGAGCTGCCGCGGTCCCTGCGCGCGCTGGAGGACGATCCCAGTCCGCTCAACCAGATCCGCGCGAGCGTCACCTACAACCACGTCATCGAAGGCAGCCTCGCGCTGACCGGGTACTACACGTGGCAACTGATCTGCACGCAGCACGACATCCTGCCGGGCATGCAGGAACTGATCCGCCGTATCGGCGACGACGAACGCCGACACATGGCCTGGGGCACCTTCACCTGCCGACGTCACGTCGCCGCGGACGACTCGCTGTGGGACGCGGTGCAGCAGCGGATGGGCGAACTGCTTCCGCATGCGCTCAACATGATCCAGTGGGTGCAGGACCAGTTCGAGGAGATCCCGTTCGACAACGATCCGCAGGAGATCATCCAGTACGCGGCGGACCGGGCACAGCGGCGTCTCGGCGCGATCAAGTCCGCGCGCGGGATGCCGGTGGAGCAGATCGACCTCGACTACTCGCCGGAGAAGCTCGAAGAGACCTTCGGCGAAGAAGACGCGAAGGCGATCGCCGAGGTGGCCGCCAACTCCGCGGCCTGACGTGCCTGCCGTGAAGGCCTCCTTCCCTACTTTCAAGGTAGGGAAGGAGACCTTCATGGGCTTACCTGGCGGGCCAGTAGACGGCGTGCCAGTTCCCGTCCGCGGCGACCGCGCCGCCCGTGATCGTCCCGTTCCGGCCGATCAGCTCCGCCCGGCTGTACCCGCCTCCCGGCAGCGTGCCGAGGTCCGTCCGCACGCCGTTCGCGTCCCAGAGCGCGGCATTGCCCGCGATACCCACGACGCGGCCCTGCTCGTCGATGTCCGCGGCGTTGCCGCCAGTGCCGGCTGTGGAGAGCTGGGTCATCGTGCCGTCGGCGGCCCAGCGCACGGGCGAGTAGAGGGATCCGTTCGGCGAGTCGACGTAACCCATCCCGACCGAGACCCCGGAATCGTTGATCTTGTAGACCTCCGTGGCGTTCGAGTTGATCCAGCCGAGTTCGATCATGCGGCCGTCGGTGGTCCACTTCACCGCCGCGTACCGATTGTTGATCGTGGTACGGCCGACGATCTCCCCGGCGGCGTTCAGGTCGCCGAACCAGCTGTACTCGGTCGCCGAGCCGAGCATGCTGACCGCGCCGGAAGCGTCCCAGCGCAGGACCCGGATGCTGCGGTCGGTCCCGTAGAGCAGCCCGCCGATGAACTTCCCGTCACCGCTGATCGCGGACGCGGAGTAGCTGCCCGCGATCGGCGGGGCGGCGAGCATCGTGACGTTTCCGGAGGAATCCCAGCGCAGTCCGCGCTCCTCGCCCGTGGCGTCCGTCCCCGATCCGACGATGACGCCGAGGGTGCTGATCCCGCGCGCTTCCCAGGTCCGGCCGCCCGGCAGCGCGGGGAGTTCCGTGACCGCGCCGTCCGGGGCCCAGCGCACGGCCCGGTTGCTCAGCCCGTGGTCGAGCGAGTTGCCGACGGCCACCCCGCTCCCGTTGATCGCCTTGGGCGACCCTAGGCCGCTGCCGCCCAGCGACGGCAGCACGGAGATCTTGCCGTTCCGGTCCCATCTCACCGCCGAGCACCAGTGCGTATGCGGTTCGGTGCTGCACGACTCCCCGACGAGCTGCCCCCGGTCACCGACCGCGGTCACGGACGTCATCTCGTCCCCCGGCAGGAGCCCGAGGTCGATCGGACCGGTCGCCGCTGTCGCCACCGCGGGCAGCGACAGCGGCAGAGCCGCCGCCACCGCGACCGTGGCGAGCAGGCGTTTTCCCCGTTCCACGAACATGTTTCCCCTACGCGGCTCCCCATCGCCCCGCGCCCTGCGGGAGCTTTCTGCCGCACCTGGGACACGCGCGGGAGATGTGACAGGTTGCCTCGAAGTGTCAACTTGGGCTCTTTACGGTCTGAGCCCGATCGCGCCGAGGGTGCCGCTCAGGACGCCCTGGTCGTGGCCGCCGTCAGTGCTGCCGAAGCTGTACGCGGAAGCGACGGTCAGGCGTGCTTCGCGCCGGCCGCCGATTCCAGGCCGAGGATGCTGATCGACTCCGCCCGCATCTCGACCTTGCGCACCTTGCCGGTCACCGTCATCGGGAACTCCTCGACGACATGGACGTAGCGCGGGATCTTGTAGCGCGCCAGCTTCCCCTCGCAGAACTCCCGCACCGCTTCGGCCGTCAGCGGCGCCGCGCCCTCGCGCATGCGGACCCACGCCATCAGTTCCTCGCCGTACTTGTCGTCCGGCACGCCGATGACCTGCGCGTCGAGGATGTCCGGATGGGTGTAGAGGAACTCCTCGATCTCGCGCGGGTACAGGTTCTCCCCGCCGCGGATGACCATGTCCTTGATCCGGCCGGTGATGTTGACGTACCCGTCGGCGTCCATGATCGCGAGGTCGCCGGTGTGCATCCAGCGCGCCGCGTCGATCGCGTCGGCCGTCTTGTCGGCCTGCTCCCAATAGCCGAGCATCACCGAGTAGCCGCGGGTGCAGAATTCGCCCGGCTCGCCGCGCGGCACGGTCAGCCCGGTCTCCGGATCGACGACCTTGACCTCCAGATGCGGCCCGACCCGCCCGACCGTCGACACCCGCCGCTCGACCGAATCGTCCGCGCGGGTCTGCGTGGACACCGGCGACGTCTCGGTCATGCCGTAGCAGATCGACACCTCCGTCATGCCCATCCGGTCGATGACCTGCTTCATCACCTCGACCGGGCAGGGCGAGCCCGCCATGATCCCGGTGCGCAGCGACGACAGGTCGTGGGAGGCGAAGTCCGGGTCGGCGAGTTCGGCGATGAACATCGTCGGAACCCCGTACAACGACGTGCATTTCTCGGCCGCGACGGCTTCGAGGGTGGCCTTCGGCTCGAACGCGGGCGCCGGGATGACCATGCACGCGCCGTGGGTCGTCGCCGCGAGATTGCCCATCACCATGCCGAAGCAGTGGTAGAAGGGCACGGGGATGCACACCTTGTCGGCTTCGGTGTAGTTGCAGAGTTCGCCGACGAAGAAGCCGTTGTTGAGGATGTTGTGGTGGCTGAGCGTGGCGCCCTTGGGGAAACCCGTGGTGCCCGAGGTGTACTGGATGTTGATCGGGTCGTCCGCGGACAGCTCGCCCTGGCGCTTCGCGAGCCGCGCCGGGTCCACGCCGCGGCCGTTCTCCAGCAGCGACGTCCACTCGGCGCTTTCAAGCAGCACGACGTGCTCCAGCGCCGGGCATTTCGGCCCCGCCTCGGCGATCATGCCCGCGTAGTCGGAGGTCTTGAACGAGTTCGCGGCCACGATGAGCTTGATCCCGGCCTGGTTCAGCACGTACTCGAGTTCGTGTGAGCGGTACGCCGGGTTGATGTTGACCAGGATCGCGCCGATCTTCGCGGTCGCATACTGGGTGAGCGTCCACTCCGCGCGGTTCGGCGACCAGATTCCGACACGGTCGCCCTTCGCGATCCCGAAGTCCAGCAGGCCCAGCGCGAGCGCGTCGACGTCGGCGGCGAGTTCGGCGTAGGTCCAGCGTTTCCCGGCCGCGCGGTCGACCAGCGCGTCTCGATCACCGAAGGCGGCGACGGTGCGATCGAAGTTGTCGCCGATGGTGTCCCCCAGCATCGGGGTGTCCGAGATTCCCGATGCGTAGCTCGGTACTGCGGGGGCGTCGGACATGGAGACTCCTGCGTTCGGCGGCATCGACGCGTCGAGTCTAAGAACCCGGCGTGACGGCGGCCACCTGCAAGTGGAGACCCGCACCACCTCAGGGGAAACCCGGAGGCCGGGTCTGGCTGCGCTCAGCCCTGCCGGCCGCCGGTAGCGCATCCCGAAGATTGAGCGCGAACAGCGCCCTGCATTCTTTGCGTCGCACCTCCTCGCGGACCTCGAGACGTGGTGTGCCCGCCGCGGCCACCTGTCGTGCGGGAATTTCGATCTGCCGCCAGGTGAAGACGTTGTCAGGGTGTTCGGTCGCCCATTGAATCGCATCCATTTGCGTGGCGCCGAACACAACACCCGCCATCTTCGCCCAGATGGCGACCGACATGCACATGGGGCAAGGCTCCAGCGTGCTCACCAGGTAGGCGCGCTCGAGGTAACGAGATTTCACCCGTCTGGCCGCGTGACGCACGACGATCATTTCGGGATGCGCACTGGGATCATTGTTGTCGCCGATCAAGCTGCTTCCCGATTCTGCCAGGATTTCTCCATCCAGTACGACAAGTGCACCCAGCGCGTAATTTCCCGCACGAGACGCCTTTTCGGCCAACTCGATACACTTGCCGACTTCATTTTCGAAACCAAAACTTTTCACAATACTTCTCACTTTCCAGAAAAGAAGTGACAGCGTATACCTATCGAAGTCAAGGAGCCAGGAGCTCCACTAATCCACAGACTCGTTCGTCAAGCCTTTCACTGGACCTCTCGATCCACAGCGTTCCGTCATTCTCGATAACCCAGTATTCACGACTCCAGAAATCGACACATCTGACCTCTAGCCGCCCTTTGAAATCATTCGCCAGTAGGGCCACATCGGCACGGACGACCCGCAAACCGTCTTCGTCGATCGAGTTTTCCTCCCCTTTCGCCGCCCTACCGCGTGGCACAACGGGCAAAAAGCTGATCTTTCGAGCGCCGCAGGCGAGCGCGAACGCGGCCATAGGGCCCATCAGATCGACGGTACTCTTCGTGACAACAGTGTGAATAGAGAACCTGACCCGACTTTTGATGCAAGCTTCCATGTTCTCGAGAATCTTCCCGAAAGACTCCACCCGATAGACGTCATCGTTCGATGAATCAGGACGATGGACACTGAACTTGAACTCGGCGTCAACAGACCGAGCTGCGGCGACGACCTCTGAACTCAGACTGATTCCATTTGTCACGACTACCACCTTCGGCAGAACCGCTCCGGTCATATCGATTATCCGCGCCAGGTCACCTCGCATCGTCGGCTCACCGCCAGACAGTTTCAGAGATCGAACCCTTCTCGTTTTCAGCGCGATAGCGATTTCTTCGAGAACCTCCGGAGACAGCTCGGCATGACTGGTGTTCGGAGCTTGACAGAAGGAGCAGACCGCATTGCACCGTCGAGTTATGCGAACACATATAGAACCGGGAAACCGGCGCTCAATTCGGGTCATGGCCAACTACCATCTCTTCAGTCAAGGTGAGCATGTTCATGATCTGCGACATCTGATCCGCAAATTGCTGCGCGCACTCGAGGCAGAATTCGATTCTGGTATCTTTTTCCAGCTCAGGAACATCGTTGACCCCATAGAATACTATAACCCCATGAGGTGGATCCTCCTCATTGTGCCTGTTGGTCTCCGGATCGAGCTTGAGGACCGGACAGGCCAAAACCCAGCGTTGACGCGGCTCGATCATTTGAGCCACGCGCGCATCGTAAAGCTTGTGATGATCTTCAGGGAGATCCTCGTACAGTGGACGCCGTTCACGATAGGACTTTCCGCTGACAATATGCGGCGTGTCCACGGAAACCCGCGTGAAGCCGAACTCCCGCGGCATCGAGATATTCAAGACAGCCAGGTCGCGATCCTGCTGAATATAGGTGACCTGATCTTTCTCCACCGCCTCAAAGTAGCGGGCATTGCAGGGAATAGTCAGAGCCTTCGACACCAGCTCGCAAACAATCTGCAGAGTACTTTTAAGAAGCCGCTGCTGCCGTTGCCGCAGAACTTCCAGCCGCCGTTCGAATCGCTCAACCTCCACTGCCCGCCTCCTTCTTGTAAGATACTCACTTCCAACAAGAGCGATGGAACCTCCGGCAAGCAGCAAGTTGCCCGCTTTGAGTTCTTGAACCGATCCCCATAAGCCATGATCGTCGAGTTTGTCTGAGAGAATATTCACCCAGATGCCCAGCATTACAGCAGAGATGAGCGTGGCGAAGAATCTGAAGGCGTTCCAGGGCGATATTCGCACGGCAGCTCCCTTGCGGAACCCTAGGCCGGATACGCGACTGGTACCCGAATAAGATCGCCACCGATGCGCTCAGCAGACTCGAAGTGCCGGATGCGGTCCGAATCGGCTTGCCTGGCATTGTCTGCGACAAGGCAAGGATGACCATCGCGTTCATCTGCACGTGCACGGCCCCGAGAAGCGCTTGACCCAGCGGCGACGCTTCTCGGTCGACGGCGCTCAACAGGCCGCCCATGGGAGAAGCTCCAAAATTCTTCACATGTCTTCGCGCCGCACGGTTGCCTCATCCCAGTCAATCAGGCACCTTCTCTCAAACTGATCTCTTCCGGATCTCGTGGCGGGCACTGGACAAAGAGCGTAGCGCGCCGAGATTGACAACTGCGAGTCACTCGCGAATTTCCGCCATATTGGCTAACTCTTTGCGGGCGCCGCAACTCACAGCGATGATGGCCTGCCACGACAGATACTGCCGCACGACGGCCCTGCGGCCGCGGATTGCTCGGCGATGCGGAGGCAGCACGGTTCGATTTACCGATCTATTCCGCGACAACCGATCTACGATCCCGCGGCGCCGACGATGCCACGGGCAATACTTGATCAGCGGTTCCGGCATCACCGATGCAAGATCCTCTCTTAGCCGGACATGTGCCGTTCCGGCAGAGTCTCACCACCGCGAGCCCAAGAAATGAGATTTCGAGCCACAAGTCAGTTCACACCAAGAACCATGATCTTGAGGCGAGAATCCCACGAGTTCCTGATTCGCCACTACTCCAACACGGCACCACGGGTGTCCGCAAGGTGACGAGAAGCAGGGCGAGCGCGGTGTTTTCGCTGGTTGAGCCAAGGTCACCCGTGACCCCTGCCCGGACAACGAAGGGACACTTTCGCACCAACAGGATCCCTTGACCATCAGTGACGAGCCATCCCTGTCGACGCGATGCCAGCACTCAAGGATTGAACACCGAATCACCCGCAGCCAGGGCCGGACGACTGATTCAGAAAAGCTAGTCAACGAACCAAATATACCGTTCCTCCCTGAAACAATATTCAGATCCGACCACCGCGGACAGCGCTGCCGGCGGGCCTCGACCCGGACGGACGGGAAGTGCGACCACTCCGATGCCTCGAAGTATTCATACCGCTCAACTGACACTTATAATTCGATCACCCATTGCCCGGAACGAGCTCTCGAGAGTGAGACCGACTTTGAAATAACCGGTCGATACCGTAGGGCAGGTTCACCCAAACAGGTCATGCAAGGTCCGCGATAGTCAGCGACTGCCACACCAATGGCTACTTGTCGATTTATCCTCGGCTCACCTCTGAACCCGGCGTGACGGCTGCCACCTGCAAGTGGAGACCCGCGCCACCTCAGGGGAAACCCGGAGGCCGGGTTCCGCCGTGCCCGATATCGTCGAAGACATGCGCCTCTACATCGTCGATGCCTTCACCTCCGAGGCCTTCGCCGGTAATTCCGCCGGAGTCGTGCTGCTGGACTCGCCGGGCGACGCGGGCTGGATGCAGTCCGTCGCAGCCGAGTTGAAGCACGCCGAGACGGCCTTCGTCGAGGTCGGTGGCGAAGGCCCGAAGTCGCTTCGCTGGTTCACGCCGGAGACCGAGGTCGATCTGTGCGGCCACGCGACGCTGGCGACCACGCACGTCCTGGGCGGCGAGCAGACCTTCACGACGAGAAGCGGCGAGTTGCGCTGCCGCGCCGAAGACGGCTGGGTCTCGATGGACTTCCCGTCGGATCCGCCCCGCGAGTCGGACGACGACCTGTCGCCGATCCTTCCGGACCTTGAGTTCGAGTACGTCGGGCGGAGTCACCAGAACCTGTTCGCGGTGGTGGACGACGCTTCCGTGGTCAGATCGCTGGAGCCGGATCTGGCCGCGCTGCGCGCGCACTGGACCGGACGGCTGATGGTCACGGCCCCCGGCGACGTCGACGGGATCGACTTCGTCACCCGGTTCTTCGCGCCGGGCGTCGGTATCGACGAAGACCCCGTCACCGGCTCCGCGCACTGCGCCCTCGCGCCGTACTGGGCCGCGCGCCTCGGCCGGGAGAAGCTCGTCGGCGAGCAGGCCTCGGCGCGCGGGGGCATCGTGCGGATGAGTCTCGAAGGCGACCGCGTCCTGCTTTCGGGGCAGGCGGTCACCGTGGCCAGTGGGGAGTTGCACGTCTGATGCGCCTGATCCTGAACGTCATCTGGCTCGTGCTGTGCGGCCTGTGGATGGCACTCGGCTACATCGTCGCGGGCATCATCTGCTGCATTCTGATCGTCACCATCCCGTTCGGGCTGGCGTCGTTCCGGATCGCGGCCTACGCGCTCTGGCCGTTCGGCCGCACCGTGGTGGACCGGCGCGACGCCGGTGCCGCGTCGACGATCGGCAACGTCATCTGGTTCCTCTTCGCCGGGCTGTGGCTCTCGATCGGGCACGTGCTGACCGGGGTCGCACTGTGCATCACGATCATCGGGATCCCGCTGGGCGTGGCGAACTTCAAGATGATCCCGGTCTCGCTGATGCCGCTGGGCAAGGAGATCGTCGAAATCCCGTAAGCGCTCAGTCCTCGGGCTCCCAGGGCAGCGGGATGATCAGGCAAGGGCCGCCGACGAACAACCCGCCGTCGATCCCCAGCGCCTTCCCTCCCGCGTAGAGATACGGCCCCTCGATCTGCGCGGGGTGGATCCCGAGCTGATCGGCGATGACGCTGTGCCCGTGCACGATCCGCTCGCCGCCGAGCCGGTCCATGAGCTGCTGCGCGACGTCGGCGCCTTCCGGGCCGCGGAAGGCGTAGCGCGTGGTCATCCGCCGCCACACGTCCCACCAGGCCTGGATGTCGCTGCCTTCGAGGATCTCGCGGCCGCGGGCGTTGATCCCGTCGATGTCCTCGCCCCAGTCGAGGTACTCGAGCGTGTCCGAATGCATCAGCAGGTGGTCCGCGGCCAGCGTCAGCATCGGGCGCGAGGACAGCCACTCGATATGCTGCGGGGTGAGCCTGTCCTGGTCGGAGAGCAGTCCGCCGTTGATCTCCCAGCTGCGGGCGAAGCTGCGCGGACCGAAGTCGGACGGCACCTCCGTGTCGCCGAAGTGGTACATCCCGAGCAGCAGGATCTCGTGGTTGCCCAGCAGCGTCCCGCAGTGCCCGCCCGCCGTGGCGGCCTGCCGTTCCAGCCGCATCACCAGGTCGATGACGCCGACGCCGTCGGGGCCCCGGTCGACGAAGTCGCCGAGGAACCAGAGGGTCGCTTCACCGCCGGCCCAGTCGTCGTCGGAGTCGAGCAGCCCCTTCTCCCGGAGCGCCTCGGCCAGCTCGTCCCGGTGTCCGTGCACGTCACCGACCACATAGGTCGGGGACGGAGGCTGATCGTCGTGCATCTCTGTGACGATAATCCCTCCGCCCGCCATCGCCTCGTTCAGCCTTCTCCGAACGGGTCACCGGTGCGCCCGACCAGATCCGCGATCGAGTCGATGATCATGGTCGGCCGGTACGGATAGTGCTCGGCGCTCTCCCGGCTGGAGATGCCTGTCAGCACCAGGATCGTCTGCAGCCCAGCCTCGATTCCCGAGTGGACGTCGGTGTCCATCCGGTCGCCGATCATCAGCGTCGACTCCGAATGCGCGCCGAGCCGCCGCAGCGCCGAGCGCATCATCAGCGGGTTCGGCTTGCCGACGTAGTACGGCGAGCGGCCGGTCGCCTTTTCGATCAGCGCGGCGACCGAGCCGGTGGCGGGCATCGAGCCCTCCACGCTGGGGCCGGTGGCGTCGGGGTTCGTGGCGATGAACTTCGCGCCGCCCTCGATCAGCCTGATCGCGCGAGTGATCGCGCTGAAGCTGTACGTGCGCGTCTCGCCGAGGACGACGTAGTCCGGGTCACGTTCGGTCAGCACGTAGCCGACCTCGTGCAGCGCCGTGGTGAGCCCGGCCTCGCCGATCACGAACGCCGAGCCGTTCGGCCGCTGCGACGCGAGGAACTTCGCGGTCGCCAGCGCGGAGGTCCAGATGGCCTCCTCGGGGATGTCGAGACCGGTCCGCTCGAGCCTCGCCCGCAGGTCACGCGGGGTGTAGATCGAGTTGTTGGTCAGCACCAGGAAGCCGATGTCGTTGGCGCGCAGTTCCTTGAGGAACTCGTCCGCGCCGGGCACGAGATGCTCCTCCTGCACCAGCACGCCATCCATGTCGCTGAGGTAGGTCCAACGGCGCTCGTTCATGGGTCCCACCCTAATGATCCGCGACGGCGTGAACAGCCACGGACGCCGCCTTGACCGAAAGATTGACCGGTGTCCCTGGTTCGAGCGCCAATTCGGCGACCGCGGCAGGGGTCAGGTCAGCGGCGAGGCCCGCCGCCCAGCCGTCACCGCGGGTACGGACGCGGATCACCGGGCCGTGTGGTTCGAGCGCGTCGACGATTCCCTCGACGGTGTTACGCGGACTCCCCCGGTGCTCGCCGTCCTTCAGGTACACGGCCACGGCGCTGGGCGGGAAGACCGCTACGGCCGCTTCGCCCTCGATGACGTCCTCCGCCGGGATTCCGGCCAACTGTCCGCCTGACGTGCGCAAACCGCCTTCGACGGCGACACCCGGCACGAGATTCAGCCCGGCGATCCGCGCGGTGAACGCCGTGCGAGGCGCGGCCAGGACCTTCCGGGTCTCGCCGCGTTCGACGATCCGGCCGCCGTCGAGGACGGCGACGTGATCGGCCAGCGCCAGCGCGTCGAGCGGGTCGTGGGTGACCAGCACTGTCGGCGGCCCGGAGCGCAGCACCCGTCGAAGCAGGCCTCGGATGGCAGGCGCCGCGTCGACGTCGAGAGCCGCGAAGGGCTCGTCGAGCAGCAGAAGCCCGGGCTCGGCTGCCAGTGCCCGCGCGATCGCGACCCGCTGCGCCTGCCCGCCGGAGAGCTGCGCGGGCCGCCGTCCGGCCAGTTCGAGCGCGTCCACTTCGGTCAGCCACTCCCGCGCACGGCTCTTCGCCTCGCCGCGCCCGGCGCCGGTCGAGCGCGGCGCGAAGGCGACGTTGTCCAAAGCGGACAGATGCGGGAAGAGCAGGGCGTCCTGGGAGAGCAGGCCGATACGGCGCGCGTGCGACGGCAGGCCCGCCAGGCCCCGGCCGTCCAGGGTGATCCGCGCGCGGTCGGGCCGGAGCAGGCCAGCCAGGCAACCGAGCACGGTGGACTTCCCCGAGCCGTTCGGCCCGAGCAGGGCGAGCACACCGCCGTCGGGGACCTCGAACTCGACGTCCAAGGTGAACTCGCCGCGCCGGAGGGCGATCTCGGCCGAAAGGGTCACGACCGGACTCCTTCCAGCGCACGCGGCCGGGCGAGCGCGATCACCGCGACGGCGACCAGGATGAGCAGCAGCGCGAGCGCCACGGCGCTGTCGACGTCGACCTCGGCCTGGGTGTAGACCTCCAGCGGCAGGGTCCGGGTGACGCCTTCGAGGCTGCCGGCGAAGGTGATCGTGGCGCCGAACTCGCCCAGCGCCCGCGCGAAGCTCAGCACGATGCCCGAACCGAGGGCGGGCAGCAGCAGCGGCAGTGTGACGCGGCGGAACACCGTCCACGGCTTGGCGCCCAGCGTCGAAGCGACCCGTTCGTACCGGTCACCGGCACCGCGCAGCGCGCCTTCGAGGCTGACCACCAGGAACGGCATCGCGACGAACGTCTGCGCGATGACCACCGCCGCCGTGGTGAACGGCACCTGCTCACCGGTCAGGGCGCTCACCAGGACACCCAGGAAACCCTTGCGGCCCAGCAGGTACAGCAGTGCCAGACCACCGACCACCGGCGGCAGGACCAGCGGCAGCAGCACCACCGCGCGCAGGACGCGGATGCCCCGCGTCCTCGATCGCGCGAGCACCACGGCGAGCGGGACGCCGAGCAGCACGCAGGCCACAGTGGACAGTCCGGCGGTGATCAGGGAGAGCTTGAGCGCGTTCAGCGAGGACGTCGAGGTGATGAGGTCCGGGAAGCGGGTCAGGTCCGAGCGCACCAGCAGGCCGACGACCGGCAGCACCACCAGCGCCAGCGCGCACACGGCGGGCGGCCAGAGCACCCAGGGCACCCCGGCCCCCGCGTTTCGTCCTCTGGATGCGGTGAGTGCGGGATCAGGGCGCGCCAAAACCGACCTTCGCCAGTTCCTTCTTGCCTTCGTCGCTGAGGACGAAGTCCCTGAACAGCCCGGCGAGCTGAGCATCCGGAGCGTCTTTCACCACCGCGATCGGGTAGTTGTTGATCGCGCCTGCTGACTCGGGGAAGTCCACTTTGTCCACCTTCGCGGCCGCGGAGGTGGCGTCGGTGACGTAGACGAGTCCGGCGTCGGCGTCGCCCGACTGCACCTTCGCGAGCACCGACTTGACGTCCTGCTCCTCGCTCGCGGGCTTGAGCGTGACCCCGGACGACTGCTGGACCTTCTTCGTCGCCGATCCGCACGGCACCTGCGGCGCGCAGACGACCACGGTCAGCCCGTCCTTCGCGAGATCGGCCAGCCCCTTGATGCCCTTGGGGTTGCCCTTGCCGACGGCGATCGCGAGCCGGTTGGTGGCGAACACCGACGGCTGCCCGTCGATCACCCCGCCCTTGGTGGCCTTGTCCATATTGGCCTGATCGGCGGAGGCGAAGACGTCCGCTTTCGCGCCCTGGGTCAGCTTCTGGACCAGCGCCGAGGAGCCTTCGAAGCTGAACTTCACGGTCACCCCGGAGTTCTGCGCCTCGAACTGCTTGCCCAGCGCCCCGAAGGACTCGGTCAGCGACGCCGCCGCGAACACGGTCAGCGTCTGCGCCTCTGTCTGCACGGTGACGGGTTGCTTCGAGCCGCAGGCCGTCGCGGCCAAAGCCAGGGTGAGCAGGGCGGGGACGAGTCTCCTCATCGGCTTCCTTCCGGGGTTTCGACCACGACGGTGGTCGCCTTGACGACGGCGACCGCGAGTACCCCGGGCCGCAGCCCGAGTTCGCGGACTGCCTCGGCACTCATCAGGGAGACCACCCGGTGCGGGCCGCATTGCAGCTCGACCTGCGCCATCACCTTGTCCGTGATGACCTCGGTGACCAGGCCGACGAACCGGTTGCGCGCGGAGCGGCCGACGTTCGAGGGATCTTCGGGCTGTTCGGCCTGCGCCTTGGCGAACGCGGCGAGCTCGGCGCCGTCGACGACCTTGCGGCCCGCCGAGTCGTCGAACGCGGTCAACTGGCCCGCGCGCACCCAGCGGCGGACGGTGTCGTCGCTGACGCCGAGCAGACGAGCGGCCTCAGACAACCGAAATTGCGGCATGCCTGGACACTACTTGCCGCAGATGCGGAAAAGCTACGGTCGTGAGGAATTGCCGGGCAGTTCGTCGCGGAGGCCATCGAGCACCGCGCTCTGGAAACGTTCCAGCACTTTCCGTTCCTCGGGAGAGAACTCCTCAAGGACCGTCTTCATGTTCGTGTACGCGGATTCGAAGAGCGGCGCATGACGTTCCATGGCGCCGGGGACGACCTCTATCAGGACCTTCCGGCGATCGACGGTGTCGCGGACGCGGCGGGCGAGACCCGCCTTCTCGAGCCTGTCCATGACGCCGGTCACAGCCCCCGTCGACAACCCGGTCAGTTCGGCGATCCTGCCCGCTGTCAACGGTCCCGGTGCCTGTCCGGCGAGTTCGAGCACCTTGTGATCGGTGGCCGACAGCCCCATCCGCTCGGCGATCCTGGCGTGCCGGAGGACGGTCAGCGTGCTGCCTTCGCGGCCGAGGTGGGCGAACCGGGCCAATTCCGCCGCCGAAAGCGGATATTTCGCCATCCGGAAAACCCTTCGGGAAGAAAACCAGGCTTCACGCCGGTGCGGTACGAAATGCATTCTAGACAGTCGGCTTTTCGCCCGCTTCGGGGTTAGTCTGGTGACAATGACAGCGATCGATCTCGGGTTTCCCCGTGTCCCCGGCACACGAGGCCGCGCAAGCGAGCCCAGGCCGGACAACCCCGCTCTGATCGACACCTTCGGCCGGGTGGCGACCGACCTGCGGGTGTCGCTCACCGACAAGTGCAATCTGCGCTGCACCTATTGCATGCCCGCCGAAGGGCTGGAATGGATGCCGCGCGCGGACGTGCTGACCGACGACGAACTCGTGCTCCTGATGCGGATCGCCGTCGAACGGCTCGGGGTCACCGACATCCGGCTCACCGGCGGCGAACCGCTGCTGCGCCAAGGGCTGGAGAAGATCGTCGAGCGGATCGCGGCTCTCGAACCGCGGCCGCGGCTTTCCATGACCACCAACGGGATCGGGCTCGCGAAGCGCGCGAAACCGCTCGCCGACGCCGGGCTGGACCGGATCAACGTCTCGCTCGACACCGTCGACCGCGCGCTGTTCGAGACGATCACGCGCCGCGACAGGCTTTCGCACGTACTCGACGGCATGGCCGCCGCGCGCGAGGCCGGGCTGGCCCCGGTGAAGGTCAACGCGGTGCTGATGCGCGGGCTGAACGAGGACCAGGCCGTGCCACTGCTGCGGTTCTGCCTCGCCGAGGGCTACCACCTGCGGTTCATCGAGCAGATGCCGCTGGACGCGCAGCACGGCTGGAACCGGCGCGACATGATCACCGCCGAGGAGATCCTCGGCATGCTCGGCGAAGAGTTCTCGCTTTCGCCGTTCCCCGCCGCGCGCGGCGGGGCGCCCGCCGAACGCTGGCTGGTCGACGGCGGCCCCGGCGATGTCGGCGTGATCGCTTCGGTGACGAGGCCGTTCTGCGGCGCCTGCGAGCGGACCCGGCTGACCGCGGACGGCGCGGTGCGCTCGTGCCTGTTCAGCAACGACGAGACCGACCTCCGCGCCCTCGTGCGCGCGGGCGCGCGCGAAGAAGAGGTGGCGGACGCGTGGCGGGCGACGATGTGGGGCAAGCTCGCCGGGCACGAGATCAACGAGGCCGGCTTCGCGCAGCCGATCCGGCCGATGAGCGCGATCGGCGGCTGACATGGTGACCATCGTGGTGCGGTACTTCGCGTCGGCCCGCGCGGCCGCGGGCCTCGACGAGGAGAAGGTGACCCTGCCGGACGGCGCCCACGTCGCCGACGCCGTCGCCCGCCTGCGCGAACTCCACCCGGAAAAGCTGGCGAAGCTGCTCGACGCGGTCTCCTTTCTCTTGGACGGCGTCGCGGTGCGGGATCTCACGCGGCCGCTGACCGACGCGGCCGAACTGGACGTCCTGCCCCCGTTCGCCGGTGGCTGACCTGCGCTGACCTGCGCTGACCTGCACGAACGGCGAAAGTGATAGCAAAGGTCCCTTGCTCGCCGTTTCGAATTCACCATCCGGACGCCGAAGTCGCCGAGGATGCGCCAGTGATCACTCCCCGCCGTATCCTCGCCGCGCTGCTCGCCGCGGTCGCCGCCACGAGCCTGGCGACCGCGCCGGCCTCGGCCCACGAACGCGGCGTCCGGCCGTTGCCGCAGGCGCACAGCCACAACGACTACGAGCACACGCGCCCGCTGCGGGACGCGCTCGATCAGGGCTTCACCAGCGTCGAGGCCGACATCTACCTGGTGGACGGGCAACTGCTGGTCGCGCACGATCTCGCGGACACCCGCCCGGACCGCACCCTGGAGTCGCTCTACCTGGAGCCGCTGCGCAAGCGTGTCCTGGCCAACCACGGCGTGGGCGTCTACCGGCAGCGTGCGGAGTTCCAGCTGCTGATCGACGTCAAGGGGGACGCGAACAGCACCTACGCGGCGCTGGAGAAGCGGCTGTACAACCCGCGCTATTCCTTCCTCTTCTCTCTGTACGCGTTCGGGCACGTCCAGAAGCGGGCCGTCACCGCGGTGATCTCCGGCGGGAGCCCCAAGGACGTGATGCTCGGGCAGAAGTTCCGGCTCGCGTTCTACGACGGGCGGATCAAGGACGAGAACGATCTCGGCATCGGCTCGGACCCCCGCGTGACCCCGCTGGTGTCCGACTCGTGGACCGAGCTGTTCACCTGGACCGGTGTCGGTGAATTCCCGGCCGCGGAACGCGCGAAGCTGCGCGAAATCGTCGAGCGGGCGCACGGAGCCGGTCAGCGGGTCCGTTTTTGGGCCACTCCGGATGCCCCTGGACCTGCACGGGAAGCTCTCTGGAAGGTACTGGCCGCCGCCGGTGTCGACCACCTGAATACGGATGACCTGTCAGGGCTGGCGGACTTCTTGAGGGCTCGCTAAAGTGCGCGGCCCATTAGCGCGCGAAAGCGCACGAATGGGCCAGTCATCCCTTAATCCACGTGATGCAAGCCTCACGATCCGTGAATTATCTCGGCCAGGAAACGGTCCGGTAACGGCCCGCTGACCTGCAAAAACAGCCGAATCGTTAGAGGTTGCGTGCTGTTACTGTGATGTAGGTCACAGCTCGAATAATTTCCGCTGGGCCCGTTCGTTACGTACCGTCGCTTTTCGGTTGGCCCCGACCGACCACGCAACACCGGGAACCCGTAGCGCCGAGCCCTGTCCAACGGATTCCCGGACCCAACCCCGAGCGAAAGCATTTCCGGACAGGGACGAGGGGACCGAGCCGACGCGGCGTGCGTCAGGCGAAGTCAGCCGGCCTGAGACGGCCGGCCAGACCCCTGGGTCTTCCCTCAGCACAGACTCGTAGGCGCAGGGAGCGAGATTTACTCACATGTCGTACCGAGGCAAGCACCGCAAGATGTCCGCCGCCACCCGTCACATCGCTCGCGTTGCCATTGCGGGCGTCGCGGTCGGCGCTCCCCTCGCAATCGCCGCGACCCCCGCGTCGGCGACCAACTGGGACGCCATCGCGCAGTGCGAGAGCAGCGGCAACTGGAACACCAACACCGGTAACGGCTACTACGGTGGACTGCAGTTCTCGCAGAGCACCTGGCGCGCCTACGGTGGCACCGGCAGTGCGCACGGCGCTTCCCGCGAGCAGCAGATCGCCGTCGCCGAGCGGGTTCTCCAGGGCCAGGGCATCGGCGCGTGGCCGCACTGTGGCAAGAAGGGCGGCTCCTCCGCCAGCCCCGCCAAGGCCAAGTCGACCGCCCCGAAGGCCACCAAGAAGGTGACCCCGAAGAAGTCGACCGCTCCGGTCGCCAAGCAGCAGGCTCCGGTCCAGGCACCGGCCGCCAATGTCGCGAACTCGAACCCGGCGGGTGACTACACCGTCGTGGCCGGCGACACGCTGTCCAAGATCGCTTCCAAGTTCAACGTCCAGGGCGGCTTCCAGAAGCTGCAGACCCTGAACAAGGACTTCGTGCCGAACGCCGACTTCATCGTCGTCGGCCAGAAGCTCGCCACCAAGTGAGCTCTTGAGCACCAGTAAGTCGTGATGCCCGCGGGACTCCCCGCGTGGCCATGTCGCGACTGACAAGGCCCCACCGCGCTTATTCCCCCGGCGGTGGGGCTTTGTCGCGTCCGGGGCCGGTTGAGGGTCAGGCTGCGGTAGGCGGCCGGTCCAGGTGGTTCTGGGCCCCTTCCCTCGCTTGAAGTCCGTGAAGGCCCCCTTCCCTCGGCTCAGCCGAGGAAACTCGACCTTCGCGACCGGCCCAAGTACATGAAGGCCCCCTTCCTTGCGCCTAGCGCAAGGAAGGGGGCCTTCATGTACTTGGGGCGACCAAAGCGGCGGTGAGGCGTCGGTACAGATGGTCGTGAGTGGCAAGTGTCGTTAGAACGACACAAAACACTCACGACCACCCCGACCGATGTGCGATACGGCCGCCTACGGCGAATTGACCCACTCGTCGCTGCCGTCGCTGAAGTGCTGGTGCTTCCACACCGGCAGCCGCGCCTTGACCTCGTCGACCAGCTCCGAGCAGGCCGCGAAGGCCTGGCCCCGATGCTCGGCCGCCACGGCGCACGCCAGCGCGACGTCCCCGATGGCCAGCGCGCCCAGCCGGTGACTGACAGCGACGGCACGGACGCCGGTCCACTTCCCCGAGAGGTCCGCGACGACCTCCGCGAGCACCTCCGAAGCGCTGGGGTGTCCTTCGTAGGCGAGCCGTTCCACCGACCGCCCGCCGTCGTGGTCCCGCACGACCCCGCCGAAGGTGACGACGGCGCCCGCGGCCGCGTCGTCCACCAGCCGGGCGTGTTCCTCGACCGAAAGCGGCTCGTCGACCACCGCGATCCGTGCGACCCGAACGCTCACTGCTGTGCCTCCCGTGGGTGGTCGCCGCCCACCAGCTGGTCGACGGCGTGGTCGAGGATCCCGTCCAGGACGCCCAAGCCGTCCTTCACCCCGCCGCGCGAGCCTGGCAGGTTCACCACCAGGGTCCGTCCGGCGACGCCGGCGACCCCGCGCGAGAGCACGGCCGTGGGTACCTTGGGCAGTCCGGCGGCCCGGATCGCGTCCGCGACGCCGGGGAGTTCGTAGTCGAGGACGGCACGGGTGACGTCCGGGGTGCGGTCCGTCGGCGAGATGCCGGTGCCGCCGGTGGTCACGATCACCTGGACCCCTGCCGCGACGGCGTCCCGCAGGGCTTCGCCGACCGGTTCCCCGTCCTCGACGACCACGGGCTCCGGCACGTCCCAGCCCCGTGCGGCGAGCCAGCCGGTGATGACCGGGCCGGTCGTGTCCTCGTAGACGCCCTTCGCGGCCCGGTTCGACGCCACGATCACCCTCGCGACCCGGTTCACGGCCGCTCCCAGGTCCCGGTCTTGCCGCCGTCCTTGCGGATCAGGCGGACGTCGTCGAGGGTCGCCGCCGGATCGACGGCCTTGATCATGTCGTGCAGGGTCAGCCCGGCGACGGCGACGGCGGTCAGCGCCTCCATCTCGACGCCGGTCCGGTCGTTCGTCTTCGCGGTCGCGGTAATGTGCACGGCGGTCTCGCCGAGGACGAACTCGACCTTCACCCCGGACAGCGCGATCTGGTGGCAGAGCGGAATCAGCTCGGGCACTTTCTTCGCGCCCATGATGCCCGCGATCCGGGCGGTCGCGAGGGCGTCGCCCTTGGGCAACCCGTCCGTCGCGAGCAGGCCGAGCACCTCGGCCGTGGTGTGCACGGTGCCGCCGGCCAGCGCGGTGCGGGCGGAGGGCGTCTTGCCGGAAACGTCGACCATACGGGCGGCACCCGTATGGTCGACGTGGCTGAGTTCACTCACGCCCAGCAGGCTAGTCCTCAGAAAACCTGCTGCTTCGAGCGAACCTCGTCGAGCGCCTTCTCCCGGTCCTGCCGCTGCTGCGGGGTCATCGAATCGAAGAGCCCGCCCTTGTCCGCGCCGCAGGCCGTGTCGTGCGCGGGACGCTTGCCTTCCACGAGGAACCGGTTGACGGCGTTGTTGCCGCAAGCGTTCTCCGAGCCCAGCCAGACCCCGTGCCCGCCGTCGTCGACCGACACCATCCGCGCCCGGTCGCCCAGCGCGCGCCGCATTTCCTTGGCCCCACTGAGCGGCGTGGCCGGGTCACGCAGGTTCTGCACCAGCAGGATCGTCGACGGTCCCCGGTCGCCGATCTTCACCGGCGGCTCGATCGGCTCCGAAGGCCAGAACGCGCACGCCCAGATGTTCGCACCGGCGGCTCCGAACATCGGGTACTTCACCCGGTCCTTCTCGACGTTGCGCTGGTAGAACCCGACGTTCTCGGGCCAGTTCGCGTCGTTGCAGACCACGTGCAGCTGACCGGACAGCACGTTGCCGATGTCGGTCTGCGCCGCCTGCGCGGACTGCTTCAGGACGCCTTCGCCGTCGAGCGACTGCCACTGCTGCGCCAGCACCGGGAAGGCACTGGTCGAGTACAGCGCGCCGAACGTGCCCATCCGGAACGCCGCACCGTCCACGCCGGGAACGGCGCCGCTGTCGAGCTTGTCGGCGAGTTCGTAGAACTTCGCCGTCACCTGCTGCGGGGTACGGCCCAGCCCGTAGCTGGCGTGTCGTGCCGCCGCCCACTTCGCGAAGTCCGGGAAGCGGTCCTGGAAACCCTCCGCGAGCCGACGCGAGGTCGCCGGGTCGAGCCCGCCCGGACTGGTCACGCTGTCGAGCACGACGCGATCCGTCTGCTGCGGGAACAGCGTCGAGTACACGGCGCCGAGATAGCTGCCGTACGAGACGCCGTAGTACGAGAGTTTCTTCTCGCCGAGGGCTTCGCGGATACGGTCCATGTCGCGAGCCGTGTTGGCCGTGGTGATGTACGGCAGGTTCGCCGCGGTCTTCGAGTCGCCACACTGCTTCGCGATGCCCGCCACGGACTTCGCCCGCTCCGCCACCGCCGCGGAGTCACGCGCGTACGGCGGCACGTTGCTCACCAGCTGCTCGGGCTTGAGATCGCAGGTGACCGGTGTGCTGTTCCCGATCCCCCGCGGGTCGAACCCGATCAGGTCGTACGCGTCGAGCACGCTCGACGGCGCACCCGACGCGCGCAAAGCCTCCGGCATGGTCAGCCCCGGGCCACCGGGTCCGCCCGGGTTCATCAGCATGATCCCGCGCCGCTTCGCCGGTTTGGTGCTGGCGAGCTTCGACACGGCGATGTCGATGGTCTTCCCGCCCGGGTTCCGGTAGTCGAGCGGGACCTTCAAAGTGGCGCACTGCAGCGTGGCCGCCTCCGGGCACGGCCCCCAGTCCAGCGACGCAGACGCGGCGGTCGCCGTGGCCGGTACGAGTACCGCCACAGTGACCGCCGCGGCCGTGAGTGTCCCTATCCTGCTCAGGACAGAGCGATTCATCCCCAACCCCCGTCATGATCGACTTCGTGGTCGAAATCGAGCCTATGAGCGGGCTTGGCGCGGAGTCGTCACCCTGAAGTCGGCCTCCAGGTCGGCCTCAGTGATGACGCTGCCGCCGAATGGAGCAAGGGACCTTTGCTATCGCTGGACAGCCTTCGCGGCCTTCTTCACCGCGTCGGCGACGGCGGGGGCGACGGCGCTGTCGAAGACGCTCGGCACGATGTAGGACGCGTTGAGCTTGCCGTTGTCCACCACGTCCGCGATGGCGTCGGCGGCCGCGAGCAGCATCGAGTCGTCGATGTGGTGCGCCTGCGCGTCGAGCAGGCCGCGGAAGACGCCGGGGAACGCGAGCACGTTGTTGATCTGGTTCGGGAAGTCGCTGCGGCCGGTGGCGACCACGGCGGCGTGCTTCCCCGCTTCCAGCGGGTCGATCTCCGGGTCCGGGTTGGCCAGCGCGAACACGACGGCGTCGGACTTCATGGTCTCGACCTGCTCGGCCCCGAACAGGTTCGGCGCGGACACCCCGATGAACACGTCGGCGCCGACGAGCGCCTCGTGCAGCGTGCCCGCCTGCTGCTCCTTATTGGTGTGCTCCGCGATCCAGGTCAGGTTGTCGTCGAGGTTGCCGCGAGCGGAGTGCACGATGCCATCGATGTCGGCGGCCACGATGTCGCCCGGTCCCTTGCGCAGCAGCAGGCGGATGATCGCCGAGCCCGCCGCGCCGACGCCGCTGACCACGATCTTGCAGTCTTCGATGTTCTTCCCGACCACGCGCAGGGCGTTGCGCAGCGCGGCGACCACGACGATCGCGGTGCCGTGCTGGTCGTCGTGGAACACCGGGATGTCGAGCTGCTCACGCAGGCGCTTCTCGATCTCGAAGCAGCGCGGCGCGGCGATGTCCTCGAGGTTGATGCCCGCGTAGACCGGCGCGAGCGCCTTCGCGATCATGATGATCTCTTCGGTGTCCTGAGTGTCCAGGCAGACCGGCCACGCGTCGACGTCGGCGAACTTCTTGAACAGCGCCGCCTTGCCCTCCATCACCGGTAGCGCGGCGGCCGGGCCGATGTTGCCCAGCCCCAGCACGGCGGAACCATCGGTGAGGACGGCGACCGTGTTGCGCTTGATGGTCAGGCGGCGCGCGTCCTCGGGGTTCGCGGCGATCGCCTGGCAGACGCGGGCGACACCCGGCGTGTACGCGCGGGAGAGATCGTCACGGTTGCGGAGCGCGACCTTGGGGCTGACCTCGATCTTGCCGCCGAGGTGGATCAGGAAGGTCCGGTCGGAGACCTTGCGGACGCGGACGCCCGGCATCGAGTCCAGGGTCTGCGTGATGTCCTGCGCGTGGTTCTCCGACAGGGCGTTGGCGCTGATGTCGACGACGATCGAGTCGGGGTGCGACTCGACGACGTCGAAGGCTGTCAGCACACCGCCGACCCTGCCGACGGCCGTGGTCAGGTCGCCCGCCGCGGTGGACGACGCGGGGGCCTCCACCCGGACGGTGATCGAATATCCGGGACCGGGAACCGGCATGGCACTACCCCCGCTGAGGAACGCTCGAATAGGTCGATCGAAAACCTACTCCCGTGACGACCGCCACGGACCCTCGCAGGGGGTGACTGACGAGTAACTCGCGCGAGGCGGCCTGCTCGGGCGCTGAGCGCCCTCGACAGGCCAGGCCAGTGACTTCTTACCGGTTGATCTCGGTCTCGGGGTGCACGTAGGGCACCGCTTCGAGCGGGAAGGTCACGTCGCCGAACGGGGACAGCGCGCCCTGCCGATCGGATGCGAGCTCGGTGACGGGGTGCTCCCCGTCTTCACCGGGCCACGTCGGGTCGATCCCCGCGCGCTTCTTGTTCTCGCCCTTCGCCACAACGTCCTCCAGAGCATGGTCAAGCCGTTCTCAGGTGACAGTCTGCCCGAACGCGGCTGCCGGGCCTCCACCCGCCCGGTATCCTGGTCGTCTATGCCCGCGCCCTCCCTGGCGGACTGGCTGCGCCAGGAGTCCGACGAAGCCCTCGCCGCACTGCTGCGCACACGTCGCGACCTGTCCACGCCACCCCCGTCCGACACCATCGTGCTCGCCACCCGAGCGGGCACGCCGGGCTCCGTCGCGCGCGCTTGCGAAGACCTCGACACCTTCACCCTCGCCGTGCTCGACGCCCTCCTGCTGGCCGGCGCCGACACCGATCCGGTCACCGCGGCCGAGGTCACGCGGCTCACCGGCACCGAGATCGGCGAGCCGCTGGCGCTGCTGCGCGCGCGGGCACTGGTCTGGGGTGACGACGACGCCCTGCGCGTCCCGCCGTCGGCCCGCGACGCGCTCGGCCCCTTCCCCGCCGGGCTGGGATCGTCGTCACCCGCGCTCATCGGCACGGACATCGACGCCGCGCTCGCGGAGGTCGGCGAGGACGAGCGTGCGCTGCTGACGACACTTGCCGCCGGGCCGCCGATCGGCCGCACCCGCGACGCCTCGGCCGACGTCCCGCTGGAGCGGGCGCAGAACCCGGTCCAGCGCCTCCTCGCCAGGGGGCTGCTGCTGCGCCGCGACGACCAGACCGTCGAACTGCCGCGTGAACTCGGGATCGCCCTGCGCGGCGGGTCGGTGTTCGAACCGGCGTCGCTGCGCGAACCGGAACTCCCCGTGCATCCGCACCAGCGATCCACAGTGGACACGACGGCGGCGGGCGAGGCGATGGAGTTCCTGCGCCAGACCGAAAACATGCTCCGCGCGTGGTCGGAGACGCCGCCGCCGGTGCTGAAGTCCGGCGGGCTCGGGGTCCGCGAACTGAAGAAGCTCGCCAAGGACCTCGACGCCGACGAGACGCGGGTGACCCTGCTCGCGGAGATCGCTGTCGGCGCCGGGCTGGTGGCCGACAGCGAAGCGACTTCACCTGAATGGGTGCCGACGACGCTCACCGATTCGTGGCTCGCGTCGCCGACAGCGCAGCGCTGGATGACTGTCGCGCAGGCCTGGCTCGAACTGCCCCGGCTGCCCGGTCTCGCCGGCGGGCGGGACGCGAAGGACAAGCCGATCGCGCCGCTTTCGGAGGACCTTCGCCGTCCACTGGCACCCACGTCGCGGCGGCGGATCCTCCTCACTTTGGCCGCGTTGCCCGAGGGCGCCGGGGTGAAGAGCACCGACGAACTGGTCGCCGCGCTCGCCTGGCGCTCGCCGAGGCGGGGCGGGCGGCTGCGGGACGAAACCGTGCGCTGGACGATGGCCGAGGGGGCCGCGCTCGGCCTGCTCGGGCTCGGCGGGCTCACCACGGCGACGCGCGCGCTGCTGGCCGAGGACAGGCCCGGCGCGGTCGAAGCGATGCTCGACGCGCTGCCGCGTCCGGTGGACCACGTCCTGGTCCAGGCCGACCTGACCGTGGTCGCGCCAGGGCCGCTGGAAGCCGAACTCGCGGGCGAGATGACCGCCGTCGCCGACATCGAATCGGCCGGGCACGCGACCGTCTACCGGATCACCGAGACCTCCATCCGCCGGGCGCTCGACACCGGGCGGACAGCGGGCGAACTGCACCAGCTGTTCACGTCGCGGTCGGCGACGCCGGTGCCCCAGTCGCTGAGCTACCTGATCGACGACGTCGCCCGGCGGCACGGGCGGCTGCGCGGCGGGGCCGCCGAGTCGTTCCTGCGCTGCGACGACGCGTCGCTGCTCGCGGAGGTCCTGGGCAGCCCTGTCGCGATCGAGTACGGCTTGCGCATGATCGCGCCGACAGTGCTCATCAGCGCGTACCCGCTCGCCGAAGTCCTCGACGCCCTTCGCTCCGCCGGATTCGCCCCAGCCGCCGAAGGGCCCGACGGACGCGTCATGGACATCAGGCCGTCTGGACGTCGTCTGCCTGCGAAGGCGCGAGCCGCTCGTCGGGCTCCTGGGGAACCTGCCGGGCTGTCGGATGACCAGGTCGGCAAGATCGTCGCGCACGTCCGGGCCGGCGACGCCGCTTCGGCGCGTCGTCGCGGCGAGGCCGTCCGCGCGCCGCAGGGAGGCGGCGCCGGGGACACGTCCGCGACTCTGGCGTTGCTGTCACGGGCGACCATGGAACGCCGCGAGGTGTGGATCGGGTTCGTCGACTCACGCGGGACGGCGAGCCAGCGGGTGGTGCGGCCGCTGCGGGTCGGCGGCGGGGTCCTCGAAGGGACCGACAACGAGCGGTACCCGCTGCACCGGATCACTTCGGCGGCCCTCGTCGAGGACTGACCTACGCGAGCTGCTCGGTGTGGAGGTCTTTCAGCACCATCGACATGGCCTCGCCGTGCGTCGGCCAGTCCGGCGTCCCGATCCCGACCGAATGCAACGCGGACCGGACGGCGGCATGAGCTTTCGCGATGGCGTGTGAGAGATCGTCGCCGGAAACGTCGGCCTCGATCTCCATGACCGCTCGCCCGGCGTCCGCGGAGACCGCGCTGCCCGATGGAAGTGCTCCAGAACAGCTTCCAGATCCTTCCTAGGATGCTTTCTCCAGACCCCAGAGGACTGACCTGGCGATGGCGTGCTTTGCGGGGATGACTGGTCTCGACTGTGTTCGGAGCGTGACGTCGCGGACGTCAGGCGAGTCGCAAGGCCAGGTGCACCCGGGGCAGACCGGGACCCTGGCCTTACGCATGTCCGCTAGCAGTCCGTCTCGACGGCGATCTCGTACAGGAGATCCTCGATCAACCGGCGGTAACCGAGGCGCCCGTCCTTACCTGCCTTGATCGCACCGGCGACGATGTCGGCGGCCCAAAGCAAGGGTTCGTCCTTACCCGGCTCGTGGGCCACCCGGAACGCGGTGCCCTTGGGAAGGTCGAACCTGGCGCCCTTGACCGTTTCGACGTCGCGAGCATTCAAGGTGACCGTCCGCGACTCGAGCACGAGCGTTTCGACGTCGAACGCGGAGAGTTCGAGAACCAGCCGCCGGAGGCAACGGGCCCGAGCGCGTTCCTGCCGTCGCCGGGGTACCGGAGAGCCGACAGTGACCAGGTGGAAGCCGTCGAGACCGGCGAGAGTCTTGACAGCGGCCTCCTGCTCCGCCGGATCCATCTCGTTCCAGTGGAGTTTCGGGATACGCCGCCTGCCTCGAAGCTCCGACATGACGATACGGACCTCATCGTGGACCGCTCGGTCGAAGACCGCGGCTGCCAGCACAGAGAACCTGTCGACGTCGGATTCCTTGAAGGACTCGTCACCGAACGCGCGGAACGGCAGCGTCAGAGGGCGCGAAGACCTTGAAGCACGCGCTCCATGAAGGCGCGCGAAGAGGAATCGCCGAGGATCAGCTCGGTCTGGTGGATCAGCACCAGCCCCGCGTCCGCCATGTCGCCGACGAGCACCTTCACGACGCCCAGCGGCAGCCGCAGGTGCGCGGCGATCTCCGCGATCGACCGGGTGTCCAGGCAGAGGTCGCAGATCTGCCGGTGCTCGGGAGTCCGCACGCCGCGATACCGGCGGCCGTCCTCACTGGTCGACACCAGTGCTTCCAGCGCCAGGTCGTGCGCGGTGCGGGTGCGCCCGCCGGTGCGCGTGTAGGGCCGGACCCGGGAGCCCGAAGACGGCAGGTAGACCGAAGCGGGTGCGGCGGCACTCTCGGCCCTGGAGCGAGGCGGCGTCTGGCGGATCGGCGAAGGCATCGAAGCGGGCAAAGGGGGCGGCTCAGGCGGCGCGGCCGGGCGGCGCGGCATGACCGTGCTGATCGAGCTCAGCTCGAAGCGGCTCGGGGAGTCGAAGGACTCACGGTCGGTGCCCTGGTAGAGGGAGTCCCACCCGGAGGGTTCCGGTTCGGTGAATCCCGTGATCTTCATCGGCTGTCACCCACGTACGCCGCCCTGCAGCTGCGCCCGCAGCTCGGGGGTGATCTGCTGCCCGACCCGCTCGACGAGCAGGGTCATCTCGTAGGCCACGGTGCCGATGTCGCAGGTCGGCGCCGCCAGTACGGCGAGCGACGAACCGTCGGCGACCGACATGAGGAAGAGGTACCCGCGTTCCATCTCGACGACGGTCTGGTTGACCCCGCCCGCGTCGAAGCAGCGCGCCGCGCCGGCGGTGAGGCTGATCAGCCCGGAGGCGACCGCGGACAGCTGTTCGGCCCGTTCCTGCGGCAGCCCTTCCGACGGCGCGAGGAGAAGCCCGTCCGCGGAGACCAGCACGGCGTGTGCGGCACCGGGAACCCGGCGCGCGAAATCCGTGATGAGCCAGCCGAACGAGCTCTGCTGCTGCCCGGATGCCGTCACAAGTCCCTCCTCGCTGCGTCAAGACCACCTGGGCGGCGTGGTCCGGGCGTCTCTCGCCGACCAGCACCGATCCGGTACCGGCGAAGGCCGAAGACGCCTCCACCCAGCGTATTCGTCCCGCCGATCGTGTCGAGCCCGCCACCCGGCCGAGGGCGTTAACCGAACGTAAACGTCCAGCCGCTCACCGCGTCGACACATGGCGAACCACGCATTCGTGGGTCACCCCTTGGTGGCCTGGTGCGACCAGGTGTGAATCGGCGTCCACGCAGGTCACCGCCGTTCCGGCCACTCGATCGGGCCATGCCGGCACCGGATCGCGTGAAAGGGATCGCCCCGCGTTCAATCCGGCAGGTGGCGCCACTCCCCGAAGCGGGTGAAGCCTGCCGAGTTCACTCCAACGGCCGCATCCGCTCCGGGCATTCGTCTGTTTTCTACCCCGCGCGCACCCTCTTGTGTCGTGTTTACCCGGCGCGCAACGCCGAATCGTGTGCGATGGCGTGCTGCACGACCGAGATCAACACCTGCTTGGCGGACTCACGTTCCCGGGCGTCACAGGCCATGATCGGCACGGACGGCGAGATCGTCAGCGCGTGCCGGACGTCCTCGATCTGATGGTGCAGCAGCCGGTCGAAGCAGTTGATCGCCACGACGTACGGCAGCTTCCGGTTCTCGAAGAAGTCGATCGACGGGAACGCGTCGGCGAGCCGCCGCGTGTCGACCAGCACGACGGCACCGATGGCGCCGACGGCGAGGTCGTCCCACATGAACCAGAACCGGTGCTGCCCCGGCGTACCGAACACGTACAGCACCAGGTCCGAGTCCAGCGAAATCCGGCCGAAGTCCATGGCAACGGTCGTCGTCGACTTGTTCGGGGTGGCCGAATTGTCGTCGACGCCGGTACTGGCCTCGGTCATCATGGCCTCGGTGGTCAGCGGATCGATCTCCGAAACCGCTCCGACCAGCGTGGTCTTCCCCGAGCCGAATCCGCCAGCGACCACGATCTTGGCCGACGAAGTCGGTCCGGTCACCTGCGGCGCATTCGCGTCGGAGTCAAATTCTCCGAAGCCCACTGAGCACCCTCTCCATGAACTCGATACTGGGCCGGTCACCCACGTTCTGGCTGGCAGTGTGCACCAGGACCAGACCGAGGCCGGCCACGTCTCCGATCAGCACCCGGACCACGCCGAGCGGCAGGCGCAACAGCGCCGCGACTTCGGCGACGGACCGGGTGTCCAGGCAAAGGTCGCAGATCGACCGGTGTTCGGGGACGCGTACCCGGTCGAGTACCCGTCCCTGTTCACTGGTCGAGATCAACGCCTCGATGGCAAGGTCGTACGTCGGCTTGGTCCGTCCCCGCGTGCGGAAGTACGGCCGGACCAAACCGGAGGATTCGACGTCGGTGGTGTACTGCTCGTCGACGAACTCGTTCTGTGCCTGCTGCGGCAGTGCCGCGGCGAGCGGATCCGCGGCCGCCGCCCGGCGCTCCTCCTCCTTGTCGAAGGAGAACTTGGCGAACTCACCGGAGTCGTAGAGCGGACCACTGCCACCACCGAACAGTTCCGCCCCCGGGCCGCCGAGCAGGCGTTCCCGGTAGTCCGAGACGCTGAAATCGGCGGGTCCCTGTCCCGCGTTCGAATCGGTCAACCAGCGGGAGGCTTCGTCGGAGGACACCGGGTCGTTGTCCGACCCCTGTGCCCGGCGCGAGCGCCATTCGCGGTCGACCCGGTCCCGGAAGGACGTCCAGTCCTCCCGGCCGTCGTCACGTTCCGACCACCCGCCGTTGAAGTCGTCACCGAGCCGGCCATCGCCCCTCAAGCGCCCGTCGTCCACGGCAATCTCCTCGGTTCCCGGTCGCTCAGCGGCGGACCGACGCGCCCTGCAGCTGCGCGCGCATCTCCGGTGTCAGCTGTTGCCCCACCCGTTCCACCAGCAGGGTCATCTCGTAGACGACCAGGCCGATGTCACTCTCCGGCGACCCGAGGACCGCCAGGCAGGAACCGTCGGACACCGACATCAGGAAGAGGAAGCCATTGGCCATCTCGACCACCGTCTGCGCGACCGTGCCGCCTTCGAACACCTTGGCCGCACCGCGCGCGAGGCTGGTGAGCCCCGACGCGACCGCGGCCAGCTGATCGGCCCTGTCCTTGGGAAGCCCCTTCGAGGAGGCCAGCAGCAAACCGTCCGCCGACACGACCACGGCATGCGCCGCGCCCGGGACCCGGTGCACGAAATCCGTGATCAGCCAGGCAAAGCTGCTCGTGTGTCCTTTACCCTGCGCCTGGCCGCCAGGCTGCGCCGGACCACCCGGCTGCATCGCACCCGCCCGTGTCACTGTCACTCCTTACTGCTGTCATCGGCAAGGGAATCCGCACCCCTGCCAGTCACCGGAACGCCATTGTCATCCAGCGCATCGAGCGGGCGGTCCTGCAACGCGTGCCGTCCCGACTTGTAGCCCTGCTGGAAGCTTGCCATCCGGCTGCGAGCCGCCGTCGCCGAGCGGGCGATCGCACCCGTTCCCGGCATTCCGGAAGTCTTGTCGGCGAACGAGTCTTCCTTCTTCGGCTCGTTCCCGCCGATCGAACCGGGGACGAGGTTCTGGTTCGGCACCCGTTTGGGCAGGCCCGCCGGGGTGATCTCGTCGTTCCGATCTTCGTACAGGACCTGCGCCGCCTGCCAGCCGTCGTCCGACGCGCTGCGCCAGCCATTGTCCTGGAGCACCGTCTCCGGCGGAACACTCTGCGGGGTCCGAGTGGGCAATACCTCTTCGGGGACGTCCTCGACGACGGGTTCCACCGCTTCGGCGCCACTGGTGCGGGCCTGCGCGGGTACGTCGGACTCGACCGGCTCGGTGTAGGTGGTCGGGGTGTCGCTCCCGGCCTCGTCACCTTCGCTGAACCAGCGCGAGAGCACCGACTGGTAGATCGGCAGGCGCCGGGTGGGCACGTCGTCCTCGAGCGCCGACTTGCCGACGTCCGAGGGCTCCTCGGGCTGCCGCGGCGGCTCGGGCGGGGTGTACCGGGGCTCCCGCTTCGGCAGCACCAGCGACGCGAACTGCGTCTCCGTGCCGCTCGAAGCGCCGTCGCCGTTCGTCGGCGAGATGTCGTCGGCCGTCGGCCAGGCCGGGGACTCCTCGGGAGGAGCAACGGGGCTGAGGAACGGCCCCGCCGCGTTCTTGCCCGCGACCAGGTCGTCGAGGCTGATCGGCTGGTCGAGCGGGACGAGCCCGCCCTGCTGCGCGACCGGCTGCGGCGCCGGGGGCTTCGACGGCGGCGGCGGGGTCATCTCCAGGCCGCGGTCGGAGGCGGGAACATTCGGCAGCGAAGTCGACATCTCGGACATCGGCGGAATCGACGGCATCGACGTTTCCGAGCGGTTCGCCGGCGGCGGGGTGTTCCGCACGCCGGGCCGCAGGTGCGTGAGCAGCTCGGCGGGCACGACGACCCGCGCGATCACACCGCCCTCGATGTCCTCGTTCTCCCGGAGCCGGACCTCGATGCCGTGGCGGCGTGCCAGGCGCGCGACCACGTACAGGCCCATCCGCCGGGTCACCGAGACGTCCAGGTCCGGGGGGTCGGCCAGACGCTGGTTGACCTCGGCGAGGCGTTCGTCGGTCATCCCGACACCGTGGTCGGTGACCTGGATGGCGAGCGCCTTCTTGCGGGTGATCACCGCGCGGACGGTCACCTTCGTCTCCGGCTCGGAGAAGTAGGTGGCGTTGTCCAGCAGCTCCGCGAGCACGTGCACGAGGTCGTGGATCGTCAGGCCCTGGACGGCGACCTCGGGGACGATCCCGATCTCGATCCGGGCGTACTGCTCGATCTCCGAGACCGCGGCGCCGATGACGTCGGCGGCGGGGACCGGCTTGGGCACCGACTTCGCGAGACCGGCGCCCGAGAGCACCAGGAGGCTTTCACCGTTGCGGCGCAGCCGCGTGGCGAGGTGGTCGAGCTCGAACAGGCTGGCCAAGTGGTCCGGGTCCTGCTCGTCGGCCTCGAGCCGGTCGATCACGCCAAGCTGGCGTTCCACCAGCCGCTGCGACCGGCGGGACAGGTTCACGAAGATGCCGTTGACGTTCTCGCGCAGGAGGGCCTGTTCGGCGGCCATCTTGACGGCCTGCGCGTGGACGACGTCGAACGAACGCGCCACTTCACCGATCTCGTCACGCGACGTGACGGGCACCGGCTCGACCGACCGCTTCGAGGCGTTGACCGGGTCCGGGTCGTCCAGGATCGCTTGCACGGTTTCCGGCAGCCGGGTGTAGGCGACGTCGAGCGCCGTCTTCCGCAGCACCCGCAGCGGGCGCAGCATCAGGCGGGCGATGACGAGCATCAGGAACAGCGCCGCGAGCAGGGCCAGCAGCACGATCGCGCCGCCGATCCAGGCCGAGTTGATCGCGTCGGTGGCCAGGCCGTCGGCCTGGGCCCGCAGCTGGCCGAGCAGGTTGGTCTCGACAGCGCGCAGCTTGTCCAGCGCGACCCGGCTGTCGTTGCCGAGGGCGGCGTTGTCGATCGACGGCGTCTGGTTCTGCTGGTAGAGCGAGAACGCCATCGTGGTGATCCGGCGGCGGTCGTCGACCTCGGGTCCCGAGAAGGTGTCCGAGTAGAGCTGCCGCTGTTCGGGGCTGGCGTTGGCGATGAAAGCCGCGGTCGAGGCGTCGCCGCTGGCCACCGCCGAACGGGCCTGGTCGAACAGGTCGCCGGGGAACGACGAGCGGAAGGAGGCGATCAGCAGCGCCGCGTCACCGCGGGCTATGAATTCCTTGCTCTCACTGATGGCCTGCACGGTGACGCCGAGCCGGAGCACGTCGCGGTTCGCCACCGCGGTGGTCACCTCGCGGCCGAGCTGGACCAGCGAGTCGAGGATGCCGGAGTAGGCGATGAGGATCGGGGTGTCGCCCAGGAACGAGGTGTTCATCGCGCCGCGCAGCGGGCGCAGGGCGTCGAGCCGCTGCAGACCACGCGAGTAGCGGTCCCTCGTGTCCTGATCGTCCGGGTTGATCTGGTTCGCCGAAGCCCGCAGGTCGTCGATGGCACGGTCGACCTTGGCGATCTGCGCGTCGAGACCGGTCTGCCGCGAGGGCTCGTTCGAGGCCCTCAAGGCGACGGCGAGCGCCCGCTCGCTCTGCAGCTCGTGGACCACGAGGGTGATCTTGTCGGCGAACGCGACCTGATCGGCGGTGTCCTGGAACCGGGCCGCCTCGCCGCTGTCGTCGATCACGCGCAGCGTGCCGAGCGCGAGCGCGGTCAGCGTCGGGATGATCAGGATGGCCGCGAGCTTGGATCGCAGACGCCAGTTACGCAGGCCCAGGAATGACCCTGCCTTCCCCTCAGGACCGTCTCCGGTTTCCCGCGCAGGGGTCCCTCCCACCCCCGCGGTGTCTTCGTTCGGCACCGCCGCACCACCATCATCTTCATCCGGGCCGGGAAAGCCCATTTTGGACATGCCGTTCTCGAGCTGGCCGTACTGCTGCTGTCTGGGTCGCTTGTCGGAGACCACTACCCGCACGCTCCTGCCACCCGGCAGGGACGTTCAGGGCGTGAGTACTCGGTCCTCCGAATGAGGAAGTCGTCTTCGACGCAGTCTCTCAAGTGCACTTGACCGAAACCCTGCCTGGCGTCATTGGTCCGTTCGGCCTAACCCGCCAGTGCGCGGGTACGCACCAGTGAAGCACGGTCGTGTTCGACATGTTCGACACAGAGTGCCTTGCACCTCGGGAAAGGTCCAGAGCGTTCGGCCATCCAAGGCACTCTCTTTCACTACATCAGTGGTCCACACCTCACTACCGGTGCATGAGGGTAGCGAACGGTAGCCCCAGATGTAACCCTTCGGACAAGACGCACAAGAAGACACCGGACGGCTCTTGACCTGTCCGCGCTCAGTTGTCAACAAACCCACGGCGCGAACACGCCGAGTTGTGTTCACTTCTGACAAACAACCTGTTCGGGTGATCGTTACCACTGGGGATCATAGGATGACCACCCATTGTGAGCACGTTGTCCGTTCTCTACAGTGAGGCCGTGACTCCGACAAAGAGTCACTTCCGAATTCCACATCAGGGCACGTCGTCACGTGTCCTCCCCCTCGATCAGGAGCACCACTTGCTTTCGAAGAACGCCTTGAGCGCCCGCCTCGGGCGGCCGTCTCGTGGAAAAGCGAAGGCGCTCGCGCTCGCTATGGCGGTCGTCGTCACGACGTCGGTCGGTGGCTGCGGCCTGCTCGGCGGGGACGAGTCGTCCTCCTCCGGCGGCTCCGGAAACCTCGAGAAGTCGAAGATCAAGGTCGCCGTGATGTCGACCATCGACCTCGCGCCCCTGCGTCTCGCGCAGGACGGCGGCTACTTCAAGAACGAGGGCCTCGAGGTCGAGGCGATCGAGGCGGGCACCGGGCAGATCTCGCTGACCAAGCTGATCGGCGGTGAGGTCGATGTGGCGTACGCGAGCTACACGCCGTTCTTCATCGCGATGAGCAAGGGCACCGCCGACATCAAGCTGGTCGCGGACGCTTCCTCCGCCGGTCCGAAGAGCACGATGCTGGTCACGCTGCCGACGTCGTCGGTGAAGAGCGTCAGTGACCTGGCCGGCAAGAAGATCGGCATCACCGCGCCGAACACCGTGTCCGACACGCTGTCCAAATCGGTCATGAAGGACCACGGCGTCGACGCCACCAAGGTGCAGTGGGTGCCGATCCAGCTGCCGAACATCGGGGCCGCGCTCAAGAACGGCGACATCGACGCCGGCTTCCTGACCGAGCCCTTCATCACGCAGACCGCGAAGCAGGCGGGCACCGTCCCGGTCGTGGACACCGCCACCGGCGCCACCCAGGACTTCCCCACCGCGGGCTACGGCTCGCTCGGCAAGTTCGTGAGCGAGAACCCGAAGACCGTGGCCGCCTTCCAGCGCGCCATGCAGAAGGCCACTCGCGACGCGGCGGACCGCTCCAAGATCGAGCCGCTGCTGGTCAAGTACGCCAAGATCGACCAGGACACCGCCGCGCTGACCACGCTGCTGACCTTCCAGTCCACCCTGGACCCCCGCCGCATCCAGCGGGTCCCGGACCTGCTCCTGCAGATGGGCGCCATCCAGACCAAGATCGATGTCGCTCCCATGATCGCGGCCCAGGCCACGAGTTGATGACGCGCGGTTACTCCGAATAGCCGCTTTGCTCGCAATTTGCTTACTTAAAGTAATGCTGTCCAAGCGGGTGATCATGGGATCGGGCGAATGGCCTAAAATGATCACCCGCTCACGACACCCATTGTGAGCAGGTGGGCAAATCTCTAAGGTGACCGCGTGCCTGGCGAAACGAAGCCACGACACGGATGAAAAAACCCAACGGTGATTCATTGTTTCCGAGGAGCTGGCTTTGTTTCGAAACGCCATGAGCAGGAGTCGGTCACGTAGAGGACAGGGTGCCATCGGCGTCGCCCTGAGCGCGCTCATGCTCGCCACGTTGGGCGCCTGTGGCGCCCTCGGCGGGGAAGACACGTCCAAGGCATCCAGTGGTGGTGACGGTGCTCTTGAGAAGCCGAAGATCAAGGTGTCCCTGCTGCCCGTCGTCGACCTCGCGCCGCTGCGGCTGGCGCAGGAAGGCGGCTACTTCAAGGCCGAGGGTCTCGAGGTGGAAGCGGTCGACGCCCCCAGTGGTCAGGCGTCGATGACCAAGATGATCGGTGGCGAGGTCGACATCGCCTTCTCCACCTACATGCCGTTCTTCGTCGCGAAGAGCAAGGGCGCGGCCGACGTCCGGCTCGTCGCCGACTCCGTTTCGGCCAGCCCCAAGAGCAACGCGGTCGTCACGGTGCCGACCTCGCCGGTCAAGACGATCAACGACCTCGCGGGCAAGAAGATCGCGATCACCGACAAGAACACCGCCTCCCACCTGCTCACCGTCTCGGTGATGAAGGACCACGGCGTCGACACCAGCAAGGTCCAGTGGGTGCCGATGGCACTGCCGAACATCGCCGCCGCGCTCGCTTCGGGCCAGGTCGACGCGGGATACCTGCCCGAGCCGTTCCTGACCCAGGCCTCCAAGGTCGTCGGCGCCACCCCGGTCGTCGACATCGCGACCGGCGCCACGCAGGACTTCCCCCTGGCGGGCTTCGGCGCGCTCGGGTCCTTCGTGGACAAGAACCCCAAGACGCTGGCCGCGTTCCAGCGCGCACTCGGCAAGGCCGTGCGCGATTCGGCCGACCGCTCCAAGATCGAGCCCCTGATCGTCAAGTACGCCAAGGTCGACGCGGAAACCGCGTCCCTGCTCACGCTGCCGACGTTCGGGTCCACCCTGGACCCGCGCCGTCTGCAGCGCGTGCCGGACCTGCTGCTGCAGACCGGTGTGCTGACGGCCAAGCTCGACGCCGCTCCGATGCTCGCCCCTCAAGCTGGATAAAGGTCAAGGTGCCACGACTTCTCCGTGCCCTGGCCGGTCTGGCCGGTTTCTTCCTCGTCTGGGAAGTGATCGTCCAGGCCGGCCTGGTCCGTAAAGAGTTCCTCCCTCCGCCGTCCGTCGTCCTCGTGACGATCTTCGAACAGTTCGGGGAGACGCAGTTCATCCGGGATCTGATCGCCACGTTCCTCGCGTGGGCGATCGCCCTGCTCATCGCGGTCGCCATCGCCGTGCCCGCCGGGCTGCTGCTGGGCAGCATCCCCGGCCTGCGCACCGCGACCGCGGTGGTCGTCGAGTTCCTGCGGCCGATCCCCGCCGTCGCGCTGATCCCGCTGGTGCTGCTGCTGATCGGCGGCGGTCCCGAAGCGAAGATCACGCTAGCCGTGTACGCGTCGTTGTGGCCCATCATGTTCAACACGATCTACGCGCTCGGCGAGATCGACCCCGTGCTGATGGAGACCGCGAAGGCCTGCGGCACGGGCAAGTTCCGGACGCTGACGTCGGTGGCGCTGCCGCATACCGCGCCGTTCGTGTTCACCGGGGTCCGGCTGTCCGCCAACATCGCGCTGATCGCGGTGGTCAGTACCGAGTTCCTGGCGGGCGCCAAACTCGGCATCGGCAACTTCATCATGCAGGCCAGCACCGGTTCGACCAGGTTCGACCTCGTGCTCGCCGGCACCGTGGTGGTCGGCGCGCTCGGCTTCCTCATCAACGGCGGACTCGAAATGATCGGCAGGCGGGCGTTCCGCTGGAGCACGGTCGACCGGGAGGCGATCTCGTGACGACCCTCACGCTGACCAGCCGCGTCGGCAGGCGCGTGGGCAGGGGCCTCGGCATCCTGGTCCGCAACTGGCTGCTGTTCTTCGCCCTGCTCGGGATCTGGGAGCTCTCGACCCGGCTCGGTAAGAGCCCGTTCTTCCCGCCGCCGACCGAAATCGCGGCCACTTCGGTGAAGCTGTGGTTCACCGGCCCGGCCTCGCAGCTGTTCCTGACCGACACCGTGTTCGACAACGTCCTGCCGAGCCTCGGCCGGACGCTCGGCGGCTGGCTGCTGGCCGGCGCCCTCGGCGTCGCGCTGGGTGTCGCACTGGGACGGTCCCGGCACGGGATGGACTACGTCGGGCCGCTGTTCGCGTTCTTCCGCTCGGTGCCGCCGCCCGCGCTGATCCCGGTGTTCATCGTCCTCTTCGGACTCGGGCCGGGGATGCAGACCGGCTCGATCATCTTCGGCGCGATCTGGCCGGTGCTGCTCAACACCGTGGACGGTGTCCGGTCGGTGGACCAGGTGAAGGTCGACACCGCGAAGTCGTTCCGGACCCCTCGGTCGTACTGGGTGCGCTCGATCGTGCTGCCCGCCGCCGGGCCGAAGATCTTCGCGGGCCTGCGGCTGAGCCTGTCCATCTCCCTGCTGCTGATGGTGATCTCGGAGCTGGTCGGCTCCTACAACGGCATCGGCCGCTCCCTGATGGACGCCCAGCAGGCGTTCGACTTCCCGCTCATGTGGTCGTGGCTGGTCCTGCTCGGACTCCTCGGTTTCGGGTTCAACGCGGCGTTCCTCGCGGTGGAGCAGAGAGTGCTTCGCTGGCAGCCCACCCGCAACGGCCGTATCTAGTTCTTTCTCGAAGGGTCAGCAAGATGTCAACCATGCTCGAAGTCTCCGGGCTGAACCACCGGTACGGCGCGGGAGAAAAGGCGCATGTCGCGGTCAACGACCTGTCGTTCACCGTGGAAACGGGGCAGCTCGCGAGCATCGTGGGCCCGTCGGGCTGCGGCAAGTCGACGCTGCTGCGCTGCATCGCCGGACTGATCAAGCCGACGTCCGGCCGGGTCAGCCTGCACGGCGACGACGTCTCCTCCGGGGTGCCGGAGGACCTGGCCGTGGTGTTCCAGGACTACAGCCGCTCGCTGTTCCCGTGGCTCTCGGTCGCGAAGAACGTCGAGTTCCCCTTGCGGTGGCGCAATTTGAGCCGCTCAGAGCGTCGTACGCGGGCGCAGGACGCGCTGGAGTCGGTCGGTCTGGCCGGGGTCGGTTCGAAGTTCCCGTGGCAGCTCTCGGGCGGTATGCAGCAGCGTGTGTCGATCGCGCGGGCGCTGGCCAGCCAGCCGTCCCTCCTGCTGATGGACGAGCCTTTCGCGTCCGTCGACGCGCAGACGCGGTTCGAACTCGAGGATCTGACCCGGCGCGTGCAGCGCGAGAACGGGAGCACGATCCTCGTGGTCACGCACGACATCGACGAGAGCGTCTACCTGTCGGACCGGGTTCTGGTGCTGTCGAAGTCGCCGGCCACGATCGTCGCGGACCTGCCTGTCGGGCTGCCCGCGGACCGGAACCAGATCACCACGCGCGAGTCCGCCGAGTTCGTGACGCTGCGCGGTGAGGTGGCACGGCTGCTGCACGGTGGCGCTCCCGAGAACGCCGCTGCCGTCACTGCTGCTTCGGACGCTGCCGAGTACGAGCTGGCGCAGCAGGACGCCGCCACCGACTCCGCCACCGAGGCTCGCGCCAAGAGCTCCTGACGGCCAAAGTCCGTGAAGGCCTCCTTCGCTACCTTCAGGGTAGGGAAGGAGGGGCGGATTCATGCGGTCGTCGCAACATGCTCTATTTAGGACAGTAGCATGTTGAGTTTCTCTTGGGGTGTAAGCCATTCCAGTGTTTTGCGGGGG
>NZ_JBVJLY010000020.1:0-161864 GCF_055584485.1 Amycolatopsis sp. NPDC102522 | reverse complement strand
TCTACTGGCTTAGTTCACTAGCACACTGTTGAGTTCTCAAGCAACACACCCCAGATCGCACCGCAGTCACGCGGCCTTATCTGAAGCAGTTATTTCTAGCAGTTTTTGGTGAGACACCCACTCAATCACCTTGAGGTGAGAGCTTGGTTCGTGTCCCGCGGCCACCCGGTTTCCCTGGCGACTTGGAGAACTTTACATGGCCCGGAAGGGCCCGAAACAGGGGGGTACCTTAACTGCGTTTCCGCAGGTCAAGGCCCCTGTTTCGGGCCGGAACCGCGATCAGCCCCCGACGCGCACGCCGGCGACGTTGCGCTTGCCCTTGCGGACCACGAGCCAACGGCCGTGCAGAGCGTCGTCCGAGGACGGCGTCCACGCCTCGTCGACGATCTTCGTGTTGTTGACGTACGCACCGCCTTCCTTGACGGTGCGGCGCGCGGCGCCCTTGCTGTCGACGAGTCCGCCGGCGATCAGCAGGTCGACGATCGTCGACTCGCCGTTCGGGTCGACCTTGCCGTTCGGCACCTCGGCCATCGCGGCGTCGAGGGTCGGCGAGTCGAGCTCACGCAGCTCTCCCCTGCCGAACAGCGCCTGGCTGGCGGCGATGACCTGGCGGGTCGCCTCCTCGCCGTGCACCAGGGTGGTGAAGTCCTCCGCCAGCTTCCGCTGCGCGGACCGCAGGTGGGGACGCTGTTCGGTGTCCTCGGCCAGCGCCGCGATCTCCTCCTGCCCAAGGAAGGAGAACATCCGCAGGTAGCGGATGACGTCGGCGTCGGCGACGTTCACGAAGTACTGGAACCACGCGTACGGCGAGGTCATCTCCGGGTCGAGCCAGACACTGCCGCCGCCGGTGGACTTCCCGAACTTGCGTCCCTCGGTGTCGGTGACCAGCGGCGCGGTCAGCGCGTGCGTGTGCCCGCCGTCGGTCCGGCGGATCAGGTCGACGCCGCCGACGAGGTTGCCCCACTGGTCCGAGCCGCCGATCTGCAGCTTGCAGCCGTACTCGCGGTACAGGTGCAGGTAGTCCTGCGACTGCAGCAGCAGGTAGCTGAACTCGGTGTAGGACATGCCGTCGGCTTCGAGGCGGCGCTTCACCGTCTCCCGGTTCAGCATGGTGTTGACCGGGAAGTGCTTGCCGACGTCGCGCAGGAACTCGACCACGGTCTGCTTACCGGTCCAGTTCAGGTTGTTCTCGATGACCGCGCCGGTGGGCGAGTCGTCGAAATCGACGAAGCGCTCCAGCTGACCGCGGATCCGGTCGGCCCATTCGGAGACGGTGTCCAGCGTGTTGAGGGTGCGCTCGCCGGTGTCGCGCGGGTCGCCGATCATCCCGGTGGCGACGCCGGCCAGCACGATCGGCCGGTGTCCGGCGCGCTGGAAGCGCGAGAGCATCAGCAGCGGCACCAAGTTGCCGGCGTGCAGGCTGGGCGCCGTCGGGTCGAATCCGCAATAGAGCGTGAGGGGGCCTTGGTCGAGGTCTCGCCGCAGTGCGTCGGTGTCGGTGGATTGCGCGATCAGGCCGCGCCAGGTCAGCTCGTCAAGGATGTGCTCGCTCACGCCTGTAGATCCTCCCGCACCAGGTCAACCGACTATCGGCCGGGGGCGGCCGCCCGTCGCTTGCCGCCCCGGCGGTAGGTGGAGACCGCGGGCGATCCGTCGACCCAGAACCGCCACGGCGTGTCCATCGCCATGGCGACGCCGACGCGCGGCCCGGTGCGGATGTCCGCTTCGGGAACCCGTTCGCCGGTGAACAACCGGACGGGTGACGCGGGGTCGGTGAGGTCGACGCCGTTCTCGGCCCTGTCGATGCCGAGCACCGAGGTGAGGATGGCCGGGCCCTTGGCGAGCTCGCCGTTGCCTCGCGCCGACGGCCTGCGCGTGCGGGCGACGTCCGCCCCGGACACCACCTCCCCGGCACGCAGCAGCACGGCGCCCGGCTGCCCGTCTTCGGTGCCGACGATGTTGGCGCAGAAGTGCATGCCGTAGACGAAGTACACGTACAGATACCCCGCGGGCCCCCACATGACCGCGTTGCGCGGGGTCTTGCCGCGATAGCAGTGCGACGCGGGGTCGTCGAGCCCGCGATAGGCCTCGACCTCGACCAGGCGGACCGCGACCGTGCCGTCGGGACCTGTCGACTCGATCACCGCGCCGAGCAGGAGCGTGGCCAGCTCCACCGGATCCAGCGCCAGCTCCCGCCGGGTGAACTGTCTGCCGGTCACCACGTTCCGCACACCCCGTTCCCGCCGATTTCCCGCACCGAACCTTAACCGGCCGCCTGGACGGGCCGGGTATTGAGCGATCGCTCAATCATGTTCTACAGTGGTTTGAGCGATCGCTCAAACCGGAGGGGGCTCAATGAGCCGAAGAGCGCTTTACGTCGAAACGGTGATCCGCACCGACCTCGACACGCTGTGGCGGTACACGCAGGACCCGCGCCTGCACGAGCGCTGGGATCTCCGCTTCGCGCGAATCGAACCGGTCGCGGGTTCGCCGGGACGGTTCCGGTACGCGACGAAGTTCCTGGGCCTGGTCGTCAGCGGGACCGGAACGCACGCCGGGGAGAGCACGCGGCCCGACGGTGGCCGGACGTCCGCGCTGCGGTTCGCGTCCGCGGATCCGCTGTCGCTCATCAAGTCCGGTTCGGGGTACTGGCGCTACACCCAGGACGGCGACGGCGTCCGGTTCGTCACCGGCTTCGACTACACGACTCGCTGGGGCGTCTTCGGCAGGTTCGCGGATCTGCTGTTCCGGCCACTGTTCGGCTGGATGACGGCCTGGTCGTTCGACAGGCTCCGCCTCTGGCTCGAAACCGGCGGCCCGCCGGAGGAACTCCCCCTGCTCTCGCCCTCGGCGAGCCGCTGCCGCCGGAGTCCGCGGCCGGGCAAGGACGGCGTCGCACCCCGCGTTCTCGACACTCTGGAGCAGGCATGATCTTCCAAGAAGCGTTGGGCGCCGAGTTCGCGTCGCTGCACCCGCGGATGCGCGAGCGACTGTCGCTGAGCACGGAGAACGGCGTCGGGATGATCGGCGTCGGCGTGATGGACGAGATCTGGCGCGGCGCCGCGTTCGCCACGCCGTTCCTGCGGCTCGGCGCGTCGAGGCACATCCTGTTCCCGGAGCGCGGCCGCAATGTCCCCTTCACCATCGAGAACTATCCGTACATCGACTCGCTCGGCAGAGAGACGGTGTCGTTCGTCCGCACCTTCGAACTGCCGGAACGGAGGCGGCGGTTCGACGCGCAGATGATCTACAGCGCCGAGCGCGGGAAGATCGTCGACTACCTGGGGACGCATCAGCACATCGCCGTCGATCTGGATCTGACGGTGCGGCCGGACGGCGGCTTCCGCATCCGGTCGGAGGAGTTCCGGCTCTCCGAAGGCCCGCTTCGGTGCGTGGTGCCGCGATCCGTCGTCGGGGTGGCCGAGGTCGACGAGTGGTTCGACGAGGAGAGCGGTCTCTTCCGCATCGAGATCCGGGTGACGAACCGGCGGTTCGGCCCACTGTTCGGCTACCGGGGTGCGTTCGAAGCACGGTTCGTCGATCTGCGGGCGGGGGTGAGCGGTGCGGTGAAGCCCCTGCGTGAGAAGGTCCTGGACTGATGAACGGGACCGGTACGAAACAGCGGTTGATCGACGGCGCGCTGGAGACGATCCGTACCAGCGGGATCACCGCGGTTTCGGCCAGGACGGTCGCCGCAGCGGCGGGCACCAATCAGGCGCTGATCTTCTACCACTTCGGCAGTGTCGAAGAGTTGATCGCGCAGGCCTGTGTGACAGCGACCGAAAGTCGCGTCACCCATTTCCGTGATCGGTTCGCCGCGGTGACCACGCTGGGCGAACTGCTGGAGCTGGGCCGGACCATCCACACGGAGGAACGGGCCGAGGGGAACATGGCCGTCCTCGCCCAGACCCTCGCCGGCGCGCAGGGCGGCGGGCGGCTGGCCGAGGCGACCCGGCAGGCGCTGGACAAATGGGTCCACGAGGTCCGGAAGACCCTCGACCGCGTGCTGGCCGGTTCACCGGTGCTCGAACTGGCGGAGACCGAAGGGCTCGCTCACGCGGTCTCCGCCGGTTTCCTCGGCCTGACGCTGTTCGAGTCGGTGGATCCGGAAGGCGCCGAGCAGGCCCTGACGGCGCTGGCACAGCTGGCGGTGCTGGTCGACGTCTTCGAAGGGCTCGGCCCTGTCGCCACCCGCGCGGTGCGCGCGAAACTCCGGAAGACCGCGAAGAAGTAGCTACGCGATCCTCGGCGCCACCCGCATGCTGGTGTAGCAGCAGTCGGTGCCGTCGGGGAGTTTCGTGAACAGCACCGGCATCCAGTCGTCGCCGAACATCGGGTTCATCCCGGCGAAGACGGTCTCCGACACGGGCACGAGTTCCGTCTCGATCGCCGGGGCGATTCCCTTGAGCCCGTCGGCGAATTCGTAGACGAAGTGCAGCTTCCCGTCGGTCTCCGTGACGGTGATGATGACGCCTTCGCGGCGATAAGTACCGGCGAAGGGCGCGACGTCCATCGAGGGCGGCGATGGCGGCGGCGCGAAGTCTGCGGGCACCTGGACGCCGGCGAGCTCACCGAGCAGTTCCCGCGACAGCTCCGTGTACAGCCTGTCGGTCGTGCCGTGGTTGGTGAGCAGGGCGAAGGCCAGGCCGGCGTCCGGGACCACCCGCAGGTACGAGCGCTGCCCGATCGACGATCCGTTGTGCCCGAAGCCGGAAACGCCGTTCCAGTCGTGGATCGACAGGCCGAGACCCCAGCTGTCGGAGCCGAGCGTCCACTTGTCGGGCACTTCGACTTCGCGACGCCGCATCGCGGTCACTGTCTCTACGGAGAGCCCGCGAGTGCCGTCCAGCAGCATCCGAGCGAATCGGACGACGTCGCCCGCGGTGGCGAGGACCCGTCCGTAGGGACCGGCGTTCCGCGGCAGGAGATCCCAGGCGGCCGTCGGTTCCGGGTCTTGACCGAGATGTCCCATCGCGACCCGGAACCGCAGCGCCTCCTCGGGCAGGGTCATCGTCTCGGTCAGCCCGAGCGGCGCGATGAGCCGCTCCCGTAAGGCGTCGTCCCAGGTCAGCCCGGTGAGCACCTCCACGATCCGGCCGAGCACGGCGTACCCGACGCTGCTGTAGGACGCGGCCGTGCCCGGCGGGCAGTCGAGCGCCACTCCCCTGGCCGCCTCGACGTACTTGGCGAGACAGTCGTCGCCGCGTCCGGTGTCTTCGACGAAGTCGCAGGTGAGCCCGCCGGTGTGGCTGAGCAACTGCCGGGCGGTAATGGTCTTCGTCGCCTCAGGATCCACCGTCGCGAACTCCGGCAGCACCTCGACGACCGGCGCGTCGAGGTCCAGGCGCCCTTCCTCGGCCAGGCCCAGCACCAACGCGGCCGTGTAGACCTTCGCGATCGAGCCGAGCTGGAAGATCGAATCGGTGGTCGCTTCCACCCCGGTTCCCCGGTGCAGGATCCCGCTCGCGAGTTCGTGGATCTCGCCGTTCATGAGTACCGCGAGCGTCGCGCCCGGAACGCGGTGCTCCGCCCGCAGGTCGTCGAGCCTGGACTGCCAGTGGGCTTTGTCGAAAATTGTCCGTACACTGTTAGGCATATTGAACACTGTACGGAAGGAATGCCGATGTCCGTGTGGGCGCGTCCCCCGAAGCGAAAGCGGGAGCAGCCGTCGCTGAGCCGGGAACAGATCGTCGCCGCGGCGATCGAACTTCTCGACGCCGAGGGCATCGAGGCGCTGAGCATGCGAAAGCTCGGAGTGCGGCTCGGCGTGGCCGCCGCGTCGATGTACACGCACGTGGCCAGCAAGGACGAGCTGGTCGAACTGGTCGTCGACGAGGTCTACGGCGAGGTCACGCTCCCGGAGCCGGGTCCGTGGCGGGCCGCGACGGTGCGGTTCGCCCGCGACCTTCGCTCGGTGTTCCTCCGGCATCCGTGGATCGGCTCGCTGCTCGGCGAGGCGGGGGTGGCGTACCTGGGACCGAACGTCCTGAGGCTGTCGGAGTCGGCGCTGGCACTGTTCGAAGACGCCGGTTTCTCGCTGGACGACGCCGATCTGGCGTGGAACACGGTGATGGCGTTCGTCGTCGGGCGAGCCACCAGCGAGGCGGCATGGCTCACGACGCTCAAGCGCAGCGGGCAGAGCGAACAGGAATGGAAAGACCGGCTGTGGCCCGCGGCCGAGCAAGCGGTGCGGGAGCACCCGCGGCTCATGAAGTTGTACGCCGCCCAGCGAAGCCAAGAACCCGGCGAGACCAACGACGCGGACTTCGAGCGCGGCCTCGACTGCGTCCTCAACGGCCTGGCGACGAGGCTTCCCTGATGCGCGTGAAGGCCCCCTTCCCTCTGCTGAGCCGAGGGAAGGGGGCCTTCACGCGCTTGAGAACGCTCAGCCGAGCCAGGCGCGGTGTTCGGTGACCCGCGCGACCAGCCGGTCGCGCTGCTCGGCGACCCGCTCCGGAGCGGTACCACCACGGGCGTCGCGCGAGTTCACCGAACCCTCGACGGTCAGCACCTCGCGCACGGCGGGCGTCAGCGCCGGGTTGATCTTCTCGAACTCTTCGTCGGTCAGTTCGTCGAGGCCGACACCTCGGCCCTCGGCGACACGGACGCTCTCCCCCGCCGCTTCATGCGCGACGCGGAACGGAACCCCTTGGCGCACCAGCCATTCGGCGATGTCCGTGGCGAGGGTGAAACCGGCAGGCGCCAGCTCGGCGAGCCTGTCGGTGTGGAAGGTCAGCGTTTCGAGCATGCCCGCGATGGCCGGGAACAGCAGTTCAAGCTGCTCGACGGAGTCGAAGACCGGTTCCTTGTCCTCCTGCAGGTCACGGTTGTACGCGAGCGGCTGCGCCTTGAGCGTCGCGAGCAGACCGGTCAGATTGCCGATGAGCCGCCCGGCCTTGCCACGGGTCAGCTCGGCGACATCCGGGTTCTTCTTCTGCGGCATGATCGAACTGCCTGTCGCCCAGGCGTCGTCGAGGGTGACGTAGCCGAACTCGGCGGTGTTCCAGATGATCACCTCTTCGGCGATCCTGGACAGGTTGACCGCGAGCATCGCGACGTCGAAGGCGAACTCGGCGACGAAGTCCCGCGAGGCGGTGCCGTCGATGGAGTTGTCGACACTGGTGTCGAACCCCAGTTCCGCGGCGACGGCCTCGGGGTCGAGTCCGAGCGACGAGCCCGCGAGCGCGCCGGAACCATACGGCGACTCGGCGGTGCGAGCGTCCCAGTCACGCAGTCGGGTGACGTCGCGCAGCAGCGACTGGCCGTGCGCGAGCAGGTGGTGCGCCAGCAGGACCGGCTGGGCGTGCTGCAGGTGGGTGCGGCCCGGGAGGATCGCGTCCGGGTGCCGCTTCGCCTGCGAAACCAGCGCGTCGACGACGCCGAGGGTGCCGGCGACCACCCGGCGGGCGGCGTCCCGCAGCCACATCCGGAACAGGGTCGCGACCTGGTCGTTGCGCGAACGGCCCGCCCGCAGCTTGCCGCCGAGTTCGGTGCCTGCCCGCTCCAGCAGACCGCGTTCGAGCGCGGTGTGGACGTCCTCGTCGGCGACAGTCGGGGTGAACGTGCCCGAGGCGACGTCCTGCGCGAGGGTGTCCAGCGCGGCGAGCATGCCGGTCAGCTCGTCATCGGTGAGCAGCCCCGCCTTCCGCAGCACTCGCGCGTGGGCCCGCGACCCGGCGATGTCGTACGGCGCCAGCCGCCAGTCGAAATGGGTCGACGCGCTCAGCGCCGCCATCGCCTCCGCCGGCCCGCTGGCGAACCGGCCGCCCCACAGCTGCACCGGCTGCTCATTCCCGCTCACGACACTCCTCGAATTCCTTGGTTTGTTTCAGGCGACTGACCGGTCGAAGGTAGCGCCTGTGGTGAAGTCGTACAGCGCGCGCTCGTCGCGCGCGGAGTTCACGACCGCGTTCCCGCGGTGCAGGAGCAGGCAGACTTCGCCGGACACCTGCCCGATGGTGACTTTTCTCAGTTCCTCGTACGCGCTGACCAGCGCGAGCGCGGCGGGACCATCGTAGATCTCGCGCCCTCTGAGCCCGAAGGCGCCGACACGGCGGTTCAGCTGCTGGAAAGCCTCCAGCAGCGTCACGGTCTCCCCGTCGATCGCGACAGGCACCCCTTCGTCGAAGGTGATGACCAGCTTCTCCGGATCGTCCGGGAAGGCGAACCCGTCAGGCGTCACCTTCGGTCTCCTCACCGCCGTCCACAGTGGACGACCGTCGGGCCAGCGCCATGAAACGCTCGGCCAGGTCCTTGCCGGACAGTGGTTCCCTCGCGATCACCGCGACCGTGTCGTCGCCGGCGATCGAACCGACGACCTCCTCCAGCGCCGCCCTGTCGATGGCGCTGGCGAGGAACTGCGCCGCGCCCGGCGGAGTGCGCAGCACCGTCAGGTTCCCCGACGAGTCCGCCGAAACGAGCAGCTCGGCGAGCAGCCGCGATAGCCGGGACGTACCGCCCTGCACCCCGCGCACCGGGCTGCCGTCCTCCGGGATGACGTACACCGGCGCGCCGGAATCGGCGCCCCGCAGCTTCACCGCGCCCAGTTCGTCGAGGTCTCGCGACAACGTCGCCTGGGTGACGTCGATACCCTCCGCCGCCAGGAGCTTCGCGAGCTCCGTCTGGCTGCGGATGGCCATCGACGACACGAGCTCGTTGATCCGGGCCTGCCGGGTGACTCTGCTGCCGGTCATCGTCGTTCCTGGCTCAGCAGCCACACCAGCAGCGCCTTCTGAGCGTGCAGCCGGTTCTCTGCCTCGTCCCAGACCGCGCTCGACGGGCCGTCGATGACCTCGTCGGTGATCTCCCAGCCGCGGTGCGCGGGCAGGCAGTGCAGCACGATCGCCTCGTCCGCGGCGCGGCGCATCAGCGCGGCGTTGACCTGCAGCTCACGGAACGGGCCGACCCGGTCGAGACCGTCGTTCTCCTGGCCCATCGAGGTCCAGGTGTCGGTGACGACGACGTCCGCGCCTTCGACGGCGGCGTACGGGTCGGTGAAGACCGTGGTGCTGCCGCCGGTTTCACTCGAACGGTGTTTGGCGTCGAGCATGACCTGCTGGTCCGGCTGGAAGCCCTCCGGCGAGACGACCCGGACGTGCATCCCGGCCGTCGTCCCGGCCAGCAGCAGCGAATGCGCCATGTTGTTCGCACCGTCACCGAGGTAGACCAAGGTGAGCCCGACGAGCTTCCCCTTGCGCTCACGGATGGTCATCAGGTCGGTGAGCGCCTGGCACGGGTGGAACTCGTCGGTGAGCGCGTTGATCACCGGGATGCTCGCCGCCGACGCCATCGCGTCGATGCGCTTCTGGGCGAAGGTCCGCCAGACGATGGCGTCCAGGTACCGCGAAAGCACCCGCGAAGTGTCCTCGATGGTCTCTTCGCGGCCGAGCTGCATCGAGCGCCCGTCGACGATCACGGGGTTACCGCCGAGCTGGGAGATACCCACCTCGAACGAGAACCTGGTCCGGGTGGAGTTCTTCTCGAAGATCGCCGCGACGGATTTACCCTCCAGCGCGCGGGAGCTCAGCGGCTCGGCCTTCAGCTGGTCGGCGAGGTCCAGGATCTCGGCCTGTTCGGCAGGGCTGAGATCGTCGTCACGGAGGAAGTTGCGGAGCATGTTTCGTCTCAGTCCTAGGTGGTGGTGGAATCGAGCGCCCCGGGAAGGGCTTCGAGGAATCCCGCGGCCTCGTCGGCGCTCAGGATCAGCGGCGGTGCCAGCCGGATGGTGTCCGGGGCGATCGGGTTGACCAGGTATCCCGCGTCCTGCGCGGCCTTGGCGACCACCGCCGAGACCGGTTCGCGCAACACGATGCCGAGCAGCAGCCCGGCACCGCGGACCCCGGCCACCAGCGGATGGCCGAGCTCCTCGACGCGAGAGGCGATGTCCTTGCCCAGCGCGGAAACATGGTCGTTCAGGTTGTCCTTGGCGATGGTCTTGAGCACGGCGAGCCCGGCGGCGCAGCAGATCGGGTTGCCGCCGAAGGTGGTCCCGTGGTGCCCCGGTTTCAGCAGATCACCCGCCTCGCCGACGCCGATGACAGCGCCGAGCGGCAGTCCGCCGCCGAGTCCCTTCGCCAAGGTGATGAGGTCCGGGACGATGCCGGCGTGCTGGAAGGCGAACCACGCGCCGGTGCGGCCGATGCCGGTCTGCACCTCGTCGAGGACCAGCAGGGTCCCGGTCGCCTTCGTGATCTCCCGGGCGGCCTGGAGGTAGCCGTCCGGCGCCGGGACGACACCCGCCTCCCCGAGGATCGGCTCGAGGAAAACCGCCGCCGTTTCGCCGTCCACCGCGGCGCGAAGCGCGTCGATGTCACCGTAGGGAACGTGGATGACGCCCGGAACCAGCGGTGCGAACGGGTCCCGCTTCGACGGCTGACCGGTCAACGTCAGCGCGCCCATGGTGCGGCCGTGGAAGGCGCCTTCACAGGCGACGATCTTGGTCCGCCCGGTGAGCCTGCTGATCTTGAGCGCGGCTTCGTTGGCCTCCGCGCCGGAGTTGACGAAGAGCACCTTCGCGTTGCCGGAGAGGCCGGCGACGTCCAAGAGGCTTTCGGCGAGCTCGACGACGACAGGGTTCACGTAGAGGTTCGAGGTGTGCCCGAGTTTCGCGACCTGCTCGGTGACCGCGGCGACCACGGCCGGGTGCGCGTGGCCCAGCGCGTTGACCGCGATCCCGCCCAGCAGGTCGACGTACGGCTTGCCTTCGGCGTCCCAGACCTTCGCGCCCTCGCCTCGGACCAAGGTCAGCGCCGGGGTGCCGTAGTTGTCCATGAGGGACGACTTCCAGTGCTCCTGGCCGTCTACATTGGACTTCAGGGGGGTCACGGGAGCTCCGTTTCGGGGAAGACCATGGTACCGATACCGCGGGAGGTGAAGACCTCCAACAGCACCGAATGGGCGATGCGGCCGTCGATCACGTGCGCGCGGCGGACGCCGCCGCGGATGGCGCGCACACAGGCCTCCATCTTCGGGATCATGCCGCTGGCGAGGCCGGGCAACAGGGTTTCGAGGCGGTCCACGCGGATCCTGTCGACCAGCGAACCGCGGTCGGGCCAGTTGGCGTAGAGGCCTTCGACGTCGGTGAGCACCACGAGCTTCTCCGCGCCCAGCGCGGCGGCCAGCGCACCGGCGGCGGTGTCGGCGTTGATGTTGTGCACGACGCCGTCGACGTCCGGGGCAACGGTGGACACCACCGGGATCCGACCCGCGTTGACGATGTCGAGCACCGCGTCCGGGTTGACCTCGGAGACCTCGCCGACGAGCCCGATGTCGACCGGCACACCGTCCACAGTGGCCTGTTTGCGTTCGGCGGTGAACAGCCTCGCGTCCTCGCCGGAGATACCGACCGCGTACGGGCCGTGCGCGTTGATCAGCCCGACCAGTTCGCGGCTGACCTGGCCGGTCAGCACCATGCGGACGATGTCCATGGTCTCGGGCGTGGTCACGCGCAGGCCGCCCTTGAACTCGCCTTCGACGCCGAGCCGGGTGAGCATCGCGGTGATCTGCGGGCCGCCGCCGTGTACCACCACCGGACGCAGCCCCGCCATGCGCAGGAAGACCATGTCCTCGGCGAAGGCCTGCTTGAGACTGTCGTCGATCATGGCGTTGCCGCCGTACTTCACCACGACAGTGGCGCCGTGGAACCGCTGCAGCCACGGCAGGGCTTCGATGAGGATCGAGGCCTTCTCGGCGGCCGTCGCGAGCCGTTCGTCCGCGGGGACCGTGGATTCGGAAGGGCTCATGACGAGTACGCGCTGTTCTCTTCGACGTACGCGTGCGAAAGGTCGGTCGTGTAGATCGTCGACTCCCCTTCGCCGAGGCCGAGGTCGACGACGATCCGGATGTCGCGGCCCGAGAGATCCGCCTCGGAGCGGTCCGCCGCGGGGGTGCCCTTGGCGAACAGGGTGACGCCGTTGATCGTGATGGCGACCTTCTCCGGGTCGATCTCCGCGGGCACGCGGCCCAGCGCCATGGCGATGCGGCCCCAGTTCGGGTCCGAACCGAACAGCGCGGTCTTGACGAGGTTGTCCTCGGCGATCGTCCGGCCGACGGCGATGGCGTCCGCCTCGCTCGCCGCGCCGGTGACCGTGACGTCGACGTACTTGGTCGCGCCTTCGGAGTCCGCGCGCAGTTGCAGCACGAGGTCGAGGCTGACGGCGGTGAGTAGTTCGGTCAGTTCGGCCTCGGTCGGTTCGACGCCGCTGGCGCCGGAGGCGAGGACGAGCACGGTGTCGTTGGTGGAGGTGCCGCCGTCGACGTCGAGCCTGTCGAAGGTGACACCGGTGGCGGCGCGCAGGGCCCTGTCGAGGACTTCGGGGGTGGCGACCGCGTCGGTGGTGAGGACGGAGAGCATCGTCGCGAGGTTCGGGGCGAGCATGCCCGCGCCCTTGGCGAACCCGCCGACGCTCCAGCCGCTGTCGTGCTTCGCGACAGCTTGCTTCGGCTTGCTGTCGGTGGTCATGACCGCGGTGGCGGCGTTGAGGTCGGCTTCGGAGCCGGCGCCGAGTTCCGCGAAGGCGGTGTCCACGCCGGAAAGCAGCGTGTCCATCGGCAGCCGCTCACCGATCAGGCCTGTCGAGCAGACAGCGACCTCGATCGCACCTGCTTCGAAGAGCCCGGCGACCTTCTCGGCGGTCTGGTGGGTGTCCTGGAAACCGCCGGGGCCGGTGGCGGCGTTCGCGCCCCCGGAGTTGAGGACGACGGCCTTGAGGCGCTGCTGCTTGAGCACCTCTTGCGACCACAGGACGGGCGCGGCCTTGATCACGTTGCGCGTGAACACGCCGGCCGCGACCTGCAGCGGCCCGTCGTTGACGACGAGCGCGAGGTCGAGCTTGCCCTCGGGCTTGATCCCGGCGGCGACGCCCGCGGCGCGGAATCCCTTCGGCTGGGTGACGGTCACGGAGCCACTCCTACGGTCGGAAGTCCGGTGGTTTCGGGGAGGCCGAGTGCGATGTTCATCGACTGGACGGCGCCTCCCGCGGTGCCCTTGGTCAGGTTGTCGATGGCCGCGACCACGATCAGGCGCCGGGTGTCGGCGTCGACGGTGACCTGCAGCTGGACGTTGTTCGAGCCGACCACCGAGGCTGTCGACGGCCACTGGCCGACAGGCAGCAGCTGGACGAACGGCTCGGCGGCGTACGCCTTTTCGTAGAGCTCGCGGGCGCCGTCGGCGTCCAGGTCGGCCTTGAGGGCGGCGCTCGCGGTGGTGAGGATCCCGCGCGGCATCGGGGCCAGCACGGGGGTGAACGAGACTTTGACCCGCTCTCCCGAGACCGCCGAGAGGTTCTGCGCGAACTCGGGGGTGTGGCGGTGGGCGCCGCCGACGCCGTACGCGCTGGCCGAACCCATCACCTCCGAACCGAGGAGGTTCGGCTTGAGGCTCTTGCCCGCACCCGAGGTCCCTGTCACGGCGACGACGTTGACCTCCGGCTCGACCAGGCCCGCGGCGAGTGCCGGGGCGAGGGCGATCGAACCGCCGGTCGGGAAACAGCCGGGGACCGCGATGCGCTTGGCCCCGGCGAGGCGCTCTCGGGCGCCGGGGAGCTCGGGGAGCCCGTACGGCCATTGCCCGGCGTGGTCACCGCCGTACCAGCGCTGCCAGTCTGCCGCGTCCGAGAGACGGTGGTCGGCGCCGAGGTCGACCACCAGGACGTCCGGGCCCAGCTGTGCGGCGATGGTCCCGGAGTGGCCGTGCGGCAGGGCGAGGAAGACGACGTCGTGCCCGGCCAGGGTGTCCGGGGTCGTCTCCAGCAGGACACGGTCCGCCAGCGGCGCGAGGTGCGGCTGGTGCTGGACGAGCGGCGTCCCCGCGGAGCTGGCCGCGGTGAGCGCGCCGATCTGGATTTCGGGATGGGTCAGCAGCAGGCGCAGGAGTTCGCCGCCCGCGTACCCGCTGGCTCCGGCCACCGCGATCTTCACCGTCATACGTATGATTATGCACAGTCGTGCAAGTTCAATCAAACGGAAGCTTCCTCGAACGCTGTCGCGTGGCTCACCTCGATATAGGCCATCCTCTGTCCTCTATACGGGGCATCCTTGCCGTATGACGGACACGCCCGCCCGGCTGCTCAGCCTGCTGTCGCTCTTGCAGACTCCTCGTGAGTGGCCTGGCAGCGAGCTCGCCGACAGGCTGGAGGTCAGTCCCCGGACCATCCGGCGCGACATCGACCGCCTCCGTGAGCTCGGTTACCCCGTCGAGGCGTCGCGGGGCTCCGAGGGCGGCTACCGGTTGGGCGCGGGCGCGGCGATGCCACCACTGCTGCTCGACGACGACGAGGCCGTCGCGATCGCGGTCGGCCTCCGGGGCGCCGCCGGGCAGGCGATCTCGGGGATCGAGGAGTCTTCGGTGCGGGCGCTGGCGAAACTCGAGCAGGTCCTGCCCTCGCGACTGCGTTACCGCGTCGGCGCGCTGGGCGCCGCGACCGTGCCGCTGCCTGGTACAGGCCCCCCGGTGGATCCGGAACACCTCACCGTCTTCGCGGGCGCGATCGCCAACACCGAGCGGACACGATTCGCCTACCGCACCGGCGAAGGAACCGAATCCCGGCGGCACGTCGAACCGCACCGGCTCGTCTCGGCAGGGCGCCGCTGGTACCTGCTCGGCTACGACCTCGACCGGGACGACTGGCGGATCTTCCGTGCGGACCGGATCTCCGAGCCGCGAGCGACCGGTGGCCGGGCCACCCCGAGGCAGCCACCCGCGGAGGACGTGGCGGCCTATGTCACCGACAGGATTTACAGCCTCCTTCCCACCTACAGCGCACGCGTGACCCTGCACGCGCCGATGAGCCGGGTCGCCCCCGCGATCGGGGACAACGTCGGCGAACTCGAACCGATCGACGACGAGACCTGCGTCCTGAACGCGGGCACGGACACCCTGGACTGGCTCGCGTTCCGGATCCTCGGGCTCGGTTGCGAATTCACCGTGCACGAACCGCCGGAGCTGATCGGCCACCTCCGGGAAATGGCCGCACGAGCCGGCCGCGGCACGAAATCCACAGTGGACTGATGGCGGCCGCGAGGGCCGGATGACCCTCGCGGCCGCCTGGGTTCAGCCTGTTTCACCCACCTCTCGCTGACTCGGCGGTATCGGGAGATACGCGCCCCGGCGCTCCGGGTCGCAGCCGACCCTGGGCAGCCGGGCCCGGATCCCGCCCGGCGTCCGTTCGAACCGCCGCGCGATCTCCTCGACGCTTTCCCCGGTCAGCCAACGGCTTTCCAGTTCCGCGTCGAGCTCCTCGGACCACGGCAGGCCCTGATGCGCGGGGCGGTCCGCCGATCTTCGGCGGCCGTTCCGGCCGGAACCCCGGCCGGCGAACGCCAGCAGCGTGTCGGATAGGACGGTCGCCAAGGCCGGGATGGCCTCGGCGTCGATATCGAGCCTGCCTTCGGCGACAGGCTCCTCCTGCGGTCCGGCTCCGCCGACCATGACGGTCACCCAGCGGTCTTCCCCGGCCGCGCCGCCACCCTCACGGGCGGCGACCTCGATGCGATAAACGGTGTCCTGCACTCGGATCTCGGTCCGGTGCTCTTCGACGATGGTCATGCCGGGGACGCTAACGGGCGGCCCCGACAATTCCGTGGCCCGGCGACGGGAACGCGGTCCGGGACGGTGGATGACCGGTACTTTCATCGCTTTTCGGGACGAGAGGGTGCCGGTCATGGCCGGTCACCTCCGCATTCAGAGGACTGAACGCGGCGCGTGGCGGGGAGAGGTGTCGGTCGGGGTGGTCGTGAGGGGTAAGAAAAGGGCGTCATGCCGGGTGGAGTGAAGGGGCTTCCTGACCGAAGGGGTCGGCCTCGCCCGAGTGTCCACAAGGGACATCGCGCGGCGATTGATGCCTGTATGCACGGTTCCGTGTGGGGTCGTGAGTGGTAAGTAGCGTTAGAACGTTCTTTACCACTCACGACCCACCCAAATCAGTCGCGCGAACCATCGCCGTATTTCGGCAACGCCAGAGCAGCGGGTCACAAGTGAGCAGTCGCGTTCCAGCAGAGGTCTCAAGTCAGAGGGAGCTGCGGACGCCGGGCGGCCGGTAGGTGACGCATTCAGAGGACTAAACGAGGGAGTCCCCAAAGGAAATGCCCCGGCCCGGGAAACCGGACCGGGGCACAGAAGCGTCCCGAAAGCGACAGACTCAGAAAGGCAGCGCCTGAGCCAGCGCCTCCTTCTTCACCTCAGTCACGGAAGACGGCACCTCGGACTTGGGAGCCGCGGAAGCACCGGCCGGAACCGGCTGCGGGACCGGCGTGCACTGCACGTCCGAACCGTTGCCCGGCTTGCGCACGGGCAGCTTCCCGGTCAGCAGGTAGTCCGCGATCTTGTCGTCCACACAGGACACACCGGACAGCGAACCCGAGTGCGTCGTGCCACCGGGAGCACTGATCAGGCTGGAGTTCGGGTAGCGCTTGCGGACCTCGAGGCTGCCGGGGTACGGCGTCGCGGCGTCGTTCTCCTCGTTGACCAGCAGGATGCCCGGGACCTTGCGCCCGTCGATCTCCACCGGCTTGCCCGGCTTCGCGGGCCAGTCGATGCACGGCGCGTTGAACCAGGCGTTGCCCCAGGTTTCGAACGGCGCCCGGAAGTGGGTGACCCAGTTGTCGAACTTCCAGCGGTTCCAGCTCTGCGGCCACGCCACGTCGGTGCACTGCACGGCCGCGTACACCGCGTACCCGTTGTCCTGACCCGGCGGGTTGGAGTCGTCGTACAGGCCCTTCAGGGTCTGCCAGTCACCCTTGTGCACCCAGCCCGAGAACGCGTTGGCCATGTCTTCCCAGCCGAACACGTAGTAGCCGGCCTGCAGGAAGATGTCCGTCCACTCGGAACCGCCGATGACGCCGCCCGCGGGCTTGTCGTACAGCTTCTTCTGCTCGCCGTACCACAGCTTCTCGACCGCGGACGCGGTCTTGCCGAGGTGGTAGACGTCGTCGTACTTGGCGAGCCAGCCGAAGTAGGTCTTGATGTTCTTGTCGAAGGCGATGTCCTGGTTCAGGTTCGCCTTGTACCAGACGTCGCGGGGGTCGACCGTGCCGTCGAACACCATCCGCCGCACGTTCTGCGGGAACAGCGAGCTGTAGACCTGGCCCAGGTAGGTGCCGTAGGAGAAGCCGTAGTAGTTGATCTGCTTCTCGCTCAGCGCCTTGCGCAGGCTGTCGACGTCCTTCGCCACATCGATGGTCTTGATGTGGTCGAGGATCGCGCCGTTCTTGGCGCACGCCTTCGCGTAGCCCTTCGCCTTGTCACGCCACGCCGTCTCGATGGCGCGCGTGGTCGGCACGTACTGCGGGCGGTTGTAGGAGGCGTAGTTCCCGTCGCAGGTCACCGACGGCTTGCTCTCCCCCACTCCGCGCGGGTCGAAGCCGATCCAGTCGTACTCCTCACCCGCCTTCTTGGGGACGGCCCGGCCGAGGGTCGACAGACCGAGACCGGAGCCACCGGGGCCACCCGGGTTGACGATCATGACGCCCTGCGACTGGGCGGACTTGTGCTTGACCCGCGAGACGGCGATCGAGATCTTCTCCCCGCCGGGCTTCGCGTAGTCCAACGGGACCTCGAGGAAGCCGCATTCCGCGCCGGCCTTGACCAGGCTCGGGCGCGTGCAGGCTCCCCAGGAGATGGGCTTCGGATCGAAGTCCGACGCCGAGGCGGCCGTGGCGGAGGGAGCGAGCGCCATGGTGCCGACGCCGATCCCCGCGACCGCCAGGGCGGCAACGAATTTCTTCACTGTGTTCCTTTTCGTCCGCGTTCGACCCGGTCGGGCCGAAGCTACCGAGAACCGGCTTCAATCTCGCTGACCGACACGTTGACCGCCATCCCTCTTTAGTCGGTATCCGGCCCCCGATCCGGGCATATCAGTCTTGTCGGTCCCCTGTCGTACGCTCGCGGCGTCCACTGGGGAAAGGAGAACGCGTGAACGAGGTGAAAAGCCTGGTTTCGGCGGTTCGCAACGGTTTGGCCGCGCTGGCCGATCCGGAGAAGGCGCCGTCGATGCGGGCGTACATGAAGTCGGAGATGCCGTTCCTCGGTGTGGCGTCACCACCTCGGGCCGCCTTGCTGAAACAGGTCTACGCCGAGCATTCGCTACCCGATCGAGTGAGTTTCTCGACCGCCGTCCTCACCTTGTGGCGTGAAGCGAGCTTCCGTGAGGAGCGCTACGCGGCGATCGCCCTTTCCGGACACCGTGCCTACGCCCGTTGGCAGGACAGCGAACTGCTCGGCCTGTACGAGGAAATGATCGTGACGGGCGCGTGGTGGGACTATGTGGACGAAGTCGCCATCCGCCGGGTCGGGCCGATCCAGCGAGCGGAACCCGAGACGATGACCCCGCTGATGCTGACCTGGGCCTACGACGAGGACAAGTGGCGTCGCCGCACCTCGGTCATCTGCCAGGTCGGCGCCAAGGGCGGGACCGACACCGACCTGCTCACCCGAGCTGTCGAGGCGAACCTCGACGACAAGGACTTCTTCCTGCGCAAGGGAATCGGCTGGGCGCTGCGCGAGTACGCGAAAACCGAGCCGGACTGGGTGCGCGCGTTCGTGGCCGCGCACCCCGCACTGTCCAATCTGTCCAGGAAGGAGGCGCTCAAGCACCTGGGAGGGTGAGCACCGGCCGAGGGACGAGCGTGCTGAGCTCCTCGATCAGCCCGCCGCGTTCAGGCAGCAGCACTCGCAGGTCCTTCAGGTCGCGAAGCAGTTCCAACCGTGTCTCCTGCGGCGGCCCTTTCTCCAGCAGAGCGGTGAGATCGCGTCTCGCTTCGGTGTCACGGCCGAGAACGAGGAGATAGAAGAGCGGCTGGACCCGGTCGTCCCAGTCCGCGGAGTCGGCCGTGGCCTGGGCGGTGGATTCGTCGAGGCCCGCGATGAGGGACCGGTGGGCTTCTTCGGTTTTTCCGGTCTTCAGCCAGGCCAGCGCGAGGAGGCCGCGGGCCCACCGGGATTCCGGCGCGAGCGGACGCAGGATCTCCATCGCCTCGTCCAGTTCCCCCGCGAACAGCAAAGCCTCCCCGAGGTTCTCGCGGTAGTCGGTGTCGTCAGGGTCCAGGACGATCAAGGCACGCAGGTCCTGGATGGCTTCCGGGTACTCACCCGCCCGGCGGTGGATCTCCGCGCTCAGGGCGCGGCCGTTCTCCTCTTGCCCTGCCGCAAGAACGCTGTCCATATCGGACACGGCGCCCGCCGGATCATCGAAAAGGAGGCGATGGCGAGCGCGTCGATAGCAGGCGTACGCCCCGCCCTCCTCCACCCGGACTCCCTCGTCCAGTGCGGCCCGGGCTTCCTCGTGGCGATCGAGGCCCCTGAGGATGTCGCCTCGGGTGCTGTGGAAGAAGGCCATCCTCGGGTTCGCCGCGACAGCGACGTCGATGTCGGCGAGGGCGGCCGGATAGTCGCCGGTCCGCTGGTAGGCCATCGCGCGCCAGGTGTGCGCCCACTCGTTGCCGGGGTCGAGTTCGATCGCGCGGCTCAAGGGCTTCACCGCGTCGTCGTACTTCTCCAGCCAGCTGAGCGCGATCCCTCGTTGAACGTGGTTCTCGGCGTCCTCGGGAGCCAGCTCGATCGCCTTGTCGAAGTCGGCGAGCGCCGTCGCGTGCTCATCCAGGTCATTGTGCGCCCGGCCGCGCATGTAGTACGCCCACTCGTAGTCCGGGTCGAGCCGGAGCGCGGTGGTGAAACCGTCGATCGCGAGCCGGTTCCGCTCGCCGCGACGGTGGAACGCCGCCCGGATCGCGTGGGCCCTGGCGCTTCCGGGGTCCATCACGACGATCGCGTCGAAGGTCGCCGACGCGGCGTCCTCGTCCCCGTTCTGGTCGTAGAACGACGCGAGCTCGGTCAGGTAGAACACGTCCTTGGGGCGGAGCGCGACGGCCGCCCGGTGACCGGCGAGCGCCTTGTCCTTGTCCCCCAGCTCGGCGAACAGAGTGGCCCGGTAGTAGACGGCCCAGGCGTAGTCGGGGTCGAGCCGGATCGCGATGTCGATCTCGTCGATCGCCTTCCGGACGTCGCCGCGCTTGAAGTACACCTCACTCCGGACGGAGTAGGCCCACCTGTGGTCGGGCTGGAGACGGACGGCCTCGTCGAGGTCGGCCATCGCGCCGTCGAGATCGCCGAGTTCGGCGCGAGCGGAACCGCGCCCACGCCACGAGTAGGCGTAAGTGGGATCGAGTTCGACAGCCCGGTCCAGATCCGCCAGTGCCCGTTCCCAGTCGCCCTCGTCGCGGAACAGATTGCCGCGGTCGCTCCAGACGTAAGGGTCCGCGGGGTTCAGATCGAGAGCCCTGTCGTAGTCCCGTTTCGCCGCCTCAGTGTCGTCCTGGCCCTCGTAAGCCCACGCGCGCCTCCGAAGCACCGTCGAAAGCCGGGCCGCGTCGAGTTCCTTCGCACCGGAGAGCAGGTCCAGGACCTGGATCTCCCGAGGACCGTCGCCGTCGCCGACCGCGGCGGCCAGCCGCCGAGCCCAGTCCAGGACCGTGGGCGCGTCCGCGTCGACACCGGCCTGCTCCATCATGCGCGCCCAGGCACGGGCGGAAGCCGTGTCCGTGGTGACCATCTCCGCGGCTCCGAGCAACACTTCCGGCAGGGCGTCGGCCGGGTCACCGCACAACCGGTGGTAAGCCTGCTCGAGTTTCCTCAGCTGCCAGCGTTCGTCGTTCCAGGCGTCGCGGTGACGGCTGAGGCCGAGTTCGTCGCACCGGCCTTGGTAGTACTCGCTGAGCCTGCGGTGGCGTTCGGCGAACTTGTCGAGTGAAAGGCCGCGTTCCAGCCGCACCATCGGGCCGCGGACCACCGGGTGGTAGCGCACCGGAAGCTCACGGCGCCCGACGAACGGCAGTTCCCGCAACCAGCGGAAGATCTCCCCCGCGGTTTCCTTCCCGGTCAGCACACCGATCACGTCCTCGTCCAGGACGCGGGGCAGCGACGCCGTGGCGGCGATCTCCTGCTTGGCCTTTTCGGGAACCCAGTGCAGGAACCGTTTGACCGCGTCATCGGTGGGATCGCCGACCGCGTCCGCTTCGGTGGGATTCCCCCGTGCCAGCATGGCGACCAGGACGGGCAGACCGCCGCTCAGCCGCAACACGCTCTCGATCACGTCTTCGCCGGTGACCCCGTGCTCGGCAAGCAGGTGGCGCGCCTCCGGCTCGGTGAACGGCCTGAGTTCGATCTCACGCACCAGCGGCGCGTACCGGTTCCACTTCCCTTCGTCCAGCGGGTACTGGCCAGCCACGGTGAGCACCAGGTTCTGCGGCAGGTCGCCGTACAGCCCGCCGAGCATGTCGAGCAGCCAGGTCTCCAGCACCGGCGAGGTACGTTCGAAGGTGTCGAAGAACAGCGTGATCTGCCGGCTTTCCGGAAGGCGCCAGAGATCCTCCACGAACGGCTTGGTCAGCTCCTCCGCCGGTTCCAGGAGAAGCTGGACGTCGGCCTTCCGCTTGAACTTCGCCGCGAGGTAGACCTGCAGCTGCTCCAGTTGCTTCGCGGTCGCGTCCGCGTCGATCGCGTCAGCGGCGATGCTTCCGCCGGGGAGGGTCTTCGCCACGCCGAGACTGGCCTTGACCACGGTCTTCGTCACGAGCGCGCGACCGGCGGCCGGGGCCTGCGGATCGCTGTGGAGCCGTTCCCTCGCCTTGAGATAGGACTCGTAGCGCTTCTCGAATCGCCGCAGCTCGTGCCCGCCGCGAGCGAGATCCTTCGCGAGTTTGACCAGTGTCGCGGGCAGATCCTGCTGCCTATCGTCCACGAACCCGACGGCGGCGCGGGTCTCCTCGGCGATACCGCGAAGCTGGTCGAGGAGGAAGGACTTGCCGACCCCGGCGAGACCGTGCACCGAGAACAGGTACCGGCGGCGGCGGTCACTCCCCGGCAACCCCAGATTGACCCGGAAGTCCTCGCGTTCCCCGACTCTGCCGACGAAACCGTCGCTCAACCAGGCACGGGCGACGTCTTGGATGCTGGACCGACCGTCTGGACGTGACACAAGTCCTCACTTTGCCACATCCCATGACGAGTGAAGGCCCCTTTCCTCGACTGAGGAAAGGGGCCTTCACGAGACCACAGGTCAGGCCCGCAGGCTCGCACCGAAGCGTTCACCGGCGATCGCGACGGCGGCGTCGCGGGCCTTGGTGGCCTCGTCGACGGTCAGCGTGCGGTCCGAGGCACGGAACCGCAGCTTGTACGCCACCGAACGCTTGCCCTCGCCCAGCTGCTCACCCTGGTAGGAGTCGAACAGCGCGATGTCTTCGAGCAACTCGCCCGCGCCCTCGCGCAACGCCTCGGCCAGGTCGGCCGACGGCACGCCGGTCTCGACGACGAGAGCGACGTCGAGCAGCACCGGCGGGTACGCCGAGATCCGCGGCGCCGGACGGCTGTCCGGGATCGGGATCGCGTCCAGGTCGAGCTCCATCGCGACGGTGCGCGGCGGCAGCCCGAGCGCCTCGACGACCTTCGGGTGCAGCTCACCGGCATAACCGACGGGCCACTGCCCCACCCGCAGCTGCGCGCAGCGGCCGGGGTGCCACGGCGGCTGGTCCGCCGCGGCCGTGGTCAGCTCGACACCGGCGGCCTGCGCCACCAGCCGCGCGGCCTGCACCGCGTCGGCCCAGTTCGCCTGCTCGCCCTCGCCCCACCAGCCCGCGCGGCAACGCTGGCCCGCGAGCACGACGGCGACGTGCAGCGGCTGCGGCGGGACGGCCGCTTCCAGGACCGCGAGTTCTTCGTCGGTCGGCCGCCGGTCCACCCCGAGCGAAGGCATCGGGATCGGGTTCGGCCCGGGCAGCACGACCTGTCCGAGGTGGAACAGCGAAACATCCTTGAAGCCGCGGGAAATGTTGCGCTGCAGGATCTCCAGCAGCCCCGGCAGCAGGCTGCTCGCCATCCGGTCCTTGTCCGCCTCCAGCGGGTTGCGGATCTTGATGGTGCTGCGGCGGACGTCGTCTTCGGGCAGCCCGAACGCGTCCCAGACCGAGTCCGAGATGAACGGGAAGGGCAGCACCTCGACGTAGCCGTTCTCCGCCAGCGCACGCGCGACCGAACGACGGCGGCGCTGCGTGTCGGTGAGGCCCCGGCCGGCCGGGGCGTCGGGCAGCACCGACGGGATGCTGTCGTAGCCCTCCAGCCGGAGCACCTCCTCGACCAGGTCTGCGGGCTGCACCAGGTCGCCGCGCCAGCTCGGCGGGACCGCGGTCACCAGCGCGGTGCCGTCCTCGGACGTGCCCACGTTGACCTTGCAGCCGATCTGCGAGAGCCGCTTGACCGTGACACCGCGCTCGTAGCGCACCCCGGCCACCTGGTCGGGCAGGCTGATCGGCATGGTCACCGGCTTGTTCGGCTCGACGCCGCCCTCGTCGGTGCGGCCGGGCAGGATCGAGCCTTCGCCGTACTGGCGCAGCAGGCGCGCGGCGAGTTCGACGGCCGCCGCGCACAGCTTCGGGTCGGTGTAGCGCTCGAACCGCTTGGCCGCCTCGGAGAACAGCTTGTGACGGCGGGCCGTCCGGCTGATCGACGAGGGATCCCAGTGCGCCGCTTCGAGCAGCACGTCGGTGCTTTCCGGCGTGATCTCGGTCGACGCGCCGCCCATCGTGCCCGCCAGCGAGATGACCCCGCTGTCGTCGGCGATGATCACGTCGTCGATGTCGAGCGTGCGCTCGACATCGTCCAAAGTGGTCAGTTTCTCGCCCGGCTTCGCCTTGCGCACCACCAAATCGCCCTTGACCGAACCGGTCGCGAAAGCGTGCAGCGGATGCCCGAGCTCGAGCATGACGTAGTTGGTCACGTCGACCGCGAGCGAGATCGAACGGATCCCCGCCAGCATCAGACGGCGGCGCATCCACCACGGCGTCGGCGCCGTCGCGTCGAGGTTCTTCACCCGGCGCAGGACGAACCGCTTGCAGCCTTCGGTGTCTTCGAGCCGCACCGGCCAGGCGTCGCTCTCGGCCTCGGGGACCTCGATGGACGCCGGGTCGCCGAACGGGACGTCGAGCGCGTTGGACAGCTCTCGGGCCAGGCCGCGGACCGACAGGGTGTACCCGCGGTCCGGGGTCGGCGTCACCTCGAGGACGGTGTCGTCGAGCTCCAGCAGCTTGTTCGCGTCCTCGCCCGGGCTGGCCGTGCTCGGGGGCAGCACCAGGATGCCGGAGTGGTCGTCGCCGATGCCGAGTTCGCGCGCGGAGCAGATCATTCCGTCGCTGAGCCGGCCGTAGGTCTTGCGCGAACCGATCTCGAAACCACCGGGCAGCACCGTGCCGGGCAGCGCGACGACGACCAGGTCGCCCTCGGCGAAGTTCGTGGCGCCGCAGATGATCCCGCGGGTCCTCATCCCGGCGGGGCCGTCGTCTTCGAACGGACCTTCGTCGTCGTCTTCGTCGTCGAGGTTCTCGTCGGACTTTTCGGCCTCGACGGTGCCATCATCGGACTCGCCGACGTCGACCCGGCAGAACCGGACCGGCTTCTTGAACTCGGTGAGCTCCTCGATCTCGGCGACACGGCCGACCACGAGCGGGCCGGTCACCGGTTCGAGCTTCCGGACGTCGTCGACCTCGATGCCGATACGCACGAAGGCGTCGGCCAGATCCTGGGCCGTGACCTCGGCGTCGACTTCGAGGTGTTCGATCAGCCAGCTGGCTGGGACCTTCACTCAGGCCTCCGTTCCGAAGGGCAGGGTGAACCTGATGTCGCCCTCCACCATGTCGCGCATGTCCGGGATTCCGTTGCGGAACTGCAGGGTGCGCTCGATACCCATACCGAAGGCGAAGCCCGAGTAGACCTCGGGGTCGACGCCGCAGGCACGCAGGACGTTGGGGTTGACCATGCCGCAGCCGCCCCATTCGACCCAGCCCGGGCCGCCCTTCTTCTCCTCGAACCAGACGTCGACCTCGGCCGACGGCTCGGTGAACGGGAAGAAGTGCGGGCGCAGGCGGGTCTTCGAGTTCTCGCCGAACATCCTGCGGGCGAAGGCGTCGAGAGTGCCCTTGAGGTGCGCCATCGTCAGGCCCTTGTCCACCGCGAGCCCTTCGACCTGCGAGAACACCGGGGTGTGCGTGGCGTCGAGCTCGTCGGTCCGGTAGGTGCGGCCGGGGCAGACGATGTACACGGGCAGGTCGCGGTGCAGCAGCGTGCGGGCCTGCACCGGCGAGGTGTGCGTCCGCAGCACCAGGCCGGAGTCCTCCTCACCGAGGTAGAACGTGTCCTGCAGTTGGCGCGCGGGGTGGTCCTTGCCGAAGTTCAGCGCGTCGAAGTTGAACCACTCGGCCTCGAGTTCCGGGCCGTCGGCGACCTCGTAACCCATCGCGACGAACGCGTCGGCGATCCGCTCCGACAGGGTCGCGATCGGATGCCGGGCACCGCGGGGCACCCGGTCCCAGGGGAGCGTGACGTCGACGGTCTCCTCGCGGAGCACCTTTTCGTCACGTTCGACCTGGAGCACGGCACGGCGGTCGTCGAAGGCGGCTTGGATACCTTGCCGCGCTTCGTTGACCCGCTTGCCCGCCTCGGCCTTCTCCTGCTTCGCCAGGGCGCCGATCTCGCGGCGGGCGAGCAGCAGCGGAGACTGGTCCCCGAGGTGGGCGGGTTTGACCGCGGCCAGCGCGTCGAGATCCGCCGCGGCCGCGAACTCCGTCTCGGCCTGCTTGACGGCGGCCGTCAACGTTTCCGGCGCGAGGGCTCCCACCTGGGGGTCCTGCTTGTCGTTGGCTTCGGACATAACTCCTCGGCGTCCGCTGGGACTGGTCCGGTGCACGCGAGCGCACGCATGGGTTTAGCAGCTGCTGAATTCTATGGGACAGCGAACGGCGGCCCCCGATCACCCTCGGGCTGGGCACACCGTCACTAAATAAGACGAAAAACGCGCTCTACGCCGTAAACAAGGTGCTGGAACGAACACTGCGTTCCATGGGAGCTCCCTTGGTGTCGTGATGCGGACGGCGTCGTGCCCGCGACTCTACGTGGCCGCGGGCGACGAGGCCATCCGATTCCCGGCTCAGCGCCCGGCGAAGGCGCCCTCGAAGTCCACCTTGCCGAACTCCTCCGGGACGATGCCGTCGGCGGCGTAGCGGTACAACGCGGTCTGGTAGATCCCGGACAGCGTCGTGCAGAGGATGGCGACCAAGAACCCCCACACGAGTGAAATCCCGACGGCGACGAAGATCGTGATGGTTCCGCCGAGCAGGAAGCCGGCACCCATGAAGACCGCGAATCCGGCCAGCGTCAGCAGGAAGCCGACCAGCCCGATGCCGAACCTTCCGGCGGCCTGCTCGCCCCAGGTCCGCTTGAGCAGCTCCGCCGACCGCTTCGCCCCGTGCCGGACACCGGCGTCCTCGATCATCATCACCGGCAGGACGAGGTAGGTGACGAGGTTCCAGGCGGCGCCGACCAACCGGCCGACGAAGTAGCCGATGAACCCGAACCGCTGCTCGATCTCCCGGAGGATCAGGGAAACCGTCGCCGTGACCGCCGCCCAGCCCAGCAGGGGAAGCCATCGGCGTCCCGCTTCGGCCAGTCCGGCCGCCACGCGAGGGTCGTCACCGCGCAGCGCGACGTCGGCCTGCGAGATGAGGGCGGCGTTGAAGAACACCGTGACGAACGCGGCCGCGAGGTAGAACAGCCCGATCATCACGTACGAACCGGGCGTCAGCCGGGAGTGATCGGCGATCTCGGTGTGGGAGATCCAGTAACCCGAGCCGAGGAACACCGCGGCGACCAGCAGGCCGGCGACGGCGGCGAGCACCGGGAAGAGCGCGAGTTCCTTACGGGACCGCAATACTCGCCAAGAAGCACCGAACAAGGCGAAAGAACGGGCGATACGCCCCATGATTCCCCCAGTGAATCAACGGAAATGGTGAAGCGGCAGCCTAGCGAGCCGTCCGCGACGCCATCGCGTTGGTGTACACGCAGATCGCCGCGGCGGTCGCGAGGTTCAGGCTCTCCGCCCGGCCGTACATGGGGATCTTGACCGCGAGGTCGACCGTCTCCAGGACGCTCTGCGGCAAACCGTGCGCTTCGTTGCCGAAAACCCAGGCGGTGGGCTCCTCGAAGGACACCTGATCGAGTTCGGTGTCGGCGTAGCCGTGCGCGCCGAGAGTGCGGAGACCGGCGGCGGAGCAGGCCTTCAAGGCCGCGTCGACGTCCCGGATCCGGGTGATGGCGGGGTGGAACAGGCTGCCCGCGGCCGCGCGGACGCATTTGCCGTTGTGCGGGTCGACGCTGTCCCCCGCGAGGACGACCGCGTCGGCGCCGGCGGCGTCCGCGACACGGATCACGGTGCCCGCGTTGCCGGGGTCCGCGACGTCGACGAGGACGACGACGAGCTTGGCGCCCGGCTTGAGGACTGTCTCTTGTGGACGGTCGACGAGCGCGCAGACCGCGACGATGCCTTGCGGCGTCACGGTCTCGGACAAGCCGTCGGCGGCGCGGTCGGTGATCGGCGAGACGAGAACGCCCGCCTCACGCGCGGCGAGGAGCAGGCGCTCGTGCTGCGCGGCGGCGCGTTCGGTCACGAACAGCTCGTACACCTTGCCGCCGTCTTCGAGGGCGGCTTCGACCGCGTTCGCGCCCTCGGCGAGGAACCGCCCCGCCTTCTCGCGTTCGGCACGGCGGGTCAGCTTGCGCGCAGCAACAACCCGGGGCGTCCGTTCGGTGAACGGAGCCGCCCCGGGTTGCGGAAGAGCGCTGTAGCCGGTCAGGCCGACTTCTTCTCTTCGGTGTTCACGTTCGCCTTGGCCAGCTCGGCCAGCGCGGTGAAGGCGGCGGCGTCGTTGACGGCGAGGTCCGCGAGGATCTTGCGGTCGACCTCGACACCCGCGGCCTTGAGGCCCTGGATGAACCGGTTGTAGGTCACGCCGTTGGCGCGAGCCGCCGCGTTGATACGGGTGATCCACAGCTGGCGGAAGTCACCCTTGCGGGCACGACGGTCCCGGTAGGCGTAGTTCAGCGAGTGAAGCGTCTGCTCCTTCGCCTTGCGGTACAGCCTCGAACGCTGGCCGCGGTAGCCGCTGGCGAGCTCGAGAGTCGCGCGACGCTTCTTCTGGGCGTTGACAGCCCTCTTGACGCGTGCCACTGGTCCATCCTGTCGATCTGGGGGCGCGGCGAGCGCGCCCGGGGTTTACAAGTGCGGGGGTGTCAGCGGCCGAGAAGGCGCTTGACGCGGCCGACGTCGTTCTTGGCGATCTCGGTCGTGCCTTCGAGGCGACGGGTGAGCCTGTTGGACTTCTTCTCCATCAGGTGGCGACGGCCGGCCTTCTGGCGGCGCAGCTTGCCGGTACCCGTGACGCGGACACGCTTGGACGTCCCGCTGTGCGTCTTCATCTTCGGCATTACGTAGTCCTCTTTCGTGCGGCGGCACACCGGGGTGCTCCGGTGTGCCGCTGACATGTGCTGGTCGGCGCTACGCGTCGGCGGGCGACTCGGACGGATCGTCCTTGCCAGCCTTCGCGGCCTTCTGCGGCTTCACGTTCTTGTGCGGGGCCAACACCATGATCATGTTGCGACCGTCCTGCTTCGGCGACGACTCGACGAAACCGAGTTCGGTCACCTCGTCGGCGAGCTTCTGCAGCAGGCGGAAACCGAGTTCCGGCCGGGACTGCTCGCGACCGCGGAACATGATCGTGACCTTGACCTTGTTGCCTGCCGCAAGGAAGCGCGACACGTGACCCTTTTTGGTCTCGTAGTCGTGCTGATCGATCTTCGGCCGCAGCTTCTGCTCTTTGATGACGGTGAGCTGCTGGTTGCGGCGGGACTCGCGGGCCTTCTGCGCGCTCTCGTACTTGAACTTGCCGAAGTCCATGAGCTTGCATACGGGCGGGCGTGCCTGAGGAGCGACCTCGACGAGATCGAGATCGTTCTCCTGTGCCAGCCGCAGCGCATCTTCGATCCGGACGATGCCGACCTGTTCACCGGCGGGCCCGACGAGTCGGACTTCCGGCACCCGGATTCGGTCGTTGATGCGTGTCTCGGAGCTGATGGGGCCTCCCTGGTTCGAGGTAAATTCTTCTACCGTTTCGACCTGGTGCCCACATGCCGAAGGCCCCGGTACCGTGAGGTACGCGAGGCCCACTCATTCCGATCGCGTTCAGTCTCCAGAACCGAACACACCGCCTCAGACGCCCGAAATCGTCTTTGGCAAAACCGGACCCGGACACCTGATGCTACGGCAGTGACGCGGGTGGGAGCGGGGCTCCACTTGCCGCCCCCGATCGCTCGGAGGCTGGTCGCTCGTGGAAGGGTACCAGACGTGTCAGATGAACCCGTTCAGCAACCCCCGTATTCCCCGGACGTCCGCGACCTGGAGGACATCCCGAGCGTCGAGGTGATCAGCAGGGCGGCCGTCATGCTGCTCTCCGCCGGCGCCGAGCGACTCGGCCTCGCCGACGAGGATCCGGCCACCTCACCGCACCGCGACCTCGACGAGGCTCGCCGTCTGATCACCGCCCTCGCCGGGCTGGTGACCGCTTCGGCAGAGTACCTCGGCCTGCACGCGGGCCCGTTGCGTGACGGCCTGCAGTCCCTGCAGAAGGCGTTCCGCGAAGCCTCGGCCGTTCCGGACGCGCCCGGGCAGGGGCCGGGCGAGAAGTACACGGGACCCGTCTACTAGCCCAGCCGAAGTACATGAAGGCCCCCTTCCTTGCGCCTAGGTACAGGAAGGGGGCCTTCATGTACTTCACTCGCACTTGCAGCTAACATTTCAGATGTGAGTGGGTTAGCGAAGGTGCCGAGGTCCCTCCTCAGGGACGAGGCTTACGAGAACATCCGCCGGGCGATCATCGACGGGACACTGCCGCCGGGGACGAACCTGCGCGACGGCGACCTCGCCGATCAGCTCGGTCTCTCCCGGGCTCCAGTGCGACAGGCGCTGCTGAGGCTCATCGAGGACGGCCTCGTCGAGTCGAAGCCACAGAGCTACACGCGCGTGGCCGGCTTCGTTCCCGACGACGTCCGCGACGCGCTCCAGCTCGTGCGCACGCTGCACGAGTTCGCCGTCCGCGCGGGTGCGCCGCGGATGGGGCCCGCCGGGGTCGCGGCGATGCGCGCGGCCAACGCCCGGTTCGCCGACGCGATCGCCGCCGGGGACATCGCGGCCGCGATCGCCGCCGACGACGAGCTGCACGACGTCCCGGTCGCCGCCGCGCGCAACCGGGCGATCGCCGCGACGCTGGCCCGCTACACACCGCTGCTCCGGCGTCTCGAATACGCCCGCTTCGGCTCCTTGCCCGCGCACCGGTCCGTCCAGCGTCACGCGGAGCTGGCCGACGCGATCGAAGCGGGCGACGTCGACGCGGCCTGCGCGATCACCGCCACGATCTGGACCGAACTCGAAGCCCTCTTGGAGACGCCATGACCCTCGCCGACTTCCCTCGCTACCCGCTGCTGTTCGGCCCCTCCCCCGTCCATCCGCTCGAGCGGCTCACCGCCCATCTCGGCGGCGCGAAGGTCTGGGCGAAACGCGAGGACGTCAATTCCGGTATCGCGTTCGGCGGCAACAAGACCCGGAAGCTCGAATACCTGGTCGCCGACGCGCTCGCCGAGGGCGCGGACACGCTGATCTCGATCGGCGGCGTGCAGTCGAACCACACCCGCCAGGTCGCCGCGGCCGCCGCACGGGCCGGGCTCAAGGCCGTGCTGGTGCAGGAGAGCTGGGTCGACTGGAACGACCCGCTGTACGACAAGGTCGGCAACATCCAGCTCTCGCGCATCCTCGGCGCGGACATCCGGATGGTCGAGGCCGGGTTCGGCGTCGGGTTCAAGGAGAGCTGGGAGAACGCGGTCAAGGAGATCGAAGCGGGCGGCGGGAAGCCGTACGCGATCCCGGCGGGCGGGTCGGACCATCGCCTCGGCGGGCTCGGTTTCGCGAACTGGATCGTGGAACTCGAAGCGCAGGAAGCCGAGCTCGGCATCTTCTTCGACACGGTGGTCGTGTGCTCGGTCACCGGCAGCACGCAGGCCGGGATGGTCGCCGGGGCCGCGCTGTCGGGCAAGCCGCGGCGGATCCTCGGCATCGACGGTTCGGCGAAACCGGCCGAGACGCGCGACCAGGTCACCCGCATCGCCAGGGCGACCGCGGAGCTGATCGGCGCGGGCGAGATCGACGAAGTCGAGCTGGACGAGCGCTACCACGCGGGGATCTACGGCGTCCCGGACGAGTCCACTTTGGACGCGATCCGGACGCTGGCGCGGCTGGAGGGTGTCCTCACCGATCCGGTGTACGAAGGCAAGTCCATGGCGGGCCTGATCGACCTCGTCTGCCGGGGTGAGATCTCGCGGGACTCGAACGTTCTCTTCGCGCACCTGGGCGGGCAGCCCGCGCTGAACGGGTACACGAGCGTGCTCTGAGTCCACACCGACGCTATGAAAGGCCCGTTACTTGCGAAATTTGCAAGTAACGGGCCTTTCATAGCGCGCGATCAGGCCACCACGGCCAGGACGTCGATCTCCACCAGCAGGCCGGCGGGCAGGCCGACGTACACGGTGGTGCGGGCCGGGTGCGGGGCCTCGCCGATCAGCTTGTTGTAGACCTCGTTGAACGCACCGAAGTGGTCGACGTCGGTCAGGTACACACGCACCATCAGCGCGTCGGCCAGGCTCGAACCGGCGGCCTCGAGCACCGCTTCGATGTTCTTGAAGGTCTGCTCGGTCTGCTCGCCGACGGTCTCGCCGACGATGGCGCCGGTGGCCGGGTCGAAGGCGACCTGACCGGCCACCTGCAGGATGTTGCCCTTGCGGACCGCCTGCGAGAACGCGGCCACCGGCTTCGGCGCGTTCTCCGTGCTGATCGCGGTCTTGCTCATTCCAACTTCCCCTTTCGGTTCCCCGTCCATCCACTGTGGACGGAAGCTTCTTCGGCGGCGGCGACGAGTTCGGGCACGAGCCCCATCAAGCCGTCGTAGTCCAGCAGCACCTTCGGCACCGAGATCGACGCCGCGGCCAGCACCACGCCACCCGGGCCGCGGACCGGCGCCGCGATGCAGTGGATGAAGTCCTCGTGCTCGGCGTTGTCCACCGCGTAGCCGCGGTCGGCGACGAGCCCGAGCTCCTTCCCGTACGCCTCGGGCGTGGTGATCGTGTTCGGGGTGCGGACGAAGAAGTCGATCCTCGAAACTACGTCCGCCTGCTTTTCCGGCGTCATCGCCGCGACGAGCACCTTGCCGACGGCGGTGCAGTGCAGGGGCGCGCGTTTCCCGATGCGCGAGTACATCCGCACCGAATGCCTGCCCTCGAACTTGTCGATGTAGACGACCTCGCCGTCCTCATAGGACGCCAGGTGGATGGTGTGCCCGGTGCGCGAGTTGAGCCCGGCGAGCGCCGATTGCGCGGTGCGCCGGACGTCACGGTCTTCGAGCGCCTGCTGCGCGAGGTCGAAAAGCGCGCTGCCCAGCCGGTAGTACCGCTGCCCTTCCCGGCGCACGAAGTGATGCGACTCCAGAGTCCGGAGCAGGCGCAGCACGGTCGACTTGTGCACGCCGATCTCCTCGGCGAGCTGATCGAGGGTCTTCGGCTCGCGGGCGAGCCCGCTCAGCAGTGTGAGCGCCCTGTCCAAGCTCTGGCTCATACGCTCACCAATCCCTTGTCCGTCAGCTTCGCCGCCGCCCATGCTGCCTCATCCGCCCTGAGGAGCGTTTCGACCACGGATTCGGGCAACGGCGTCCCCACATCGTCGTGAGTCAGTAGGGTGGCGGCGGCCTGCAGGTGACCGCGCCGCAACCGGGTCGCCGGGGCGTCGCCGCGCAGGGTGGCGGCGAGGAAGCCCGCCGCGAACGCGTCACCGGCGCCGACCGGCTCCACGACATCGACCTGAAGCGCGGGCGAGAACAGGGGCGCCGCGTCGCCGTCGATCAGCGTCACACCGCGTTCCCCGTGCTTGACGACCAGCGTCTTCGGCCCGGGCAGTGCGGCGCGCAGCCGCTCCGGGTCACCGGTCCCCCACACCCGCTCGGCCTCGTCTTCACCGGCGAGCACGATGTCGGCGCGAGCGGCCAGTTCGGCCAGCACCGAAGGCTCGCGCCCGGTCCACAGCGCGGGCCGGAAGTTCACGTCGAACGACACCAGTGTGTCGCCGCGCGGCCGTTCCAGCAGGGCCCGCACCAGGTCGAGGCAGCCGTCCGACAGCGCGGGCGTGATCCCGGACAGGTGGATGACGCGCACCCCGTCCAGATCGAGTTTCCCCAGCAGCCCGGCGTCCATTCCGGACGCGGCGGAGCCCTTGCGGTAGTACCGCACCGGGCTGCCTTGAGCGCCGCTTTCCTTGATGTAGAGCCCTGTCGGACGCGTCGGGTCGACCATGACCGCGGCGACGTCCACCCCCGCGGCGGCGATCTCGCGCACCAGTGCGCGGCCGAACGGATCGTCTCCGACGGCACTCACCCAGGCGCTGGCGAAACCCAGCGCCGGGAGATGGCAGGCGACGTTCGACTCGGCTCCGCCGATGGTCCGCACCCACTTCCGTACCTCGTCGGGCGGCCCGGATTCGGCCGGCACGAACAAGGCCATCGACTCCCCGATGCAAATAACGTCGGGCGCGCTTGTCACCTTCGCGTCTCCTAGTCGTCACGCCGTTGACCTCTAGCGGACCGGATGCTACACCTATCCCACGCAATATGCGCAACGTCCGTTGCAACATACGCAACCGAGGTGAACCTCATGTTCGAAGCCGGCACCATCGATTCCGCCGCGGTCGCGGCCGTCCGGGAAGAGCGCGTCGACTGGCGCTTCCGCTCGGTCGCGCCTTCGCTGTCCGGTCTGACGATCGGCGAAGCCGCCGCTCGCGGCGCGAAGCTGTTCGAGGACGGCTTCCTCGGCCCGTTCGTCGTTCTCGACGAAGAGGCCGTCGAACACAACCTGCGCACGATGGCGGACTGGTGCGCCACGCGTGGTGTCGCGCTGGCCCCGCACGGCAAGACGACGATGGCGCCGCAGCTGTTCGAGCGGCAGCTCGACCACGGCTCGTGGGGCATCACCTGTGCGAACGCCGGGCACCTGCGGATCTACCGGGCGTTCGGGGTCTCCCGGATCCTGCTGGCGAACCAGCTGCTCGACCCGTCGGGCCTGAAGTGGCTGGCCGCGGAGCTGGACGCCGACGACGACTTCGAGTTCGTCTGCTGGGTCGATTCGGTCCGCGGTGTCGAGCTGATGACCGAAGCCCTGCGCGGCGCCCGCCGGAAGGTGGACGTGCTCGTCGAACTCGGCGCCGAGGGCGGCCGCACCGGTGTCCGTGACACCGGCACCGCGCTCGCCGTCGCCGAAGCCGCCCACACGAGCCCGGCCCTGCGACTGCGCGGATCCGGCGGCTACGAAGGCGCGCTTTCCCACCACACCGACGAAAAGTCGCTCCAGCTGATCAGCTCCTATGTGGACGGTCTGCGGGAACTCGTCTTCGCCTTCCACGAAAAGGGCCTGCTCGACGACGCCGGTCAGATCATCGTCACCGGCGGCGGCAGCGCGTACTTCGACCGCGTCGCCGACGAGCTCACCAAGGACTGGGCCGGTCTGGACGTCCTCCCGATCCTGCGCAGCGGTGCCTACGTGACCCACGACGACGGCTTCTACCGCGTGATCTCGCCGCTGGGCGAGCACCCGCGCATCGACGGCGTCGCGTCGTTCCGTCCCGCGCTCCGCGCCTGGGCTCAGGTCACGTCGAAGCCCACGGACGAACTCGCGCTGCTCACCATCGGCAAACGGGACGCCTCCTTCGACGAAGGCATGCCCGAGCCGCGCCTCATCCGCAAGGGCGACGGGCGGACATCCGCGCTCGAAGGTCATTCCATCCAGAAGATGAACGACCAGCACGCCTTCCTCACCCTGCCCGCGTCGTCCCCGGTCGAGGTCGGCGACTGGATCGCCCTCGGTCTGTCGCATCCCTGCACCGTGTTCGACAAGTGGCCCCTCATCCCGGTCGTCGGCCCCGACGGCGAGACCGTGCTCGATTTCGTCCGCACGCATTTCTGATCCGTCCTCCACCGCCGCAGAGGAAGAATCATCATGGACATCGTTGTCCGCTCCGCACTGGTCGCCGACGGCACCGGGGATCCGCTCACCAGGCACGACGTGGGCATCTCCGGCGACCGCATCGCCAGTGTCGCCGAACCGGGCTCGCTCGCGGGCCGCCGCACCATCGACGCCGAAGGACTCGTGCTCGCGCCCGGGTTCATCGACATGCACTCGCATTCCGATCTCCAGCTGCTCGCCAATCCGGATCACCTCGCGAAGCTCTCCCAGGGCGTCACGACAGAGGTCCTCGGACAGGACGGGCTCTCCTACGCGCCCGTGAACGACGACGTCCTCGCATCGCTGCGTCAGCAGCTCGCCGGGTGGAACGACGATCCGGCGGGCTTCGACTGGAACTGGCGTTCGGTCGGGGAATACCTCGACAGGCTCGACGCGGGGGTCGCGGTCAACGCGGCCTACCTGGTGCCGCAGGGCACCGTCCGCATGCTCACCGTCGGCTGGGAAGACCGGCCCGCGACCGAGGCCGAGATGAACGCGATGAAGGAACTCGTCGCGACCGGTCTCGCCGAGGGCGCGATGGGCATGTCGTCCGGGCTCACCTACACACCGGGCATGTACGCGACCACCGAAGAACTCGTCGAGCTGTGCCGGGTCGTCGGCGAGAACGGCGGCTTCTACAGCCCGCACCACCGCAGCTACGGCAAGGGCGCGCTCGAAGCGTTCGGCGAGATGGTCGACGTCTCCCGCCGCTCCGGCTGTCCGCTGCACCTCGCGCACGCCACGATGAACTTCTCGGTGAACAAGGGCAAGGCGTCGAATCTGCTTGAGCTGCTTGACCAGGCACTCGACGACGGCTGCGACATCACCCTGGACACCTATCCCTATCTCCCCGGCGCCACGTACCTCTCCGCGCTGCTGCCGAGCTGGTCCACCGAAGGCGGGCTTGACGCCACACTGGCGCGACTGTCCGATGTGGACACTCGCGAGCGGATCCGGGCCGAGATCGAGGAAACCGGATCCGACGGCGCGCACGGCGTGCCGATCGACTGGGAGGCCATCGAGATCAACGGTGTCCGCCGGGACGAGAACGCCCACCTCATCGGGCATTCCGTCGCCGCTTCGGCGCAGCGCGCCGGTAAACCGGCCGCGGAGCTGTACTTCGACGTCCTGCTGTCGGAAAAGCTCGGCACGTCCTGCCTGATGCACGTCGGGCACGAGGAGAACGTCCAGGCGATCATGCGCCACCGCACGCACACCGGTGGCAGTGACGGGCTCCTCGTCGGCGCGCGGCCGCATCCCCGCGCCTGGGGCACGTTCCCGCGCTACCTCGCGCGCTACGTCCGCGAGCTCGGCGTCCTCGACCTCGCCGAATGCGTCTCCCATCTCACCGGCCGCGCGGCGGAACGCCTGCGGCTGACCGACCGGGGTCTCGTCCGCGCGGGTCACGCGGCCGACCTCGTGCTGTTCGACCCGGAAACCGTCGCCGACACCGCCACGTTCGACGAGCCGCGGCAGCAGGCCGCCGGTATCCCCTATGTCTTCGTCAACGGTGTCGCCGCCATCGACGATGGTCAACCGACCGGCGCCCTCGCCGGCCATTCACTGCGGAACCCCGGGAGTGCCCGATGATCGACTGGCTCCAACACACGACGGGAGGTCTCCTGACCCTCGCCGCCGTCTCGATCGCGGTCTTGCTGCTGCTCATCATCAAGGTCAAGCTGGAGCCCTTCATCGCGCTGATCGTGGTCGGCCTGCTGACCGCGCTGGCCGCGGGCCTGCCGGTCGGCCAGATCGTCGGCTCCGCGCAGAAGGCGTCGGATTCCCTGCTGGAAAAGGGTTTCGGCGGGATTCTCGGCCATATCGCCGCGATCATCGGGCTCGGCACCATCCTCGGGTCCATTTTGGAGCGTTCCGGCGGGGCGAAGGTGCTCACCACCGCGCTGCTGCGGGCCATCGGTGAGAAGCGGGCCCCGTTGGCGATGGGTCTCGCGGGCTTCGTCTTCGGTATCCCGGTGTTCTTCGACATCGGCATCTTCGTGCTGGCGCCGCTGGTCTACGTCGCCGCCAAACAGGGCGGCCGTTCGCTGGTGCTCTATGCACTGCCGCTGCTCGCCGGTCTTTCGATCACGCACGCGTTCCTCCCGCCGCACCCCGGCCCGGTGGCCGCGGCGGGCCTGCTGCACGTGGAACTCGGCTGGATCATCCTGATGGGCCTGGTCTGCGGTATCCCGGCGTTCCTCATCGGCGGTGTCGCGTACTCGACGTGGATCGGCAAGCGCATCGACATCCCGGTCCCCGAGGAATTCGTGGTCGAGGAAGAAGGCGAAAAGGAAGAGAACCCGCCTTCACTAGGCCTGGTGGCGGCGATCATCGCGGTCCCACTGGTGCTGATCCTCGCCGGGACCTTCGGCAGCATCTGGCTTCCCAAGAACTCCGCGCTCGCGGGTGTCGCCGCCTTCATCGGCACCCCGGCGGTCGCGCTGACGATCTCGGTGCTGCTCGCGTCGTGGCTACTGGGCCTGCGCCGGGGCTTGACGGGCAAGGACTTGAGCGAGCTTTCGGCGAAGTCGCTGCGCCCCGTCGCGATGATCCTGCTCGTGGTCGGCGCGGGCGCGTTCTTCGGCGCCGTGCTGGCCGCGACGGGGATCGGCAAGGCTGTCGCGGGCTCCCTCGACAACGCCGGTCTCCCGGCCATCCTGGCGGCCTACGTGATCAGTTGCGGTATGCGTATCGCGCAGGGTTCGGCAACCGTCGCGATCGTCACCACAAGCGGTATCGTCGCGCCGACCGTGGCGACGCTGGGTTACTCGCAGATGCAGCTCGCGCTGCTGGTCGTCGCCATTTCGGCCGGGTCGATCATCGCCTCCCACGTCAACGACGGCGGCTTCTGGATCATCTCGCGGTACTTCAACATGACCGTGCCGCAGACCCTGAAAACCTGGACCGTTTTGGAAACCGTCCTTTCCGTTTCCGGTTTCGGCGTGGCAGCATTGCTCATGGCAGTGGTTTAAACCACCTGAAAGCTGGGAGAGATCACGATGACCGGACTCGATCGACGCACCTTCCTCGGCGCCGTCGGAGCGGCTGGACTCACCACCGTTCTCGGTTCCCACCTCGCGAATGCCTCCGAACAGACCTGCGGACCGAAGGGAACCGGGGCCATCTACGTCAGCAGTTACACCAGTTCCGGGCACGGGCTCGATGTCGCTCACCGGGACGCGGCCACGAACGCGCTCGCCGTCGACCGGACGATTCCGGGAGTCAGCAACGCTTCCTGGTTCGACATCAGCGCCGACCGCAAGACGCTCTACGTGACCAACGAGGACGAGAACGGCCAGATCTCCGCGCTCAGCCTGGCCGACCCGGCGAAGCCCAAGCTGCTCAACAAGAAGTCGGCGAAGGGCAAGCACCCGACGCATCTGACCGTCCACTCGAGCCAGAAGTACGTGCTGGCCGCGAACTACAGCAGCGGCAGCGTCGTCGTCCTCCCGATCCTCGCGGGCGGGAAGCTCGGCGACGTCGTCGATCTGGCCCAGCACAAGGGCGCCGAGCGGGACGCGCACGCGCACCAGGTGGTCAACGATCCCACCGGCAAGTGGGTGCTTTCGGTCGACCTCGGCGCGGATTCGGTCTACGTCTACAAACTCGACGTCGCCACCGGGAAACTGAAGCTGAACCAGCAGCTGAAGCTCCCGTCGGGTGCCGGGCCTCGCCACCTCGCCTTCCACCCCAACGGCAAGTACGCGTACATCCTCGGCGAGCTGCGGGCCGAGGTGACCATCGCGGCGTGGGACCCGGCCACCGGGAAACTCACCGCAGGCCAGGTCGTCAAGGCCGTTCCGGCGGGCACGCCCGGCGAGCAGTACCCGGGCGAGATCACCACGGCGAAGGACGGCCGGTTCGTCTACGCGTCCGTGCGTGGTTCGGACACGATCGCGTCGTTCGGTGTCGGCGAGGACGGGAAGTCCTTGAAGCTGCTGAACAACGCGCCTGTCGGCGGCGTCTACCCGCGTCACATCACCCTGGATCCGACCGAAAGCTGGTTCTACGTCTCCAGCGACAAGTCCGGCACGCTGAGCTGGCTGCCGCGTGATCCCGCCACCGGTCTCCCGGGGGCCGTCGCCGGAAAACTGGCACTCCCCCAGGTCAATTCCGTCTTTTTCGCATAAGGAGAAAATCCCATGAGAACTCGCGTCCTCATCGCGGGCCTCGCGGCGGTCGGCCTCGTCGCGGGCTGCGCGCCGGCCCAGAACACCCCCGCCGCGGGCGGCGGCGACGAGAAGACCGGCACGGTCCGGGTCTGGCTGTTCGACGAAGCCAACCGCGCACCGAAGGAAGCCGCGGTCAAGGAGGCGATCGCCGAGTTCAAGGCGGCGCACTCGGGCGTCGAGGTCGACGTCCAGTGGATCCCGGTCGAAGGCCGCGCCGACAAGTTTTCGGGCGCCTTCAACGACCCCGCGAGCGCGCCGGACGTCGCCGAGTTCGGCAACACCGACGTCTCCAGCTACGCCGCCACCGGCGCGCTGGCCGACCTGACCGGCGATCTGTCGTCGTGGAAGGAAGGGGCGGACATCCTCCCGGCGGTGCTGGAGACCGCGAAGTCCGGCGGCAAGACCTACGGGCTTCCCTGGTTCACCGGCATCCGCGCGTTGTACTACCGCACGGACCTCTTCGCCGAACTCGGCCTCAAGCCGCCGACGACGCTGGCGGAACTGACCGAGACCGCGAAGACGATCCGTGCCAAGAAGCCGGAGCTGTACGGCATCTCCGTGGGTGGCAAGTACACCTACGCGATGCTGCCGTTCCTGTGGGCTCACGGCGGCGAGATCGCCAAGCAGGACGGCGACAAGTGGAAGTCCACTGTGGACTCCGAGCAGGCCAAGGCCGGCGTGACGGCGTACGCGAACCTGCTGAAGGCGGACATCTGCCCGCCCGAACAGTGCGCCAACCTCACCGGGACGCAGAGCATCACGGCGTTCGCCGGTGGCAAAGCCGGTATGTCCATCGGCGGTGACTTCAACCGCAAGGCCGTCGAAGCGGGCCAGGTCAAGGGCAAGTACGCCATCATCCCGATCCCGGGCACCGAGGCGGGCAAGATCGCCCCGGCGTTCTCGGGCGGCAACCTGCTCGGCGTGTTCAACGCGACCAAGCGCAAGAGCCTCGCTGTCGAGTTCACCCAGCTGCTCGGTGGCGCCAAGTACCAGGAGAAGATGTACGTCGCCATGGGCAACCTGCCCACGCTCGGCAGCGTGCAGCAGAAGCTCGCCGCGAGCGACCCGTCGGTCAAGCCGTTCGTCGACACGCTCACCGCGGGCACGAAGTTCGTCCCCGCCACCGCGGCGTGGTCGAAGATCGACGCGCAGAACGTGCTGCCGACCGCGATCCAGCAGATCGCGACCGGCGGCAAGGACCCGGCGGCCGCACTGGCCACCGCGGCGGCCGAGATGAACAAGGCGTTCGGCTAAGTGGTCACCAAAGAAGCCCCTCGCACCACGGCTCCGGCCGTCCCGGCACGGCGGTCGCCCCGCTGTCGCCGGGACGGGCGGGCCGCCCTGCTCTACCTGGCGCCCGGTGGCATCCTGCTGCTGGCGATGCTGGTGTACCCGATCTACCAGCTCGTCCTGATCTCGTTCTACGACTACGGCCAGCCTCAGGCCGTCGGCAACGCGCCGCTGGTGTTCCTCGGCTTCCAGAACTACACCGACCTGCTGGAGAACATCCAGTTCTGGGAGGTGCTGGCCAAGACCCTCGGCTTCACCGCGGTCTGCGTCGTCGGCAGTCTCGCCCTCGGGACGGGGCTCGCCGTCCTGGCGACGCGGGTCCGCGCCTGGGCTCGGGTGCCGCTGTTCCTGGCGGCGCTGGCCGCGTGGGCGACGCCGGCGATGGCGGGCTCGTACGTCTGGCTGTTCCTGTTCGACGCGGATTTCGGCCTGGTGAACGAGGTGCTCTCGGGCCTCGGGTTCACCGGGATGGCGAACCACTCCTGGACGTTCGACACCTACAGCACGTTCGGTCTGGTGGCCGCCGAGGTCATCTGGTGTTCGTTCCCGTTCGTCATGGTGACGATGTACGCCGGGCTCAAGGGCGTGCCGGAGGAGGTCATCGAGGCCGCGTACCTCGACGGCGCGTCGACCTGGCGCACCACGTGGTCGGTCACCCTGCCGATGGTGCGGCCGCTGCTGACCATCGCCACCATCCAGTCGATCATCTGGGACTTCAAGATCTTCACCCAGATCTACGTGATGACCAACGGCGGCGGCGTGGCCGGGCGCAACCTCGTGCTCAACGTCTTCGCCTATCAACAGGCCTTCGCCGGACAGGAATACGGTCTCGGCGCGGCGCTCGGAGTCGTGATGACCTTGCTGCTGCTGTCCATCACCGGGCTGTACGTCCGGTCGCAACGCCGGAGCGCGGGATGGGTGTGATCACGGCTCCCGCCCGGCGTCCCCGCCGGGTCAAGAAGCCGGGCAGGCTGATCGCCGAGATCATCTGCGTGGTGATCGCGGGCATGGTCGCGTTCCCGGTGTACTGGATGGTGCTTTCGGCGTTCAAGCCCACCGGGCAGATCCAGTCGGAGAACCCCCGTCCCTGGACGCTGACACCGACCCTGGAGCACTTCGAACGCGTGCTCAGCGGCGAGGGCTTCGCGCTGTTCTTCCTGAACAGCGTGATCGTGGCCGTCGTGGTGGTGGCGTTGTCTCTGCTGCTGTCGTTCCTTTCGGCTGTCGCGCTGACCAGGTTCAACTTCAAGGGCAAGACCGTCCTGCTGGTGATGGTGCTGGTGGCGCAGATGGTGCCGGTCGAGGCGCTGACCATTCCGCTGTTCTTCCTGATGCGGTCGGTCGGCGACGTCGCGCCCGCGTTCGGCACCAACCACCTCGGCTCGCTGATCCTGGTGCACCTGGCGTTCAGCCTGCCGTTCGCGATCTGGATGCTGCGCGGATTCGTCGCCGCGGTGCCGCAGGAACTGGAAGAGGCGTCGAAGATCGACGGGGCGAGCCGCATGCGGTTCACCTGGCAGATCCTCTTCCCGCTGGTGGCGCCCGGGCTGGTGGCGATCAGCGTGCTGGCGTTCATCCACGCCTGGAACGACTTCCTGTTCGCCAAGACGTTCATCATCTCCAACACCGAGAACCAGACGCTCCCGCTGGCGATCCTGGTGTTCTTCAAGCCGGAGGACACCGACTGGGGCGCGGTGATGGCGGGTTCGACCCTGATGACCATCCCGGTGCTGGTGTTCTTCATTCTCGTGCAACGACGACTCGTGTCCGTCATGGGCGGCGCGGTGAAGGGCTGACATGCCTGGCTTCGAAACTCTGCTCCCCCGTCCCGTCTCGGTGGAACCGCTGCCGGGACAGTGCGCGGCACCGTCCGAAGTGGACGTACGCACCGACGCCGGGCTGCCCGCCGAGGGCTATCGGCTGGAGATCGACCCGGCCGGGGTGACCCTGCACGCCGCCGACGCGGCAGGCGAGTTCTACGGCCGCCAGACGCTCCGGCAGCTCATCGGGCCGGACGCGTTCCGGGTGACGTCGATCCACAGTGGACAGCAGACGATCCCGTGCGGCGTGGTCACCGACCACCCGCGATTCGGCTGGCGTGGCTGCCTGCTCGACGTGGCGAGGAACTTCCGGACCAAGGCGGAGGTGCTGCGGTTCATCGACCTGCTCGCCGCGCACAAGCTCAACGTGCTCAACCTGCACCTGACCGACGACCAGGGCTGGCGGATCGAGATCGCCGAGTTCCCCAAGCTGACCGAGGTCGGTGGCTGGCGGAAGTCGTCCATGGTCGGGCGGCACGACGGGCCGGAACGCGACGGGCGGCCGCACGGCGGATTCTACTCTGTCGACGATCTCCGCGAGATCGTCGCGTACGCCGCCGCGCGTTCGGTGACTGTCGTCCCGGAGGTCGACATCCCCGGGCACGCGCGGGCCGCGATCGCCGCGTACCCCGAACTCGGCCCGGAGACCGCCGAACCATGGGAGGTGTGGACGAGCTGGGGTATCAGCACGTCCCTGCTGAACACGGAGAAGTCCACTGTGGACTTTTTCAAGCGCATCTTCGACCACGTGCTGGACATCTTCCCGTCGGAGGTCATCGCCCTGGGTGGTGACGAAGTGCCCGGCGCGACCGAGGAACACGGCTGGTTCGTCCGCGAGATCGCGCAGCACCTGGTCGAACGAGGACGTCGTCCGCTCGGCTGGGACGAGGTGCTCGAAGCGGGCGACCTGCCGCCGATGGTCATCGGCTCGTGGCAGAGCGAGGGGGCCGGTGCCCGCGCGGCGGCCGCCGGGCACGACGTCGTCATGTGCCCCGAGGAGCGCGTGTACCTGGACCACCGGCAGTCCGACCACCCCGACGAGCCGATCCCCGTCGGCTACCTGCGGACGCTGGAGGACATCTACTCCTACGAGCCGGTGCCCGCGGATTTCCCTGCCGACAAGGCCATTCTCGGCGCGCAGGCACAGGTCTGGGCGGAGCATCTGGACACCGTGCGGCGGGTCGACTACGTCGCCTTCCCGCGGCTGTCCGCGTTCGCCGAGGTCGCGTGGAGCGCCCCGGAAGGGCGGGACTACGCCGAGTTCCTGCCGCGCCTGCGGGATCACCACCTGCCGCGGCTGGACGCACTGGGCGTCGAGTACCGGCCGCTGGACGGGCCGCACCCGTGGCAGACGCGGCCGGGAGTCCCTGGGCGGCCTCGCTAGAAGTGCGTTGAGGGGTAAGGCTGCCGTGCCGGTGGACGTGGGTTGCTCGCACCTCGCCACCGGCACGCTCCAGTCGCCGGGCATGCCTGCCTCGGCACATGCTTCCCGGGAAGGCGTTGCGAAAGCGCGTGTCCGCGCAGGATCCCGTACCGACCGACGCGACACCGTCCAGCTCACCCCTCGATACCCCGTCCTCGCACCTGATGCCGAGACGGGGCCATCATGGGCTCATGAGTGATCAGTCCGAGCGGTGGGTCGATGCCACCCAGCTTCCTGAAGAACTCGTAGCTCTCATCGACACACTCCGCCCCGGCGAGGACGTGCGCATCACCCGGAACGGCGAGACGATCGGGACGATTTCCGTTGCTGCTCAGGAAGAACAGGTCCCTTCAGCGGCCTCCGACGACGACGTCACAGTCGTGGCCACCGCCATGAAGCTTTCGGCCTCGGCGCGGTCCTCGTTGTCCGACCGGCTCGGCCCCGGCTACCTCGTCCTGGACCTGCGTTCGGCTCCCCCGACCGTCGACGTGCTGCTGGTCCCGCCTTCCAGCCCGCAGTTGATCGGGAACTTCCGGGCGCTGTACCCCAAGGCCCGGATCGTGATCACGGAGATCGAGGACGCCGAACTCGGGGTCAAGTACGAGGGGCCGGTGCGCCGCCTTCTCGACGCCGGTGCCGAGGCCTACCTGCCGTCCAGCACCATTCCGCGGCTGGCGGAGCAACTGGACCGGACCATGACCCAGCTGCGGCAGCTCACCGGCGACACGTCGGCTCCCCTGACCATCGAATCGCCGCGAGACCGTGCGCTCGAATGATCGGCGGCCAGTACCAATAGTCGCGAGTGGCAAGGGTCGTTCTAGTGAGGGGTAAGGCAAACGTGTCGTGGCGTCGAGGTGTGCGCCGAATAGATCTTTCCCGCGCGGGATGCGGCAAAAATCCCCATCACCCAGTCTGATACGCCAACTATGCCTAATCAGTATCTCGATCACCCGTTGAAGGGTAGTACCGGCGGCCAGTCGATTTCGACGAACCGCGGCCGGTAGATCCTCACGTCCGCGATGTTGTCGGCATGGTCGAGAGAGTTCACGTTGTACGACACGACGAGCTTCCCCGGCACGCTCAGCTGAGGATGCGCGGTCGCGTCGTAGACGATCCGCCGGTCACTCGCTTCGGGTGCTCGGTAAAGGACCCGCGGTTCACCGAACGGGCCTGTCGGCGAACCGGCGGTGTACGCGAGCATCACCGGGCTGAAGCCGGGACTGGTGTCCATGGTGATCAGCACGTATTCGCCGCCGATCCGGGTCACCGAGAAGGCCGTCCCGATCCCGGACAGCATCCGGACGGAGTCCTCCTCGTGGGACGACCAGCCGAGGCCGGTCCAGAACTGCCACGGCCCGCGAAGGCCGCCGACAGACACCCTGGCCAACCGCAGATGGCCCTCCTCGGCGCCGTAGATGTAGGTGTAGCCGCCATCGTCGAGCAGCTCCGATCCCCACGCGACCCTGTCGCCCACCGGGATCACCAGCAGCTCGGACGGCGTCAGCGCGGGCAGCCGGAACGTGGCCAGCGAGGTCCCGGTGCTCCGGAAATCGAGCCCGCCGGGCCCCGTCGTCTTGTACCGGTTGTAGAGCACCCGCAGGACGTCGCCTTCGACGACGCCGTCACCGACCCAGTAGTGCTCACCTGAACCCGCGAGCCCGATCAACGACTCCGGGTCGTCGGCGGTGCCGCCGTGCAGCGTCTCCCCCAACGTGCCGTCGGGCCGCTGGACGACCAGGGTGTTGCGGGCGATCGGGCTGTCCGGCGGACGGCTGTGGTCCGGGTTCACCCTGCCCAGGAACGTGTCCGAAAACAGCCACGCGGTGCGGCCGTCCGGCAGCGGGACCGACACCGTGCGATCCCCGCCGGTCCAGTGCCCGCCCTGGTCGCCGTAGCCGTTCCAGAGCTCGTTCAGCCCGCCGACGGGGGCCACGGGCGGCGGCGCGGACGCGATGCCGCTGCTTGCCACCACGGCGCTGAGCAGCAACGCGGCCACGACGAGAATCCGCGACGGCCGGCGCATCGGATCATGCTAAGGCCGCGGCGGTCTTTGTACGAGCCTTGTGCGGCAGGTGGTTACGGTCCGCGGAATGTCCTGGAAACTGCTTTCCGTGAGCGTGCTCGCCGCAGTCGCGTGCACCGGATTCACAACGGCCGAAGCCGCTTCGAAGACCTACTACGTCGACCAGGTCTCCGGCAGTGACACCGCGAGCGGCACTTCGCAGCAGGCCCCGTGGAAGTCCCTGGCGAAGATCTCCGCCACCACGTTCACCGCGGGCGACACCGTCCTGTTGCGTCGCGGCGGGGCCTGGTCCGGTGGTCTCACCGTCAACGGCTCGGGCGTCACGATCGGCGCGTACGGTACTGGCGCCCGGCCGATCGTCAAGGGTCACACCGAAGCGTGCGTCCACCTGCCCGGCAACGACAACGTGGTGCAAGATCTGCAGATCGGCGTCGCGGCCGACGCCGGGCGCTGTTCGTGGGCCGGGGTGAAGGTTTCCGGCGACCGCAACAAAGTGCTGTCGAATCTGATCACCGGCGCCGGTGCGGGCGTGTACATCGCGCCGTCGGCCGACCACACCGAGGTCACGCAGAACGACCTCGTCGACAACAACCACATGACCGTGGTGACCCCGGGCGGCAACGACGACTCCGGCGCGTTCGCCGTGCTGGTCCAGGGTAACGACTCCGACATCGGCTGGAACCGGATCAGCGGCTCGATCGCGAAGGCCGACGACTTCGGCGGCCTCGACGGGGCCGCTGTCGAGATCTTCTACGGGTCCCGCAACGTCATCCACCACAACATCTCCGAGGACAACGAGACCTTCACCGAACTCGGCACGGACACGAAGGACCCAGACGGCGTCTCGACCGGCAACGTCTTCGAGTACAACGCGGTCTTCGGCGCCAAGACGCGCGGCGGGATCATCACGCGCGGCGCCGAGGACGGCAACGGGCCGGTGCTCGGCACAGTGTTCCGCAACAACTCGCTCCGGCTCTCGAACGCCGAGTCGGAGGGCTTCGTCTGCTACGGAGGCTGCACGAACAAGACGCTGACGATGACGCAGAACGTCGTCCAGGCGGCGTACAAGGTCGGCTACGCGGACACGACCTTCACCGCGACCGATCACAACGTCTACTTCGGCGGGCTCCGGCAGTTCACGGCGGGCGCGACGGACAAGGTCGCGGATCCGAAGTTCACCTCGGCCACGAACCTGACCCTCCGGGCGGGCAGCCCGGCGATCGACCTCGGCACCACGAAGTACGACGATCGCGACGTCGACGGCAACCCCGTGTACGCCGGCGCCCGGGTCGATGCCGGCGCCTACGAGTTCCAAGGCTGAAACGAGTTAGAGGGCTGAACGAGTTCGGGGCTGAAACGCCTCGTGAGTGGTAAGGACGGTTAGAACCGTCCTTACCGCTCACGAGTGGAGCTCAGCGTCAGTTGTAGATGCGCTGGACGGCGCCCGCCGCGAGGAGCCCGTTGGCCCACAGCGAGTTCACCCGCGAGACCTCCTGGGCGTTCGGGTTGGCGTTGGTGCAGGACGGGCCGGGGCCGCCACCGGACATCAGTTCGGAGCACGGACCCTGGTAGTTGTCCGGCAGGCCGAGCGCGTGGCCGGTCTCGTGCGCGGCGATCCGCGTCTGGTTGTACTGCTGTGCCTGCGAGTAGTCGATGAAGATGGTGCCGCGGCCGTGACCGTCGGTCTCGGCGTACGAACCCGAGGGGTCGTTGCCTTCGGTGTAGCGCAGGGTGGCCCCCGACGAGCTCTCCTGCAGCTTCACGTTGGACACCGAGTTGTTCCAGTTCGCCGCGCCCGCCTGGATGGCGGCACGGAAGCTGGGCGCTCCCGAGGCGTCGTAGTAGACCGTGGTCACTGCCGCGGTCGATTGAGCAGGCTCGACCGCCGCGGCCTGACCGGCGGTGACCGGGACGGCGAGCAGCGCCAAGCTCACGGACGCGGAGACGAAGAACTTCCTTGCCATGGACCCACTCCTTGTGAGGACAACGGAATGGTTCGTGAATTTAGGAGCCTCGGCCGCGACTCGGCACCGACTTTCGTCGCGTCAGCCAGCTGGTGATTTACCAACACTTTCGCCCTATTGACATGCACACGTTCGCATACGACTATGCACGGCCCATCGCGCTCAGGGCCGCAGCACGACCTTGCCCGAAGTCGCTCGCGCCTCCAGTTCCGCGAGTGCTTTCGGGCCGTCCGCGAGGTCGTACACCGTCGGGGTCCCCGGCACGCAGACACCGGCGGCGACGAGCGCGCGCAGCTCGTCCATCAGCTCCGCGAAGATCACCGGCGCCTGCTCGATCAGGACGCCGAGATGCAGACCGATCACGTGGATCTGGTGCCGGAAGTTCAAGTCACGGTTGGTGATCGCGGCCTCTCCCCCGGCGACGCCGTAGACCACGACGCGCCCGGTGACCCGCTTGGCGGCGGCGAGGCTCGCGGCGAACCCCGGGCCGCCGACCGATTCGAGCACGAGGTCCGCCTCTCCCGTCTCCGCGCCGTAGTCGAGAACCCTGTCGGCGCCCAGCGCCCGCACCGAGTCGTGCTTGCCGGGCGAAGCGGTGCCGATGACGGTGGCGCCGTAGTGCTTGGCCAGCCTGACCGCGGCCTGACCGACCCCGCCGCCCGCCGCCTGCACCAGCACGGTCTCACCAGCGGCCAACCGCCCCAACGGTTTGAGCGCGGCGAGCGCGGTGACCCAGTTCAGGATCAGCCCGATCGCCTGATCGGCCGACCAGGCCTCCGGTACCGGAACCGCGCCGGCCGCGGACATGACCATGTACTCGGCGAAGGCCCCGCCGCCGGTCCCGACGACATGGTCGCCCAGGGCAGGCGCGGTCACTCCCTCCCCGACGGCCACGACCACTCCGGCGGCCTCGAATCCGGCGATGTACGGCGCTTTCGGGCCGTCTTCGTACGTCCCCCGCGTCTGCATGACGTCGGCGAAGTTGACGCCGGCGACGGCGACCTTCACCAGGATTTCGCCTGGTCCCGGCGCCGGAACCGGTGCACCAGTGATCAGGCGGAGATCTTCAGGACCGTTCGCGGAGTCCTGTCGCAGAGCGCGCATCGAAGTCATGTCCGCACGCTAAAACCCTCACGTTTGCGTCAGGGTCAAGTCGCGAAGGTACGCGTCGAGGGCGTCCCGATTCCTGGTCATGAGAGCGATCCGGCGATCGAGTACTTCCCGCTGCCGCGCGACCTCGTCGATCATGTACTCGCACGGCACTTTCGGCCGGACGTCCCCCGGCCCGTCGAGGTACGGGAGGACTTCGCGGATCAGCCTGACCGGCAGGCCCGCGTCGAGCATCCCGCGGATCTGCAGGACGGCCTCGATCGAGCCGTCGCAGAAGTCGCGATAGCCGTTGCCTTCCCTGCCGGGGCTGATCAAGCCCTCTTCCTCGTAATAGCGCAGCGCACGGACGCTGACCCCGGTCTTCCGTGCGAGTTCGCCGATCTTCACTTCATCATAATAACCACAAAAAGCCATATACAACATATCCGTTGTACACAAACTCGATCCCGAAGTGAAATTTAGTCCTACAGCAAGTTCACAGTCGACATTGTCATGCGCGCTCACCCCCCAGAATTAGCAACGCATCCAGAAGAGAACGAACTACCTCGACCGTACCACTCATTACTCCCAAATTTGCTTCCCAAAAACCATATGGGACCACCTCCTCCGTAGTACGAGTCAGCCCTTCAAGTAGTTCCACTATCTGCCTATCGTCAAAGTTCAAGGCAGGAGAATTTTTATCCGCATAGTCCCTAAATATGACCACTTCAGCCCCAGAAAACGCCTCAGGAGGTAGCTTTGCCTTGAAGGTTCTCCCAAGAGAAAATATATCATGGAATACCTGATTTCTAGCATTGGCTATTACAGTTCGATACTTACCGAACGAAGGTTTCGCATTACCCGATAGATTCAGCGGTATCTCGTCAAATGCAGACTTCAGATTCCATTGCGAGCTTATAGTCATCCAAAACACAATAGGCTTAAGATCGGATATTCCTACAACTAGCTTAATAAGACTTTGTGCTCCGTCCGCAAAGTTATATGCGATGCGCAGAAGCTCATTTTTCGCATCCACATCAGACAAGCTCTTCCGATGCCGTATCAGCGCTGCTTCATAGTCAGCAACCTGCCGCTCGAGTCGATCAATGACCCTAGCTAAAACACTTGAGCTTCCCCCGGCGATATTGTCAATTGAAACAGAGACATGCACATCACTTCTCAATCTCGCAAGCGCGCGCCGAAACACGAATTCAAATCCTTGCGCCTCTCTAAATTCACCAGAACCGTCCAATATAGCATGCCAGAGGAGGTCAGAGTTGTCGATCTGATTTACAACCAATCGATCACCAGCAATTTCAACTAGTTCTTCCTGTTCAGGATCGTACTCCAAGTAATCGATACCGACATTGGCGCCGTCAACCTCGACAGCAGCCCCCTCATCTGGCCGCACACCCGCCGCCAGTGCAAGTGCAATATAGCCGAGACGATGGCGCTCTACATTTATCTCATCTCGAAGGCCGTGACATTGACCATCAAGAATTTGTTGACCACTAAATCGCTTAACATCCTTTATCACGGAGCCGAGGTCATAAATAACCTGTGGGCGCGACGCGAGACGTCTACCCTCCTCCATTCGAAGGGCTAGGTATTTTTCACTTTTAGTTGTTCCCGTTCGATCACGAAACAAGAATGAATTATTGAACACAACCAGGTCGCCCCAGTTTAGGGTCTGTTCAGACTCCCAAGCGCCATACGCGCTCGATGTCAGCAAATTCTCAACTTGTTGCTCGATTACTTCGCCAATGATGGTCGATCTTTGCTTGGGCACAGCAGTACTCCCTCTATGAAGGTCATACTGCGTCAGTCTCATCAAGATCGGCTGGCGTTACCCTCGATATGAGATCCAACCCGATCAGGGCTACATATAAACCGTTATACGGTCTTCGGCCTGTACCAGACCTCGGGGCGGCCGACCTGGCCGTAGCGGGGTTCACGCTGGGCGAGGCCGTTGTCGGCGAGGTATTCGAGGTAGCGCCGCGCGGTGACGCGGGAGGCGCCGATCGCGGTCGCGGCCGCCCCAGCGGACAGGCCGTCCGCGGCCGAGGCGAGGACTTCGGTGATCGCTTCCAGGGTCTGCCCGCTCATCCCCTTCGGCAGGGCCTGCCGCTCGGTGGTGCGCAGCGTGCCGAGCGCCCTGTCGATCTCGGCCTGCCCGCTGACCTCGCCCGAAGTTCCGTGGAACTCGGCGTAGCGTTCCAATTTCTCCCGTAGGGAAGCGAAAGTGAACGGTTTCAGCAGGTACTGCACCACGCCGACCGACACGGCGGCCTTGACCAGCGCCAGATCACGCGCCGAGGTCACCGCGATGACGTCGATCGGGAGACCGGCCGCGCGCAGCGACCGGCAGACCGCGAGACCATGCGTGTCCGGGAGGTAGAAGTCCAGCAGCACCAGGTCGACCGGTTCGCGTTCGCAGAACCGCAGCGCGTCGGCGCCGGAGTGGACGACACCGGACACGGTGAAACCGGGCATTCTCTCGACGTACACCCGATGAGCGTCGGCGGCCACGGGTTCGTCCTCGACGACCAGCACCTTGATCATCGTGTCGGCTCCTTCGGCGACAGGGGTGTTTGCGGCGTCTTGAGCGGCAGGCGCACAGTGAACACCGCGCCCTCGTCACGGCCGACGTCGATGGTCCCACTGTGCCGTCTCACCGCCTGACCCACCAGCGCCAAACCGAGCCCGTGCCCGTCCTCCGGTTTGGTCGACCAGCCGCGCCGGAAGACGTCCTCGACGTCGTCCACGCCCGGGCCGGTGTCGGCGACCCGCAGCACCAACTCCTCGGCGTCGGACCGCACCGTGACCTCGACCCCTGGCCGTCCGCCGTCGCCGGCGTTCCCCGCCGCCGCGTCGATCCCGTTGTCGATCAGGTTGCCGAGGATGGTCACCAGGTCCCGCGGCGGGACGCCGGTGTCCGAGTCCTCCATGACGGTGTCGGGCGTGATCGTGAACTCGACGCCGCGTTCGCTCGCCTCCGCGGCCTTGCCCAGCAGCAACGCCGCGAGCACCGGTTCGGCGACCGCGCCGACCACCCTGTCGGTGAGTTCCTGCGCCAGCGCGAGTTCTTCGGTCGCGAACTCGACGGCCTGTTCGGGGCGGCCGATCTCGACCAGCGAAACGACGGTGTGGAGCCGGTTCGCCGCCTCGTGCGCCTGCGACCGCAGCGCCTCGGCCAGTCCGCGCACCGTGGTCAGTTCGCCGGTGAGCGCCTGGAGTTCCGTGTGATCGCGCAGGATCACGACAGTGCCCATCGCCTCCCCTCGCGAGCGCACGGGCGCCGTGCTGACGACGAGCACCCTGGCTTCGGTGAGGTGGAGTTCGTCGGTGCGCTCCTCCCCTGACGTGAACGCCTCGACGAGATCTTCGGGCATGTCCAATGCGGACAGTTCCCGGCCGACCGGATCGGCGGCGACACCCAAGAGCGCCCTGGCACCGTCGTTGCACAGCACCACCCGCCCGTCGCCGCCGACGAGCAGCAGTCCCTCGCGCATGGAATGCAGGACGGCTTCGTGGTACTCGAACAGGTTGCTCAGTTCCCCGGGCGCGATCCCCCTGGTCTGCCGCCGGAGCCGGGCGCTGACCAGATAGCTGCCGATCCCGCCGACCACCAGCACCGCCACGGCGACCCCGATCAGCGGCCACAGCCGTTCGCGTAGTTCGGCGTCGATCGCCTCGACGGTGATGCCGACCGAAACCAGCGCGACGACCTGTCCCGCGGCGCCGTGGACCGGGACCACGACGCGTTCGGACGGGCCGAGCGAACCGGCGTAGGTCTCGACGACCTTGCCGCCGCGCTGCGCCTCGCCGATGTTCCCGATGAACGGCTGCCCGATCAGCTCCGGATTCGGGTGGGTGTAGCGGATCCCGTTCGTGTCCATGATGGTCACGAAATCCACTTCCGTGTCCGCGCGGACACTCTGCGCGAACGGCTGCAGTGCCCGGCTGGGCTCCGATGTGGACAGTGCGGCGAGTACGCCGGGCGCGTCCGCCACCGCTTCGGCGACAGCGGTCACCCGGTCCCTCGCCCGGTCTCCGGTGGCCCGGACGGAATCGAGATAGGCGAAGGTCACGCCCGCCGCGACGAGCACGAAAAGCACCACGAGCTGGAGAATCAGCAGCTGGCGGGCAAGACTGCCGCGCCTGGTCCGGATCCGCGTCGTCGAGGGCACCCGCTCATACCAGCACACCGGTGTGGGGGCCGCTCAGCGCGCCTGGCCGGAATTCCCCGGAAACCACTCGCGCGAACTCAATGAACACAACCGTGACCCAGCTCACCTGCCCGGGTGATAGTGACCGGCAATCCCACGGACACCCCCTGAGCTGGAGGCAAAGGTGCCTACAACGCCGGAAGCGGCGCCCCGACGCCGCGACAAGATGCACTACCTGTACCTGGCCGTGATCGCGGCGGTCGTCCTCGGCGTCATCGTCGGGTTCGCCGCGCCGGGTCTGGCCAAGGAGCTCAAGCCGCTCGGCACGGGCTTCGTCAACCTGATCAAGATGATGATCTCCCCCATCATCTTCTGCACCATCGTGCTCGGCATCGGATCGGTGGCGAAGGCCGCGAAGGTCGGCAAGGTCGGGTTGCTGTCGCTCGGCTACTTCCTGATGATGTCGACCTTCGCGCTCGCGATCGGCCTCGTCGTCGGCAACCTCCTGCACCCGGGTCAGGGTCTGCACCTCGACCCGGCCGCCGCCGCGAAGGCGCACACGCAGGCCGAGGGCGCCGAGGGCACCGTCGACTTCCTGCTCGGCATCATCCCGACCAGCTTCGGTTCCGCGTTCACCGAAGGCCAGGTGCTGCAGACGCTGCTGGTCGCGCTGCTCGCCGGCTTCGCCGTGCAGAAGCTGGGCACCAAGGGCGAGCCGATCCGCCGCGGCATCGAGCACATCCAGCGACTGGTGTTCCGGATCCTCGCCATGATCATGTGGGCCGCGCCGGTGGGTGCGTTCGGCGCGATCGCCGCGGTGGTCGGCGAAACCGGCTGGGGCGCGCTGCGCAGCCTCGCCGTCATCATGATCGGCTTCTACTTGACCTGCCTGGTGTTCGTCTTCGGTGTGCTCGGCACGGTCCTGTGGCTCGGCGCGCGGGTCAACATCTTCACGCTGCTCCGCTACCTCGGCCGCGAATTCCTGCTGATCCTCTCGACCTCGTCGTCCGAATCGGCCCTGCCGCGCCTGATCGCGAAGATGGAGCACCTCGGGGTTTCCAAGCCCGTCGTCGGCATCACCGTGCCCACCGGGTACTCGTTCAACCTCGACGGCACGGCCATCTACCTGACGATGGCGACGCTGTTCATCGCCAGCGCGCAGGACCAGCCGCTGGGCGTCGGCGAGCAGATCTCCTTGCTGCTGTTCATGATCATCGCGTCGAAGGGCGCGGCGGGCGTGAGCGGCGCCGGCATCGCCACCCTCGCCGGCGGCCTCCAGTCGCACCGGCCGGAACTGGTCGACGGCGTCGGCTTCATCCTCGGCATCGACCGGTTCATGTCCGAGGCCCGCGCGCTGACGAACTTCGCGGGCAACGCCGTCGCGACCGTCCTGGTCGGCACGTGGACCAAGGAGTTCGACCGTGAACAGGCGAACCGGGTCTTCAGCGGTCAGACCCCGTTCGACGAAGCCACGCTGATCGACGACCACTCCGACACCTCCCCGGAACCTGACGGCGACAGGGAGAAGACCGTGGCGCACGCGTAGCGCCCGGCGAGAAACCGGAACCGCGGTGCGAGGGTCCCCCGTCCTCGCACCGCGGTTCTTCTTTTCTGGAAAACTCCAAGGCATGCCGGACGCCATCGACCACTACGTGCCCGCGCGGTATTCGAAGCTCCTGCACGGCAACTTCGCCGGGATGATGAGCGGCCCCGAAGGCGAGACCTTCCTGCGGGACCTGGCCGAGGACGCGTCGCGGATCACCGACGAGGACTTGGAGTTCCTTCTCGACCACGGGTGGCGGGAACGGATCACCGCCGCCTGGCTGATCGGCACCGGCCGCCGCACGGCGTGGCGCGGACGCCTCCGGGAACTCCTCCTGGAGAGCGGAATGGTCTTCGCCGGGCAGGGCTACTGCTTCGCACTGGCCCGGTTCGGCACCCTCGCCGACGCCGAGATCCTCGTGTCCTATCTGGACCGCTACCTCGCGCGGCCGGACCTGCGCTACGACCAGGCGTGGGCGCTCGCGGCCCTGCACCACGTCGACGCCGACCTCAGGACGGCCTACACGTCGCGCTATCTGCGACCTGGCGGCCTCTGGGAGAGCTGGTCCGCGAAGAACAGTACGGACCTGCCGTTCCAGAAGATGTACTTCGACCTGCTGTGCTCGCACGTCCAGCGAGCCGTGCACGCGACAGCCGTCAGGCGCTGACTTTGTCGTCGTAAACGACGCGAGAAGCGGCGATCGAGTCGCGGTGGCGCTCGGCCCAGCTCAGCAAACCGCTCAGCGACGCGTACAACTCCTTCGCCATCTCCGTGGCCTCGTACTCCACCTTCGGCGGCACCGTCGGGTACACGGTGCGGACGAGCAGGCCGTCGCGTTCGAGGTTCCGCAGGGTCAGGGTGAGCATCCGCCTGCTGATTCCCGTCACCGACCGCTCAAGTTCGGTGAACCGCACGGGACCGCGCGTGGCCTCCAGCAGGATGCCGATCGCCCACTTGCCGCTGATCCGGTTGATCACCTCGAGCACGGTGCACGCCTCGAGTTTTTCCGGGTCGACCACGCTGGCCCGCGCGGTCACATCGGTGTTCCCCTGGGACATGGAAGTGCCTCCTTCCGGCAGGGAACAGAGTCACACAAGATGGGCGCTGTTACAAGTGATGCACCAAGGCGTCACCTGGGGAAAGAATGGCCGGAAGGCTCAGGAGGTGATCGTCGCGTAGGCCCATTCGGAGACTTCGCCGCCGAGGCGTACTTCGGCGGCGCCTCCGGGTTTCCAGACCCCGCTCCCGCCGAACGCGGCCATCCCGCCGGTCTTGCCGGAATACTGGGAGAGCACCACCCACATCCCGTGCCCGGCCGCGACGCCGACCTGGTCGAGCAGCCGCTGTTCTTGGCCGTCACTGAAAAGCGCGCTGAGGACGTAGACCTCGGCGCCCGCTTCGGCGAGTTCCCTGGAGTGGTCCGGATTCGCGGCGTCGAGACAGATCGCGAGACCGAGCCGCCTGCCCCCGACCTCGATGATCACCTGGCGTGTGCCCGGTGCGAAGAGCTCTTCCTCACTGTTGTGCAGATTGCGTTTCGCGTAGGTGGCAACGGTTTCCCCGTCGGGACCGAGGACGAGCGAACCGATGTACCTGCGGCCGTCCTCCACGAGCGGAAGCCCGATGACGGCGTGCACACCGCCGGTCCGGCAAGCCTCCCGGAGCGGTTCGAGGCGCTGGTCGTCCTGCGCCAGCCAGAGCCCGGGATCGGCGGCGAGCGCCTCGAACTCCAAGCCGGTCAGGGAAAGTTCGGGGAAGACGCAGAGGTCGGCGTCCACGCTCCGGAGGAGCCTCACGTGTTCGGCGATGTTCGCGGAGAGGTCCGCGGGGACGGTGAACGGCTGCACGGTGGCGACACGCATGAGCGGAGCCTAGCCCGCCGAAGCCCCCAGATACCCCCGCAATCCGTGTTGCCCCCGTCGCATCATGAGCGCGTGGTTGATCCGGAAGACCGGCCTGGCGATGCGATCGAGCTTGCGCAGCAACGGTTTCCGCGCCTCGACCTCCTGCGTGATCTCCAGTCTGGTGCCGCCGCCCACCGGGGTCAGGGTGCCCGCCAGCATCCCTTCGAGATCACCGCTGAGCAGGACCCGCACCCGGCCTTCGTGCTCGTCCTGCCGGTCGCGGTGCATCCGCACTGTCAGCGCGTACGGCAGCCTGGCCCGGCAGACGAGTTCGGCGGTGTCCTCGTCGACCTGACTGACCGAACGGACGTCGCGCCACCACAGCGGATACGCGGCCAGGTCGACGACGGCGTCGAAGACAGCCTTGGGCGAGGCGGGGAGCACCCACGTGTCGTGGAAGCGGTATCGACCGCCTCCACGACCCGTGAGCGAGCCCGTCATACCTGCGCCGACACCAGGTTCCGGCCGTCCATGGTCACGACGTCGACCGAGGCCACGTCGCCGGGGGCGACCAGTGCCGAGCCGTCGATCCCGGTGCCCTCGCGTTCGCCCTTCGCCGAAACCAGCCAGCTGCCCGCGTTGACCCGCTCACCGCTCTTGGTCACCACGACGAGCTGGCACTTCTCGCCCTCACGGACGCCTTCCGCCTTCGCGTGGAGCCGGATCCAGCCCACCGCCGGAACGACCCGGACCGCCAGCTGCGCGCCCGTGTCCCGGTTCGTCGCCGCGATATCGCGGGTGCCGGGGACCGCGGCTGTCGCCGTCGGCACCGGCAAGGCCACCGTCGACGGTTCGGGCGACGTCTGCCGTCCGACCAGCACGCCCGCGCCCAGCGCCACGACGGCCAGGACGGCCGCGCCGGCGACGGCGAGAAGCCGACGGGGCTTGCGTTCCTGAGTGCCTTCTTCTTCGCGAACCTGACGCAGCGTGCGCTGCAGAAGCAGGTCTCCCCCGTCGGGAGGTCCTTCGAGGAACGCCTCGGGCGGAACCTCGTCGAGGTGGTACCGCAGCTCCGACAGCTCGCGCACCTCGCGACGGCACGCGGGGCAGCTCGCCAGATGTGTCTCGAACGTGGCCGCTTCCGCCGGGGTGAGCCCGCCGAGGACGTAGGCGGCGAGCTGGCCTTGGTCGTGTCCCACCGCACTCATCGCGCTACCTCCTTCCCGGTTCCCGACATCACGGCTCTCAGCGCCCGTAACGCGTAATAAGATCTCGACTTAACGGTACCCGGGGCCACGCCCAGGGATTGCGCCGCTTCGGCCACCGTCCGGCCCCGGTAGTAGATCTCCACCAGGACCTCACGATGTTCCGTGGAAAGACCGTCCATCGCCCCGAGCACGGCCATGGAATCCACGACGCTCTGCGCATGGTCCTTTTCCACTGCCGGAGTCGGCGCGCCCTCTTCGGGCTCCGGCACTTCGGGCGGCCTCGCCGCCCTGGCCCGCGCGCGGTCGGTGATGATGTTCCTGGCGACCGTGAGCAGCCAGCCCCGCACCGATCCTTTCGCGTCGTTCTCCAGGTCTTCGGCGTGTTTCCACGCCCGGACCAAGGTCTCCTGTACGACGTCCTCCGCGGCCGCGCGGTCCCCGGTCAGCCTCGTCGCGTACGCCAGCAGGCTTCGCCCGTGTTCGGCGTACAAGTGCCGGACCAAGTCCTCGCCTTTGGCCTTTTTGGGCCGCCAGCCTCCGATCGCCACTCGTGTCCTCCCGACGGTCTTCTGGGTCGGCGAGGACAGTACTGCAACCCGCAGGGGCAGAGTGGATCGTTCGGCACGCGCCGCGATCGAACTGTGCATCGGCACCGGCCTCTCCTCGGTTCTCCATGGCCGCCTCCTCTTGGCTCCCACACGGACGGCGCGGCGATGCGGTTCAACCGGGTCTTGTCGATCACCGGACGCGCTCGTATGCTGACGCCTCCGGATTCCGCCGCCGCCCGATTCCCGGAAGGGTGGAGGCGTGCGCAAGAAACTCGCGGTCGTCCTGCTGGCGGTGGCCTTCGCGGCCGGATGCGCGGAAGAACCCGGATTCAGCGCGACGCTGACGGATCCGGTGAACGTCGACCTGAGCTGGCCCGACGACGATCCGGACGTCGCGGGCAGGATCGTCGAGTACACGACCGATCCGCAGGGGGCGTACACGATCCTGCAGTTCGTGCCGCCCCGGCAGACGGCCTACCGGCATCCGGATCTGATGCCGGAAACGCGGTTCTACTACCGGATCCGGCCTTTCTACGGTGCCGTGTCGGACGCTGTCACGGTTTCCGGGCCCGCCGTCGGCGGCTCGGCCGGGCCGCCGGTCTCACTGCGCACGAGCGGCCAGGCAGCCGCTCCGGCCGCGTTCCGTGCCGAGCCCGCGCCGGAGGAGATGGTGCGGTTCAGCTGGGCCGACCGCTCCAGCGACGAGGACGGATTCCTCGTGGAGATCAAGAAACCCGGCGCGGACGGGTTCGTGCCGATCGAGGTCTCGGATCCGGGGACGACGTCGGCCGGGCTCGCCTCGATGCCGGGCGAAGCGGGCGCCTCGTACCGGCTGCGCGCCTTCTACTACGGGCCCGCGTCACCGGTGCTGGACCTCGTGAGTGGTAAGGACGGTTAGAACCGTCCTTACCACTCACGAGTCGCTACACGAGAACGGTCTTCAAGAACTCGCCGGTGTAGCTCTCTTCCACCGCGGCGACGTACTCCGGCGTGCCCTCCGCGATCACGGTGCCACCGCCGGAACCACCCTCGGGACCCATGTCGATGATCCAGTCCGAGGTCTTGATGACGTCGAGGTTGTGCTCGATGACGATCACCGTGTTGCCCTTGTCCACCAAGCCGTTGATCACGCCGATCAGCTTGCTGATGTCCTCGAAGTGCAGACCGGTGGTCGGCTCGTCGAGGATGTAGACCGTCTTGCCGGTGGACCGCTTCTGCAGTTCGCTGGCGAGCTTGACGCGCTGCGCCTCGCCACCCGACAGCGTCGGCGCGGGCTGACCGAGCCGGACGTAGCCGAGGCCGACGTCGACCAGGGTGGCCAGGTGCCGGTGGATCGCCTTGATCGGCTCGAAGAACTCGGCCGCCTCCTCGATCGGCATGTTCAGCACGTCGGAGACGGTCTTGCCCTTGTAGTGCACTTCGAGGGTCTCGCGGTTGTACCGGTCGCCCTTGCACACCTCGCAGGGGACGTAGACGTCCGGCAGGAAGTTCATCTCGATCTTGATCGTGCCGTCGCCGGCGCAGGCCTCGCACCGGCCGCCCTTGACGTTGAAGGAGAACCGGCCCTGCTGGTAGCCGCGCACCTTCGCCTCGGTGGTCGCGGCGAACAGCTTGCGGACGTGGTCCCAGACGCCGGTGTACGTCGCCGGGTTGGACCGCGGGGTGCGGCCGATCGGCGACTGGTCGACGCGGACCAGCTTGTCGACAGCGGCCAGCCCGTTCACGCGGGTGTGGCGGCCCGGGACCTGACGCGCGCCGTTGAGCTTGTTCGCCAGCACGGTCGCGAGGATGTCATTGACCAGCGTGGACTTCCCGGAACCCGAGACCCCGGTGACCGACACGAGGCAGCCGAGCGGGAACGACACGTCGAGCCCGCGCAGGTTGTGCTCACGCGCGCCGACGACGGTCAGCTGCCGCTTCTTGTCGATCGGGCGCCGGATCGCCGGGACCTCGATCTTGCTGCGGCCCGAAAGGTACGCGCCGGTGATGGATTCCTTGTTCTTCAGGATCTTCTTGTACGGTCCACTGTGGACGATGTGGCCGCCGTGCTCACCCGCGCCGGGGCCGATGTCGACCACCCAGTCGCTGGAGCGGATGGTGTCCTCGTCGTGCTCGACGACGATCAGTGTGTTGCCGAGGTCGCGCAGCCGGACCAGCGTCTCGATCAGCCGGTGGTTGTCCCGCTGGTGCAGCCCGATCGACGGCTCGTCCAGCACGTACAGCACGCCGACCAGACCGGACCCGATCTGCGTGGCGAGCCGGATGCGCTGCGCCTCGCCGCCGGACAGCGTCCCGGAGGCGCGGTCGAGCGAGAGGTAGTTGAGCCCGACGTCGAGGAGGAAGCGCAGCCGCGCCTGGATCTCCTTGAGCACCGCGCCGGCGATGACCTGCTCACGCTTGCCGAGCTCCAGCTCGTCGAGGAACTGCGACGCCTCCGCGATCGAAAGGGCGCAGACCTCGGCGATCGAGCGGTCACCCTGCGTCTTGTGCTCCAGCGTGACCGCGAGGATCTCCGGCTTGAGACGCGTGCCCTGACAGGCCGGGCACGGCACCTCGCGCATGTAGCCCTCGTACCGCTCGCGCATGAACTCGGACTCTGTCTGCTCCTGGCGCCGCTCGAGGAACGGGATGACACCCTCGAAGGCCGCGTAGTACGAACGCTGACGGCCGTAGCGGTTCTTGTAGCGGACGTGGACCTGGTCGTCGACGCCGTGCAGGACGGCCTTCTGGACCTTCGCCGTCAGCTTGCGCCATGGGGTGTCCATCCGGAAGCCGACGGTCTCCGACAGCGATTCGAGCAGGCGGATGAAGTAGTCCGCGCTCTGACCGCCCGCCCACGGCGCGATGGCGCCCTGGGCGAGGGACATCTCGTCGTCCGGGACGACGAGTTCCGGGTCGACCTCTTTGCGGACGCCGATACCGGAGCACTCGGGGCAGGCGCCGTAGGGCGCGTTGAAGGAGAACGAGCGCGGCTCGAGGTCTTCGATCGCCAGCGGGTGGCCGTTGGGGCAGGCCAGGTTCTCGGAGAAGCCCCGCACGCGATGCGGGTCGTTCTCCGGCAGGTCGACGAACTCCAGCTCGATCAGGCCGTCGGCCAGCCGGAGCGCCGTCTCGACCGAGTCGGTGAGCCGCTGCCGTGAGCTCGTCTTCACCGAGAGCCTGTCGATGATGACGGCGATCTGGTGCTTTTCCTGCTTCTTCAGCTTCGGCGGCTCGGTGAGCGGATGGATCGTCCCGTCGACCACGACACGCGCGTAGCCCTGCTGCTGCAGGTTCTCGAAGAGGTCGAGGTACTCCCCCTTGCGCCCGCGCACGACCGGCGCGAGCACCTGGAAGCGAGTGCCCTCCTCCATGGCGAGCACCTGGTCGACGATCTGCTGCGGGGTCTGCTTGCTGATCGCCTCGCCGCATTTCGGGCAGTGCGCCTTGCCGGCGCGGGCGTAGAGCAGACGCAGGTAGTCGTAGACCTCGGTGATGGTGCCGACGGTCGAGCGCGGGTTGCGCGAGGTGGACTTCTGGTCGATCGACACCGCGGGCGAGAGGCCCTCGATGAAGTCGACGTCCGGCTTGTCCATCTGGCCGAGGAACTGGCGCGCGTACGCCGACAGCGACTCGACGTAACGACGCTGCCCCTCGGCGAAGATGGTGTCGAAGGCGAGGCTCGACTTTCCGGACCCGGACAGACCGGTGAACACGATCAGGCTGTCGCGGGGCAGGTCGAGATCCACTCCGCGGAGGTTGTGCTCGCGGGCGCCGCGAACAACGAGGCGATCAGCCACGCCAGGGTCCCTTCAGGTTTCATTCTCTGCTGCGGTCGCCGGCCCGGTCGATAGCTGCACGGGCGGCCGCTTCCATGCTACGAGGCACCACCGACAGAAACTGGTTCCGAGTCCTTGACCTGCGGTTTTCCAGGCTTTTTGCGTCGATCCCGGCGAGCGGTGAGCCACCGGTGGACCGGCCGTTCCACGCCCGCTGTGATCGCCCAGCCCCCGAGTACGGCGGCGGCAAGCACGAGAGGCAGCCGCAGCCAGCCGGGGACGCCGAGGTTCAGCAGGGCACGGGCCAGGATGTAACCGAGTTCCTGGTGCACCAGATAAAGACCATACGAGATGCCCGCGAGCCAGGTGACAGCCGGGGCGATCCTGGAGAGACCGGGGAACCGCCAGTCCGGCCCACGTGCGGCCAGGCACACCAGCAGCAGCATGATCGCGAAGCCGATGACCGACGGCCAGCGCTCGGGATCGTTGGGCAGGGCCTGGTGGAACGGGAAGACCTGCAGGTCCTGGGCTGCGCAGGCGGCGAGCACGAAGAGCGCGACGTGCCAATGCGCCAGCCGCCGTTTCGCCCACAGCCAGATCGCGATCCCGATGGCGAAGACATGGACGCGGTGCAGGCCGAGGCCGTAGTAGAAGGTCTCCACGAGCTTCGGTGTGGAAGCCGGGTCGAACACGACGAACCGGAGGAAGATCGGGACCAGGATCAGTGCCCAGAGCAGCCCGACGGTGAGCCGATGGGTCCGCCAGCGCCGCGGCCACAGCAAGGCCGCGGCGGTGAACGCGATGAGCTGGACCGGCAACGTCCAGTAGGCACCGTCGAGGTAGTAGAAGAGTTCGTACCGCCAGCCCCATTCCTGGACCATGCCCAGGTTGGCGAGCAGATCGGCGCCGGTCGGGATGTACCACGGCGACGGATCCGACGGCGGCCCCTGCGGAACGCCGAACAGGAAGCCGGAGAGGCCGGGCGGGAACGGCAGGCCGCTGAACCGGATCGTCGCGTACCGGGCGATGACGTAGGTGACGGCGACGGCCACCAGGTACGCGGGCACCAGCCGCGCGACCCGGTTCCACAGCCACCTTCGAGGTTCACCCTTTCGAAGGCTCGCGCACACGAAGAAAGCGGAAATCACCAAAAGGATGGCCGCACCGAACTGAGCGGTGACCCGAAAGGGGTACCCCACCAGTTCCGGGTGCAGAAGCGCCCCCTGATGGGTGACATGCCCGAGCATGACCGCGAAGACGGCGACCACGCGAAGGACGTCCCAGCTGATCTTGCGCGGAGTGCGCGGTGAGGCGTCGGGCACGGGGGTCCTGTGGCTCGGCTGGCAGGGCGACGCGAGCCTACGTCCTGCCCCTGTGTGGCACCTGTGCGGGTGGAACCGATTGCAGGCGAACGACTACCGTGTGCGCTGTGAACATCGTCGAGACCTACACCGGGCATGTCGACCCCGGCGGCGACGCCGCCCGTCGTACCCTGGACGCGCTCACCATCACGAAGCTGTCGGTCGGCCCGATGGACAACAACGCGTACCTGCTCGTCTGCCGCGCCGAGAACGAAGCGCTGCTGATCGACGCCGCGAACGATCCGGAACGGATCTCCGACCTCGTCGGCCACGGCCCCGACCGTCCCGCGCTGAGGACCGTCGTGACCACCCACCAGCACCAGGACCACTGGCAGGCCCTCGGCGCCGTCGCCGGCGCGAACGGCTCGAACACCGCCGCCCACCCGCTGGACGCCGAGCCACTGCCGATCCCGCCGGACTTCCTCGTCGAGCACGGCGACACGGTCAAGGTCGGGCAGGTCGTCCTCGATGTGATCCACTTGCGTGGTCACACTCCAGGCTCCATCGCGCTGCTGTACCGCGACCCGGCCGGGCACCCGCACCTGTTCACCGGCGACTCGCTGTTCCCGGGTGGCGTCGGGAAGACGGGTTCGCCGGAGGACTTCACGTCGCTGCTGGACGATGTCGAGTCGCGGATCTTCGGCGAGTTGCCGGACGAGACCTGGTTCTACCCCGGTCATGGGGACGACTCGACGCTGGGCGAGCAGCGGGGACACCTCGCGGAATGGCGCGAACGCGGCTGGTGAGCTGGAAACAGCGTTCATCCCGAGCGTGCCTGCCCCGGACGGTCCTGAAGACCCCATTGAGACGATGAACGTCCCGAATGGGGCCTTCACACGGCATCGCTGTGACTACCCGGTGTCGTCAGAGTCCACACGGTCCTCAGTGCCGAAGAACTCATCGGTTTCCCGCCGCATCCGAGCGGCCTCGACCTTGGGCAACCCTCGATGCCGTCGGACGAGCTCCTCGCCTGGCTCGACGGCGTCCTCGCGCTGACCGATCGCCTTCATGCCACAAGCGTAGCCACGTGTGGCTCACTGAGTCGCACCGCCTGATTTGTTGCCGTGACGCACCGATATTTCTCGAAGTTCGCGTACCGCCGACCTATCCTCACCTTTTCCGGCGACATCCTTCACATTCACCAGCTCTCCCTTGTTCCAGGTGCTTTTTTCCTCCTCACAACGTGCTCACCTGAACCACAAAGCCTTGGACAGCAAGGAAAGTGCGTCGTCTTTTCGTGTGGACCATCGCCACGTGAGCGCAACTCACGAAGCGGTTGCGTTACCGTTCTTCGGACCTGGATGACCACATCCGACTCAGGGAGAAATCATGTTGAGAAATCGTGTGCACGGCCGCCGAAGACCGGGGTTGTCGCTGTTGGCGGCTCTCGTCATGTCCACCGGCACGTTGACCGGGACCGCGCAGGCGGACACGGTCGGGCCGGTGGCGCTCGATCCGTTGCCCGGCGACGACTACAGCTCGGTCAGCGCGGTCAACGACGCCGGTGTGATGGTGGGGTTGTCGTCCAAGGGCCGCGATCCGCGGGTCAGTCACCCGGTGCGCTGGGACGCCGACGGCAGGATCACCGCGCTGCCGACACAGGGCGACGGCCAAGGGATCGTGAGCCACCTCAACCGATACGGGGTTTCCACGGGCATCGCGGCAGCTCCGACCGGTTCCGCGACTGCCCGCTGGGACGCCGAGGGCAGGGTGACAACGATGCAGCTACCGCCCGGCTATTACGGTGCCGCCCCGAGGGCGATCAGCGACAACGGTGTCGTCGTCGGCACTTGGATCACGTCGGGTTACTGGATGGGCAGCTTCCGCTGGGACCCGGACGGCACGGTCACGGACCTGGGCACGCTGCCCGGCGGCGACTGGACCTGGGCCAAGGACATCTCCGATGACGGCCGCATCATCACGGGCGTGGCCGCCGGTCACGACAGGGTCAATCATGCCGTCCGCTGGGTGGACGGCCGGCCGATGACCCGGCTGGCGCCGGACTACCTGGCGAGCTCGCCGGACCGGACAAACGGGCACGGTGTCTCCGCGGGTTTTATCAGCGAGAACCTCGGCGCCCGCGACACGCCGGTGACCTGGGATCGCGACGGCACGATGCGCCGTCTGGAATGGAGGGAAAACCAGCTGCTCTGGATCAACGCCGTCAGCAGCACCGGCTATGTGATCGGGAGCAACAATCGCTATCCCCCGGCCGACCGTTGGCTGTTGCTGTGGGCCCCCGACGGCACCCTCACCGTCCTGCCGGACGACCAGCTGAGCGCCGCCGTCGAAGGGGTCGACGCGAAAGGCACCGTGGTCGGCAGCATCCAGGGCCGGGCGACCGTCTGGTTCCGGAACGGCGAACGCAGGCGGCTCGCCGGCATGCCCGGCGACAAGGAGAGTAAGGCCCTCTTCATCAACGACCGGGGCCGCGTCGTCGGGAGCGTCACCGGCTCCCAGTGGAAGACCCGTGAGGTGTTCTGGGATATCGAGTAGCGCCCGGGCAGGGCCGCGGGGTCCAGGCGGCCGAGGTCCAGAGGGGAAACGTCGCCACAGTAGCGGATCCCGGATCACGTAAAGACACGACCCGCTACTTTACGTTACGGTCACTGTATGTAGTTTTGCCGCGTTCACATCCATTGATCCAAGGAGGTTCTCGATGACGATGCGCGGCGGCGACGACGGCAAGGGCGGCGGAAACACCGGCAACTAGCCGGAGACCGAGGCGGGCCACGTCGGGCTCCGATGTGGCCCCGCTTCGAGCGGCCAACGGAAAGCAATGCCGTACTCCTCTCGCGGATGACAGGGTTCGAGGAACGTGTGCTCGACGACTCCTCGCCGGATTTCGAGCAGATGCCGATCACCGGCGGGCGGCCGGACCATGCGTTCGTACTCGGTCTGTTCCGCGTACCACCAGCAAGCATCGGGGACGCACTCGTCGAACGTGACGCTGATGCTCAGACCGCCGGTCACCCTGCCATCACCATCGACCACACCCGGCGCGATTCCGTGATGGTCGACGTCGACGTTGATCCATTTTCGCTCCTCGTCGAGATCGTCATCGCAGGCGAGGGAGATGAACTCGTGACGCTCGCCTTTTCGCAGCGGTTTCGGGAACCGCAACTCCACGACCAGCGGATCTCCCGGCTGCGCCCCGAGCGAAGTCTCGACGTGGCAACCGAAGATCGCTTTGATCGGGATCGACGCGAGGCCATCGTCCTCTCCGGTGAGAGCCCGCGCCATGTAACCATCGACGCCGTCCTCCCGAGCGACGATGTTCCGCACGGTCAGCCGGCGATACGCCGTTCTGCGCCGCATTTCCACGGCCACCAGCAAGCGTTCCACGAACACGGGCTGAGCTCCGTCCGACGGCACGCGGCCGCGAGGCGTCCGTGGTTCCGGGAACGCGTTCGAGTCACGGGCGATGTCGACATAAGCCCGCCAGGCTTCACCCTCGAGAACCTCCAGATTTCTTGCCAGGCAAGGGGCGAGCTTGTCGCTCACCGCGCGTCGCCAGGCCTTGTGCATGGGCGTCGTAGTGCTCGGCGGCGGATCCCCGAAAACCCCGGGCAGGTGTTTCAGCTGGCCGAAACGGTCATCGAGGGTCGACCTCCACGCCGCCGGGCCCAACCGGAAAGCGGCGGCCAAGACGTTGCGGCGCCGGGACTCGTTCGTCGAGCCGATCTTCTCGATCTCATCGAGCATCAGACCCCAGACCGCGAGCGCCCGCACCTCAGGGGACGCCGTGATCATCGACTCCGTCGGCCGGACCAGGCAACCGAGGACGGCGGCCGACTCGCTCGCCGGGTCTTCGATCGCGTACCGCAAGAACCTGAGCGGCTTTCCGTCCTTGCGGACCGCAAGCCACCGCAGCGCGGCTTCGACGACGGCCACAGAACAGAAAACACGGTCCCTCTCCAGCTGGATTGTCACGATGCCCTCCACCATTCGCGGCAATGATCGACAATTCGCGGCGCGGCAGGACAACGGCCGGCTATCGGAGAGCCCGCCCTCGACGACAAGAAACTCCTCCTGACCGTGAAAGATCAGAACCGGCGAGAGTTTTCGCCGGTCGTCGCGCCCTACGGTGTACTAGTACACCACACACGGAGGGTTCGACAATGACCAAAAACGGCTCCGGCAGAGAACACGAGGGAATTGTCAAGCTGATCAAGACTTCGCTGGCCGGCGTCGGCGGCCTCTATTTACTCACCGGATCCTTCGTCGTGACGACGCTCGGCACGGCAACAGTGGTCGCGGTGCTCTACCTCAGCGGATTCCGCCGCTGATCCCGCCGTAACGTTCCCACGCCACGACCCGAAACCACACCGCGATGCCGTACTACGGATATGGCTCCTTCCCCGCGGTCGCCATCGGCGGCCATCTGCTCGCACCCGCTACCCCGGAACACCGCGGTTACGGCGAAATCGTCGAACCGGATTGGCGTCCACCGCGCGTCCGAGTAGTCCGTCCGGGCGACAAGGTCGCGCGGCCGATCCGCCGGGCGGTCTGGTCTTTTTGGAGCACCCCGTACCAGCGCCAGCACGGCAGGCACTGGCCGAGCGACTTCTTCCACGCGCTTTCCTGGATCCTTTCGTTCCGCCTCGCGTCCCACCTCTTCCCCACCACGGCACTGGTGACCGACGACTGGGGCCACGAACTGCTCGTCGACAGGCTTCGTCTGCCTTTCAGCGACATATCGCTGAAGTTGAACGACCTCACCGGCCAGGACCCGTCCTGGTGGGCGCTCGGGAAGCTGCACGCGTATCGCGAGCAGCGCGAACCGTTCCTGCACATCGACAACGACGTGTTCCTCTGGCCCGGATTCCCGGCGGCAGGGCTCGACGGGGAGATCGTCGCACAGAACCCGGAGCACGCACCGGTGTCCGATTCCGGCTACTACCGTCCGTCCGCCGTCGCCGCGGCCATCCGGAGCACCGGCGGGTTCCTGCCCGAGGAATTCAGCGAGTACACCGGAGAAACCGCGCTGTGCACCGGAATCGTCGGCGGTACGGCGGTTTCCCTTCTCCGCCGCTACGCCGATCTCGGTATCCGCATGGTGGAGTCGGCCGAGAATCAAGCCGCCTGGCAACGGATCGCGCCGCTCGAGGACTACAACCTCGTCGTCGAACAGTATCTGCTCGGCGCACTGTGCTGGGGCGGCCGCACCACGGACGTGCAGTGCGTCTTCGGCTCGCAGCACGACACCTTCAGAGAAGACGTTGCGGTCGCTCAGCGATTCACGCATCTCATCGCGTCCGCGAAAAGCGATCTCCACTACATGCGTTTGCTCGCGCAGCGGGTGAGAAACCATTTCCCCGCCGATTTCGAGATCGCTCGACGACTGTTCGGCGATCAGTAACGATAGCGCGAAGAATACAACCTCCTCGTCGTCCCGGGCGTCTTCACGGAACCAACTCTCCGGCAGGAGGTCATCGCCATGGTCCCCACCTTCCGACGCACCCTCGGCGTACTCGCCGCCACCGCCCTCATGCTCACCGGCGCCATCGCCGCTGTCGCACCGGCTTCCGGCGCGGCCCAGGCGATCCCCGCGATGACGGGGATCCGCACCGGCCAGAACCCCGGATTCGACCGGGTCGTGCTCGATCTGACCGCGGGGCCCGCCCCCGCCGTCCGATACCAGCTCGTCGACGAGTTGATCGCCGACGGCTCGGGCGAGATCGTCTGGCTGACCGGGGAGTACTTCATCGCGGTCGCCGCGACTCCGGCGGCCGCGCACGACGACGCCGGTAATCCGACCTATCCGGGTCCGCAGAAGTTCCGGACCCGGAATCTGAGCAATGTCATGGCGGTCGCGGTCACCGGCGACTACGAAGGCACCCTGTCCATCGGTCTCGGCGTCCGGTCCAGGACACCGGTCACCGTGTTCACGCTGACCTCGCCGAACCGCGTCGTCATCGACGTCCGCCATTGATCACGAGCGGGAATCCGTGAAGGCTTTTCGTCCACCACACTGTTTCCGGTGAGCGAAATCCTTTTCGGATTCCCGCGCCGAAAATCACGATCTGCCCCAAGGGGCGAAGTTTCGGAAATCCAGGTATCTGCCGCCCGGTATCGCGTTCTTTCCTTCCGTCAGCATCATCGCCGCTGCGAAGGAGAACCGCATGCCGACCCCACGCAACCCCGACACCCCGTCCTTGGGCCCGGGTGGCGACAACCTCGAAGCGGGCCCCGGAAGTTCGGGTCTGGGAAGCTTCTCGAACAGCGAAATCGGCGAACTGGTGACCCAGGCCGCCGAAACCATGGCCGCGTCCGGTGAGGACGCCGAACGCAATTACCAGCGGAGCCTCGACAGGCTCCGCGAGCGCGCGGACGACGTCGTCCCGGCGCTCGGCGCGCAGTACGACGCCCTGTCCGAGGACCAGTACCTGGAGCGCTGGGGCCTGGTCCAGCTGCTCACCGACCTGCGGCACGCGGCCGCCGTTCCGGCGCTCGAAAACGTGCTGCGCCGGCCGATCCCGCCGGAGCGTTCCGACGACCCGGCACACGGGATCAGCACCGTCGGCGAAGAGGTCATCATCCGCACCACCGCTGTGGAAGCGTTGGCACGCCTGGCATCCGCCGGGGACAGCGCGGCCAAAGAGCTGCTGCTTCGGCAGGTCCGGCACGACGTGTTCACGGTGCGGCGCGCGGCGGTCCAGGCCATCGCCGAGGCCGGTGACACCGAACTCACCGCCCGGGTGCGCGAGGAACTCAGCGGTACCGAGGACGAGCGTCTGCTGAACATCCGGCGGGTCGACGTCCGCGGTGTCCCGCAGGCCGTCGGCGGCCGCTACCTGAAGGAAACGCGGACCGACGACGTGCCGCCGCCCGAACCCCCGCGCTCCTGAATCGAACGAATTCCTTCTACAGACAGGTGATCTCCGATGGCCACTTGCAGCTACACCGTGCCTGACAAGAACGTGACCGGGGACAATTTCTACGGCGCCTCGATCTGCAACCAGACCTACATCGACTATTTCTGGAACACCTACGGATTCGCGGGCAACAAGGACTACTGGGACGACGGTTTCGGCTGGGAAGACGCGTGCAACACCGACAAGCCGCTGGCCCGGACGTTCAACGCGTGCTACCTCCTGACCTATTCGGCGCAGGACTACCAGAACGACGCCTACTCCGGGGCGATGCTGAACTGGGCACGCCGCTATGTCCGCGACAACTGCGACGACCTCCGCTCGCTTTGCGGTGACGGCACCGCCATCGCCACGTCGTTCAAAGGTCCGTTCACCGACGACCGGATCGAGTTGTACCTGGGTTTCTGGTACTCCAGCGACGTTCCCAGCCGCGCCGAGACGCTGGTCCACGAATCACGGCACCAGGGCGGGAAGCCGCACAACGCGAACTTCCCGGCGGGTTCGATCTACGGCGCCGGCAAGAGCGGCGCCGATTCCACGTGGGGTTACGAGGGCGCCTGGATGTACGGCGCGCTCTACCTGTGGTGGTTCTACGCCCAGGGCGCCCGGACGACGTCGGCGCTGCGTGAACGAGCCCGCCAGCGCGGGAATCTCGTGATCGACAACGCCTTCGCGACCCACCCCGGCTTCAACATCTGAGTCACGACCGGCAAGCCCCCTCGCACTGCAGGCGAGGGGGCTTCGTCTCGCGATACCTCCGACGACTACAGCCGTGTCCCACTCAACGGGGCTTGACCCATCAGATATCAGCCGCAATCATCGGATCTCTCGGCAACCACGCCCTGGATCGAGAGCGGATGGTCATGAGAGTTCGAGCGCACCGCACCGCCTGGCTCGCCCTGGTCCTCGCCCTGCTGGCGGGACTGCTCACCACGCCGTCGGCGAGCGCGGAGGTGCACCATCCCCGCCAGAAGTGGCTACGCGAGGCCACCGCGGGGCTCTTCCTCCACTGGGGCATGTTCACCTCGCCACGCCAGACCGACTGCGCCGCCTGGGAACGCGCCGTCACCGACGGCGGCTGGAGCGCCGACTACTGGGTGGACGAGGCCCGCAAGCTCGGCGCCTCCTACATCGTGCTCGCCACCTTCCACAGCAGGCTGGGCTATGCGCGGCCGTGGCCGTCGGCGATCCCCGGCAGCTGCGCCACGCAGCGCGACCTCCTCGGCGAACTCGTCAAGGCCGGCAACGCCAAGGGCGTCCGGACGATCCTCTACATGACCGACGACCCCCAATGGCACAAGGAAACCGGCGTCGAATCGCTGGATTCCGCCGCATACTCCGCCTACAAGGGCAAGCAGGTCGACCTGACCACCCGCCCCGGCTTCGGCGAGTACAGCTACGACCTCTTCCACGAGGTCATGGACCGCTACTCGGACCTCGCCGGGTTCTGGATCGACAACGACAACGAGTACTGGGAGAAGAACAAGCTCTACGAGCAGATCCGCGAGAAGCGCCCGTCCTGGTTGCTGAGCAACAACAACGAGGACACGCCGATCATGGACACCGTCAGCAACGAGCAGAAGACCGGCATCACCCCGCCGTACGACTATCCGCAGGCCGCGTTCACGCCGATGCCGCGGCTCACCGAGGCCGACTACAAACTGCCGACCAACGGCGGCTGGTGGTACGACGGCACCGATCAAGCCGTCGACTTCCGGCTGTCCACCGGCCGCTACATCACCAACGCGGGCTCGTCGATGAAGTCGTTGATGGCCGAAACCCCGATGGTGAACGGGAAGTTCCCGCCGCAGCAGGAGGCGTACAACAACTTCATGGCGAGCTGGGTACCGCCGATCAAATCCTCCTTGCAGGGCAAGGAGGGCGGCGGGTACATGTACGGCGGGATGCAGCCCGGCTTCTGGAACGACGGCGCGCACGGCGTCATCACCGTCGAGCCCGGCGCGGGAACGCAGTACCTCCATGTGGTCACCCGCCCGAGCACCGACCTGCTCCGTCTCCGCGACAACGGGTACAAGGTGACCGGGGTGTCCGACGTACGCACCGGGAAGCCGCTGAGCTTCAGTCAGTCCGCCGGCTATCTGACCATTGTGGACATCAAGGACTGGGACACCTACGACACGGTGTTCAAGGTGGAAACCGCCGGGCAGCGGCACTTCCTCGACTCACGCACGATCAAGGCGACCGCTTCGTCCTCGCGTGCGGGGCATCCGGCGTCGAATCTCGTCGACGGCGACTTCGAGAACTACTGGGACGCGGACGGCAAGGAGCCGGTCTCACTGACCTTGGATCTGGGCAGGCGGCGGACGGCGGCCTACCTCGCGGTGAACCAGCGCGAGATGTCACCGACGCACGCGCGCGAATCGTTCGGCAGGCCCGAGGACTCGTCCCGGATCCAGGACTATCGCGTCTACGTCAGTGACGACGGCCGGAGCTGGGGCAAGCCTGTCCGCACCGGGGCGATGCCGAGCGCCCGCGGCGTGCAGTTCATCGACTTCGGCGAACGGCAGACCCGCTTCGTCAAGCTCGAGGTGCTGAACACCTGGTCAGGGCCGCAGGCGAAACCCTTCTACCGGCAATTGGCGATCGACGAGGTCAAGGTCGCGTCCGGCTACCCGAGTTCGATCTTCGGTGCCCAGGTCCCGCTTGAGGCCGAGGCCTTCCGCAACGACCACGACGGCCGCGCCCACCTCGGCTGGTGCTCCTCCTGCTCCGGATCGTTCCAGGTCACCGGGCTCGGCGGCGGCCCGCGCAACGCGGTCACCTATCCGGGGGTGACGGTCGCGGAAGCCGGGACCTACCGGCTCCAGCTCGACACCACGGGCGGGCCCGCGACGTCGGTGGCGGTGAGTGTCAACGGCGGTGCTCCCGTCGAGACCGCGATCGACGCCGGCACGCCGGGAACCGTGGTGTCGACGGCGATCCCCGTCGCGCTGAACGCCGGCGCCAACACGGTCAAGGTGTTCAGCAACGCCACTTCGGGGCCTGGCCTGGACCGGATCGCGCTCGCTCCCCTGCCGCCGTCGTCCTACACGCCGAAGACGACCCTGACCGTCGAACCCGGTGGCGTCCAATGGCTTTCGCCGGGGAAGCAGTCCTTGAAGGTGACCGCGAAGCTGCGGCTCGACGCCGATGACACGATCGGCGAGGTCAGCATGACGCCGGTCGTCCCGGCGGGCTGGAGCTTGCAAGGCGCTCCTGCCACGGCCGCGTCCATGCGCGTCGGGAACGAGCTCGAAGCCTCGTGGACGCTGGTCTCCCCCGAAGGCGTGACCGCGGCCGACATCCCCGTCACCGCGTCGTTCGACCTGCTCGGCCGGGCGAAATCGGTGAGCAAGCCGGTCCGGGTGAGCCCGCGGCCGGCGGACCGGGTCTTCATGCGGGAGGCCGAAGACTCGGCGAACGACGTCGGCAGCGCGGGCGTCACGAACTGCGGGGTGTGCTCGGGCGGGCAGAAGGTCCGCAACATCGGCGGCGACCCGGACGCGTCCGTGCGCTTCGACGACGTGACCGTGCCCGAGACCAGGCGCTACACCCTCTACCTCGACTTCACCGTCAACGGGCCGCGCTCGTACTTCGTCACGGTCAACGGCGGCACTCCGGTCGAGGTGAAGGTCGACGGTGCCGGCAACAACACCCAGCTCACGACGTCATTGCCGGTCGAGCTGAAGGCGGGGGCGAACACGATCGAACTGTCCAACGACCACGCGTCCGCCCCGGATCTCGATCGGCTGTCACTGGGGTGAGGTACCGGCTTGACCCTCTCCCCGGGAGAGGGTTCAGGCTGGTCCCATGACGACCTTGATGCCGATCGGCGTGTTCGCGCACGCCACCAGGCTGTCGGTCCGGGCGCTGCGGAACTACGACCGGCTCGGGCTGCTGGTGCCCGCCAGGATCGACTCCGGCACCGGGTACCGCCGGTACTCGCTGGAGCAGTTCGCCCGCGCGGGCCTGATCCGGCGGTTGCGGGAACTGGAAGTCCCGCTGGCGGAGATCGCCGAGATCCTCGACGCGGGGACGCCGGACGAGGTGAAGGCCGCGATCAAACGGCATCACGACCGGGTGGCGGCGCGGGCCGCGGAACTCGCGGCGATCAGCGGCGGGCTCGACTCCGTGCTCGCGGAGCCGACGCGCTGGCTGCATGTTTACGAGCGCGTGCGCACGCCGCAGCCGATCGCCCGTCTGACGATCCAGACCCCGCTGAGCGGCCTGGCCGAGCTGATCGGTCCCGCCTACGCGCGCCTGTTCGCGGCGCTCGACGCGCAAGGAGTCACGCCGTCCGGGCCGCCTGGAACCCGTTATCGCACCGACGATCCCGACGAGCTGACCGTCGAACTGTTCGTCCCGGTGGACGGGCCGGTGCGGGACGACGGCGAGATCGGTTCTTCCGAGCTTCCCGGTGGTCTGCTCGCGGCGACGATCCACGAGGGTGGCTACGAGGACGTCGAGACCGCGTACCGATCGCTGGGCCGCTGGATCGCCGAACGCGACCGCGTCCCGACCGGCCCCGCCGAGGAGTTGTACCTGGTGGCGCCCGGCCCGTCAGTTGCGCCCGAGGCCTACCGCACCGAGATCGCCTGGCCGGTGACCGCGTGATCCTCGACGGCATCGAAACCGAGGGCGGAGAGCACTGCGAGACCAGCACTCTCGACGTCCTCCTGCGGCACGCCGGGGTCGAGCTTTCCGAGCCGATGCTGTTCGGGCTCGGCGAAGGCCTGGGCTTCATCTACTGGGACGGGAAGAACCTGCCGTTCCCGTTCCTCGGCGGACGCTCGAAACCCGCCGAGATCACGCGGAAGCTGACCGATCGTCTCGGACTCACCTTGCGGGTCAAGGAAACGACGTCGCCGCGCACGGCGTGGCGGAACGTGGCCGAGCAGGTCGACGCCGGTATCCCTGTCGGCCTGCAACTCGACTCGTACCACCTCGAGTACTTCACCTCGAAAGTCCACTTCGGAGGGCACTTCGCGGCCTTGTACGGCTATGACGAAGAGAGTGCCTTCCTCGTCGACACCGTGCAGCAGGGTGGTTCCGTGTCGACGTCGCTGGTGAGCCTGGAACGCGCTCGTGCTGAGAAGGGACCGATGACGGCGAAGAACCGCTCGTTCACGATCGGCGCGGACTCGCCTCCGGTTCCGCTCGCCGACGCCATCCGCACGGCTGTGCGGGCCAACGCGGCGGAGTTCCTCAACCCGCCCATCGCCAACCTCGGATATCGCGGGATCGGCAAGGCCTCCGTCCAGGTGCGGAAATGGCTGGACCGCAGCAGCGATCCGGCCCGCGACCTCCCGCAGGCCGCCGTCCTGATGGAACGGGCTGGGACCGGCGGCGCGCTCTTCCGCCGGATCTACCGCGACTTCCTCGAAGAATGCACGACGCTCGTCGACGACGCCGGTCTCCGCACCGCGTATGAGAAGTACCGCGAGATCACTCCACTGTGGACTGAGGTCGCACGGTTGGTCACACAGGCGGGGGAAACCGGCGACGCCCGGCCGCTGGCCGACGCGTCCGCCGTCCTGTCCGAGCTGGCTCAGCGCGAACAGGAGGCTATGACGGCGCTCTCGACGGTTCAGTCCTCCCGTTCGTAGGGCAGCTTCTCCCCCGCTTCCACGGCGAACGGCAGGTCGTTACCCGCCGGAGGCAGCGGGCAGGTGGCGAAATCGGTGAACGCGCACGGCAGATTCGTCGCGCGGGTGAAATCGAGGACGACGGACCCGTCTTCGGCGGGCGGGGGCACCGCGAGCGACCGGTTCGCCGCGTAGGTGGTGACGCCGCTCGTGGCGTCGGTGAACAGGATGAGCAGGCCGTCCGTCTTGCCGTTGAACGCGGTGAGCGTGTGCTCCTCGCCGTCATGTTCGAAGCGCACGATGCCCGGGGAGACGTAGACGTGACTGAGGCCTTCGACGACCGCGCCGACCGTTGTCGGCCGTGGCTCGTCGAAGGCCTCGAAGGTGCCGGACAGCACCCAGGCCGCGTCGGGCTCGTACGCCGGGACACCGCGGAAAGCGTTCAGCACCGGGGCTTTCGGGTCGTGCGTGCGGATCAGGTACCCACCGCGGCGCGCCACCTCGACCTCGACGTCCCCGGCGACGACCCTGGTGGTCGCACCGCTGTTGACCAGCTCGAAGCGACGGACGCCGGTCACCCGCTCGCCGTCGTACGAGAGGTCCGCGCCCTGTGGGTCGAGGTAAGCCGCGTCGGCGTCCTGCCACCACAGGCCGGGCAGGCCCTCGTACGCGCGGGGCTTGTCCTCGAGCCAGTCGAGCGAGACCAGCGCGAGCCAGCCGAGCGGGGCGGCGAGATCGCGCTCGCGCTGGGTCTTCCAGCCCTGCCAGTCCTGCGTGAACGTGTCCAGGCTTGTGCTCATCGCCGATCCCTTCCGTGACCTTGGTCGTCCTCCCAGGTCAACGATGTGCCGGTGGCGATATTTCGTGTCCCGGTATGTGGACTAGGCGTTGTAGTCCTCGGTGACGCCCTCCTCGGCGGAGACCAGTTCGGTGATGGGCGCGAAGAAGGCCTTGATCCCGGGCAGGTTCGCGCCCTTCTCCCGGGACGCGGCGAAGTCCTCGGAGGACCGCCACCAGACGACGTCGAGCCAGGTCTCGTCGTCGACCCGGATCAGCTGGGCGTCGAGGAAACCTTCCCGGTCCGCCCGGAAGTCGGCGAGCATCGCGGGGCGGGCTTGGAGCAGATCGCCCGCACGGTCTGCCGAGACTTTGAAGCGGGTCAGTTCGACTGTCGTCATGATGCCGATGCTAAGCGACCGGTCCTCTTTGGGCGCTCACCAGGTTCCCTGACGGATCACGGCCGCTCACCACTACGCAATCAGAGGACTAAGAGCTCGTCTCATGTGGTGAGTTTGCGGAGTTTCTTGTGGCAGATGAGGGCTGCGCCGAGGAGGAAGGCGAAGAAGTGCTCGGCTTTGCCAGGGTGAGACGGCGGTAGCCGGTGAACCAGGCCATGGTGCGTTCGATGACCCAGCGGTGCCTGCCGAGTTTCTTGCTGGTCTCGATGCCTTTGCGGGCGATGCGGACCTTGATGCCGCAGTCTCGGACCCAGCGGCGCAGGGCGGGTTGGTCGTAGGCCTTGTCGGCGTGCAGCTTGGCGGGCTTGCGCCGGCGTGGGCCGCGCCGGGACTTGATCGCCGGGGTTGCCATGACCAGGGGCTTGAGTGCATGGATATCGTGGGTATTGGCTGCCGAGATGGCCACGACCAGCGGTAGCCTGGCGCGATCGGACAGGGCGTGGATTTTCGAGCCGGGCTTGCCTCGATCGACGGGGCTGGGACCGGTCAGAGATCCCCTTTTTTGGCCCGTACACAGGCACCGTCGACGATCGCGCGGCTCCAGTCGATGAGACCCTGACTGCCGAGTTCGTCCAGCACCGAACGGTGCACTCGGCGCCAGAGCCTATCTTCGGTCCACTGGCTGAAGCGGCGGTGCGCGGTCTGGAACGGCACCCCGAACGACGGTGGCAGATCCCGCCACGCGCAGCCGCTGGTCAGCACGTACACGATCGCCGTGAACACCGCACGAGCCTCCACCGGAGCCGTTCCGCCTCCTTGCGGACGCGGCCGGAACCCCGGAACCAACGGCTCAACCAGCTCCCACAACTCATCCGGCACCAACCGCAGCGACAACCGATCAACCACGAGCAAGATCGTGCCTCAGGAAGCATCGATCACCACGTAAGACACGCTCTAAATGCGTAGCCAGACTCGAACAGCACGCTCCGCGTTCGCCTTATTTCACCGAATCACTCTTTAGTTGTCGGCGCTCCGTTTTATTGTCACTTAAAATTACGAACACATGTTCGACTGATGTGGCGTATTATGGAGGGGTGTCCGAGACCTTCGTTCCCGAGTTGCCGCAAGAGTTGTGGCGCGCTGGCAAGCTGGAGCTTGCCCATGGCGTGCAACAGTTCCTGCAGGTGATGCGGGTCGCCTCCGCCGGACTGGGGCAGTACTTGGCGGAGGTCGAGTCTCGGGGCGTCAAAGACTTGTTCGGGTACGGCTCTACTGTGTCGTGGTTTGCTGATGTGGCGGGGCTTTCCTGGGGTGAGGCTCGGCCGGTGGTGGCTCAGGCGATCGCGGTGAACCCGACCCGGGCTTTGGACGGCACGGAGATCCCGGCATTGGCGCCCGCTACGGGTGCTCTCGCTGCGGAGGGGATGATCGGGGCTGAGCGCATCGCCCAGATCCTGGAGATCCTGGGACGGATCCCGCCGGACACGTCCGTCGAAGATCGGGTGAGTGCGGAGAAGATCCTGGCCGATCTGGCTCGTGGTGCGGGTCCTCGGCAGGTGGCGGATGCCGAGCAGCAGATCATGGGCTGGCTCGACCCGGACGGGAACGAGCCGAAGGAGCCTGAGCCGAAGCAGCCGCGCCGCGAAGTCACCCTGGAGCGCCGTAAGGACGGGTTCTGGAAGCTGAACGGCCTCCTCGACGACGAGATAGGCGCCCGCACCGCCGCCGCACTGGAGGCGTATGCGAAGCCTCGTCCGGTGGATGAGTTCGGGCAGGCGGATCCACGGTCCAAAGACGAACGCCAAGGCGATGCCTGGGCCGAACTCCTCGACCTCGCGATCGCGTGCCCGGACCAGCCCGGGACCAACGGCTACCGAACCCTCCTACACGTCACCATCGGCCTGGAGGAGCTCAAGTCCGGGATCGGGAAAGCCTGCCTCGACTTCGCCGGCACCATGACCGCCCGCGAAGCCCGCATGGCCGCCTGCGACTGCCTCATGCTCCCCATCGTGCTCAACGCGGCCGGAGAACCCCTCGATGTGGGGCGCCTACGACGGTTCGTCACCCCAGGTCAGCGCCGGGCGTTGAACATTCGTGATCGGGGTTGCGCGTTCCCTGGGTGTCATCGACGACCCAAGAACTGTCACGCCCACCATATTCATCACTGGGCAGACGGCGGACCCACAGATCTCCGCAACTTGGTGCTGGTGTGCGGTTTTCATCACCGGCTGATCCACCACGGTGACTGGGAAGTCCGGATGGCGGCCGATGGGCTACCGGAGTTCATTCCGCCGCAGTATCTGGATCCGTTACGCAGATCCCGGCGCAACACCCGCGTCTGAACCCCTGCATGACCCGAGGAGCCCGCCAGCCAACACGGCGACGGGCCCCTCGGCATGCCCGCGAGAGAACGAAGGACGGTTCGCCATTCCCTCCCCGTGGGTAAGCGCGCTGGGTTGGCAACGTCGTCCCGCCCGGAACTGTTCAGTACCGGCGGAAAACCGAAGATCGACTGCGCCATTCGGGCGTATTCGCGCGGAAGCTCTCGTTCCCTTCTCCTCCCCCGGAGCAAGATCTTCCGTTCCGGACTTGGGAGGGGACGGAACGCATCATGGTGAATCAGCCACGTGGACCGGACGGTCGCTGGGTCAAATACAAGTTCGGCGCGGGCGCGGTGGCCACAGTGGGAGTGGTCATGGCCGCGACGAGCGGACTTGGTGGAGGTGGTGCCGCCTCTCTGGATTCCGCAGCGGGTCAAGCCCTCAAAGGCAAGAGCTCCAGTAAGAAATCCGCACAGAAGGGCCGTCATTCCGAGGCCTGGCAACGTCTGGGCTGGCGCCAGCTCAAGAAAAACGCGAAGCGGGAACTGAACTGCGGACCGCATTCCTTCGGTGAAGTCCAGCGGTTCTTCCTGCGTCATCCCTGCGTCGATCTCGATCGCATGATCGTCACTGTCGACGACGGAGCCGGGAACACTATCGCCGTGTCCGTCGCGTGGGTGAAGATGCCGAAAGCGAGCGAGGCCGGCGAGCTGAAAAGGCTCATCGACAAGGACGGCACCGGCAATGTCGCGCTCTACGGCGAAGTACGGCACGGAACTCGCTTCACGGGCAAGAACTACGACTCCCGCCTGGCCAAGAAACTGCTCGTGATCGCCGAGTCCGCACCCGCCTCCGGACGGCCGAGCGAAGCGACGTTGGAGACCGCCGTCGAAGTCGCCGTCGAGTTTCCCGCACCCTAGAAACCGCCACCGACGGAACGGACCACCGTGAGCAGGAGCGAACACGCCAGAAGGCGGCTTGAAACCCAAGCGAGGCAGCTTCTCGAGAACACCTTCACCGGCCTGGACTCGCTGCACCGCAATGTCCTCACCGCCCTGCTCAGCCGGACAGGCGTGGGCTGGCGGCTCCTGGTCAAAACGGCGCTGCCGTCGGACGACGGCCGGAGCGCGGACGCGTTCCTGATCGGGCGCACCGGCGTCCTCGCGCTGCTGATCACCGACAGGGGCCCGGACGGCGAGACCGCGAACCAGGTCTTGCGCCACGCGAAGGAACGCTTCGCCGGGATACCCGGACCGCAGGGCCGTTCCTTGGCCGAGAGCGCGATCCATCTCGTGGTGATCGGCTCGGGCGCGGGCAATCCCCGTCAGGACGGCGTCTACTGGTCGCTCACCGAAGCCAGCCTCGACCGGATCTTCCGGCGCGACGCGCTCCACCTCGACAGGCGGCTGGTCGCGCTCATCGCGGAGCAGGCGGAACGACGGCTGCGCGGTTACCGTCCGCTGGCCGTCCAGCAGCCGGATCGCGCCCCGGATTCGGCGGGCCTGCTGGACGCCGGCGAGCTGATCGAAGACCAACTCGGCGCGGCTCAGCGACGACCGTTCGATTCCTGGCTCACTTTCCTGCATCCGCGGCAGAACGCGATCGTCAAACGTGACTACTCGGGTCCCGCGCGGATCAGCGGTCCGGCGGGCACCGGCAAGACGGTCGTCGCCCTGCACCGGCTCAGGCATCTGGCCCGCCTCAGCACCGGTCCACTGCTCTACACCACTTACGTCCGCTCGCTGCCGCCGGTGATCAAGACGTCCTTCGATCGGCTGGCCCCGGAACTCGACGGTCGCGCCGAGTTCACGAATCTGCACGCCTGGGTCCGCCGGTTCCTCACCGAACGGGATGTCCGCGTGAACGTGGACCGGGCGCAGATCGAGAACGCGTTCAGCTTCGCGTGGATCGCCTTCCGTGACCAGCTCAAGTCCATCGAACCGAACGTCGACTACTGGCGCACGGAACTGGACCGAGTGATCAAAGGCCGCGGGATCACGACGTTCGACGGCTACCTCGCGGTCGCCCGCCGGGGCCGGATCCTGCCGCTCACCGGGAGCCAGAAAGAACTCGTCTGGGGCTTGTACGAGCATTACCAGCGAGGACTCGCGGACAAGGAAGCGCACGACTACAACGATCTGATCGAACTGGGCCGCGCCGAACTCGTGAAGCGGCCGCTCGAAACGCCGTACGCGGCGGTCGTCGTCGACGAGGTCCAGGACATCCCGCTGTGCGGCCTGCGGCTGCTCCGTGAACTGGCGGGCGACGGCCCGAACAAGCTCCTGCTGGTCGGCGACGGCCAGCAGCAGGTCTACCCCGGCGGCTGGCGGCTGTCCGACGCCGGCATCCCGATCCAGGGCCGCGGCGAAATCCTGAAGGTCAACTACCGCAACCGCGCCGAGGTGCTGGGCTTCGCACAGCGCTTCGACGCGACGAACCGGGTGGACGACCTCGACGGCGCCGACGGGGTCGCCCTGCGCGCGGCCGAATCGGCCAGCGCGGGCGGGACCACCGACACCTGGCGGGGCACCTCGCGCGCTCTTCCCGGTGCACTGGTCGACGCGGTCCGCGGGCTGCCCGTCCGCCGCGACCATTCGGCGCTGATCGTCTTCCAGCACAAGGATCTGAGCCGGTGCACCGAAATCCTGCGCGAGGCGGGGATCCCCACGCTGGCGCTGGAGAAGTACACCGGCGAGGCCGACGGCAAGCTCAAGGTCGGGACCGTGCACCGCGCCAAGGGGCTCGACTTCCAGGCCGTGCTGGCGCTGGAGAGCACCCGCGAGAGCGTGACCGGGACGCAGGCCGACGAGGAGCACCGTGAGCTGCGCGGCAGGCAGCACCTGGTCGCGGCGACCCGGGCCCGCGACTTCCTCTGGTGGGGCGTGCTCGACGACGGGAACGACAATCCAGCCACCGAATAATTTTTTTGTCTTGACAACTTGAACCTTCGGACGGTTAGCTGAGCGCACACCGATCGAAGGGAACAAATCATGGCCAAGTTCGCGAACGTCGACGACTACCTCGCCGCCCTGCCCGAGGGCCTGCGGGAGGTCGCCACCGCACTGCGCCCGATCGTCAACGCCGCCCTGCCGGGCTCCATCGAGGCGATGTACCACGGCTCCCCCACCTGGAGCGCGGGCGAAGCCGCGGGCAAGAACCTCGTCTGCCTGGTGAAGGCGTACTCCTCCTACGTCACTTTCGCGCTTTGGAAGGGACAGCTCGTCGACGACGAGTCCGGCAGGCTCGAGCCGAGCGCGCGGGAGATGGCGCACGTCAAGCTGCGCTCGGTCGAAGACATCGACGCCGACCTGTTCACCGGCTGGCTCAAGCAGGCACGAGACCTCGAAGTCCCCACGACGGCGCGGTGACAAAAGAAGCGGTGACACAATCGGCGGCGTGCCTGCGATCACCGACGAATCCCGTTGCCCGTGCGGCCTCGGCGAGCCCTACGGCGCTTGCTGCGGCCGTTTCCACCGGGGAACCGCGGCGGCGCCGACCGCCGAACTCCTGATGCGGTCGCGGTTCAGCGCGTTCGTCGTCGGCGACACCGCGTACCTCACCGAGACCTGGCATCCGAAGACCAGGCCCGCGGACCTCGAACTCGACCCGGGGCAGCGCTGGACGTTCCTGGAGATCCTCGGCAAGACCGGCGGCGGCCTGCTGGAGAACGAGGGCACCGTGGAGTTCCGGGCGCACTACCGGCAGGATCGCCGGCCCGGCAGCATGCACGAGAACAGCGCTTTCGTCCGCGCCGGCGGACGGTGGATCTACGTGGCACCCGTCAGCTGACCGGGCGGCCGCGCGCACCGGCCACCGCTGACGAACCCGGTGCAAGGGTCTGGTCCTGACGAGAAGTGGCGGCTACCATCTCCCCCAACATTGTTAGGGAACTTTCTTAACGATTTCCGCCCAGGTCCGCCGCCGTGTGCCCAAGGAGGCGCGCTCGTGAGTTTTCGGCAGAAGAGAACCCGGATCCCGTTACTGGCCATGACCGTCACCGCGCTGGCCGCCGCGGTCTGCGGGGTGACCACCGCTCCCGCCGCCACCGGCGCGGAAGTGGCCGTGCCGCTGTCCGTCGGCGCCGCCGCGGGCAACACCAGCCCGATCCCCGGCTTCGCGATCCAGTCTTCGGCACAGGTCAGCGACGACTCGGCGGTGTCGAAGCCGGGCTTCCCCACCACCGGCTGGTACCCGGTGTCGTCGCGCTCGACGGTCTACGCCGGATTGCTGCAGAACGGCAAGTACGCCGACCCGTTCTACTCGACGAACATGAAGAACGTCCCGACGGCGCAGTTCACCGTGCCGTGGTGGTACCGCACCGACCTGAACGTCGCGGACACCTCGTCGCGGACTTACCTCGACTTCAGCGGCGTCCTCTCGAAGGCCGACGTCTGGGTCAACGGCACCAAGATCGCGACGAAGGACCAGGTCAACGGCGCCTACACCCGCCACGACCTGGACATCACCGAGCACGTTCGCCAGGGCGCCAACAGCATCGCGTTCAAGGTCTACCCCAACGATCCCAACAACGACCTCTCGATGGGCTGGATCGACTGGGCGCAGACCCCGCCGGACCAGAACATGGGCATCGTGCGTGACGTCCTCGTCCGGCGCGGCGGCCCGGTGGCGCTGCGCAGCGCCCACGTGGTCCAGAAGCTGAACCCGTCGCTCAGCCACGCCGATCTCACGGTGAAGGCCGACGTCCGCAACGACTCGGCGAACGCGGTGCAGACCACCGTCGCCGGCACGGTCGCGGGCAAGCCGGTCAGCCAGACGGTTTCGCTGGCCGCGAAGGAACGCAAGACCGTCACCTTCGGCGTGGTCGGCCTGGACAACCCGAACGTGTGGTGGCCCGCCGGTATGGGCGGCCAGAACCGGTACGAACTCGACCTGACCGCGAGTGTCGGAGGTACGGCGTCCGACGCTTCGAAGTCGAAGTTCGGTGTCCGTGACGTCAAGGCGACGCTGAACTCCAGCGGCGGACGGCAGTACAGCGTCAACGGCAAACCGCTGCTGATCCGCGGCGGCGGCTACACGCCGGACCTGTTCCTGCGCTGGAACGAGACCGCGGCGGCCGACAAGCTCAAGTACGTGCTGAACCTCGGGCTCAACACGGTCCGGCTGGAAGGCCACATCGAGCCGGACGAGTTCTTCGACATCGCCGACGACCTCGGCGTGCTGACCATGCCCGGCTGGGAATGCTGCGACAAGTGGGAAGGCCAGGTCAACGGCGAGGAGAAGGGTGAGCCGTGGGTCGAGTCGGACTACCCGATCGCCAAGGCGTCGATGTTCTCCGAAGCCGAGCGCCTGCGTGACCACCCGAGCGTCATCTCCTTCCACATCGGCAGTGACTTCGCGCCGGACAAGCGGATCGAGCAGGGCTACCTCGACGCGATGAAGGCCGCCGACTTCCAGCCGCCGGTGATCCCGGCGGCGTCGGCGAGGCCGTCCCCGATCACCGGCGCGTCCGGCATGAAGATGAACGGCCCGTACGACTACGTGCCGCCGGTGTACTGGTACGACAAGTCGCAAAAGGACCGTGGCGGCGCGTGGAGCTTCAACTCCGAGACCAGCGCCGGCGTCGACATCCCGACGATGGACACCCTGAAGCGGATGATGTCGGCCAGTGAACTCGAGACGATGTGGAAGAACCCGTCGGCCGCGCAGTACCACCGCTCGTCGTCGGAGACCTTCGGCAACCTGAAGCTGTTCGGCAACGCCCTCACCAAGCGCTACGGCGCTCCGGCGGACCTGACCGACTTCGTGCGGAAGTCGCAGCTCGCGCAGTACGAGAACGTCCGGGCGGAATTCGAGTCCCACTCCCGCAACTACACGGACTCGACCAACCCGTCGACCGGGTTGATCTACTGGATGCTCAACAGCCCGTGGACTTCGCTGCACTGGCAGCTGTTCGACGCCTACATGGACCAGAACGGCGCGTACTACGGCGCGAAGAAGGCCAACGAGCCGCTGCACATCCAGTACTCGCACGACAATCGCTCGGTCGTGGTGATCAACCAGACGTCGAACGCGGCGAGCGGGCTGACGGCGACCACGAAGCTGTACAACCTCGACGGAACCGAGAAGTACAGCAACACCAAGACCGGACTTTCGGTCGGCGCGCTGGGCGCAAAGGCCACCGCGGTCACCGTCCCGGCGGTGAGCGGGCTTTCGACGACCTACCTGGCGAAGCTGGTGCTCACCGACTCGTCCGGCAAGGAGGTCAGCCGGAACGTGTACTGGCTGTCCACCAAGGCGGACACCCTGAACTGGGGCGGCAGCGACTGGTACTACACGCCGCAGTCGGCCTACGCCGATCTGTCCGGGCTGAAGAACCTCGGCCAGTCCGCCGTCAGCGCGACGGCGAAGTCGGCCGCCGGTTCCGACGGCACCACCACGACGACCGTGACGCTGAAGAACACCTCGGGCGGCAAGCTCCCGGCGTTCTACGTCGACTCGAAGGTCGTGGACGCGGCGGGCAAACCGGTACTCCCGGTGGAGTGGAACGACAACGCGGTGAGCCTGTGGCCGGGTGAAACGACCACGCTGACCGCGAAGTACCGCACGGCCGACCTCAAGGGCTCCAAGCCTTCGGTGCGGGTCTCGGGCTGGAACACCGGCACGCAGACCGTTCCGGCCGACGGCTCGGGCCCCGGTCCGACCAACCCGGTCGACTACCAGGCCGAAGACGCCACGGTCGTCCAGGGCGCGGTGGAGTCCAACCACGCCGGGTTCACCGGCAGCGGGTTCGTCAACTACGACAACGTGGCGGGCAGCTCGGTCGAGTGGACGGTCAACGTCCCTTCGGCGGGCACCTACGACGTCGTCGTCCGGTACGCCAACGGGACGACGACGGACCGGCCGCTGGACTTCTCCGTCAACGGCTCGATCAGCGCGTCGGGTGTCGGCTTCGGCGCCACCGGCGCCTGGCCGAACTGGACGACCAGAACCGTCAAGATGACCTTGGCGGCGGGGGCGAACAAGATCAAGGCGGTCGCCACCACGGCGAACGGCGGCCCCAACGTCGACAAGATCACCCTCTGACCCGGGAGTCGCCCGAGGCCCCCTTCGCCACCCGGCGAAGGGGGCCTCTCCCGTTCCGGCGTGGGTTAGGCTTTCCGGGTGACCGGACAGCGTGACCCAGGCCCGCGCCTGCGCGACCTCGCGTTGCTGCGACGTGTCCGCGACCGGATCGACCGCGACTACGCGCAGCCGCTGGACGTCGAGGCGCTGGCACGCGGCGTGCACGTCTCGGCCGGGCACCTGAGCCGCGAGTTCCGCGCCGCGTACGGCGAATCGCCCTACAGCTACCTGATGACCCGCCGGATCGAGCGGGCCATGATGCTGCTGCGGCGCGGGGACATGTCGGTCACCGAGGTCTGCTTCGACGTCGGTTTCTCGTCGCTGGGCACCTTCAGCACGCGGTTCTCCGAGCTGGTCGGCATCTCGCCGAGCGCCTACCGCAAGCAGGCGGCGGAAGAGGGCCGCGGCATGCCCGGCTGCGTCGTCAAACAGGTCATGCGACCGATCAGGAATAAAGAAGCGGCCTCCCCGCGCCCCGACCTACCTTGAGTCGCATGATCCTCTCGATTCACGCGTCCTTCCTCCCCGCTGACGATCTCGAGGCTTCCCTTTCCTTCTATCGCGACATCCTGGGCTTCGAGGTGCGTGACGACGGCCCGCACCGGGCCACCGTCGGACCGCCCGGGCAGCCGGGGACGTCGCTCGTGCTCCGTTCGCCTGCCGCCGGTCCGGAGATCACCGACGAGGAACGCGCCACAGTCGCCGAACTGATGGCCAAGGGCACCTACGGGGCCATCCTGCTGTCCACTTCGGACCTGATCGAGACCTTCGACCGGATCCAGGCGACCGGCGCCGACGTCGTCCAGGAGCCGCTCAAGCAGCCTTACGGCGCCTTCGACTGCGCGTTCCGCGACCCGGCGGGCAACCTGGTACGGATCGAACAACGCTAGTCGGGCCTCGGTGCGCGCGCACCGAGGCTCTCGGGTGATGATGAGCGGCGTGGAGATCGCGGTAGAACTCGTGGCACTGGTGGTGGCCGTCCTCCTGGTCACCGCCGCGGCGCGGAAACTCGACTGGTCGGCGCCCCTGTGCCTGATCGCCGTCGGGGTCGTCGCCTCGTACATCCCGGGGATCCCGGAGTACGAACTGGACCCGGAGGTCGTCCTGCTGGGGTTGCTGCCCCCGCTCCTCTACGCGACCGCGATCCGCACGTCGCTGATCGACTTCCGCCGCAACCGCGGGCCGATCCTGCTGCTGTCGGTGGGGCTCGTCATCTTCACCACGGCCGCGGTCGGCGTCGTGGCGTGGCTGGTGATCCCCGGTCTGCCGCTCGCCGCCGGGCTCGCGATCGGCGCGGTGGTGGCCCCACCCGACGCGGTCGCGGCCACCGCCGTCGCCCGCAAGGTCGGGATGCCGCGCAAGCTGACCAGGCTGCTGGAGGGCGAAAGCCTGTTCAACGACGCGGCCGCGCTGGTCGCGTTGCGGACAGCCATCGCGGCCATCGCGGGCTCGGTGAGCCTGCTGCAGGCGGGCGGGGACTTCCTGCTGGCCGCGGGCGGCGGACTGGTGATCGGGTTCGCCGTCGGCGCGCTCGCCGCGCTGATCCGGACCCGCCTCGAAGATCCGGTCACCGACACCGCGCTTTCGCTGGTGGTCCCGTTCGTCGCCTATCTGGCCGCCGAGGCCATCCACGGTTCCGGCGTGATCTCCGTGGTCATCGCCGGGCTGATCCTCGGGCACAAAGCGCCGAGCATGCTCTCGGGCCGCTCCCGGCTGGCCAGCAGGCTGAACTGGCAGACCATCCAGTTCCTGCTGGAGAACATCGTCTTCCTGCTGATCGGCTTGCAGGTCCGCCGCATCATGACCGAGGTCGGCGACAGCGGGCTGAGCGCGCTGGACCTGGTCCTGATCTGCGCCGCCACCCTGGCCGCGACCATCGTCGCCCGCATCATCTGGATGGTCGGCATCGGCCTGGCGCGGCGGACGTTCCGCCGTCACGCCTGGCCGTGGCGGTACTCGGCGGTGATCGCCTGGGCGGGGATGCGCGGGGTCGTCACGCTCGCGGCGGCGTTCGTGCTGCCCGCGGACACCCCGCAGCGGGCCGTGCTGGTGCTGGTCGCGTTCGTCGTGGTGGCGGGAACGCTGCTGCTGCACGGGACGACACTGCCGGTCCTGGTCCGGCGCCTGAAGCTGCCGCCGCCCGACCCGGCCGAGGACGCGTTGCAGGAGGCGGCCGTGCTCAACAACATGACCAGGGCCGCGCTCGACGAACTGGAGAAGATCCGGACCGTCGACGATCCGGACGACATCGTCGAACGCCTGCGCAGCCGGCTCCAGCACCGCTCGGACTCGGCTTGGGAGGAGCTCGGCAGGCAGAGCGCGCTGACCGAAACGCCGAGCGACGCCTACCGTCGCCTGCGGCTGAGACTGCTCGAAGTCGAACGGGAGAAGTTCCTGGAGGCGCGTGACTCCGGGATGGCCGATGATGATGTCCTGCGCCGGATCCTCGAACGCCTCGACATCGAGGAATCCATGCTGGACAGGGAGGAGGAGACCGTGCCGGACTCCGATCGGGAACTGCGCACCCCCGCCGCGACGGCGGGATCCTGCAAGCATCTGACCAAGGACTGGCCCGCCGTCGAGATCGGTTCGCCCGACGTGTGCGCCGTCTGCGTCGAGAACGGGATGACCTGGGTGCACCTGCGCGAATGCGTCAAATGCGGGAACGTCGCCTGCTGCGACTCCTCACCGGGCAAGCACGCGACCGAGCATTTCCACGAGACCCTGCACCCGGTGATGCGCAGCCACGAGCCCGGCGAGACCTGGCGCTGGTGTTTCGTGGACAAACAGCTGGGCTAGCTGGGTATCGTCGGCGGTCATGAGCACCCCTGAGCAGGAAGTCGAATACCGTCAGCACCGGTTCTCTCCCCCGCCCGGCGCGACCGAGATCTTCTTTGTCCGCCACGGCGAATCGGCCCCGGCGAAGGGCGACGCACCGTTCGACCTCGTCGACGGGCAGGCCGATCCGGACCTCGCGCCGGACGGCCGCGACCACGCCGAGCGGGTCGGCCGCCGGCTGGCGGACGAGCGGATCGCCGCCCTGTACGTGACGACGCTGCGCCGGACGTCGCAGACCGCGGCACCGCTGGCGGCGAAGCTCGGGCTCACGCCGGAGGTCGAAGTCGACCTACGGGAGATCCACCTCGGGAATTGGGAAAACGGGCTCTTCCGGCGCTACACCCACGAAGGTCACCCGATCGTCGAGCGGCTGTGGCGGGAACAGCGCTGGGACGTCATCCCGAGCGCGGAGTCGATGGAGTCGTTCGGCGGCCGGATCAAGGCGGCCATCGGCAGGCTCGCGGCGGCCAACCCGGACCGGCGGATCGCCGTGTTCACCCACGGCGGCGTCATCGGCGAGGTCTTCGCGCAGGCCAGTGCCGCGGGAAACCGGTTCGCGTTCCTCGGGGCGGACAACGGCTCGATCTCGCACCTGGTGGTGTCGGGCGAAGACTGGATGGTGCGACGGTTCAACGACACGTCACATCTTCAGTCGCCTTTCGGCTGATCCTGCCGCAGAACTTCTAGGACGTGCAGGTCACCGGCGCGCCCTCGGCGGAAGCGGTGCGGTCGCTGACGACCTCGCCGTCGACGAGGATCCGGCACCGCAGCGCGCCGCTACCCGAGCCCTGCGCGGAGAGACTGTAGAACTCGTCGCGGCCTTCCTGGCTCGCGCGCTCGAAGGTGGCGCTCCACGGCGCCGCCACCTCGGTCTTCTGCATGAGCTCCGAGCCCTGCGCGACGTAGGTGACGTTCTGAGCGCCCTTCGCGCCGGAAAGTTCGTAGACGACCGAGTGCGTCACGGCGCGCACGGCGGCCGCGGCCTGTTCGACCCGCGGGGCGGGCGGACTCTGCACCGGACGGGAGGCCTTCGGCAGCACGTAACCGGTCAGGGTGACGGCGACGGCCATCACCCCCAGCACGACCACGACGGTCCCCAGCGGCTTCAGCCTGCCGGGGGCACCCTGCCCCGGCGCCGATGCCGGAGGGGTCGCGGTGGGAACACCCATGGAGAGGTCTTCTCTCGTCCGAGCGCACTTCCGTCGAGTGCGTCGACTACTTCTCGCTCGAAAGTGACTCCGCGTTAGCCGTTATCGGGAAGAAACCCGATATTCACCCTTTTGGGTGTCCCAGTGACTGCAGAGTGCCTGGTCATAGGGCGGTTGGCGTAAACACAGTGAGCCGAACAGCTCACTTTGAGTGATCTAATCGACGAGATCCGCGTCGGCGAGCAGCCCGAGCATCCGCCGCCCCGCCGGCGGGCAGCGATGGGCGTCGGCCGAAGACAGCCAGGCGGACTCCGCGATCTCCCTGCCCGGAGTGGGCTCGCCGCGGTGCTCGGCGGTGTAACAGGTCATCCGGACGCGGCGGCCGTCCGCGTAGCCGTCGGCCTGCTCGTTCAGCACCGCGAAGAACCGGAAGCTCCGCGGGTCGAGCTCGACGCCGAGTTCCTCCCTGATCTCCCGGCACAGCCCGCCGACGTCGCCCTCCCCCGGCTCGCGTTTGCCTCCGGGGAGGTAGAACTTGGCCTTCCCCTCGGTCCGCACCGACAGCAGACGGCGGTCGCGGACGTGGATCCAGGCCAGTGAATCGATCTCTGCTTCGGACACGGTCCGATTCTGTCGTAGCCCGGGGGCATCATGGCAACCGTGTATCGGGAGACGACGGCACCCGGCGGGCTGCGGGACGTGGTGCGCTGCCTGTGGGAAGACACGGGCCAGGCGCCGAAGCGGATCGTGCCCGACGGCTGTGTCGACCTGGTGGACTGCGGCGGCGAGGTCTTCGTCGCCGGGCCGGACACCACGGCCTGGACCTGGGAGACACCGCCCGGCGTCCGGGTCCGTGGCGTGCGGTTCGCCCCCGGCGGCGCGGGCGGCGTCCTGGGGCTGGGCGCCGACGAGCTGCGCGATCAGCGCGTCCCCCTCGGCGATCTCTGGGGCAAGGAAGGCGAACTGCTGGCCGAGCGGGTGCTCCGCGGCGCAGCCTCGCTGGCGGACGTCGTCGCGGAACGCCGAACCGGACGGCCCGACAGGGAGATCGCGGCGCTGATCGCCAGGCTCGACGGCGGAGTCCCCCGGGTGTCCGCCGCGCTGGAGCGGTTCACGACCGGGGAACGGCAGTTGCGGCGGCGGTTCACCCTCGCGGTCGGCTACGGCCCGGCGACCTACCTGCGCGTCACCCGGTTCCAGCGCGCCATCGGCCTCGCGGGGACGGCGCCCGATCTCGCCTCGCTGGCGTTCTCGGCGGGCTACGCCGATCAAGCCCATCTGAGCCGGGATTGCCGGGAATTCGCCGGGGTTCAGGCGAGGGAGTTCTTCCGTGCCAAAAAGTGCGAGATGTCCTTTGTAGACCGATAAAGGGCACGGTAGTGCGGATAGAACTCGTCGTAGACATCGGCGTCCGCGCCGGGGCGGACGATCTCGGTGACCGGGTTCCAGGCTTCGATATCCGGTTCCCTCCCCAGGGCGAAGGAGGCGAGAACGGCGTCACCGAACGCGGCACCGATGGTTTCCGCGGGGATCTCCTGCTCGATCCGCGCGACGTCGCTGACGATCCGCGTCCACACGCCGCCCCGCGTCCCGCCACCGACGGCGACGAACCGGCGGGTGCCGCCACCGGCTTCACGCATGGCCTCGAGGTTGTGCCGCACCCCGAACGCGGTGCCTTCCAGCGCCGCGCGGTACAGCTCGGCACGGCCGTGGGACGTGGTGAGCCCGGCGATGACGCCGCGCGCGTCCGGATCCGGTATCGGTGTCCGCTCTCCGGCGAAGTACGGCAGCATCAGCAATCCGCGGCTGCCTGCCGGGACCTCGCCCGCCGCCGCGGCCAGTTCCCCGAACTCCCCGCCGACGAGTTCGCGCAGCCAGTCGGTGATCGCGCCGGACGTCGCCATGCCCGCCGCCAGTGAATAGGTACCGGGGAACGCGCCGCGGGTCGTCCACAACCCCGGTCCGGGGCGGGGATCGGACAGCGTCTGGATCAGGAACATCGTGGTGCCGTACATGAGCATCGTGTCCCCGGGCGCGACGACACCGACGCTGGTCGCCTCCGCCCAGGCGTCCACCGTGCCCGCCGTCACCGGGATCCCTTGCGGCAAGCCGGTTTCCGCCGCCGCCTCGGCGGTGACCGAGCCGACCACCTCGGTCGGCCACGCGAGCCTGGGCAGCTCGACGCCGGGAGCGACCGCGGCGGCCCTGTCCGGCGCCCACCGGGCCTCGCGCAGGTCGTACATCGGGTCGCACTGGCTCGCGGAATGATGATCGAGGACGTATTCACCGGTCAGCCTCAGCACGAGGAACGAACTCGCCATCAGGAACAGCCTCGACCGTTCGAACACCTCCGGTTCGTTCTTGGCCAGCCAGCGCCACTTCGGCCCGATGGCCTGCGAGCCGAGCGCGCTCCCGCCACGTTCCACAATGGATTCTTCGCCGAATTCCCGGTTCAACTCACCGATTTCGTCGAGTGCGCGGGTGTCGACGCCGTAAAGGATCGCCGGGCGCAACGGTTTCCCGGAATCGTCCGCGGGAAGGAGCACCGGCCCGATCCCGCTGACCGACACTCCGATGATGGGATGATCCCCGGCTCCTGCCGAGAGTTCCCTTGCCAGTACCAGGAAATCCTGCCACCAGACGGTTTCGGCGTCGTGCTCGAACCAGCCGGGACGCGGCCGTGAGGTATCGTGCGGACGGGATGCTCGTGCCACCACGGTGCCCCGGGAATCGACGAGGACACCTTTCGAGCTCGAGGTGCCGATGTCGATGCCGAGCACCAGGCCCGGGTCGCCCACGACACCCCCGAACTTTCAAGCGCGAGTAGCGCGATCAGCGGATGGTAACGATTGTCGGTCAAGCTATTCTTCCCGTGCGAAGGTGTCAAGACACCTGCAGAAGGGGAGGTCACGGTGGCCACCATCAACGACGTGGCGGCGAAGGCCGGGGTTTCGACGGCGACCGTGTCGAGGACGCTCAACGGTAAGTCCACTGTGGACCCGATTCTCGCGGCACGGGTACAGGCCGCCGCCGCGGAATTGGGATATCACCCGAACGGGCTCGCGCGAAATCTGCGCCGTCAGGAAACCGCGGTTCTCGCGCTCATCATCTCCGACGTGGAGAACCCGTTCTTCACCGCGATCGCCCGCGGCGTGGAGGACATCGCGCAGACCGCGGGCTACTCGGTGGTGCTGTGCAACGCCGACGACAACGAGGAGAAGGAGCGGCGCTACATCGACGTCGCCCTCCAGGAACGGGTCGCCGGCGTGGTGCTCTCCCCCACCGGCCGGGCCACGAACGTCGACAGGCTGACCGAGCGCGGCACACCCGTGGTCGCCGTCGACAGGCCGCTGCTGGAGAACACCGGCGACCAGGTGCTGGTCGACACCCGGCTCGCCGCCCGCGACGCGACGCGGCATCTGCTCGACGGCGGATACCGGCGGGTCGCCTGCGTCAGCGGGCCACCCGGGGTGCGCACGGCCGAAGACCGGCTGGCGGGCTACACCGACGCCGTCGGCGCGGAGAACGCGCTCACCCGACGTGCCGAGTTCCGCGCAGAGGGCGGCAGGCTCGCCGCGCTCAGCCTGCTCGACGAGCCCGAGCCGCCGGACGCGCTGCTCGTCGGCAACAGCACGATGGCGATCGGCGTCCTGGAGGCGCTGGCCTCGCGCGGCCTGCGGTCGGGACAGGACGTGGGGATCGTGTCGTTCGACGACGCGCCGTGGACGACGCTGATCGATCCGCCGCTGACCGTGGTCGCGCAGCCCGCGAACGAGGTCGGCAGGGTCGCCGCCGAGCTGCTGCTCGCCCGGATCGGCGACAGCACGCGCAAGGCCACGACGACCACTCTGCAGGCGAAGCTGATCGTGCGCCGTAGTTCACGGCGCGACTGACGTCGGAGATCCCGGATGCACGACGTGCCTGGGCGACCGGTTCGCACCGGCCGCCCAGGAACGCCCCACCCCCTTGTTCCCCCAAGCCGGCCCCACGCCAGCCGGGTTCTCCGAAGCGGTGGGAAGAAATCGATTACCTTTCGGAAGGTAAATTCCCTCCTACGACCTGTCAAGCCGAGGTGTGGACAAGCTCGCCCGATACGGGCACACTGTTGCGACATTGCCTACTGCGCGTGTTTGATTCCGTGCACTCCGTGTTCATCTCTGGTGAATTCCCCCACGAAACCGAGATGAGACCGCACGAACCCGCACAAACGCGTTACTCTAGGCGCTATGTCGATAGCGCTCGAGAACGTCCTCGCCAAGGCGGGCCTGAAGGTCGACGCCGACGAGTTCCTGACCCTCGTCGAGGACGCCGCGCGGAGGCTTTCCCCGCCCAACCCCGACCCGTCGCACTACTTCTCGGCGGACCAGCGGGCCGCGCTCACCGACGTCGGCCTGGACCTCTCCCCCCGCAGCGAGGACGAACCGGACTTCCGTGCCCGCACGGTCGCCGCGCACGCCGTACTCGCCGATTCGGCGCTGAGCGTGCTGGAGGCGGCGAAAGCACTCGGCGTGGATGACAGCCGCATCCGCCACCGCCTGAAGGAGGGCAGGCTCACCGGCTGGAAGGACCAGGGCTGGCGGCTGCCCTCCTGGCAGTTCACCGGCTCCGGGGTGCTGCCCGGCCTGGAGGTCGTGCTGCGTGCCGTCCCCGAGGACCAGCCCGCGCTCGTCGTCGCCGCGTTCATGAGTACTCCGCAGGCCGATCTGGTGATCAACGAGCACCCCGCCACCCCGCGGCAGTGGCTGCTCTCCGGCGGAGATCCCGAACATGTTGCAAGACTGGTGGCCACGCTGGGCTCCCCGTTCTAAGGTGTTCTGCCCGACGACGGAAAATTTCAGTCGGGGGTAGGCCGTAGGCTGACCCCATCGAGCAAGATCACCCGACAAGGACGGACGACTCCCGAGGTATGGCCCGGCTCCCCCTGCCGCCCGCGCGCTCTGTCCTGGTCAAGGAGCTGCACCGCACCAACGACGTGGTGACGGTGCATCCCGGCACCAGGCTGGTCAGGATCTTCACCGCGCACGGCAACCACCCCCAGCAGTGGAACACGTTCCGCTACAGCGGCCCGCTCCCGCACGGCCGTTTCGACCCTCAGACGCCGGGTCGCGGCGGCCGCCCGGTCACCGACCCCGGCAACGGCGTCCTGTACTTCGGCCTCACCGTGCGCACCAGCATCGCGGAGGTCTTCCAGACCACCTCGACGGTCGACCGCAAATCCCGCGGTCCGCGCCTGGTCGTCGTCCGGCCGACCCGCACGCTGCGGCTGCTCGACCTCGCCGGCCTGTGGCCGACCCGGGTCGGCGCCTCGCAGGAGATCTCCAGCGGGCCGAAGAAGATCACGCAAGCCTGGGCTCGCGCCATCCGCGCCGCCTTCGGCGACCTCGACGGTGTCTGGTACCGGTCGTCCATGGACTCCGGCGGCCCCGCGCTCGCGCTGTGGGACCCGCCCGCCGGGAACTCGCTGCCGGTCGCGCCGGACGTGCTCCTCCCCCTGGACCACCCGGGGCTCGACGTCCCGCTGGGCCGGGTGTGCGAAGAGCTGAACTACACGCTTCTCAGCTGAGAGATGTTATGAATGGGACTTTCATCGCAAAATTTGCGATGAAAGTCCCATTCATAACATCCGGTGACCCGAAGATCAGAGGTGCCGGCCCCACCACTCCAGTACGGCGTCGAACCGCTGCACCCGGTGCCGCGGCTGCCCCGAACGGGTGAGTTCGTGCCCCTCGCCGGGGAACAGCAGGAATTCCGCCGCGACGCCGTTCTGCCGCAGTGCCACGTACATCCGCTGCGCCTGCTCCAGCGGGCATCGCCAGTCCTGCTCGGAGTGCGCGACCATGAACGGGATGTCGATCTTCCCCGCGTAGGTCAGCGGGCTGCGCTTGCGCAGCTCTTCGTGATCGTCGCCGGCGTAGCCCCCCGAGAAGAACCAGCCGATGTCGGAGCTGCCGGTGAACGAGTCCCAGTCGTTGACCGCGCGCTCGCTCCACGCGGCACGGAACCGGCCGCCGTGGTGCGCGGCGAGCCAGCTGGTCATGAAGCCGCCGTACGAGCCGCCCATCACGCCGACGCGGTCGCTGTCCAGCTCGGGCTGTTTCAGCGCTTCGTCCAGCAGCGCCAGCAGGTCGTCCGTGTCCACGGTGCCGAGGCCGTGGACGATCTCGCGGCCGTGGCTTTCGCCGTAGCCGGCGGAGCCGCGAGGGTTCCCCAGGACGACGGCGTAGCCCGCCTCGGCGAGCACCTGCGCCTCGTCGAAGACCTTCCATTCGTACGCCGCGAACGGTCCGCCGTGGACCATCAGGACCACGGGATGCGGCCCCTCGCCCTCGGGCCGGACGATCCAGCCGTGCGCCGGATAACCGTCGGGCGCGGTCGCGTCCAACTCCTCCAGCGGCAGGATCCCGATGTCCCGCAACGGCTTCGAGTAGTCGGTGAGCACGCGGGGTTCCTCGTCCGACAGCAGGACGACTTCGCCGGAGCTCTCGGGCGTCCCGATCACCGCGGCGATCCGCGCGCCGTCGACGACGAACGACTTCACCGCGGCGAACTCGCCTGCCAGGTAGCGCAACGACTTCAGCTCGGCCAGTTCGGCGTCGAGCGGGACGGCGCGCAACTCGGCGGCACCGCGGGTGCGGACCACGACGAGTACCTCGTCGCCGAGGACGGACGGCGGGCCCGCCGCGTTGTCGCAGTCCACCGTTTCGACGTCGGTCAGCCGCCGCGCGGACGAGGGCTCGTCACCGGACGGCCAGGGCGCGTGCCAGAGACCGGTGTTGCGGGCGATCTCCTCCAGCGCGGGGAATTCGGTGCCGTAGAACAGGATCGAACCGTCCGGAGTGGAGACCGGCTTGGCCGCGGTGCCCGCGGTCCGGACCAGCAGCCGGGGTTCTCCGCCCTCGGCGGGCACGGCGTAGACGTCCGAGCGGACGGTGTCCTCGACGGCCCAGTCACGGGGCGCGACGATCAGGACGGCCTCGCCGTCGACCGTCCACGAGGGATGTTCGACGTCGGCCCGGTCGTCGGTCAGCGGCGTGAGAGCGGCGGGCGCTGTCTCGTCAAGCGCGGCGACGGCGTCCACTACGAACAGACGTTGTGGACGGTCGTTGAGGAAGCCGGCGTCGTCGACCCGGTAGAAGAGGTTCGTGATGTGCCGCGGAGCTTCTTCGCCCGGCTCAAAGGTTTCGCCGTCCGCGTTCTCCGTGCCGTAACGGCCCTGCTCGGGCACGCGGGCGACGAAGGCGATCCGGCGGGAATCGGGCGCCCAGACCGGGGCGCCCGTGCCGAGGGGCAGGTCGGTGATCCGCTTCGCGTCACCACCGGCCGCGGCGATGACGTGCACCTGCGGCTTGGCCTGGCGCCCGGGGCCCTCCCCCGCGCGGAGGAAGGCGACCCACCGGCCGTCCGGAGAGATGACGGGGGCCGAGTCCTTGGTCCCGTGGGTCCAAGGCCCTTCCCCGGCACCGCCCGGGTCGACCCGGCGCAGGCCGCCGCGGTAGCTGTTCGTCTTCAGATCAGGCCTGCTCACCGCGGTGAGCAGCAGGTCGCCGCGCAGCGCGGGGAGGCCGGGGACCGTCAGGGCTTCGATGTCAACGGGACGCACGGCCCCGACGGTACCCGATCCTTAGCAGTTCTAACTACTGATCGAAGAGTCCTGCTCAGCGGCTTCCAGCTTCTTCGCCTTCGAGAGGCTGGCCAGCGTCGTCACGGTCAGGACCACGATGATGACGCCCAGGGAGACCCAGTTGTTGATGTCCAGCCAGTCCGGCACGGCGCCGTACTCGTGCAGCGCGTGCAGGAACAGCTTGGCGCCGATGAAGGCGAGGATCACCGCGAGGCCGTAGGACAGGTACACCAGCTTGGTGACCAGGCCACCGAGCAGGAAGTACAGCTGGCGCAGACCCATCAGCGCGAAGGCGTTGGCGGTGAAGACCAGGAAGGCCTCCTGCGTGATACCGAAGATCGCCGGGATCGAGTCGACGGCGAACAGCAGGTCCGCGCTGCCGATCGCGACGATCACCAGGAACATCGGGGTGATCCAGCGCTTGCCGTCCTTCTTCACGAAGGACTTGTGCCCGTGCCACTCGTTGGTGACCGGGAAGAGCTTGCGCACCCAGCGGGTGAGCGCGTTCTCCTCGTATTCCTCGTCTTCGTCCTTGTTGCGGATCATGCTGACCGCGGTCCAGATGAGGATGGCGCCGAAGAGGAAGAAGACCCAGACGAACTGCGCGATCAGCGCGGCGCCCACGGCGATGAACACGCTGCGCATGGCGAGCGCGAGCAGGATGCCGATCAGCAGCACGCGGTGCTGGTGGATCGCGGGCACCTTGAACGACGTCATGATGATCATGAAGATGAACAGGTTGTCGACGCTCAGCGAGTACTCGGTGATGTACCCGGTGAAGAACTCGACGCCGGGGTCGTGTCCCCCGAAGACCCAGACACCGATGCCGAACGCGACGGCCACGGCGACGTAGAAGACGACCCACCGCGCGGCTTCGCCGGTGGTGACCTCGTGCGGCTTGCGATCGACGATGACCAGGTCGAGTGCGATCAGCGCGAGCAGACCGCCGACGGTGGCGATCCATAGCCACAGGGGAACAGACATGTAACCAACCCTCCGGATAGTGCACAGCAGCAACTAACCGGAGGTCTCTTCCGCCGGTACGAGACCGGCCGACGGTGCCGGGGGCCTGCGAAGACCACCGTGCTGACGACACCGCCGCGAAGGAATACTCCCCTCACAGCTGGTCTAGTTTGACCTGTCTGTACGCATGACGCCAGTTAAGGTTGCCCTTGTCACCAAGATGGTGGCGTAACACCCGTCACACTCACCTCTTCTCCCACGTCGGGTACCCGTTCCGGCGACGGCTGACACCACGCTTGTGTGGTCTGTGTGTGCCGGGAAGGCGACTCTCAGGTTCCGTGAAATACGGTCATTCCGTGCCCCGAATCCCGCTCCCTCGCACGCGAGGCGCGAAGCTCACCGCGCTCGCCGCGGTCGTGGTGGTCCTGGCCGCCGCGGCCGTCGTGTGGACGAACAGCGACCCCGCGCCGTCCGCAGTGAAAACCCAGGAAGCGACCCTTGACCTGCCCGAAATACCGGGCTCGTCCGCGGTCGTCAAGATCGACACGACCACGTACCTCCCCGAGCGGACCCCGGCTCCCGCCGTCCTGCTCGCCCACGGTTTCGGCGGTGACAAGAACAGTGTCGCCACCGAAGCCCGCGAGCTGGCCGAGAAGGGCTTCGTCGTGCTCGCCTGGTCCGCGCGTGGCTTCGGCCGCAGCACCGGGAAGATCGCGCTGAACGACCCCGACCGTGAAGTCGCCGACGCCAGGAAGCTGATCGACAACCTGGCCTCGCGGCCCGAAGTCCTCAGCGAGAACGGCGACCCGAAGGTGGCCGTGTCCGGCGCTTCGTACGGCGGCGCGCTTTCCCTGCTGCTCGCCGGGACCGACAAGCGGGTCGACGCGATCGCGCCGGTGATCACCTACAACGACCTCGCTCAGGGGCTCTTCCCGAACGCCGCCTCGGCCGCGCCCTCGACGGCGACCACTCCCGCCGCCGGCGCGTTCACCGCGGACGGCGTCTTCAAGAGGTCGTGGGCCGGCATCTTCTTCTCCGCCGGTTCCGGCGCGGCGCAGGGCGGCTCCCCCGCCAACGACGCGCCCGAAGCCGGTGACGAGACGAGCGAATCCGGTGCTTCCCAGGGCACGGGCGCGGCGGGTGCCGCGGCGCAGTCCCTGCCGCTCGGCGGCCCGAACGGCCAGCGGCCTACGCCCGGCCCTGCCGACCCGTGTGGACGGTTCACCGCCGACGTCTGCCAGGCCTACACCGAACTCGCGACCACCGGCAAGGCGAGCCAGAAGACCGTCGACCTGCTCCGCCGCGTCTCCCCCGCGTCCGTGACGGACAAGATCACCGTGCCGACCCTGCTGGTGCAGGGCGAAAGCGACACCTTGTTCGGTTTGGACCAGTCCGACGCGACCGCCCGGCAGATCGCCGCGGCGGGCGGCAAGGTCCGCACGGTCTGGTACACCGGCGGCCACGACGGCGGGAAGCCCGGCCAGAAGCTGCGGGCGCAGATCGCCGACTTCCTCAAGTTCTCCCTCACCGGGCAGGGCACCGATCCCGGCACCGGCTTCAGCTACGACATCCAGGGCACGCTGCGGGCCAACGGCGCCCCCTCGGTCCGGACGGTCACCGCACCGGCGTACCCGGGAGCCACCGGGGACGCCACCGAACGGCGGCGGTTCACGCTGGCGGGCCCGGCCCAGCAGGTCGTCCGGCCCGCGGGCGGAAACCCGGCCGCGGTGAGCGGGATCCCCGGTTTGAACGGGGCGGTGGCGGGTTCGTCCCGGCTGTCCGGACTGTTCAGTGTGGACCCACCGGGTCAGGCCGCGCAGTTCGCGACGCCGCCGCTCGACGCGCAGACGATCGCGGCCGGTTCGTCCACGGTCCGCCTGCGAGTCTCGGCGGATCCGTCCGCCACCGCTCCGCAGCCCGAAGCCGTCCTGTTCGCGAAGCTCTACGACGTCAACTCGGAGGGTGTCCGCACGCTTCCGGCCAACGCCGTCGCACCCTTCCGCGTTTCCGGTCTGCCCGCCGACGGCGGTCCGGTCGAGGTGACGGTGACCCTGCCGGGCATCGTGCGGCCTCTGGAGGCCGGGCACACGCTCCGGCTGGTCGTCGGAACGACGGACCAGGCGTTCGCGACGCCGGTGGAACCCGCGGTGTTCCGCGTCGAACTGGCGGACGGCGGGCAGCTCGGCGTCCCGGTCGTCCACGGCACCTCGGTCGGCGCGGGCGCGCCCACCGCGCAACTGCTCGGGATCGCCGGGACCCTGCTCGCGGGCATCGCGATCACGGTGATCGCCGCGTTCCGCCGCCGCCGCGCGCACGACGTCGACGAGAGCCTGGCGAAGACGCCGTTGGTGATCGAAGGACTGCGCAAGGCCTACGCGGGCGGGTTCGTCGCGGTGAAGGACCTGTCGTTCCGGGTCGAATCCGGTCAGGTGCTCGGTCTGCTCGGGCCGAACGGCGCCGGCAAGACGACGACGCTGCGCATGCTGATGGGCCTCATCACGCCGACGGCGGGCACCATCCGCGTATTCGGTCACCTGATCGCGCCCGGCGCGCCCGTGCTGTCCCGGATCGGGTCCTTTGTGGAGGGTTCGGGCTTCCTGCCGCACTTGTCCGGCAAGGAAAACCTGGAGCTGTACTGGGCGAGCACGGGCCGTCCGAGGGACAAGGCGCATTTCGCCGAGGCACTGGAGATCGCCGGGCTCGGCGACGCGGTGAACCGGCGGGTCCGCACCTACAGCCAGGGCATGCGGCAACGGCTCGCGATCGCGCAGGCGATGCTCGGCCTGCCGGAGCTCATGGTGCTCGACGAACCGACCAACGGGCTCGACCCGCCCCAGATCCACCAGATGCGCGAGGTGCTCCAGCGCTACGCGGCGACCGGACGCACCGTGGTGGTCTCGAGCCACCTGCTGGCCGAGGTCGAGCAGACCTGTACGCACGTGGTCGTGATGCACCGCGGCATGCTGGTCGCCTCGGGTGAGGTCGGCGAACTGGCCGCGGCCAGCGGCGAGGCCACGTTCCGGGTCGACAAGCCCGACGAAGCGGCCGAAGCGCTGCGGAAGGTCGGCGGCGTTTCCGGCGTCGACGTCGACGGTGAACTGGTCCACGCGGATCTCGACGGCCTCGCCCGCGCCGATGCGGTCGCCGCCCTCGTGCGGGCCGGGGTCGCGGTCGAGCAGGCCGGGCCGCGGCGACGGCTGGAAGACGCGTTCCTGCAGCTGGTCGGAGAGGACTCCAAGAGTGAGTAAGACCAACGGTTCTTCCCCGGTGACCCGGGCGGATCACGGAGTGCACACCGACCCGGCGGCCCTGCTGGAGCTGACCGAGGTCGCGTCGCACGAGCGGACCGAGGTCGGCCCGGACGGGGCGGTGGCGGGATACCGCGCCGACCGGACGCTGCGGCTCGGCGTCGAACTGAAGCGGCAGCTCAAACGGCGGCGGACCCAGCTCATGCTGGGGTTCGTCGCGCTGCTGCCGTTCATCCTGGTGATCGCGTTCGAGATCGGGCAGGCCAACCCGAACCGCCGCAGCGGCGGGTTCGTCGACCTCGCCACCGCGAGCGCGCCGAACTTCGTGGTGCTCGCGCTGTTCGTCTCCGGCACGTTCCTGCTCCCGATGATCGTGGCGCTGTTCTACGGCGACACGATCGCGAGCGAGGCTTCGTGGTCGAGCCTGAAGTACCTGCTCGCGATGCCGGTCCCCCGGCATCGGGTGCTGCGGCAGAAGGCGATCGTCTCCGGCATCCTCTCCGCGGTCGCGCTGATCCTGTTGCCGCTGGTGGCGCTGGTGGTGGGCGTCATCTGGTACGGCGCGGGCGACGCCATCAGCCCGACCGGCGACGCGGTCTCGTTCAGCGACAGCCTCGTGGCCATGGGGCTGGCGACGATCTACATCATCCTGCAGCTGGCCTGGGTGGCCGGTCTGGCGATGCTGCTCTCGGTCGCCACCGACGCCCCGCTGGGTGCTGTCGGCGGCGCGGTCATCGTCGCGATCGTTTCGCAGATCCTCGACCAGATCACCGCGCTGGAAGGGCTTCGGGACTATCTGCCGACGCATTTCGCGTTCTCGTGGATGGATCTCATCTCCACCGACATCGACTGGACGAACATGGCCAACGGGATGCTGTCGGCGGCGTTATACGGCACGGTGTTCTTCCTGCTGGCCGGGCGCCGGTTCGCGACGAAGGACATCACCAGCTGAGAGCGTTTCCGTACCGGAAAACCACGGGGGTCCACCGGGAAGACGAAATCCTCTTCCTTGGTGGGCCCCGGTTTTCACTGGCCGTGGCGACCTTCACCCATTAGCGCCGGTAATCGGTGTTTCATGCGCATGAGACCATTGATTTTTCCGATCATCGACTCATTGGGTGAAAAGTTCGCATTCATCTTCGGAGACCTCCGGGAAATCCTTATCTTCAGGGGAAAGGTGCCGAAGCGAGCAGAAAGCGGGGACGTGACCATGACCCAGTCACTCGAGATCCCGGTCCAGGAATTCTCTCTTGCTTGGACGATGACAGCGGACAAGGGCGGCAGGGTGGGATTCGCCGCCACGGGTCAGGTGACGTTGCTCGACAACAAGCGGTTCTACAAGATCGACGGCGTCCTCTACATCTCCGAGGGCAGCACCTACTGCCGCGACATCGGCAACCCCCATCTGTTCGTCCGCCGCAACGGCGTCGAGGAGAGCGGCAGGCAGTGGGGCTGGGAGACCATCTGCAACCGCAAGTCCTGCAGCAGGCTGTGCGCGATGGACGCGTACTTCGTCCGCACCGGCTACTGGGCGCCCGCCGACAAGGCGATCCAGCTGAGCATCGGCGCCGAGTCCGGCTGGAACCGCAAGCGGTCCTTCAGCCCGACGATCACCGTGCGCCTCCCGGACTGAGCAGTCCACTGTAGATCTCCACCGGCTCGGGTACGGTCGGGCTCATGGCCACCTCTTCGATCCGCGTGGACGACGAAGGCGGGATCGCCGTCGTCACCCTGCAGCACGGCAAGGCGAACACCCTCGACACGGAGTTCTGCCAGGAACTGATCGTCAAGCTCGAAGACGTCCAATTGGGCGGCTGTCGCGGTGTCGTGCTGACCGGCACCGGCGGCATCTTCTCGGCGGGCGTCGACCTGCGGCGGGTGCACGACGGCGGCGCGGGCTACATCGAGGACTTCCTGCCCGCGCTGTCGGACGCGTTCCTTTCGGTGTTCGGCTTCCCCGGCCCGGTGGTCGCGGCCGTCAACGGTCACGCGATCGCCGGCGGGGCGGTGCTCGCCGCCGCCTGCGACCGCCGCGTCCTCGCCGACGGCCCGAGCCGGATCGGGATCACCGAACTGCTCGTCGGCGTGCCGTTCCCGTTGGCGGCACTGGAGATCCTGCGTTCCGGGTTCGGCGCCGACATCCTCGCCGAACTCGCGTTCCTCGGCGAGACCCACCTGCCGGCCGACGCGCTCCGGCTCGGCCTGGTGAACGAGGTGACCGAGCCCGCGAACGTCGTGGGGCGAGCGGTGGAGGTCGCCAGGAAGCTCGCCGAGATCCCCTCCGCCGCGTACGCGCACACGAAGGCACAGCTGCATCGGCCGTTCCACGAGCGGATCGCCGAACACCGCACCGGCGACGACGCCCACGTCCTCGAACTGTGGAGCTTCCCCGAGGCGCTCGCCGCCATCAAGGCCTACGTCGGCAGGGTGCTCCGCGGCGCGAAGTGAGGTGTCCCGATGATCGGGACACCGTCCGGATAGGTGATTGCCCACCGACGGGGACTCTGTGAGTATCCGACCGCTCAACAGGTCCCGATGGGGAGGGCATGGATGCGGAAGCTCACGGCCGCGTGGTCGGTTCTGGCGATCACCGTTCTCGCACTGGCCGGGTTGACCCCGGCCGCGCAGGCGGCACCCGAGGACATCAAGGACGCGCTGGGACGGATCCCCGGCCTGACCGTCGTCTCGGAGAATCCGGCACCGACCGGGTACCGGTTCTTCAAACTCACCTACACCCAGCCCGTCGACCACCGCAAGCCGGGCGCCGGCACCTTCCAGCAGCGATTCACCTTGCTGCACAAGGAATTCCGCTCGCCGACCGTGGTGTACACGAGCGGGTACAACGTGTCGGAAGCGGCCAACCGCTCGGAGCCGACTCAGATCGTCGACGGCAACCAGCTGTCGATGGAGTACCGGTTCTTCACCCCTTCGCGGCCCGAGCGGCCGAACTGGGGCAAGCAGCTGACGATCTGGCAGGCCGCCGCCGACCAGCACCGCGCGGTCGAGGCGTTCAAGCGGATCTATCCGGGCAAGTGGCTCGCGACCGGCGGCAGCAAGGGCGGCATGACGGCGACCTACTTCCGTAGGTTCTTCCCGAACGACGTCGACGCGACGGTCCCCTACGTCGCGCCCAACGACGTCATCAACTCGCACGATCGCTACAACCGGTTCCTGTCGAACGTCGGCAACGACCCGGCCTGCCGTTCGGCGCTCAAGGCGATCCAGCGTGACGTGCTGACCCGGCGTTCGGAGTTCACGGCACTCGCCGCCGCCGACGCGGCCAAGAACGGCTACACGTTCACCACCGTCGGCTCGGCCGACGTGTCACTGGAGATCTCGGTGATCGACTCGTACTTCGCCTTCTGGCAGTACCAGAAGCAGGCGGACTGCGCGACGGTCCCGAAGGCCGGTGCTCCGGCGGCCCAGGTCTACGCCTGGTTCGAACGCGTCGAGAGCCTCAACACCTACTCCGACCAGAACCTCGAGATCTACATCCCCTACTACTTCCAGGCGGCCTACCAGCTCGGCTCCCCCGAGTCCTACGAAGACTATCTCCGGGACCTGCTGCGCTACCCGGGCCGCAACGTGTCGCGGACGTTCGTGCCGGGGTCCGTCGACATCCCCCGGTTCGACTACCTGGCGATGCCGGACATCGACTTCTGGGTGAAGTCGCAGGGGAAGCGGCTGCTGTTCGTCTACGGCGGGAACGACCCGTGGGGCGCGGAGCCGTTCCAGCTCGGCTTCGGCACGAAGGACTCCTACAGCTACACCGTGCCGGGCGGTAACCACGGCGCCCGGATCTCGCAGCTTCCCGCGGCCCAGGCCGCCGAAGCGACGAACACCGTGCGGCGATGGGCCGGGCTGCCCCCGATTTCGCCCGGCGTCAGCACGCGTTCGGTCCCTGCCGGGTTCCCGGACTTCGACGCGGACCTGAGCCTGGAGCACCGCCCGCGCCTCTGACCCTCACCCATTTCGTCTTCTCGATGCGGTAGTCGCACACGCAAGGACCGCATCGAGAGGACGAAACGCGGGCTACTTGATGCCGGCCGCGTCCATTCCGCGAAGCTCCTTCTTGAGGTCCGAGACCTCGTCCCGCAGCCGGGCCGCCAGCTCGAACTGCAGGTCGCGCGCGGCCTGCATCATCTGGTCGGTCATCTGCTGGATGAGGTCGGCCAGCTGGGCGCGCGGCATCCCGGAGACGTCCTTGTCGACGAGCATCCCGGAGCTGCGCACCCGGTCACCCTGCTCGGGCTTCTTGCCGCGCGACGCGTTCCGGCCCGAACCGCCGACGGCGACTGTCTCCTCCGAGTCCTCGGCCTCGCTGTACACGCGGTCGAGGATGTCGGCGATCTTCTTCCGCAGCGGCTGCGGGTCGACGCCGCGTTCCTCGTTGTAGGCGACCTGCTTCTCGCGGCGGCGATCGGTCTCGTCGATGGCGTGCCGCATCGAGTCGGTGATCTTGTCCGCGTACATGTGGACTTCGCCCGACACGTTTCGCGCGGCGCGGCCGATCGTCTGGATCAGCGACGTGCCACTGCGGAGGAAGCCTTCCTTGTCCGCGTCGAGGATCGCGACCAGCGAGACCTCGGGCAGGTCGAGACCTTCACGGAGCAGGTTGATGCCGACCAGCACGTCGAAATCGCCCGCGCGCAACTGCCGCAGCAGCTCGATCCGGCGCAGGGTGTCCACCTCGGAGTGCAGGTACCGCACCCGGATACCCAGCTCGAGCAGGTAGTCGGTGAGGTCCTCGGACATCTTCTTGGTGAGCGTGGTGACGAGGACGCGCTCGTCCTTCTCCGCCCGCTCGCGGATCTCGTGCACCAGGTCGTCGATCTGGCCCTCGGTGGGCTTCACGACCACCTTCGGGTCGACGAGACCGGTCGGCCGGATGACCTGCTCGACGAACTCGCCGCCCGCCTGCCCCATCTCGTACGGCCCCGGTGTCGCCGACAGGTACACCGTCTGCCCGATCCGGTCGGTGAACTCCTCCCAGGTCAGCGGCCGGTTGTCGACCGCGCTGGGCAGCCGGAAACCGAACTCGACCAGGTTCCGCTTCCGCGACATGTCGCCTTCGAACATGCCGCCGATCTGCGGGACGGTCTGGTGCGACTCGTCGATGACCAGCAGGAAGTCGTCCGGGAAGTAGTCGATCAGCGTGGCGGGCGCCGTCCCGGCCTCGCGGCCGTCGATGTGCCGCGAGTAGTTCTCGATGCCGGAGCAGAACCCGACCTGGCGCATCATCTCGATGTCGTACGCGGTGCGCATCCGCAGCCGCTGAGCCTCGAGCAGCTTGCCCTGCTTCTCCAGCTCGGCCAGCCGCTGCTCCAGCTCGGCCTCGATGCCGTGGATGGCCTTCTCCATCCGCTCCGGGCCCGCGACGTAGTGCGTGGCCGGGAAGATGCGGACCTCGTCGACCTCTTTCACGATGTCGCCGGTGAGCGGGTGCAGGTAATACAGCTTCTCGATCTCGTCGCCGAAGAACTCGACGCGGATCGCCAGCTCCTCGTACGCCGGGATGATCTCGACCGTGTCGCCGCGGGCACGGAAGGTGCCGCGCGCGAAGGCGATGTCGTTGCGGGTGTACTGCACGTCCACCAGCGCGCGGAGGAAGACGTCCCGGTCGAGCTGCTCGCCGACCTTCAGCTCCGAGGAGCGGTCCAGGTACGACTGCGGGGTGCCGAGGCCGTAGATGCACGAGACACTCGCGACCACGATGACGTCGCGCCGGGACAGCAGGTTCATCGTCGCCGAGTGCCGCAGCCGCTCGACGTCGTCGTTGATCGACGAGTCCTTCTCGATGTAGGTGTCCGTCTGCGCGATGTACGCCTCGGGCTGGTAGTAGTCGTAGTAACTGACGAAGTACTCGACCGCGTTGTGCGGGAACAGCTCCCTCAGCTCGTTCGCCAGCTGCGCGGCGAGCGTCTTGTTCGGCGCCATCACCAGCGTCGGACGCTGGACGCGCTCGATCAGCCAGGCCGTCGTCGCCGACTTGCCGGTACCCGTGGCACCCAGCAGCACGACGTCCCGTTCACCCGAGTTGACCCGGCGTTCGAGCTCGTCGATGGCCGCCGGCTGGTCACCGGCGGGCTTGTAGTCGCTGACGACCTCGAACCGGCCGCCGGTCCGGGGGATGTCGGTGACGGGCCGGTGGTCCGACTGGGCGAGTACGGGATGTTCGGTTGCGAAAGCCACGTCCACCAGAGTAGGCGCTGGGTCCGACAGTTTCCGTTTCGCCTGGTCGGCTCAGCAGGAACAGTCACAGCAGGAACAGCAGTCGCAGCAGTCACAACCGTCACAGTTGTTGCACACGGCCTCGTGCGGCTTCCCGCTCCACGGGCCCGGGAACGGATCACGACAGCAGAACTGACACGAGCAGCACATGTAGGTGGCCGCCGCGCAGCCGAAGAAGAACCCCCTCGGCTGGGCGGGCACCCGGAACTTCGGCGTCCAGCAGCAACCACCCTGACCGTCGGTCGGCGGGCCGCCGTGTTTCTTCTTCGGCGGCTCCTGGGGCGGACCTCCGCCACCGGGAGCGCCCGGCGGCGGGGGCGGTGCCTGGTGGCCGCCCTGCGGATAGCCGCCTTGCGGGTACTGCTGGGGCTGCTGGGGCTGGTGTGGATGCTGTTGCGGCAGTGGCCCGGGCCCGATCCAGCCCGGCGGTGGCTGCTGCGGGCCGTGACCGTGACCGATGAGGCCGTGCCCGAACGAACGCCGGACGGCCTGACGCAGTTCGTGCACCAGCAGCGCGTGGACGAGCTTGGGCTGGTCGAACTTCACCTCGCGAAGGGCGAGTTCGACGCCGAGCACGGCGTCGTCGCACAGCCGTCGCGCCTCGGCGAGCCCGGTGCCGGTGGCCGTCAGCGGGTTCCACGCGCCGGCGGCTTCGTCCTCGGCGAGGTCCTCGACGGCGTCGAGCAGATGCGCGGCCCTGCCGAACAGGCGTCCGGCCTCGGCCAGCGGCGCGGCGTTCTCCGGGCGGCCTGCCAACGTGGCGGTGTGTGCGAACGCGGCCGACGTCGCCAGTTCGGCGGGTTCGGTGGCGAGCACGGCCGAATCGCCGAGACGGACGGCGCGCTCGATCTCGCCCTGCCTGTCGACGGCCTCGGTCAGCACCGCCGTGTCGAAGCCGATCCGGATGCCTGTACGGCTCCCCTGGTCCGCCCAGCGCGTCGCCACCCGCCTCGCGGCGAGTGCGACGGAGCGCCGCGCGAAGGCGCCGTCACGGTCCTCGACGTGGTCGCTGATCTTCGCCGACGCCAACACCAGCGAGACCGCCGCCGCGAGCTGGGCACCTCCGCCCTTCGCGACCGACGTTCCCTTCATCGCCCGGAGCGGGCAAGGACCGGCGTCGCGCCGTCCCTCCGCACGCGGCGACTGGGCCTCGACCAATGCGGAGATAATCAAGCCGTCATAGTTCGTCACCATTCGGGCGAGATGTCCGTGTTCGTCCCGCAACGCCAGGCAGAGCCCACAGAGATGGGCGAGCCAATCCGCGTGCAGACCTGCGGAAAGCCGATGACGGCACGGCCTGATGATCCCGAACATATGTCGACTCCCACTCACCCCAATGGCGGAACCAGCGCACCTTATCCGGCCGGGCGGCTCTACTCCTGCGGAACCCTGAAACCGTGATCGTCCACCCGGTTGGGCGGTGGCCGCGGACGCCGGGGCCTTCCAAGATGGGCGCATGACCGCGCTGCATCCGCCCAAAGTCGAGTACTTCGATCCGGCCGCGAAGACCAACACGGACCCCAAGGGGATCGTGAGGGACGTCGAGGAATACCGCGAAGAGCCCTTCGGTCTCTACATGGCGCGGCCGACCCCGGGGCGGAGGCAGTTCCACTATCTCGAGTCCTGGCTGCTGCCGGACCTCGGCCTGCGGATCACCGACTTCTGGTTCAACCCCGGCCACGAACGCGATCAGGACTTCTACCTCGACGTCGCCGACGTCCGCCGCGAGGACGGTGTCTGGGTCGCCACGGACCTCTATCTCGATCTCGTCCTGAAGGACAAGGAATCCGTCCAGGTGATCGACATCGACGAACTCCTCGCCGCGGTCACCTCCGGCCTGCTCTCCCCCGCCGACGGCGAACGAGCGCTCGACGTCAGTCACCGGACCGTGGACGGACTGGCCGCCCACGGCCACGACCTGCGCGGCTGGCTGTCCACAAAGGACATCGCGCTCGGCTGGCGGCGCCACTGACGGCTGGTGTGCCGTACTTCACCACGGTCCTCTCACGACCGACGCGCCACGCCGGTGGCACGTAGGGTGCGAGAGGACCGGCACCCGAGGGATCTGCGAGGAATGGATGGAAGCCGCCAGCGCGGCCGAAACACCGACCGCGTCCAGCGCGGCGTTCGCCCGGCTCCCGGTGGCGCTGCTCGCCGCCGCGGCCGCGGCGCTCCTGCTGGCGACGGCGGGGCGATACGGCTACTTCGGCGACGAGCTGTACTTCCTCTCCGCCGGAAAGCGGCTGTCCTGGGGGTACGCCGACCAGCCGCCGGCACTCCCCTTCCTGGCGCTGGCGATGGATTCGCTCGCGCCGGGCAACGTCTTCGTGTTCCGCCTCCCCGCCGTCCTCGCGACGGCGGCCGGTGTCGTGTTCACCGGGCTCATCGCCTACGAGATGGGCGGCGATCGCCGGGCGCAGACCCGCGCCGCCGCCGCGTACGCGATCTGCGGCCAGTTCCTCGGGAGCGGTCACTATCTGGCCACCTCGACGATCGACCCGGCCTTGTGGGTGCTCATCGCGTGGCTGCTCGTGCGGTGGATGCGGACGCGGGACGACAACCTGTTGCTGTGGCTGGGTGTCGCCACCGCCGTCGCACTGAACGTCAAACTCCTCATCGCGACGTTCTGGGTCGCCGCCGGAGTCGCGATCCTGCTCTTCGGGCCCCGGGATCTCTTGCGCAGGACCAAACTCTGGATCGGCGCGGGTATCGCCGCGCTCTCGCTGATACCCACCCTCTGGTGGCAGGCCGCGAACGGCTGGCCGCAACTGGAGATGGGCGACGTCATCGCGCACGAGACCACCGGCGGCTGGAGCGGCCGCGCCGGGTTCCTGCCCGCCCTGCTGACCGGGGCCGGTCTCGGCATCGGCGTCGTCGGCGTCCTTTATGGACTTTGGGTCCTGCTGTTCTCGGCGAGATTGCGGGAGTTCCGCTTCCTCGGCTGGGCCGCCGTCGGCGTGATCGCGCTGTTCATCCTGTCCAACGGCCGGTACTACTACGCGGCGGGCATGTTCGGCGTCCTCTGGGCGGGCGCCTCCGTCCACTTCAGACAGCTGAAGCCGTCCTTGTGGTTCCGCTGGATCCCGACTTGGCCGGTGTTCGTGCTTTCCGCGCTGTACACCCTCCCCTACGCGCTGCCGGTGTGGCCCGTCACCTGGATCGCCGAAGGGCGGGACGTCCCGCGTCCGGCGTACGCGCTGGAGGAGATCGGCTGGCCGGACCTCGCCCGGTCGGTCGCGGACGCCTATCACCGGCTCCCGCCGGACCAGCAGGCGCGCACCACCCTCGTCACGGCCGGGTATTGGCAGGCCGGAGCGCTCGACAGGTACGGCCCCGACTACGGGCTTCCCAGCGCGTACAGCCCGAGCCGCGGGTTCTGGTACTTCGGCAGGCCACCCGAGACCGCGGACAACGTCCTGTTCGTCGGACCCGATCCGGCGCGGCTGCGGCGTTCGTTCACCGACGCCCGGATCGTTTCCCGGGTCGACAACGCTCTCGGCGTCCGCAACGTGAGCCGCGGGATGCCGATCTGGCTGGTCACCGGCCGGACCGAAACCTGGGAGTCCGCGTGGCCGGGACTGCGGGAATTCCGGGTCTGAACAGGGACTGAACCCTACGGGGTCCAGCCCGTCGAAGCCGCCCACGCGTCGGCCCGCGCGAACGCGGCGTCGACCCAGACCTGCTTCTCGTCGGTGTACCGCTCGACGGTCCCATCGCCGGCGTGCTTCGCGGCCATGGCGTTCTTGACCGCCGCGTAGGCGTCGCGTTCGTCCGGGTTCCGTCGCAGCCACTCCGGGAACAGCAGCGCGAGCCGCCAGGCCGGCGTCTCCTGGGAGCGGACGTGCAGGTTGACCGGACGGCGCGGGTCGCCACCGAAGTGGAACCGCTTCGGCAAGGTGCCCTCTTCTCCGTGCGCGTCGTCGAACCACTCGCCTTCCGCGCGCGGGAACCCGGCGTCGGAGAGCGCGTCGGCCAGCTCGTCGGCCTTGTCCAAAGTGGACACCGTCAGCTGGAGGTCGAGGATGTCCTTGGCGGGCAGCCCCGGCACGGAGGTCGAACCGATGTGATCGACCCGCACGGCGTTGCCGCCCACCACCACGCGGATCCGCGCGAGCGCCCTTTCGGCCTGCACCGGCCACGTCTGGTCGTACTGCGCGATCTTGGGTGACATCGGCGCACGCGGCTTCCGGAGCCGCACGTTCGCCTCGAACGGGGTCAGCCTGTCCGCCCACAGCGCGTCGACGTCGGCGAGCACGATGTCGGGTGCTCCGCTGTTGTCGAACCAGACGTCGGCCACCGCCCGGCGCTGGTCGGTCGTGGCCTGCGCCTTGATCCTGGCGCGCGCGTCGGGCTCGGGCATCCCCCGTGACTCGACCAGACGGCGGACCCGGACCTCTTCGGGCGCGTCGACCATGACGACGAGGTGGTACATCGGCGCGAGGCCGCCTTCGACCAGCAGCGGGATGTCGTGGACGACGATCGCGTCCGGCGCCGCGGCCGCCATCAACTCGGCCGTCCGCGCGCCGACCCGCGGGTGGACGATCGAGTTCAGCCGTTTGCGGGACTCCTCGTCGGCGAACGCCTTCGCGGCGAGCGCGGCGCGATCGAGCGAACCGTCGGAAGCGAGGATGTCTTCCCCGAACGCCTCGACGAGCTCGGCGAGACCGGGTGTCCCCGGCTCGACGACCTCCCTGGCGATCTTGTCGGAGTCGACGATGACGGCGCCGTGCTCGGAAAGCCGGTTCGCCACCGTCGATTTTCCGGCGCCGATCCCGCCGGTCAGGCCCACACGCAGCATGACGATCAGCCTAGGTCGTGTCCTGTGAGTCTGTTCGATGGGACACGACCTGGTGGCGCAATCAGGGGCGACCGCGCAGGGTCACCGAATGGGTACATCCGGCACAGAAGGATGCAAAAGGCAAGATCATCGTGACGCGCGACTCAACCATTTCGAGTGACACGCCGGGCGGTTACGCGGATTTGGCAACTCGATTGCGTACCGTGCGCGGCGAAGGTAGCCCACACGGAGGAAAGATGGCAGACAGCAAGCACGTCGGAAGGCACCGGCTCGGATCGCCGGGGCTGGTGCACTGTGTCTTCCATCGTCCCGTCGCCGAGGCCCTCGCCGAGTACCGGCGCACGTGGCTGAGCGCGCTCCTGGTTCCCGCCAAGCACAGCTTCGCCGGACTCCGCCGCAAGGCCCGCGCCGCGGCTCTCGAACGCATCTGGGTGCCGGCCGTCCGGCCCGCCACTTCCTAGTCTCTCTTCTCCCCCGACCCCGCATCCAGTCCTCTGAATGCGGGGTTTCTCGCGCGCGTTCAGAGGACTGAATGCGGACAAAGACAGCGGCCCCGGTCCGAGTGGACCGGGGCCGCTGTCTGTCAGCTACTGGCTGAGCGCCTGGATCACGCGCCGCCCGACAGCTTCTCGCGGAGAGCCGCGAGCTGCTCGTCGCTGGCGAGCGTGCCACCGCTCTTGGCCTCGGCCGGAGCCGAGGAGGTGTAGCTCTGCTCGCCCGAGTCACCGGAGGTGACACCGGTCGCGGCGTCCGCCGCGGCTTCGGCGTCGGCCTCGGCGGCCTTGACGACCTGCTTCATGTGAGCCTCGTAGCGGGTGTGAGCCTCGGCGTACTGACGCTCCCACTCCTCACGCTGCTTGTCGAAGCCTTCCTGCCACTCCTGGGTGTCCGGGTCGAAGCCCTCGGGGTAGATGTAGTTCCCCTCGGTGTCGTACTCGGCGGCCATGCCGTACTGAGTGGGGTCGAACTCGGTCTCCGGCGTGACGCCCTCGTTCGCCTGCTTCAGCGACAGCGAGATGCGACGACGCTCGAGGTCGATGTCGATGACCTTGACCATCACGTCGCCGTTGACCTGGACGACCTGCTCCGGGATCTCCACGTGGCGCTCGGCCAGCTCGGAGATGTGCACCAGGCCCTCGATGCCCTCTTCGACGCGCACGAACGCACCGAACGGAACGAGCTTGGTGACCTTGCCCGGCACGATCTGGCCGATCGCGTGGGTGCGGGCGAACTGACGCCACGGGTCTTCCTGGGTCGCCTTCAGCGACAGCGAGACGCGCTCGCGGTCCATGTCGACGTCCAGAACCTCGACCGTGACCTCCTGGCCGACCTCGACGACCTCGGAGGGGTGGTCGATGTGCTTCCAGGAAAGCTCGGAGACGTGCACCAGACCGTCGACGCCACCCAGGTCCACGAAGGCACCGAAGTTGACGATGGACGACACGACGCCCTTGCGGACCTGGCCCTTGGCGAGCGCGTTGAGGAACTCGCTGCGCACCTCGGACTGGGTCTGCTCCAGGTACGCGCGGCGGGACAGGACCACGTTGTTGCGGTTCTTGTCCAGCTCGATGATCTTCGCCTCGAGCTCGCGGCCGACGTACGGCTGCAGGTCGCGCACACGGCGCATCTCGACCAGCGACGCGGGCAGGAAGCCGCGCAGGCCGATGTCCAGGATGAGGCCGCCCTTGACGACCTCGATGACGGTGCCCTTGACGGGCTCGTCCTTCTCCTTGAGCTCCTCGATCGTGCCCCAGGCGCGCTCGTACTGCGCGCGCTTCTTGGACAGGATCAGACGGCCTTCCTTGTCCTCCTTCTGGAGAACAAGAGCTTCGACCTCATCGCCGACGGTGACAACCTCAGCCGGGTCGACATCGTGCTTGATGGATAGCTCACGCGAGGGGATGACACCCTCGGTCTTGTAGCCGATGTCGAGCAGGACCTCATCACGGTCAACCTTGACGATGGTTCCCTCAACGATGTCGCCATCGTTGAAGTACTTGATCGTCTTGTCGATCGCTGCGAGGAAATCTTCCTCCGACCCGATGTCGTTGATAGCGACCTGCGGGGCCCCAGTGGGGGCGGTCGGGGCGGTGGCGGTGTCGGTCGTCATTAGGCGGGTTGCTCCGGTGGATGGGAAGTAGTGGGTTTGCGGTTAGGGCACCATGGGCTCTTCCGGCATGAGGCGACCACATCTGCAAACGTCCACAGGGAACGACCGCGAGCATCACCGCATCCGGTACGCGACCCCCTGACCCGGACGCTGAGCGAACCGGGGGAAAGAGTAGCGCGAACCCACTGCGCTAACAGATATCCTACGCGGCCCCCTGTACACGGCACAATCAGGGTGCCTACCGCGATCACAGCGGGCGGATAAGCTCTCCTTCGCAGCCCTGACCTGGGGAAAGGATATCGGTTTGAGTCAGCAGTCCGTCACCGAGCCCGAACGGCACGCACAGGCCGAGGAACGGCTCGGCACCACGGGGGTCGCCTATCGGGCGGTCTCGGCACCGGAGGCGACGGCCGCGAACCTGGCGTGGTGGGACGCCGACGCCGACGACTACCAAGCGACCCACGGCGGCTTCCTCGGCGACGCGGACTTCGTCTGGTGCCCGGAGGGGGTCCGCGAGGCCGACGTCGCACTTCTGGGTGAAGTCGGCGGCAAGCGGATCCTCGAGGTCGGCTGCGGGCAGGCGGCCTCGGCGCGCTGGCTCGCCGCACAAGGCGCCGAGGCGGTGGCGACCGATCTGTCGGCGGGCATGCTGCGGCACGCGAGGGAGGGCAACGAGCGCACCGGCACCCCCGTCCCGCTCGTGCAGGCGACGGCGGAGTCGCTCCCGTTCGCGGATGCCAGCTTCGACGCGGCGTGCTCGGCCTTCGGCGCCGTCCCGTTCGTGGCGTCGGTCGACGTCGTGTTCGCCGAAGTGCACCGGGTACTCCGGCCGGGCGCCCGCTGGGTGTTCTCGGTGACCCATCCGATGCGCTGGATCTTCCCCGACGACCCCGGGCCGCAGGGCCTCACCGTCACCCAGCCGTATTTCGACCGCACGCCCTACGTCGAGGTCGACGAAGAGGGCGTCGCGACCTACGTCGAGTATCACCGCACCATCGGCGACTACGTCCGCGCGCTCGCCGACGCCGGTTTCGCGCTCACGGACCTCATCGAGCCCGCCTGGCCGGAGGGCCACACCCGCACCTGGGGACAGTGGAGCCCGTTGCGCGGCAAGCTCTTCCCCGGCACCGCGATCTTCTGCACCCAACGGGGATGACCTCGGCGGCGGAGTCGCAACGGGCCCGGTTCGCCGCGCTCGACCCGCTGCTCCCACCGCCGTCCCCGCTCCCGCCCGGCGTGCCCGTCGCGGCGGGTGGCGCCGCCGGGACGATCGCACACGTGCGGTTCGCGGCGGGTTCCTGGCAACGGCTCTGGAGCCCCGCGCATCTGCAGATCCTCTCCGCGGTCCTCCCCCGCGACGCCGGCGCGGGGATGAGCGCGCTGCTCTCCGCCTGGCGCGAGCGGATTGGGCACGCCGACGCCGAACCCGATTCGTCGTGCGTCCTCACCTGGCCCAGCCGTGACGTCGTGGTCGCGCGGGCCCTGCTCGACCACGGGCTCGCACCGCAACTGGCGCTGGCCGTCCGCGCGCCCGCCGGGGGCGAGGCGTACTCCGTTCCCGGCGTGCTCGTCCGGGAGTCCACCGGCGGCGACCTGGAAGAGATCGTCGCTCTTCGTTTCGAAGAACTTCGCTACACCTCGTTCGTCGGCCACGGTGTCGTCCGGCCCGGGGCCGAGGCCCTGCTCGCGGAGGAGGTGCGGCGCGGCCTGCAGTTCGGCGGCCGCGTCTGGATCGCCGAAGAGGAAGGCGTGACGGTGGGGATGGTGACCAGCGGAAAGCGCTCACCGATCCCCGGCGACTCACTGGCCGGACGCCTTCCACCCGGCGAGTGGGGCTATCTCGGCACGCTCGCGGTCACCGCGGCCGCGCGGGGACGCGGGATCGGGCGCGCGCTGACTTCCGTCGCGCACGACGAGCTGTTCTCGCCGTCGTCGCGCGGTACCTTCGTCTCGTACAATCCGGCCAATCCGCTTTCGCCGGTGTTCTGGCACCGGCAGGGTTATCGTCCTCTGTGGACGACGTGGGCGGCGAGTCCCGCCGCGGCCCTGCGGTAGTGGTGACGGGCGCGGCCGACCCTGGGGACGGGATGGAAATCGAGAAGACGGTGCTCGACGCGCACCGCACACGGTTCGCGACGGTCGACAGGCTGCTGCCCGAAGCGGCCCCGCCCCCGGTCGTCGGCGAACGGGTGGACGCCGCCACGGCGTCGGGCGTCCAGGTCACCGGTGTGATCCAGCGCCAGTTGCACGGTCCGGACGACGTCCCCCTGCTCTGGTCCGCCGCCGACGTGCGCCAGCTGTTCCCCTTCGTCGGGAACACCGGCACCGAGGGCATGGACGTGCTGCTGCGCGCGTGGCGGACGTGGATGGACGCCGAATCACCCGGCGAGGATTCGTCCTGCGTGGTGAATTGGCCGAGCCGGGACGCCGAGGCGATCCGCGCCTTCCTCGACCACGGGCTGGTACCGATGTCCGCGCTCGCCGTGCGCACCGGATGCCACCGCGAAGACCCCGCCGACGACGGCGCGGCCGTCCGCCGGGCCAGGAAGGAAGACTTCGACGACGTGCTCGCGATGGCCGTGTCGACCCACGACTACATCGGCCAGGTCGCCACCCGGCACCGCCCGAACGCCGCCGAACTGCTCGCCCCGGCGCTGGAACGCGCCCTCGACAAGGACACGCCGCTGCTGTGGCTGGCCGAACGGGACGGCGAGATCGCCGCGTTCGCGCACGCCGCCTGGATCACCTCGTCACCGGGGTCCGCCGAGGCCGAACTGCTCCCCCACGGCCGCTGGGGGTACGTCAACAACGTGGTCACCGTGCCGGGCCTGCGCGGAAGCGGGCTCGGCCGGGGCCTGATGGCCGTGGTGCACAAGGAGTTCTCCGCCGACGGCGCGGACGGCACGTACCTCTACTACAACCCGACCAACCCGCTCTCTTCGGTGTTCTGGCACCGGCAGGGTTATCGTCCACTGTGGACGTCCTGGGAGGTCCACCCGGCTTCCGCCCTGCGTTAGCCGAAATGCACAGTCAGCCGTCCGGTTTGCGGAGGTTTCGTCACTCTTGCGTGTGACGTGGGCCCCCCACGGTTGTGCAGCTCCCAGGTCAGGGTTAACTTTTGAACTGACCAGTCAGTTTAAAAGTTCCGCGAGTCACCGACCTGGGAGTTCTTCGTGCGGGTTCAAGCCGACAGGGTGTCCGTGACCGGACCCCACGGCACGTTGCTGTCGCCTACTTCGCTCACCGTTTCGGGCGGTGAGCTGGCGATAGTGCACGGCGAGCCAGGAGTCGGCGTCACCGCCTTCGGGCTGGCGCTGGCGGGCAGATTGAAGCCCGCGACCGGGACGGTGACCGTCGAAGGCGGCGACGCGCACAAGGTCGTCGCGGTCGTCGACGCCCCCGGCGTGAGCGAACCGGACGGCGCGTTGTCGCTGCAGGTCGTCGTCGGGGAGGAACTCGAACTGGCGAAGCGCCCGGCGAACAAGGCCGCCGTCGCGAGCTGGCTGGCCGAGCACGACGCCGCCGCCTTCGCCACCACCCGCTTCGAGAACATCGAGGCGGCGACGCGCACCCGGCTGCTCACCGCGCTCGCCGCGGGCCGCAAGGACGTCGGCGTCCTCGTGCTCGACACCCCGGACAGGCACACCAGCGACGTCGACAGCTGGGCGCGGCTCGCCCGCGAGTACGCCGAACGCGGCCTCGCCGTCATCGTGCTGACCGCCACCACCCCGGTTTCGGCCCTGCCCGAGAAGCCCGCCCTCTGCGGCGCTCTCGAGCAACCCGATCCGGTGCGCTGCGCTCCCGTCGAAACCCCGGCGGAGACGACGCTGGAAGCGACCGTGGCGGACGAAACCGAGAAGACTTCAGGAGACCAGGAATGAACCCCGTCCGGATCGCCGCCAACGAGCTGCGCCGGCTGAGCAGCGGCGCCCTGCCGAAGCTCGCCATGGTCGCGCTCGTCCTGGTGCCGCTGCTCTACGCGTCCTTCTATCTCTACGCGAACTACGACCCGTACTCCCGCCTGGACAAGCTGCCCGCCGCCGTCTTCACCTCCGACGCCGGCGCGAAGGATTCAGCGGGCGCGGAACGCAACATCGGCAACGAGGTCACCGACGAACTGGTCAAGTCCGGCACGTTCCAGTGGCACCAGGTCTCGCAGGACGAGGCCCTCAAGGGCGTCCGTAACGACAACTACTCGTTCGCCATCGGCATCCCGCGCGACTTCTCCACGGCGCTGCTGTCTTCGGGCAACTTCCAGCCCCAGCAGGCGACGATCACGCTGACCACCAACGACGCCAACAACTATCTGTCGGGCACCATCGCGAAACAGGTGGCCGAACAGGTCCGCAAGACGATCGCGGAGAAGGTCGGCAGCGAGGCGGCGGACAAGTTCCTGGTCGGTTTCTCCACGATCTACGGCAAGATCCAGGAGGCCTCGACAGGTGCTTCGCAGCTCGCGGACGGCGCGGGCAAGCTCAAGACGGGCCAGCAGCAGCTTGCGGACGGCGCCGATCAGCTCGCGTCCGGCAGCTCCCAGCTCGCGACCGGGCTCGGCACCCTGAAATCCAGTACCGCCCAGCTCCCCGCCCAGACGCAGAAACTCGCCGACGGCGCCGGTCAGGTCGCCGACGGGAACCAGAAGGTCTCCGACGCGGCTTCGCTCGCGGCGACGGCGTCCGGGGACATCCAGGGCAAACTCGACGGCTACCGCACTCAGCTCGCGCAGGATCTGCGCGCCGCCGAGGTCCCCGAGGCGAAGGTGCAGGAGATCCTGAGCCGCCTCGACACCCTCCGATCGCCCGTCGACCAGGCGAACACGAAGATCCAGGGCGCGAACAGCCAGCTCGTCCAGCTCGCTTCCGGCGCGCGGCAGGTGTCCGACGGCGCGCACCAGCTTGCCTCGGCCACGCCGCAGCTCACCAGCGGGATCGCGCAGGCCGCCGACGCTTCGACGCAGATCCGCGACGGCGCCTCGAAGCTGAACGACGGCGAGAAGTCCGCCGTCACCGGGACGAACCAGCTCGCCGACGGCGCGGTGAAACTGCGTGACGGGCTCGCCGCCGGGCTCAAGGAGATCCCGAACCCGGACGACCCCACCCGCGCGGCGACCGCCAACACCATCGCCGACCCGGTCGCGGTCAACTCCTCCGGCGTCGCCTCGGCCGGGACCTACGGCGCGGGCCTCGCCCCGTTCTTCATCTCCCTCGCCACCTGGATCGGCGCGTTCGTGCTGTTCCTGTTGCTGCGCCCGCTCTCCACCCGCGCCCTGACCGCCGGCGCGTCGCCGTTCAAGGTCGCGCTCGGCGGCTGGCTGTCCTCGGCGCTGCTGGGGATCGCGCAGGTGATCGTGCTGTTCGGCGCGGTGACCTGGCTGGTCGGCATCGACGTCGCGCATCCGCTCGGCGCGATCGGGTTCGCCGTACTGGTGTCGCTCACCTTCACCGCCGTGGTGCACGCGCTCAACTCGTTCTTCGGCGCCGTCGGGAAGTTCCTCGGCCTGGTCCTGCTGGTGCTTCAGCTGGTGAGCGCGGGCGGCACGTTCCCCTGGCAGACCATCCCGGACGCGCTGTATCCGTTGCACATCGTGCTGCCGATGGGTTACGCGATCGACGGGTTCCGGCACCTGCTCTACAGTGGCGCCTCGATGGAGATCCTGGGTGACATCGGTGTCCTGGTGGCGTATCTCGTCGGCGCGATCCTCGTTTCGACCCTGGCGGCGCGGAAACGGCGCACCTGGACGGTTTCGGCGCTGAAACCCGAGCTGGCGTTGTGACCACCCGGGGTGAGGCGACGAAGCAGAAGCTGTTCGAGGCGACGCTGCGGCTGTCCGCCAGCCGCGGCCTCGTCGGGCTGACGGTGGACGACATCGCGGCCGAGGCGAAGGTCGCCAAAGGCACCGTCTACTACAACTTCGGCAGCAAAGACGGTCTTGTCGACGCACTGCTGCGCTACGGCGTCGGCGTGCTCGCGGACCGGCTGCGCGCGGCCACCGGCGACGGCGATCCGATGGACGTCATCTCCGCACAGGTGGACGGCACGCTGGAGTTCATCGCCGAATACCCCGGTTTTTCGCAGATCCTGGTGAGCGAGATGTGGCGCACGCCCGGTACCTGGCACGAAACGCTGACGTTGCTGCGCGAGCAGATCATCTCGATCGTGCGGGACCAGCTGGACCGGCTGGACGCCGCCGGGCGGCTGCCCGACGGCGTCCAGATCCCGACGGCCGCGGCCGGGTTGTTCGGCACGATGTTGGTGGTCGCCCTCGACTGGCAGGTGTTCCAGCCGGCGCGGACGCGGGCCGACGTGCGGGAATCGGTGATGGTGCTGATCCGGGGCCTCGGCCGCTAGGGCGTTTCCCCGGTCTCCCGGACCCATTTCAGCTTGACCTCGAAGTTCCCCTCCAGCCCCGTTTTCGCGATCACCGCGCCCGCCTGCGCGGTCAGCTTGACGCCGAACTTGAGCTCGACCTCGTCCGGTCCCTTGGCCATCGAGCGGAAGGTGTCCAGCGCCGCCGCGGCCGCGTCCCGCACGTTCGCCAGTGCCGCCTCGAAGGATCCTTTGGTGTCCTCGATCAGGTCGTCGCGCCGGGAGACGCGGGAGGTGCCGCGGACGGGGTCGATCTCGACGATCACCGAACCGCCGCCTTCGAGCGGGAACCGCGCCAGGTCGTTCACCGGTGCTCCTTCACTGTCCACAGGGGATTTTCAGCCACTCGCCGGGCTGGATGCTCTTCTTGACGTCATCGAGCTGCTTCAGCAGGATGTCCAGCCGGTCCCGGTTGCTCAGGTACTCCAGGACGGCGCGGTGGAACGCGCCGGTCATCGACGCGGGCATCAGGTCGGAGGCGTCGAAGCACAGGGCCGACGCCGACGTGATCGTGTCCGCGACCCTCCGGCTCACCCCGTCCGGGTAGACGTCGAGACCGAGCTTCCGGTTGGCCGAGAACGCGTTCGCGCGGGGAATCGACGGCCAGATCCGCTGCGCCTTCTCCGAAGCCAGGTACTCGATCAGCTTCCGCGCCTGGGGAGTGTTCTTGAACATTCCCGCCAGGTCGGCCGCGACCTCGGAGACATCACGCCCGGGGAAGGAGAGGAAGTCGAAATCGATGCCCGGCTTGGGAAACGACTCGTCGGACCGCTTGAAGTTCTGGTACCGGCTCATGATGAACGACGCCTGGTGTTCGAGCGCGCAGCCCGGCGGGTCGGTGAACATCGGCTTGCCCGCGTCACCGAAGTCGGTCAGCAGCGCGGCCGCGGAACCGCCGCGGATCGCGGCGGGTTCGAGCACGGAACCCCAGTCCAGCCAAGCTTGTCTGACCTCGGGCGAGGTCCACGCCAGGCTGCCGGACGCCCACTGCCAGTACTTCTCGGGCCCCGCCGAATGCAGCAGGATGTCCTCGATCCAGTCGGTTCCCGGCCAGCCCGAAGTGGGCGGGGCGCCCATCCCGACACACCAGGGCGTGCCGCCCGTCGCTGTCAGCCCGGCGGAGAACGCGCGAAGACCTTCGAACGTCGTCGGGCGGATCCCGGTCAGCCGGGCCGGGTTGTACCAGATCAGGCTCTTGAGGTCGGCCTTCACCGCGACCGCGTACAGCTTCTCGGTGCCGATCTTCTGCAGGCTCACCCATTGCGGGCTGAAGGACCGGTTCACGACGGTGGAAAGGTCGTCGTCGAGTGGCAGCAGGTCGCCCGACTTCTGGTACTTCGCCAGCACTCCCGCGTTGGGCAGGACGGCCACGTCCGGCGGGGTGCCGCGCTGGACGTCCGAAGCGAGCACCTGGTCGACGGCCCGGGTGCCCTGGTAGAGGTACTCGATCCCGGTGTCGGCCTTGAACGCCTCCAGGACCTGCCGGAACGCCTGCTCCTCGTCCCCGCTCCAGGACGCGAGGACGACGACCGTCCCGTCCTGCGCCGACGCCGAGCAGCCGCCCGCGACCAGCGACAGCGCCATCACCACGGCCAGCAGGCGTTTCACCGGCGGTACCGGTATTCGTCGATCCGGGCGTGCAGCCCGAGCAGGACCAGCCCGCCCGCGAGCAGGACGCCCGCCGGGATCAGGAACTCCCGTCCGCCGGACTCGGCCGCGTCGGAGGCGTCTGCCGCCACCGCCTTCGCGCCCGCCGTGGCCACTCGCGTGTTGTCCGTCTCCACCGTGGTGGTCCGTCGGGCCCGTTCCCGGAACTCGTCGGCGGTCACTCCGCATCCCTGCTCCTCGTCGCAGTACTCGGTCAGCAGGGCGGCGAGCCGTCGCTGGCCGACGTCGTCGGCCGCCTGGACCTGCGCGCCCCGCGCGGCGGTGACACCGTCGAGCCGCTCCCCGACCGAATCCAGCCGGTCGCGGCTGATCAGGGTGAACACCAGGGCGACCCCGATGGCGGCGACGAGCACGGTCGCCGCCAGCAGCGGGACGTTCGCCACGCGGCGGAAGCGTTTCTTCAGGTACAGCTGGGTGAGCACCAGCAGCGCCAGGAGGGCCAGCACCGGCAGGAGCCACAGCGGGAGCAGCGCGAGGCTCATCCCGGTCGACGACAGTTGCCGGTCCAGCGCCGAACGTTGCCCGGCCTGCAGCCTTTCCAGTTCGTCCAGGACCCCGCCGGAGGCATGCAGCAGCCGTGACGCGTGCCAGAGATCGACCGCGCCCAGCACGGCGGCGTCCGGCTGGCGGAAGTGCACGTCGGCCTGTCCGATGGAGCCCGAGTAGGCCGCGACCTGGCTTTCCACCACCTGCAGCGCGTTGCCGCCGTCCTCACCCGCCTGGTTGAACTCCGCGACCCGCGCGAGACTCTGGCTCGCCAGCGCCAGCTGATTCGCGTACTCCTGCCCCGGGCCGGCGAGTTTCGCCTCGCCGGAGGCGAAACTCGAGATCGCGGCGGCGTCGGCGGCCACCAGCGCGGCGCGGGCGGCGGTCACTTCGAGCACCGCCTGCGAAGTCCGGTCGCGGACGGTCTCCGCCGTGGTCTGGACACTGTGGAACGCCCACAGCGAGACCACCAGGACCGCGAGGGTGAGCGCCAGCAGCGCGGTGCGGAGCCGGACCAGCCGTACCCGGGTCGGCGTCACGGAACCGCCTCGCCGAACGGGCTTCCGCAGCCGACGCAGAAGTTCGCCCCGGCGGGGGAAAGCGCGGGGCAGGCGGCGCACGCCACCGGTGACGCTTCGGACATCGGCCGATCTTCCTGCGGAAGAGCGATTTCCGAAACCCTCGACGGGATGACGACGTGCAACGCGTGACTGCGCGTCGCGTCCGGGCGCAGGCGGACGACCCCCTTCTCCGCGTCGATGATCTCCACGACCCCCGAAAGACGGCTGAGCGTCTCTTCGTCGCCCGCGGCGGTGGCCAGGGCGGCCGCCTGGCCCCAGGCCCGCTCGGCACCTGCCTGATCACCCGCCGCGTAGGCGTCGCCGCCCGCGGTCAGCGCCTCGCCGAGATCGGCTTGGGCGGCGTACTTCGAGACCATCGGGTGAATCAGCGTCGGCGGGATCGGGTCGTGTGTCCACCGCCCCGCGATGGCCAGCGCGTCTTCCTCGGTCGTCGCCCCGGGAACGGGCGCGAGTTCTGTCCACGCGAGCTGACGGTCCTGTCCGTGGCTGGGTTCGAGGTCGGGGTCGAGGTCGAGGATCAGCTGGTAGTCGCGCGTCTCGTCGCCCGCGAAAGAACCGAGCGAGAGCTCCAGCTCGCGGACGGCGGTCTCCTGGCACCGGTCGGTGAGGTCGTACTCGTCCGGGAACACCTGCTTGACCGACCGCAGCCTGCTGAACGGCATGGTGCCGATGCGCAGCCGGACCTCGGGCAGCACCTTCGTCATCGCGCTCTCGACGAGCTGCCGGAAGTCCTCGGCGAGTTCGTCGTCGTCGACCACCGAGTCGACGTTCCCGCGCAGCACCCGGCCGATCTGGGTGAGTTCGGCGGGCTCCCAGCCATCGCCGATTCCCCTGGCGTCGCAGACGAACCGGCCCTCGCAACTGTTCAGCACGCTCATCAGGGCGGCCCTGGTCTGCGAGTCGTTGCGGCCGTCGGTGAGGAGGATCGCGTGCCGGACGGCGTCGGGCTCGCGTTCGAAGAGATCGCGTGCCTTGGCGAGCCAGGCACCCATCGCGGTGCCGCCGACCGCCGCGAGGTGCTCGACGGCGGCACGGGCCTCCGCCCGGGTCCGCTCGGAGGCCGGCACCAGGCCGTCCTCGGCCGGGTAGATCATCGTCGCGTGCTCGGTGCCCTGGATGACGGCGAAGCGGACGCCGTCGGGAAGGACGTCGATGGCCGCCGCGGCGGCTCGCCGGGCCTCACCGATCTTGGTGCTGGGGAAGCGCATCGAGCTGGAGCAGTCGATCATCAGGACCTCGGCGGCCGCCCTGGCGACGGTCGCTTCGCCGCCGCGCGAGACGACCCGGACGATCGCGGTCATCGCCCGGTCGCCCTCGGCCAAGAACTTGTTCTGGTGCACTTCGAGCCCCAGCCTCGGCTGCGTCATCAGTCCTCTTTCACACCAGGGTCACCGGTCTCACCGCGTTGGCGAGGTCGATCAGGACGTCGTGCGGTTCCGGCGCGGGCGCGTGATGGGCGAGCCGCCGGTACGAGCGGTCCAGCACCGTGCGGGCGCCCGTCTCGTCCGCGCGCAGGATCTCGCCGTCGGTGATCCCGTCCTGCCCGAGGAGCACCGCCGCCAGCCCGGTCTCACGGACGGCGGTCACCAGCCTGTCGAGGGCGTCGCCGTCGAGATCCAAAGCGGACAGCCGGACCACGGCGTCGTCGAGTTCGGCCGACGCCGGGAGGTCCCCCGTCCCCGGCATCGGCGCGGACAGCACCCGCACCCCGGCGATCCGCGCGGCCTCGTCGTAGCGCGAGAATTCCGGGACCTGGTCGAGGATCTCGACGGCGGCGGCGCGGTTGCCCCGCAGCAGCCGGACCCGCGCGAGCCCGAACGCCGCACTGACCTGGGATCGGTCCCGCACCCACAAGGCGTCGTAGTACCGCTCGGCGGCGGCCGCGCCGTTGAGGTGCTCCTCGCACAGGCCCAGAGCGAGTTTCGGCGGCTCCTCGCCGGGGATGTCGCGGTACACGGCGGTGAACTTCTCCTTGGCCGCGGCGAAATCACCCGCGCCGAGCGCGAGTAGCCCCCGATGCCACGCCACTCGCCAGTCGTGGGCGGCGCGCTCGCCGAGCAGCCGTTCGGCCTCCGCCACCGCCAGCGCGCCTTCGACACCCGCCCCGAGTTCCAGCCGCGCCCGGCACCGCCGGAACTCCACCTCGACCGAACCGGACACCCTGTCGAGCTTCTTCAGCAGCCGCGCCGCGTCGGGAGCCCGGACGTCACGGAGGAAGTTCGCCTGCGGATCCTCCGGATCCTCGCGCGGCAGCGGCAGGCCGACGGCGATCTCCGCGGCTGTCGGGCGCGCGCCGAGCGAGACGGGTGTCCTCCGCGTCCAGTGCTCCAGCGGCGGCGCCTGGCCGAGTCCCGCGTCGAGCAGGACCGCCCCCTCGGCGAACAGCGTCGATCCGGCGGGTCGGGATTGCTTGTCTCGCAAGGAAAGGACCTCGCCGAGTACGCCGTCGAGCTGGACCAGCATCTCGCGCGCGGTCGCGAACCGCTGCTCGAACGAGGCCGTCGCGCGGTCGAGGACGCGGAGGAACGATTCGATGCCGAACCGGACGCCGCGCGCGTCGGTGGTGACCGACCAGCCGTCGCTGGCCTGGAAGAGTTCCCGCAACGTGACGCCGACGGTGTGGATGTCGGACCGGACGGTGAGCCCGTGTTTCGCCCGTTCCCGCGGGGACACCTGGTAGTGCTCGGTCCCGACGATCGGGCTTTCGTCGTCGGCGATCTTGCGGATGGCGCCGAAGTCGATGAGCTTGATCCGCTTCTCGCCGTGGATCACGTTGTCCGGCTTCATGTCGCAGTACAGCAGGCCCTCGCCGTGCAGGTAGTCGAGCGCGGTCAGGATCTCCCGCCCGTACGCCACGACGTGCTCGACCAGCAGTCGTCCTTCGCTGGAATCCAGCCCGGCCCGGCCGCGGTTCTTGACCTCCCGCAGGGAAAGCCCGTCGACGAACTCCATGACGATGTAGCGGAAGTCGTCGTGCTCGACCACGTCGAGGATCCGGACGACGTTCGGATGCTCCAGCGCGGTGAGCACCTGGCTTTCGGTTTCCGCGATCTTCACGGCGGCGGTGTTGTTCGTGTTGATCAGGCCCTTGAGCGCGACGTACCGGTCGCCGAGCCCGGAATCCGTTGCCAGGTAGACGAAACCGAGTCCGCCGCGTGCGACACAGCCGAGCACGTGGTAGCGGCCGTCGACCACGTCACCCGCCGCGAGCTTGGGCGAGAAGGAGAACGGCGTCCGGCAGACCGGGCAGAAGCCCTCGGACGGCGCGGGCCCGCCGCCGATCGAGCGGCCGACCGGGGTGGCGGTGCACCCGTGCTTGCCGCAGAACCGTTCCTCTTCCGGGACGTGCGGCTCGGTCAGCAGCCGGCCGGCGACGTCGGGGAGTTCGACGACCGGCAGCGGGACCCGCTCGTCCGCGGTCGCGTGGCCCGCGATCTGCTGGGAACGGGTGACCACCGTGTCGGTGATCCTGGTCGGCACGCCGGGGCCGGGGATCACCAGCGTCGGCCGTTCCGCCGGCGCGGGCTCTTCCGGGATCCCGGGCGGCAGCCCGCAGACCTTGCAGAAGCCGGTCTTGCCCAGCACGCCAGGGCAGCCGTCCCGCCCGCAGGCTGTCATCCGTCGATCCGTTTCCGTACGGTGTCCGCGTACCGCTCGACGGCGGCCGCCGCGGCCCCGAGGTCGCACGGTCCTTCGAAGAGCATCCGCCACGCGGGTGCGTAGGCGGCATCCAGTTCGACGTCTTCGACGAGGCCGCTGTTACGGGCCATCTCCCCGTACGCGTCGAGCCGGGCGCGGAGTTCCGCGCGCCGGGCGAGGTTCTCGTCGAGGAGACGGCGCAGGTCACGGGCACGCTCGACGGCTTTGGCCACGGCTCGCTCGCAGACCGGAAGCTGCCGTTTCACCCAATCGGCTTCACCGTCCCGCTCCGCCGAACGCACTTGCGTCACAGCGCCTCTCAACCGTCGGGCCTTGGGATGGACGTGCGGAGCGTCGGAAAAGCGGGGCGCGTCGCCGACATTGTCCTTCTCCAGCCGGTCGAGTTCGGCCAGCCTGGTCTCCAGCAGCGCGAGACGGCCCTCGATGTCGTCCTCGGCGGCGGGCAGGACATCGGTGCTCGACCGGACCACGTCCACCCCCGGCGAGGTCTCCTCGCGGAAGGCCAGCGCGAGCCGCAGCCCGAGTTCGTGCGCGCGCTGGGCCAGCGGTACGAGCACCTCACCGACGAGTTCGTCGGGCTCGGCCGCTTCGTCGACGCCGTAGACGACGACGGTCCGGGCGGACCCGTGACGGCCGGCGGGCGAGTCCGCGGCGACGTCGAGCCTCTCGGAGATGCGGCGGCGGACCGCGTCGGCGGTCTTGCCGACCGCGTCGACGGCGAGGACGACACTGCCCACCGGCGGCACCGTCGGGCCTGACGCGCTCCGGCCCGCGCCGTGTTCGCGATCTCCGAGGACGACAGCGCGGCGCAACGAGGCGGCGACGGCCGAATCGTCCTCGCCCATGATGATCACCCGGACGTCCGACCGGCCGTGCCCGCCGAGCCACCGGGCGAATTCGCGGGCGAACAGCACGTCGATCGCGGGCGGTTCCGGGTATTGGACGAAACTCGGGTCGATCGCCGGGCTGCCCTCGGCCCAGCGGCGCAGTTGCGGCAGGTAGCCGAGCATGGTTTCGACCGGGATCATCCAGGAGACGCGGGCGGCCTCGGTCGCGTACCGGGTCGCGACCATGCCGACGACGTGCCCGGTCTTGTCGGCGACCACCGCGGAACCGCTGAAGCCGTGGGTGATCGGCTCGGCGTCGGGGCTCCGGTTCAGCTGGACGCGCTCGAGACCGTGCCCGCCGTCGCCGACGACGGTCGCCAGCGACCACATGCCGTCCGAACCACACGGGAAGCCGTACGCGCGCACGTGCTGATCGTCTTCGAGAGCCGTCCGGTGCAGCGGGGCCCCGGTGATCTGCTCCTCGGGGTCGCGCAACCGGAGCAGCGCGACGTCCCCGCCGTCGTCGCCGATGGGCTCCGCCTGCGCGACGATCGTGGCGATTCCGGGCTCCACGCCGGGAAGCGCCACGAAATCCACGGTGACGCCGTCGTGGCCTTCGATCACGTGAGCGCAGGTGAGGAGGTGTTCGCCGTCGAGCATGGTCCCGGCGCCCAGGATCCGCCCACGGTGATCGCGCAGCCGCACCCGCCAGCGTCTGCGCTCGGAAGTCACCCGAAGGACCCTACCGATCGTGAGTGGTAATGACGGTTCTAACCGTCATTACCACTCACGAGGCCTAATGCGCGCTTTAATGTGCGGCGTCGTTCCAAGACCGGCCGTACCCGACCGAGACCTCCAGCGGCACGGCCAGCTCGTACGCCGAGCCCATTCCCTGGCGCACCAACGCTTCCAGCTGCTCACGTTCGCCGTCGGCGACCTCGAGGACGAGTTCGTCGTGGACCTGCAGCAGCACGCGACTCTTCAGCTTCGCCTCTGTCAGCGCCTTGTGGACGTTCAGCATGGCGACCTTGATGATGTCGGCCGCGCTGCCCTGGATGGGGGCGTTCAGCGCCATCCGCTCGGCCATCTCGCGGCGCTGGCGGTTGTCGCTGTTGAGGTCGGGCAGATACCGGCGGCGGCCGAAGATCGTTTCGGTGTAACCGACCTTCGCCGCGTCGCCCACGACCGAATGGAGGTAGTCGCGCACGCCGCCGAAGCGGGAGAAGTACGCCTCCATCTGTTCCTTGGCGTCTTCGGTCGAAATCCGCAGCTGCTGCGAAAGCCCGTACGCCGAAAGCCCGTACGCCAGGCCGTACGACATCGCCTTGACCCGGAACCGCAGTTCCGGCGTGATCTCCTCCGGCGGCAGCGAGAACGCGCGCGACGCCACGAACGTGTGCAGGTCCTCACCGCTGTTGAAGGCCTGGATCAGCCCCTCGTCCTGCGAGAGGTGCGCCATGATCCGCATTTCGATCTGGCTGTAGTCCGCCGTCATCAGCTCGGTGTATCCGTCGCCGACGACGAACGCGTCGCGGATGCGGCGGCCTTCCTCGGTGCGGATCGGGATGTTCTGCAGGTTCGGGTCGACCGAGGAGAGCCGTCCGGTGGCGGCGATCGTCTGCAGCAGCGTGGTGTGGATCCGGCCGTCGTCGGCGACCGCCTTGATCAGGCCTTCGACCGTGGTGCGCAGCCGGGTCGCGTCCCGGTGCTCCAGCAGATGCTGCAGGAACGGGTGCTCGGTCTTCTCGAACAGGCTCTGCAGCGCCTCGGCGTCGGTGGTGTACCCGGTCTTGGTGCGCTTGGTCTTCGGCATGCCGAGCTCGTCGAACAGGATCACCTGGAGCTGCTTCGGCGAACCGAGGTTGACCTGCTTGCCGATGACCGCGTACGCCTCGTCCGCGGCCTGGGTGACCCGGCTGAGGTAGTGCGATTCCAGATTCGTCAGGTGCTCGATGTCGACGGCGATACCCGCCGCCTCGAGTCCGGTGATCACCTGCAGCAGCGGCAGTTCCAGCTCGACGAGCAGCTGCGCGCCGCCGAGTTCCTCGAGCTCCTTGGTCAGCGCGCCCGCCAGTTCCGCGACCGCGCGGGCCTTGACCAGCTCGGCCTGGATCTCCTTCAGCTCCAGATCCTCGGCGCCGCCACCGTCGAGCAGGGAAAGCTGCCCGTCCCCGGTGTCGGCCTCGGAACGCAGCTCGCGGTGCAGGTACCGCAGGGCCAGGTCGTCGAGCTCGAAGGTGCGCTGGCCCGGACGGACCAGGTACGCCGCGAGCGCGGTGTCCATGACGAGCCCGGCGAACGTCCAGCCCCGCGCCTGGACGGCGTGCAGCGCGACCTTGAGCTCGTGGCCGATCTTCTGGATCTTCTCGTCGGCGAGCCAGGCTGTGAGCGCCTTGTCGTCCTCGGCGTCCATCGCTGTGACGTCGACGTACGCGCCTTCGCCGTCCGCCGCCGCGAAGCTGATGGCCCTCAGGTCCGAGCGGACCGAGGCACCGGTGGTGCGGAACGCCAGGCCGACTGGTGCGTCCTGCCCGGTGTGCGCGGACAGCCATTCGGTGAGCGCGCCCGGAGCGAGCTTCGCGCCGCTGACCTCGAAGCCCTCTTCGGCCTCGGGCTCGGCGCTCTGCAGGGTGGCGAAGAGCCGGTCACGCAGGACGCGGAACTCAAGCTCGTCGAACAGCGCGTGGACGGCCTCGCGGTCCCAGGGACGCAGCTCGAGACCTGTCGGGCCGAGCTCCAGCTCGACGTCGCGGATCAGCTCGGTGAGCTGACGGTTCAGCATCACCGCACCGAGGTGCTCGCGCAGCGCGTCGCCGACCTTGCCCTTGACCTCGTCGACCCTGTCGATCAGCTCGTTGAAGGAGCCGAACTGCCTGATCCACTTCGCGGCCGTCTTCTCGCCGACACCCGGGATGCTGGGCAGGTTGTCCGAGGGGTCGCCACGCAGCGCGGCGAAATCCGGGTACTGCGCCGGGGTGAGGCCGTACTTCTCCTCGACCGCTTCGGGCGTGAAGCGGGTCATCTCCGACACGCCGCGCTTCGGGTACAGCACGGTGACCTGGTCGGTCACCAGCTGGAGCGCGTCACGGTCACCCGTACAGATGAGGACGTCGAAGCCTTCGGCGGTCGCCTGTGTCGTGAGCGTGGCGATGACGTCATCGGCTTCGTAGTTCTCCTTGGTCAGCGCCGGGATGCCGAGGACCTTCAGCACGTCCTCGACCAGCCCGACCTGGCCCTTGAACTCGTCCGGCGTGGCACTGCGGTTGGCCTTGTACTCCGCGAACGTCTCCGAGCGGAACGTCTTGCGGGAGAGGTCGAACGCCACCGCGAGGTGGGTCGGCGCCTCGTCGCGCAGCAGGTTGATGAGCATCGAGGTGAACCCGAACACCGCGTTGGTCGTCTGCCCGGTCTTCGTCTTGAAGTTCTCCGCGGGCAGCGCGAAGAACGCGCGATACGCCATCGAGTGGCCGTCGATCAGCAGCAGTTTGGGCCGCTCGGCCTGTGCGGTGGCGGGTGTGGCGTTGGCAACGGTCGTGTTCTCACTCGGGCTCACGGGAGCGAGTCTAGGGTGAGGGTCTGACAGTCCTACCTGTCGTGTCGTTTAAGGAGCTCTGCGTGACCGAACAAGCCCTCGAATCCTTCGCCGGGACCGACCCGGCCTACGCCGGCCAGCAGCTCAACGACAAGCTCGGGCTCGAGATCAGCGAATTCGGGCCCGAACGCGTCGTGGGCAGCATCCCGGTCGAGGGCAACCTCCAGCCGTACGGCCTCCTCCACGGCGGGGCGAACGCCGTCGTCGCCGAGGCGCTCGGCTCGATGGTCTGCGCCCTCAACGCCGGCACCGACAAGGCGACGATGGGGCTCGAACTCTCGTGCACCCACCACCGGGCGGTCCGGTCCGGGCGGGTCACCGGCGTCGCGACCCCGGTGCACGTCGGTCGCGGGACCGTCACCGCCGAGATCGTGCTGACCGACGACCAGGGGCGCCGCTCATGCACGGCGCGGCTGACCTGTGTGGTGCGGGAACGGCCGCCGGGCGCCTGATCACAACCCCATATGGATCTCGACACGGCTCAGGTGCGGGCGTTCGTCGCGACCGCCGACCACGGTCATTTCGGTCGCGCGGCAGAATCCCTGTTCCTCAGCCAGCAAGCACTGTCGAAGCGGATCCGGAAGCTTGAGGACACCCTGTCGGTGCAGCTCTTCAGGCGCACCAACCGGTCCGTCGAGCTGACTCCCGACGGCGACCGCTTCCTCCCGCACGCGCGCGAGCTGATCCGCGCGGCGGACGCCGCCGTCGCCGCGATGGGCCTGCAGGACCGCCCGCCCCGCCTCGACGTCATCGACCCACGCCTCTCTCCCCTCTACATGCTGCGGCGCATCGCGCAGCGGGATCCGGCGCTGGTGGTCGAACGCGTCGCCGGGCGCGGACTGGCCAACGCCCTCGACCCGCTGGTCCGGGGCGAGATCGACCTCGCGTTCGGCCGCGTCGCGGACCTCGGCCGCGAAGTGCCCGCGGAACTCGAGCACCGGCTCGTCCGGCTCGAAGCGCTGGTCGCCCTTCTCGCGCCGGAGCACCCACTGGCGGGCAATGATGTCCTGAAACTGTCCGATCTCCGGAGTGACGGCATCTGGATTCCGCAATTGGGCGGCCCGGTCGAATGGCTTTCTTATTTGCAACGCCTATGCAAAGAATTCGACGTCCCGATCGACGACTCCGGAGTCAGTTACGACCTCCGGCACACTCTGGAACAGACCCGCTACGGGAAGCAGCGGGTCACTCTCGCCGGCGCCGATATGGACCTCGCCTCGGACCTCAACCTGAGAGTCCTGCCTTTCGAGCCGTCACCGCTGTTCCCGTGGTCGGTCGTGTGGCGACGCGGCGAAGGCCCGGCCCTGCGGCGCCTGCTGGCGCTCGCGGGCCGGACCAGCCACGAAGAAGGTTGGTGCACCTACGATCCCGACAGATCCTGGCTGCCGGACGACGACCTCAGACAGCTAGGTGCCGGGCGAACCAGCGCGTGAGCTCGGCATCGACCAGCTTCGCGTGTTCCGTCTGCGGAGCGGGTTCGAGCCCCGGCGACTCGGCGAACCCGTGCGCCATCCCCGGGATGGTGACGAGCTCGGATCGCCCCTCCCCCAGCGCTTTGTGCAGCGCCGCGGCCGGTTCGGTGATCGAGACGTCGTCCTCCTCACCGATGACGAGCAGCACCGGCGCGGTCAGTTCCTCCGCCCGCCGCACGTAGTCGTACTCGTTCGCGACCGCGCGGGACCGGTCCGACCAGTGGTAAGTGACGTCGTAGACCCGCTCGTTCGCCGCGATCACCGGAGCCAGCTGGGTCACCGGGTTCACCAGCGCGGCCGCCGCCACGGGAATCTCGGCGTGGGTCAGCATCTGCAGCGCGACCCCGCCGCCCTGCGAGCCGCCGACCAGCCCGACCGGACCGTCCTCAATGGACAGGCGCGAGCGCAGCTCCGCCACCGCCGCCGGGAATTCCGCCTCGACCTGCCTGGTCAGCGGCTCGACGACGTTGAGCACGTTGTCCTCGCTCGCGAGGCGGAAGAAGCCCTCGAAACCGCCTTCGGGGAACCGCTTCCCAGTCAGCGGCAACCCGAGATGCACCCGCCACGCGTGCAGTTCCCGCATCGGCAGCGCCGCCGCCATCGCCGCCTCGCTGAACGGCGCGCCCAGCAGATGCCAGGTGAGCACCAGCGGTGCCGGACGTGCTTGGTCCGACGGCGGCAGTGCCACGAACGGGACTCCCGCCGCCACGCCCTCGATCGCTCCGCTCAGTTCGACGCTCATCGTCATGTTCTCCCAGGTCTTTCTCGGTGTTTCCGGCTCTGGGAACAGCTAACCGCGAGGTCAGGGCCGGGATCCAACAGCCGTTCGGACCGCGATGACAACCATCGGTTGTCGTGGTGGAAGAGAAGGGAGGGCACGGTTGACGCCCTTTGGGGCAGCATTGCTACGACGAACGGCCGCCCTCGAAGGTGGTGAAAAAGCGCAAGATACGCGCCCGAAACGTGATCCTCACCCACGAGCATGATCGACGTGGTAGTGGTGAATCCCCAGCGTGACCAGCGAAGACTTGTCAACAGGCAACATTCGCCTTTTCGTGCAATTCGTTCTGGTTTCGACCGTCACGATGTGGACACAGAGTGATGGGCGTCTGTGCAGATCATGGCGGAGGGGGATATCTTCCTGCCCTAACCTAGCCCCTGTGTCGGGGGCAACGCCTACCGGCGGCTGGTTGGTCATGGGAGGTAGTCGGTGTCAGGAGTGCGTTTTGGACGGGTTTTCGCCGTCGCGGCGGCTGCGTCGCTGGCGCTGGCGGGCTGCGCGGGCGGCAGCAGCTCGTCCGGCAGCGGTGACAGCAGCACGCTGAAGATCGGGTTCATGGGTGACCTCACCGGTGAGAACTCCGGGATCGTGATCCCGCCCCGCAACGGCGCGAAGCTCGCTATCGACGAGTACAACAAGACGAACCCGGCGACGAAGCTGGAGCTCAAGGAATACGACAGCCAGGGCAAGCCCGAGCAGGCGACGTCGCTGATCGCGACCGCCGTCGGCCAGGACAAGATCACCGCGCTGATCGGCCCGGCCTTCTCCGGTGAGTCGAAGGCCATCGGTGGTCAGCTGGAGCAGAACAAGATCCCGAGTGTCTCGCCGTCGGCGACGAACGCGGGACTGGCCGGGAACGGCTGGAAGTACTGGCACCGCGTCGTCGCGAGCGACGCCAGCCAGGGCCCGGCCATCGCCAACTTCCTCATCACGGCGAAGTCGCCCAAGAAGGCTTACGTCATCTCGGACGACCAGGAATACAGCGTCGGCCTGGCCGACAACTTCGAGAAGACCTTGAAGGAAAAGAACGTCCCGACCGACCGCGACAAGTTCGCCAAGGACGCGTCGGACTACTCCTCGACCGTGCAGAAGGTCAAGGCCGCGAACCCGGACATCATCCTGTTCGGTGGCTACTACGCCCAGGGTGGCCGTCTGCTCAAGCAGCTGCGTGACAGCCAGGTGACCGCCACCTTCGCCACCGGCGACGGGTCGCTCGACGCTCAGCTGATCAGCGGTGCGGGTGCCGCGGCCGCCGAGAAGGCCGTCGTCGGCTGCCCCTGCAACATCCCGGACCCGGGCTCCAGCGACGAGTTCAGCACCAAGTACAAGGCCGCGTACAAGGTCGACCCGGCGATCTACTCGAGCGAGGGCTACGACGCCGCGACCGCCATCATCAACGCGGTCAAGGCGGGCAACACCACCGCGGAGAAGATCAACGAGGCCCTCAAGACGATCGACTTCAAGGGTGCTTCGAAGCAGATCAAGTTCAAGGAGAACGGCGAACCGTCGACGGACGCGATCAACGTCTACCAGGTCACCGGTGGCGTTCTCAAGAACCTCGGCATCTCGACCGAAGCCAAGCTCAACGGCTGACGGAGCAGGTAGGAACACCTAACGGAAGCGGGGGCGCTGTGCGAGCACAGCTCCCCCGCTTCCCGTAAATGTGGCGAAATAGTCCTCGCCCCGTCCCGTAAGGCATCCACGTCATGCTTCAAGATCTGCAAGCCCAGTTCCTCGGTAGCACCATCGGCGGGCTGGTCGCCGGAAGCATCTACGCCCTCATCGCCCTCGGCTACACAATGGTCTACGGCGTGCTCCGGCTCATCAACTTCGCGCATTCCGAGATCTTCATGATCGGGACGGTCACGTCCCTGTTCGTCCTCATCACCATCGCGGGCGGCACCGCCCCGATCACGCTCGGCGTGTTCGGGATGATCGCCGTGCTGCTGCTGATCATCATCGCTTCGGCCGCCGTATCCGGCGGCGCGGCCGTCCTGCTGGAGCAAGTGGCGTACCGGCCGCTCCGCAAGAAGGGCGCGACCCGCCTGGCCGCCCTGATCTCCGCCATCGGCGCCTCGCTGTTCCTGCAGGAGCTGTTCGGCCTCGAGATCATCGAATGGATCACCGGGAAATCCGGCCGTGTGCAGCAGAACGCGCCGCGCTTCATCCCGCACGAGGAGCTGTTCCACATCGGCAACGGCGTGGTCCGCACGGACCACGTGTTCGTCGTCGTCGGCGCCGTGATCATGATGATCGCCCTCGACCAGTTGGTCAGCCGCACCCGCATCGGCCGCGGTATCCGTGCCACCGCACAGGATCCCGAAGCCGCCGTGCTGATGGGTGTCAGCATCGACAAGATCGTGCGCCTCACCTTCCTGCTCGGTGGCGCGATGGCCGGCGTCGCCGCCGCGCTGTACGTCATGGAGTACGAGAACACCGATTACCGCATCGGCTTCCTCCTCGGTATCAAGGCGTTCACCGCGGCCGTGCTGGGAGGTATCGGCAACCTGCGCGGCGCTCTACTCGGTGGCATCGTGCTCGGCCTGGTGGAGAACTGGAGTTCCATCTTCTTCGGTTCACAATGGAAGGACGTCACCGCCTTTGTGGTACTGGTGCTGGTCCTGATGTTCCGTCCCACCGGCATCCTCGGTGAATCGCTACAGCGGGCACGCGCATGAAGGGCAACGAAGAAGTGGCTGAAAAGTCCTCAGAGAACGGAACTCCCGCGCGCGCCGGGTTCCACCCCATCGACGGCCTCCGGGACTGGTGGGCTGACGCTCCGCATTGGCAGCGTTATGGCGTTTACCTTCTCCTGATCGTGGGCGCGCTGATCCTGCCCGCACCCGCGATCGGTTCGTTCATGTCTCCGGACGCGGACTGGACCACCGTCCTGATCTTCCCGATCGGGGTCTACATCCTGCTGGCGATCGGCCTCAACATCGTCGTCGGTCACGCGGGCATGCTCGACCTCGGTTTCGTCGCGTTCTTCGCGATCGGCGCCTACACGCTCGCCGTGATGGGCACCAAGTACGGCTGGAGTTTCTGGGGATGCCTCGTGCTCGGCATCTTCCTGGCGGCGATGTCCGGGGTGATCCTCGGCGCTCCGACGCTCCGGTTGCGCGGTGACTATCTGGCCATCGTGACACTCGGCTTCGGTGAGATCGTCCGGATCACCGCGACCAACACCGACTCCATCGGTGGCGCCCGCGGTATCACCAACGTCCCGCACCCGGACACGATGTTCGGTATCGAGTTCCTGCTCGACCCGGCGCCGTACTACTACCTGATCCTCGCGGCGATCACGATCGCGATCGTGTTCTCGGTGCGGCTGCACCGAAGCCGCGTCGGCCGGGCATGGGCGGCGATCCGCGAGGACGAGGACGCCGCCGAACTGATGGGCGTCCCGACGTTCAAGTTCAAGCTGCTGGCGTTCGCCATCGGCGCGATGATCGGCGGCATGGCCGGTGTGGTCTACGCCAGCAAGGCCGTCTTCATCGAGCCGAACAACTTCCCGTTCATCCTGTCGGCGACCATTCTCGCGGCCGTCGTGCTCGGTGGCGCGGGAAACCTGCCCGGCGTGGTCCTCGGTGCCTTCCTGGTCGCCTGGCTCCCGGAGCGCTTCCGCTTCCTGTCCGAGTACCGCATCCTGATCTTCGGCGGTGTGCTCGTGCTGATGATGGCGCTGCGGCCGGAGGGGCTGCTGCCGTCGCGGCAGCGCAAGGCGGAACTACGTGAAGGAACAGGCGGGATGGGTGCGATGGGCGCCGAGGTCGCGGGTCCGGATTCCGAGGCTTCGGCGGAGGTGACGAAATGAGCGCGCTGCTCGAATTCGACAACGTGACGATGCGCTTCGGCGGTGTCACGGCCTTGAAGGAAGTCAACCTCACCATCAACCAGGGTGAGATCTTCGCCCTGATCGGTCCGAACGGCGCGGGCAAGACCACCGTGTTCAACGTGATCACCGGTGTCTACCAGCCGACCGAGGGCGAGGTGCGCTTCGGCGGCGCCAAGGTCAGCGGGATGAAGCGGTTCAAGATCAACCAGACCGGGATCGCCCGCACGTTCCAGAACATCCGGCTGTTCCACAACATGTCGGCGCTCGAGAACGTGATGGTCGGTGCGGACTCGCACCACAAGACCGGCGCGATCTCGGCGACGCTGGGCCTGCCCGTGCACCGCAAGGAAGAGAAGCGGGGCCGCGAGCTGGCGAGGGATCTGCTGGACTTCGTCGGGATCGGACGGGTCGAGCACAACACCGCGAAGAACCTCTCCTACGGCGACCAGCGCCGTCTGGAGATCGCGCGTGCGCTCGCGACCGACCCGAAGCTGCTGCTGCTCGACGAGCCCGCCGCCGGCATGAACCCGGCGGAGAAGAACTCGCTGCAGCAGCTGATCCGCAAGATCCGTGACGACGGCCGGACCGTGCTGCTCATCGAGCACGACATGGGCTTGGTCATGCAGATCGCCGACCGTCTCGCCGTGCTCGACTTCGGCCAGAAGATCGCAGAAGGGCTCCCCCAAGAGGTGCAGAACAACCAGAAGGTGATCGAGGCTTACCTGGGGGTGGCGGAAGATGCTTCTTGAGGTTCAGGACATCAACGTCCACTACGGGAAGATCGCCGCGCTCAAGGGAATGAGCATCGAGGTCGGCGAGGGCGAGATCGTTTCGCTCATCGGGGCCAACGGCGCCGGCAAGACCACGACGCTGAAGACGATCTCGGGCCTGCGTCCGCTGACCAGCGGCCGGATCCTCTTCGACGGCAAGGACATCTCGAAGACACCCGGGCACAAGCGGGTCGAACTCGGGATCGGCCAGTCACCGGAAGGCCGGGGTGTGTTCCCCGGTATGACGGTGCAGGAAAACCTCCTGATGGGTGCCTACACCCGCAAGGACGACCTGAAGGCCGACCTCGACGAGGTCTACGAGCTGTTCCCGCGGCTGAACGAACGCAAGACCCAGTTCGGCGGCACGATGTCCGGTGGCGAGCAGCAGATGATCGCCATCGGCCGCGCGCTGATGACCAAGCCCAAGGTGCTGCTGCTCGACGAGCCGTCCATGGGCCTGGCGCCGATGCTGATCGCGCAGATCTTCGACATCATCCGCGAGATCAACAAGCGCGGGACCACGGTCCTGCTGGTGGAGCAGAACGCGCAGCAGGCGCTGAAGCTCTCCGACCGCGCGTACGTGCTCGAGACCGGTGAAGTGGTCAAGAGCGCTCCCGGTGCCGAGCTGCTGGACGACCCGCAGGTGCGGGCCGCCTACCTCGGTGGCGACCTCGGCGTCTGACGCCTTTTGGGAAGGGCCCCGTCGCTTTCGCGGCGGGGCCCTTTCTTTTGGGTAGAGGGCAAACGTGCCGTGGTCGCGAGACCTGGACGACACATCAAAGGGTGCATGACCAGCCTCGGTCGCGAAGGAGCTTTTTCGCCAGTCGAGTGTCCACAAGGGACAATTCTTGCGGAGCACATGTCCACCTGATGCTTATATGTCCATTTCGCATCAGGGGTCGTGAGTGGTAAAGAGCGTTAGAACGACCCTTGCCACTCACGACCACCCCGCACCGACAGCACGACTTGCCGCTCAGCCCAGCTTGATGTCGGTTCCGGTGAGGTTCTTCATGTCGGTCAGCGTCGGACCGCCGAAAGCCCGCAGCACCAAGGGTTTCACCTCTTTGGGAAGATCGAAATAGAGGTCGAACTCGACCCGGACGCCACGTCCGAGCTCGAACTTGTCCGGCTGCCGCTTGATCGTCATGGCCTGGTTGTCGACCGCGATCACGGCACCGGAATCGGTGACGAGTTGCTGGCGCCGGGTGTCGAAGAGGATCCCGGACACGCCCTTTCCCGTCACCACCAACCGGAGCCGGACGAACTGGCCCTTCGCGTCGAACTCGGCGTGGCTGCCGGTGAGACTGGGCAGCCCGGCGGCCAGTCCGATGACGGAGAACTCGGTCTCGCCGTTGAGCGCCGGTGGCAGGTGCAGCGCGGTCTCGTCCGGCCGGACCTCCCGCACGGGGAGGTCGTACACGGGTTTCGCGGGTGGTTGCTCCTGCCCGCCGGAGCAACCGGAGAGCAGGAGGACCGCCGCCACCACGGCCGTCAGGCACTTTCTCATCGGACGATCTCCACGCTCAAGGACGGCCACCCGTCGAGGTCCGGCAGCCGAACCGGCCCGGCTTCCTCACCGGGCAGGAATCGCACCGTCGTACCGGTCGTGCCGTCGTCCGCGATCGGTGTCAGAGCGGTGACCGGGACGCCTCGTTCGTACCGCTTGTCCGCCACGGAGACCGAGCCGTCGGGATGGACCGTGACGGTGGCATGCCCGCCGCCGGTGCTGTCCGCCTCCTCCGCCGCATAGGCGAGCACTTCGAGGACGAGATGCGCGACCCCGCCGGGAACGAATTCGGCCGCGTTCCGGCGGATGCCCCTCAGATGGTCGTGGTCCACGGAACCGGCCCAGTCGTGCGTGGTGTCGCGCCCTCGCGCGCTCGTGTCACTCACCTTGCCATTCTCCTACGGCTACTGTGCGGATGTGGAGTTACGACGACTTCGATATCTGTGCGCGGTGGTGGAAGAAGGGCATCTCACTCGCGCCGCGGAGCGCCTCGGCATCCGGGCGTCGTCGCTCAGCCAGCAGATCATCGCGCTGGAACGGGAGCTGGACGTGACCCTGTTCCTCCGGACCCAGGCCGGGATGACACCCACCGGTGCCGCGCTGGCACTGCTCCCCCACGCCCGCCGGATACTGGAAGAGGCCGAGCTCGAACTCCTGCACCGTGGCGCGCTCGACGCCGGTCTGCTCGCCCTACCGGAAGAAGTGGACGGCCTGCGGGTCGTCGTCGTGAGCGAGAGGCCGTTGGGGGTGCTCGTCTCCGACGCCCATCCACTGGCCCGGCTCGACGAGGCTGACTGGGACGACCTCACCCGGATGGATCTCCTTCTGTACGACCGGAACCTGGCCCCGGGCTATCACGACGCGCTGCTCGCGGCGGTGGGCTGGCGGCCGCCTCGGGTGCGGACCGGACCGCCTCGGCGGTCACTTTTCGTCGCCGAGTTGCGGCACGGCGGTGACGTCGTCGCCCTGCGCCCCCACGAAGAACGGGCCGAAGGTCTGCGCTGGCTGCCGCTGCGAGAGGCGCCCGTCGTCCGGCACGCGCTGGTGTGGGACCCGGCGCACGAGTCTTCGGATCGGATCGCGGCGTTGCTATGACGGCGCCCACAACGGATTCACGGCCCGCCCGCTCGGCCTCCCCTGTTCGGCGATCCCGGACGGCCGTTCGGATCCACCTCGTGGACAACGTTCCTCGTTTCGCGATTACCTCACGGTGTTCGAGGACGAAGGAGAATTGCCATGCGACAGTGGGGTTTCGTGTACCTGGCCGACGGCTGTGACCCGGCGCGGGACGTGTCCCGGGTGGACACCGGGAAATGCCTGACGGTGCTGATCGGCGTCGGCGAGGTGGACCAGGTCGTGGCCGCGGCCGAGCGGCTCGTGGCCGAAGGAGCGGAACTGATCGAGCTGTGCGGCGCGTTCGGTCCCGTGTGGACGGCGCGGGTGATCGACGCCGTGGGGAAAGCGGTTCCGGTCGGGAGCGTCATGTACGGCTCCGAAGCCACGAAGCAGCTTTACGACCTGTTCGATCTCGGGGTCTAGCAGTTGTCGTCGTGGACCGCTTCGGCACAGGCGCCGGCCTCGGCGTGGCCCGCCGCCTGATAGAGCAGGTTGTACAGCGCCTCGCGCTGATCGCCGTCGAGCGCGCCGAGCACCTCGTCCTCGACCGCGGCGAGGGCGAACTCGACTTTGACGAGTTGCTTGATGCCGACGTCGGTGAGTTCGACGGTATGCCGCCGCCGGTCCTGCTGGGACCGCTTGCGTTCGATCAGGTTCGCGGACTCGAGGTCGTTGAGCAGCCCGACGACGTTCGTGCTGTCCATCTCCAGCGTCTTCGCCAGGTCCTGCTGCGAGCAGCCACCGAGGTCACGCAGCACGGTGAGCGCGACGAGGTGCCGGGGGCGCAGGCCGAGCGGGGCCAGGACCGACTCGCTACGCAGCCGGATCCGGCGGGTGACGTGGTCGAGCAGCGCGCCGCAGCGGTGCGGGGGCTGGTTCACGACCGGGAGTTCGGACACAGGTCAAGTGTACGTTCTCACATGATGACCACCACAGCACCAATGGTTTGCGTTACACAAACTATCTGTGCAAGATAATAGACATGACGCATCTGCTGCACATCGACTCGAGCATCACCGGCGAGCACTCGACCAGCCGTGGTCTCACCGCACGGGCCGCCGCGGCCTGGCGCGCCGCGCATCCGGAGGGCACCGTCACCTACCGCGACCTGGGTGCCGAGCCGCTGCCGCATCTGGACGCGGCGACCCACTTCTCCAGGACCTTGCCGCCTGAGCAGCACACGCCGGAGCAGGCCGCGGGCTGGCGGCTCATCAAAGAACTGGTCGACGAGGTCAAGGCGGCGGACACGGTCCTGCTGGGCCTGCCGCTGTACAACTTCGGCCCGCCGAGCACGGTCAAGGCCTGGGTCGACCACCTGATCGCGCCTGGACTGTCGATCGACCCCGAGACCAACCAGGGTCTGCTGGGCGGACGCGACTTCATCGTCCTGGCCTCGCGCGGCGGCGGTTACGGCGAAAGCACCCCGCGCGAAGGCTGGGACCACGCGCAGTCTTGGATCCCTCACGGCGTTTCGCTGACGGGGCTCGAACCGCGGTTCGTCACCGCCGAGCTGACCATGGCGAAGGTCAATCCGGCGATGGCGGACCTGCTCCCGCTGGCCGAAGCCAGCCAGGCCGAAGCCGAACGAGCCATCGACGCACTGTGGGCACCGGTGGCGGCCTGAGCGCGGGCCGCCCATGCGGGGGTCGTGAGTGGCGGGGACGGTTAGAACCGTCCCTGCCACTCACGAGGTTTAATCTGGGCGGATGGGGTTCAGCGAGCGGGCGCGCAGGGTGCGGAACGAGAAGCTGGCACACGGCCGCCGGGTCGCGGCGTTGTGTTCGTGCGTGAGCCGGTACCACCCGATCGGCCACCGGGCGACCTTGAGCTTTCTCGAGGAATTGGCCGGGCCCTACCAACGGCACGAGAAGGCTCTGTTGCGTGCTTTGGAGGCGTTGGAAGCCAGCCGCGCGGCGTGGCGGGCGGAGGTCACCGACTACGAAAACGCGCGTTCGAAGGAAAAGCGGCTCGGCAGGCGGTTGCCGTCGGGCGACGGTCCACCGCCGGGCAGGATGGGCGGCCACTGGTACGCGACGATCCCGAAGCTGCCGGAACGCGCGGCCTTGCACGCGCTCAAGCTTTGGGAACGGGACCACGGGCCGGACTTCGCGGACGACGAGACGCGTTCCCTGGTGCGGGAATGCATCGCGGCAGGCGGCAGGCTCACCGGTGAACGGCTGGACGTCTTCCTCGCCCGCCGGACCGGCGACGCCCGCTGGCCGATGACGCTCGTCGCCTCGGCCGTGGGCGCGAGTCCGTGAAGAACTCCTTGAGGGTCCCTGGGTCCCTCAAGGAGTCCTTCACGGACAACGGCTACCTAGCTGATTCCCGCCGCGAACACATGCATCGCGGTGTTCGACGGAAGCGTCACCGCGACGACCTCCTTCCCCGCGGTCAGCGGGACGGAGTTCGCGAACACCCGGTACGGCGTGGTCGGGTAGGCCGCCCCGGTTCGGGTGTTCTTGCCCATCACGGTCGCCACCGTCGTCGCGCCGTACTGGGCGGGATCGGCGCAGCACCAGTTGGGGAAGCCGAGTTCGGCCTGGCTCGTGCTGCCGTCGGCGTAGCGGACGACGACAGTGCCCTTCGCCGTGCCCGTGCCTGTTCCCGCCAGCACCAGCTTGGCGCCCGTCCCCCGCAGCGCGACGGTCTGACCGGACGCGAGGACGTTGTCCTTTTGCCCGGTGCCGGTTTCCGGCCAGGTCAGCTGCGCTCCGAGGGCGGTGAAGCCCGCTCCGGGCTTGAGACCGGCTTCGGCGAGACCTTCGGCTCGGAGACTGCTTCCGCCGCCGTCGATGTCCCCCACCGCGACGTGGGCCGCGTCGGTGACGCCGACGTTGCCGTAAGCCGCGGCCAGCGAACCGTGCGGGACGGTGACCGTCACCGAGTCGGTGACCCGGTTCTCCCCGAGCCGCGCCTTGTACGACGCCGACGCGGTGAGCTGGTAGTCGTCCGGCTTGATCCCCGCGTCCGGCGTCACCTTGACCGGGACCCGCACGGTCTTGCCGGGCATCACCAGTCGCGGCCCAGCGGGCACCTCGACGCGGAAGCCGTTGGCGGGCAGGGAGAACGTGACGTCCCGGACCGGCAGCGGGGTGCCGTTGGTGAAGCTCAGCGTGCCCGTCGCGGTCTGCCCGGGACCGGCGACCGCCGGTACGGACAGGGCGACCGAACCATTGCGGTCTTCGGGGAAGATCCCGCCGACCGCGCTGGTGCCGAACAGCCGGACGTCCTGCCGGTCACCGGCGCCGACCTTGCCGGTCTTGACCCGCGCGACCCCACCGGTGGCCGGATCGAACCACCAGCCCGACGGCGCCGCGTCCAGTTCGGCCTTGCTGCCGTACTGCCGCAGGATCGACGTCCCGGCAAGGACCATCGCGGGCTTGCTTCCCGAGTGGACGGCCACCTGATAGTTCCGTGAGGCGGGCTTTCCGGCGTAGGAACCGGAACTCGCGCCGATCCCGACCGTCACCGTGCCCAGCCCCGACTGCGGCGCGTCCACGGTGAACGTCTGCTTCGCCTGGTCACCGTTCTTGTACGCCCTGGTCACGCCGTCGTCCTCGGTGAGCGTGAACGAGCCCTTGCCCTGCGGGTAGACGTCGAGGTCGAGCACGCCCTTGTCCCGGGTCTGCCACGACTTCGTGCCCTCGGCCCACATCGGCACCACGGCACCGGCGCGGACGAACAGCGGCAGTGTGTCGAGCGGCGCGTCGTAACCGTCCACAGTGGTCGGTCCAGTGTAGGTCTTGCCGCTCCAATAGTCGACCCAGGTGCCCTTCGGCAGGTAGATGCCGTTCCGGACGGTGGAGTTCTCGTACACCGGCGCGACGAGGAAGTCCTTGCCGGACAGGAACTCGTACTTCGCCTTCTCGCTCCACACGTTCGGGTCGTCGGGGTATTCGAGCGCCAGCGGACGGACCTGGCCCACACCGGTCTGATGCGCTTCCACCGAATGGCTGTAGGTGTAAGGCAGCAGCCGCTCCTTGAGCAGCAGGTACTTGCGGTTGATCGAGGTGAACGGCTCGCCGTACTTCCACGGCTGCTTGTCCGACGCGGCCCAGCCGTCCATCGTCATCGAGACCGGCAGGAACGCCTTCCACTGCAGGTCGCGGACGTAGGTCTGCGGGCTGCCGCCGAAGATGCCGTCGATGTCGCCGGTGTTGTACGCGATCCCCGAAGTCGTCGCGCCGGCGTAGGTCGGGATCTGCCACTTGATGTAATCGTAGGAACCGGCCTGGTCGCCGCTCCACAGCACGCCACAGCGCTGTGCGCCCGCCCAGCTGACCGGCGTCCAGACGAAGCCGCGCGCGTCGCTGTTGTCCTCGATGCCCTTGTGCGCGGTGTCGCACGCGTCGAGCGCGAACTGGTACCCCGGGCCGACCCACGCGACGTCGAGTTTGCGGACCCGGACCCCGGCCTTGACCTCTTCGACCTGGTTCGGCACGCCGTTCTCGGTCCACAGCCCGAGCTGCATGTTGTTCTTGCGCAGGCCTTCGCCGGTCTGCTGGAGGTTTTCGTACCCGCAGCCGTAGCCGTCGTTGACGAGCATCCAGCCGTTGGGCATCCCGTGCTCGGTGTACCCCTCCGCGACCTTCACCGCGTCCAGCGTGTGCCGCTCGCCGCGGTTGGCGTTGTGCAGGTAGCAGTCGGCGTCACCGTGCTCCAACCCGTAGAGCGGGGGCAGGAACGGCTTTCCGACCAGATCGGTGTAGCCGGTGATGACGTCCTTGAGCCCGTTGCCGACCACGTACGTCGCGTCGAAGCGGCGCTCGTCGTGGGTGGTGCGCACCGGCTCGGTGAAGGCGTAACTGCCTTGCGCGAAGGTGTTGCGCAGCACGCCGTATCCCGCCGTGGAAGCGTAGAACGGCTGCGAATTCGGGGCCCCGCCGTCGTTCCAGTTGTAGTCGGCGAAGATCCGGATCGTCTGGTCACGGTGGCTGAAGCGGCCGTTCTGCTCGCCTCCGCCGACGAACTGCTCGGTCGCCGTCCGGGCCAGGGTCTGCGTGGTCTGTTTGTCGGTCCAGGACAGCGGCGCCGATTCCTCCCAGAGCCGCTTGCGGTCCGCGCCGTCGTACAGCGCGAGCCGCATCGGGTGCTTGTACGCCCGCAGCGTGGCCTTGGCCGTGGAAACCGCCCAGTAGTCCCCCTTGTCGGTCTTCTTCGGCGTGACCTCGCCGGTGCGCGGCAGCACGATCTTGCTCCCGGCCGGGTCGGTGAACTGGCCGTCCGGCGCCAGCCAGACGCGGACGGCGCCTTCGGCCGGGAAGCTGACGCGGACCGCGGCGCTTCCCGAATTCAGGGTGATCGTGGGGCCTTCGGCGGAGATCCCGGTCAGATCGCCCAGCTTGCCGGACGGCGCGGCGGCCGGATCGGCGTGGGCGGCGACCGGGGAAAGCCCGAGAAGGGCCACTGCGGCCAAACTACTCAGGGATTGCGCAACTCTGCTCATTCAAGACACCTTTCGCGCATGAATACGCAATAGGGTCTCTGTATAGCGCACGGTTCGCGCAAAGTCATCCGCCGAAGCGGTGCTGCCGACTTTCGTCGGGTCGTTCGAAGATCCTTATGTCACAACAAGGCCTGGGTACATGAAGGCCCCCTTCCTGTACCCAGGCGCAAGGAAGGGGGCCTTCATGTACTTGGACGAGAAGTCAGACCGCCTGGACCTCGACCCCTGCGGCCTCGAAGGCCCGCAGCACCTTCGGATCGGCGTTGGAATCCGTCACCAGGGCATGCACCTGCGTGGTCGCGCAGATCCGCGCGAACGCCCGGCGGCCCAGCTTCGACCCGTCGGCGACGGCGACGACGCGTTCCGCGCGCTCGACCATCAGCCGGTTGATACTCGCTTCACCCTCGTGGTGTGCGAAGGCGCCGGCCTCGGCATCGAACGCGTCGACCCCGAGGAACAGCAGGTCGATCGTCAGTTCGCTGAGCACGCGGGTGGCCAGCGGACCGCTGAGCTCGAACGACTGCGGGCGCGCGACACCACCGGTGACCACGATCTTCACATGCGGCCGCACCGCGAGTTCGTGCGCGATGTTCAGCGCGTTGGTGACCACCGTCAGCCCCGGCGAATCACGCAGGCTCGCCAGATCCGACCGCGTGGCCAGCGAACGCGCGACCCCGGCCGTCGTCGTCCCGCCGTTGAGGCCGACCACCATGCCCTGCGCCACGAGCGACGCCGCGGCGACACTGATCCGCTGCTTCTCGGGCACGTGCCGCGCGGTCTTGTACCGCAAAGGCAGGTCGTAGGCGAGATCGTTGGCCACCGCGCCACCCCGGGTGCGGGTGAGCAACTGCTGCTCCGCCAAATGATCGAGGTCGCGCCGGATCGTGGCCGCGGAGACGTTCAGCTCCTCCGCCACGTCCTCGACGTCGATTTTCTCCCGCTGCCCCAGCAGGTCCAGCAGGGTGCTCAGCCGTTCGTGCCGGGCCATCCGCGCCCCTCCTAGCTCGCCGCGACCTATCGCGCATGACGTTGCGCTGTTGGCCACTGTTTCGAGCAGTATGCTGCATCGCGGTTGTCCACCGCGAGCGGCACGCCGGTCGAATGGCCCGGCCGCTCACTTCATTCGGAAGTCGTGGTGTTCCGGCAGCGGTTCATCGGAAACCGCCGCCCAGGTGTCCGAAAGAGATGTTTCCCCTTCCCTGATGTTGGCGACCTCGAAACCGTTGTCGTAGACGGCCTTGGCCCCGGCGAGGTCACCTCGGGCGAGCCGGGTGCGGGCGGTCAGCAACGCGATCCGCCCTTCCACGGGAAGCCCTTCCAGCAGCGCGCTCGCCTCGTCCGGCAGCCCGGCGGCGAGGTGCGCCGCTATCGCCTCGACCGCCAACGGACGCAGCGACGGCGCGAGAGCGACCGCTCGCCGGTACAGCCAGGCGGCCTCGTGCCCGGACGTGGCGACCGCGAGATTCCGCAGCGCCCAAGGATTCTCGTCCGCCGAGACGGACTCGCGCCAGGCGCGGACCGCGTCCGACTGCCGTCCGGCCGCCCAGTGTGCGACGCCGCGGTGGTACCAGGTCAGCCAGTTCTTCGGGGCGTACTCCATGAGATCCGCCCAGTACCGGTTCACCAGCGTGGGCGGCGGCACGGCGAGCGGATCCCCGTCGGGCGGTGTCCCGTCGAGCAACGCGAGCCACGGCTCCTGGTCCGGCCCCAGCGAATCGTCCGGGAACGGCGTGCCGGGCAGGCACATCGGCGCCCGCCGGTTCTCCAGCGCTCCCCAGCCGGAACCGGTGGCCAGGAAGGATTCCGGGGTGACGTCGGCGATCTTCCGCCAAGCTTCGTGGTACTCGTCCAGCGTCTCGGCCGACGGCAGACCGGCGACGACGGCCTCGCGAGCCACGTCCCAATCGTCACCGTGCACCGCGGCGGGATCCGCGGCGACCGGACCGTAGGCCTCCAGCCAATCCCAGCTCTCCCCCGGCGGCAACCGCAGGTGTTCCAGCTGGGTGCGGGCCAGACCGGCTTGGATCTCCAGGTAGCCGCCTGCCTCGGGCGCCAGCCACTCCTGCCAGCGACGTCCGCCGGAGGACTCGCCCCACAGGAACAGCTTCCGCCCGCGCAGCCGCCCGGTGGACAGCTGGGCCAGTCCCGTCCCGTCGCTCTCGACGGCCGCGACCCACGGCCTTCCGGTCACCTCGAAGAAGTAGTCCGCCGCGGCTTCGGCACGGGCCGGGTAAGTCAGCTCGCCGGGGACGTCGACCAGGTCGAGCCGCCCCGAATAGCCGTAGTGCCAGGCTTGGGCCGCCGGAGCCAGCACGCGGGTCTCCGCGTTCTGCGGCACCGCGATGTTCGACCACCAGTACACCGGGACGTCGTAGGGATGCGGGTTCCGCACCCGCACCGCCACGAGCAGCTGGTCCGATTCGTCGGGCAGCCAGAAGTCGATCTGGTACGGCAGGTCGCGGGTGCGTTCCCACTCCCACAGCCGCAGCACCGGCGTGCCGTCCGGGCCCTCGATCTCCGCGGCGAACATCGGCTCGCAGGTCAGCGTCGTATGCCCGGTGCTCCCGAGGTTCCACTCGACACCACCGGCGAACCACGCGTCCCGCAGCGCGACGTTCGCGGGCTGGAACACCGGGTTGCGGTAGAGCAGTTCGCGGCCGGACGGCTTGTGGACCAGTGAATACAGCCGCCCGCCCAGCGACGGGAGCACCGTGGCGCGGAGCTGGTCGTTCTCCAGCACCACAGCCGGGAGCTCGCGTTCCGTGCGCTCCCGGGTGTAGCCGTCCTGCAGCAGGCACGGCAACGTGGTGTCCAGGCGGCCGTACCCGATGTTCTCCGCCAGATCCGGCGGCAGCTCGTCCACATTGGACACCTTGGCCACCGCTTCGGGTTTCCGGAGCGGCGGCAGCGGGTTCTCCGGCCCCAGCTCGGCGGCCGGGAGCACCAGCCCGGTGCGGTACAGGCGGGTCATGCGTCCGGGAGCCGATCGCCGGTGGCGGCGTCGAACAGGTGCACCGCGCCCGGTTGCGGCGCCAGCGAGATCGGCTCACCGCGCTGCCACGGGGCCATCCCCGGCGTGCGCACGGTCAGCACGCGGTCGCCGTCCCGGCAGTAGAGGTACTGATCGCTGCCGAGTTCCTCGACGACCTCGACGACGGCCTCGAAGCCGCCGTCCCCGATCGTCCAGCCCTCGGGCCGGACGCCGACGACGATGCCGGGACCGGTCAGCGCCGACCGCTGTGCCGGGGTCAGCGGCAGCCGCGTGCCGCCGACGACGGCGCCGTCAGTGTCCACAGTGGTCTCCAGCAGGTTCATCGCCGGAGAGCCGATGAACCCGGCGACGAACACGTTGACAGGCTTGGCGAACAGCCCGACGGGCGTGTCGCACTGCTGCAGGAGCCCGTCCTTCAGCACGGCGACCCTGTCCCCCATGGTCATCGCCTCGACCTGGTCGTGCGTGACGTAGAGCGTGGTGATGCCCAGCCGCCGCTGCAGCGACGCGATCTGGGTCCGCGTCTGCACGCGGAGTTTCGCGTCCAGATTGGACAGTGGTTCGTCCATCAGGAAGACACTCGGCTCGCGCACGATCGCCCGGCCCATCGCGACCCGCTGCCGCTGACCACCGGACAGCTTCGCGGGCTTGCGGTCGAGGTACTCGGTCAGGTCGAGCACGGCCGCGGCCTCGCGCACCTTGCGTTCGCGTTCGTCTTTGGGCATCTTCGCCAGCTTCAGGTGGAAGCCGATGTTCTCCCCCACCGTCATATGCGGGTAGAGCGCGTAGTTCTGGAACACCATCGCGATGTCCCGGTCCTTCGGCGGCAGCTCGGTGACGTCGCGGTCGCCGATGTGGATGGAGCCGTCGTCGACGCCTTCCAGCCCGGCCAGCATCCGCAGCGTGGTCGACTTCCCGCAGCCGGACGGGCCGACGAGCACCAAGAACTCGCCGTCGGCGACCTCGAGGTCGAGGCCATCGACGGCCGGGCGTTCCACCCCCGCGTAGAACCGGGTGGTGTCGGAAAAGGTCACGGTGGCCATCAGGTCCTACTTTCCGGCGCCGAGGGTCAGGCCGGTGATGATCCGGCGGGCGAGCACGAGGTAGAGCACGAGCATCGGGAGCACGACGATCGCCACACCGGCGATCAGGCCGCCGTACTCCGACTGATAACTCGCGGCCCCGTAGAAGGTGAAGAGCGCGCGGGAGAGCGTGAAATGCGCCTGGTCCTTGAGGAACACGATCGCCAGCAGCGTCTCGTTCCACAGGCCGATGGCGTTCAGCGTCAGCGCGGTGATCATGCCGCCGCGCGTCAGCGGCAGCATGACCGAGAAGAACGTGCGCATCGGCGACGCGCCGTCGAGCGCGGCCGCCTCCTCCAGTTCGTCCGGCAGCGACCGGAAGAAGCCGGTCATCAGGAACACCGTGAACGGGATGGACAGCGCCACGTACAGCACGAACAGGCCGTACTCGTTGTCCAGGTGGATCTTGCTGAGCACTACGAACAGCGGGATGATCACGGTCTGGAACGGCACGCCCATCCCGATCGCGACGACGTTGGTCATCGGCCCGGCGCCGCGGACACCGAGGCGGGTCAGGGCGTACGCGCAGGGCGCCGAGACGGCGACCGTGACGACCGTCGCCAGCCCGACGAGGACCACCGTGGTGAGCACGGCGTCGCCGAAACCGGCGTTGTTCCAGGCGTAGATGAAGTTCCGGAACGGCTTGCCGACATGGAACCACTGGTACGGCAGGGCGAACGGCTTGGTGAAGATCTCCACCGGCGTCTTGAACGACGCCGTGAGCAGCCAGTACAGCACCAGGATGTTGCCGGCGGTGAACAGCCACACGATCGTGGAACCCAGGACGCGCAACGGGCTGAACCGTTTCGAGCCGGGCGCCGGACGCGGTTTGCGTGGCGGCTTGCGCACCGGTTTCGCCGCTCGCCGGGCGGGCGCCTCGACGTCGGTGACGGACATGGGGTCTCCCTCAGAACTGGATCGCGTCACGGCGCATCAAACGACGGAGCAGGACGACGAGCACGGACACCAGCGCGATCATCGCCACCGCGCAGGCACAGGCGGCACCGAAGTCCGGGGTGCCGTTCGAGCCGAAGGTCCGGTCGAACACGTAGATCCCCAGCGTCCACGCCTCGTTGGGCGGGGCGTAGGTGCCCGGCCCGGCCAGCACGAACACCAGCTCGAAGATCTTGAGCGCGTTGATCGTCCACAGCACCCCGGCGACACCGACGACGTCCCAGGTCATCGGCAGCGTGATGTTCCTGAACTTCTGCCACGGCGACGCGCCGCCCAGTTCCGCGTCCTCGTAGAGGTACGGCGGGATGCGGTCGACCGCGGCCATCAGGATGGTGATGTAGAAGCCCGAACTGGCCCAGATCAGCGAAGCCGTCACCACACCGGTCACATTGGACGGTGCGAGGAACTTCGCCGCGTCGGCGCCGAGGCTCTCCATCACGTAGTTCGCCAGGCCCTGTTTCCCCGGCTGGTACTTGAAGACGAAGCCGAGGAACATGCCGAGCGCCACCGGCGCCACGATGTTCGGGAAGAACAGGATGGCGCGGACGGTCTTCCCGCCCTTCATGTCCCGCAGCACCATGGTGAACAGGAACGCCAGCGCGAACGTGCCGATCCCGCCGAGGAACACGTAGATCAGCGTGTTGCCGAACGCGTACTGGAACGAGTCGCTCGACACCATCTGCGTGTAGTTGGTGACGCCGTTGGGTTTCGGCGTGTCCCCCGCCCCGGCCCAGCTGGTGAAGCTCAGGACCACGGTCGCGATCGTCGGCAACACCAGGAAGGCCAGGTACAGCGCCAGCGCCGGCGCCGCGAACGGCCAGAACAGCCGTTTCTTGCGTTGCAAGTGAGCCCCGGCCTTCAAGGCCCGCGCCGACTTGGTCGTGACCGTGGCCATCAGCCCTGGTTCCTCCAGAATTCGGCGCCCTTGGTGGCGAGCTGGTCCACGAACTGCTCCGGAGTGAGCTGCCCCTTCAGCAGGGCGATGTCGGCCGGGTCGAAGACTTCGGTCTGCCACTTGCCGCCGGCGATGCCGTCGATCCCGTCGTACTGCAGGACGTGCTCCTTCTTCGGGTCGTCCAGCGCGGCCTTGACCTGCTTGAGGTCGTCCGGCACGGCGAGGTCGGCGCGCGGCACGAGATTGTCGGCCACCGCGGGGATCCCGGAAAGCAGGTCCTTGTTGAGGAAGTAGGCGATGAACGCCTTGGCCGCCTCGGCGTGCTTGGCCTTCTTGGTCACCGAGAAACCGATCGACATCTGCTCGACGGTGTCGTGCGTCGCGCCGGCCGGCATCGGGAACTGGAAGGAACCGTAGTTGATCTTGGTCCCGGCGCCCTGCTTGTCCAGGTACTCACGGGTCTCGCTCGGCGCCCAGCTGCCCACGTAGAGGAAGCGGGAGTCGCCGTCGGCCCAGCGCTGCTGCACCTGCGGGAACTTCGCCGCGTCCCAGCCGTCGATGAAGTGCTTGGGCAGCTTCGCGGTTTCGGTGGCGGCCTTGAGGAAACCGGGCTCGGTCTTCCACGCCTGGCCGGTCTTGTCGGTCGCCGCCTTGTAGAGCCCGCCCGCGCCGACGTGCCGCTCGGCGAGCTGGGTGTAGAAGTACATGTTGTAGAACGGGATGTCGCCGTCGAGGCTGATCGCGGACTTGCCGTCGGTCTTGGCCTTGTCGAACAGGCCGATCAGCTCGTCCATCGTCTTCGGCTGCTGGACGTCACCGGCGGTGTCCTTGTTGAACCACCAGGCGCTCGACTGGATCGTGTACGGGACCATGAAGTTGTGGCCCTCGCGGTCCTTGTTCTGCGGGAAGTCGTACGAGCTGGGCGAAAGCACGTCCTTGACGGTCTTGTCGCCTTCGCCGACTTTCATCGCGAACACGTCGTCGACGCTCTGCGTGCCACCCGGCGTCATGATCGCCGCGCCGACCTTGCTGACGTCCTGGTCGAACAGGTCCGGCACGGCGTCGGTGTTCAGCGCGGGCACCAGGTTCTGGGTGTAGGCCTTGCGGCCCAGCCACTGCACGTCGACCTTCACGCCGGTCTTCTCCTGGAAGCATTTGAAGGCCTTCTGCAGGACCTTGCCCTGCGGCTCGTCGGCCGTCCACATGGACCAGTACGTGAATTCCTTGTCCGTAGCGGGTTTCACCCCCGCTTCCGGACAGGGCGCGTTGAGGAACTGGTCGACGCCCGGGAGCGCGTTCTCGCCGGTGCCTCCGGCCGCGTCCCCGCCGCCGCATCCCGCGAGCAGGAGCGCCGCCCCTGCCGTCAATGCCGTGAGCTTGCCTACCCGCATCCGCCACCACCTGGATCGAAGATCACACAAGTTCTGCTTGTTCTTGCGCAGTTTTGTGAGGTTTCACGCACATGTCAACACTCAATCGCGCAAAGTCTGCTCAATCGTCACCTTGACCGGTTCAACATGATCAAAGTTTGAGCACTCCCAAGAGCCGCCGCACCTCGACGGCGACAGCGGTACGTCCGGCACCGAGGTACTTCCGCGGGTCGACGCGCTCGGGATGGGCACGCCAATCGTCCGCGACGGCCGCCGTGAACACCTTGTTGAGCTGGGTGGCGATATTGATCTTTGTCATCCCGGCTCGCACCGCTTCGGCCAGCCCGTCGTCGGGCACGCCCGACGAGCCGTGCAGCACCAGCGGCACCGGCACCCGTTCCCGCAGCCGTCCGATCAGCTCGAAGTCCAAGGCGGCGTCACGGGTGAGCATGGCGTGCGAACTGCCCACGGCCACCGCCAGCGCGTCGACGCCGGTGGACGCCACGAACTCCGCGGCCTCGTCCGGATCGGTGCGCGCGCCGGGCGCGTGGACGCCGTCCTTGCCCCCGACCTCGCCGAGTTCGGCCTCGACCCACACTCCGTGGTCGTGGCAGTACGCGGCGACTTCGCGGGTCGCGCGCACGTTGTCGGTGTAGTCCAGTTTGGACGCGTCGAACATGACGGAACCGAACCCGAGCGCGACGGCCTCGCGGACGAGGTCGACCGATTCCGCGTGGTCGAGGTGCACCGCGACCGGCGTGGCGGCTCCTCTGGCCGCGGCGAGCGCCGCCGTGCCGACCGGCGCCAGCGAGCCGTGGTACTTCACGGCGTTCTGGCTCAGCTGCACGATCACCGGTGCTTCCGCCGCGGCGGCGCCATCGATGATCGCGGTGATGTGTTCGAGCTGGATCGCGTTGAACGCGCCGCAGCCGTACCGGGCCGCCGCGGCGGCTCCGACGATCTCCCCGGTTCCTGCCAGAGGCATGACTGTTTCTCCTAATCCGGGTGGGCGCGCACGGCGACCAGCCCCTGTTCCGCTTGGTAGTGCGCGAGGTCGACGTCCCCGGCGAGCGGGCCGAGCACGGCCGCCCCGGACAGGGCGACGGCCCGGCGCAGGATGTCCGGCCAGGCTTCGGCGCGGCTCAGTCCCAGCGCGAGCGCCGCGACGACGGCGTCACCCGCGCCGGTGGTGTTGCCGGTGAGCACAGTGGACGGTGCCGCGTGCCAGGTGCCGGATCCGGTCACCGCCAGCAGCCCCTCTGGGCCCAACGAGACGACGACAGCACTTGCCCCGGCCTTGCGGAGTTCCATCGCGGCGGCCACCGGATCCCGCAGGCCGGTGACCTCGCGCAGTTCGTCGGCGTTCGGTTTGACGACGGACGGCTTTGCGGCGAGCCCGGCGAGCAGCGCTTCGCCAGAAGTGTCCAAGATGGATGGTGTGTCGCCGAGCAGTCCGGCGTAACCCCCGGCGCCCGGCGGCAGGCTGCCCGAGCAGACGAGCACGTCCGGTGTCCGGGTTCGGACGGCCGCCGCAAGCGTTTGCCACTCGGCCTCGGTCAGCCGCGGCCCGGGCTCGTTCAGCAGCGTGACCGATCCGTCGTCCGCCAGGACCGTGGTGGTACGCCGGGTTTCCCCGCCGATCGGCACGATGTCGGCGGGGATACCGGCCGCCGCGAGGTCACCCTCGACGGCGACTCCCGTCGCGCCGCCCGCCGTGAGGATCGCGCGGACGTCGGCGCCGAGCGTGTGCAGCACGCGGGCGACGTTGACGCCCTTGCCACCCGCCCGGTGCCGCACGTTCCTCGCCCGGTGCACCCCACCTGACCGGAGACCGTCCACTGTGTACGTGACGTCCAGCGCGGTGTTCGGCGTGACGGTGACGATCATGGCGGCCTCAGGTCAGGACGACGGAACGGGTGAGACTGCGGGGGTTGTCCGGGTCGAGCCCCTTGCGGGCGGCGATCGCCCCGGCGACGCGCTGCGCGCGGACCAGGTCGGCGAGCGGGTCCAGGCCGCTCTCGACGAACAGGCCGCCCGCGCGGGCGACGTCTTCGGCCAGGCCCTCCGGCGCCTGCCCGAACATCCAGGTCACGCGGCCGGGTTCACTGATGCTGATCGGGCCGTGCCGGTAGTCCCACGCCGGGTACGACTCCGTCCACAGTAGACAGGCCTCGCGGAACTTGAGCGCGGCCTCGTTCGCGATGCCCACCGACCAGCCGGTGCCGAGGAAGCTGAACTGTTCCGCGCCGACCAGTTCGTCGGGCAGCGGTTCGGCGAGCACGCGTTCCGCCTGGTCGGCGACCACGGTCAGATCCTCGCCGAGGTGCGCGCGCAGCATCGCCAGCGCCGTCGTGGCGAAGCGGGTCTGCACGACCGAGCGTTCGTCCACGACGGACAGGTCGACGATCGTGTCCGCGGCGTCCTCGATCTCGCGGGGAACACCGGTGATCGCGATGGTCGGCGTCTTCCCCCGCAGTTTCGCCAGCAGGGCGCGGACCTCGGTCGTCGTACCCGACCGGGTCAGCGCCACGACGTGGTCGTAGCCACGGCCCTCCGGAAACTCCGACGCGGCGAAGGCGTCGGTTTCGCCGAGCCCCGCGGACTCGCGAAGGACGGCGTACGCCTGGCCGATGAACCACGACGTGCCGCAGCCGACGATCGCGACCCGCGCGCCCGGCTGCGGCAGCAGCTCACTGTTCGCCGAGGCCAGTGCCGCCGCGTCCCGCCATCGTCCGGGCTGGCTCGCGATCTCCGCCGCCATGAAGGTCCCGCTCATGAACTCCCCATCCGTGCCAGTTGTGCGCAGTAGCTGTCACGTTAGGTGCAGTTTTGTGCAACGTCAATGCTCTATTAGCGCACTTTCACGCAAATGTTCCGCGCAGATGTGCAGGATGCGCTGGTCGCCTACCGTGGACGGATGCGAATCGTCTCGCTGCTCCCGGCCGCGACGGACTTCGTCGCGACCCTCGGGCTCCTGCCGTCACTGGCCGGCCGGACCCACGAATGCGACTGGCCGCCGGGCGCCCTGGACGACGTCCCGGTGGTGACGAGCAGCGCGATCGACCACGACGTGCTGTCGAGCCGGGAGATCTCGGCGGCCGTCGGCGGCGAGCATCGCGGCTCGGGCCTGTACTCCCTCGACGCCGACCTGCTCTCCGCCGCCAGGCCCGACGTCGTCCTCACCCAGGACCTCTGTGACGTCTGCGCGGTCTCCTACCGACAGGTCTCCGAGACCGTGCGGACGATGGAGGGCGACACCCGGGTCATCAGCCTCGAACCGCGAACCCTCGATGGCGTCTTCACCTGCTTGACCACGCTCGGCGAAGTGCTGGGTGTCCCCGAACGGGCAGCCGCTGAGACTCGCCGTCTTCAGGAACGCCTGGCGGCGGTTCGCGCCCGGGTCGCGGGACGGCCTCGCCCGCGGGTGGCGGCCATCGAATGGCTCGATCCGCTCTGGCCCGCCGGGCACTGGGTCCCGGAGCAGATCGAAGCCGCCGGAGGCATCCCGCTGCTGGCCGCCGCGGGCGAACACACCCGCCCGATCCCGTGGGACGCCGTCGTCGAGGCACGACCCGACGTGCTGCTGCTCATCCCGTGCGGCTTCCCGCCCGAACGGACCGAGGCAGAGCTTCCATTGTTGACCGGCCTGCCCGGCTGGGACGACATCCCCGCCGTGCACATCCTGGACGGACCGGCCTACTTCAACCGGCCGGGCCCCCGCGTCGTCGACGGCGCGGAGATCCTCGCCGACCTCCTCCACGGGTGACCGGCGTCACTTCGAAGGCTGTCACAACCTCCCCGTCCCGATCGTCATGTGTTCAGAAACCGACGGAGAGGAAAGATCATGGAAGCGCGTTTCAACCTGTTCGAGAACGAGGTCGCCGCCAAGTTCGTCAAGCGTCTCGGCGCCGCGAGCCGCCCGATCGAGGAGTCCTCGCTGCCGCACTCGACGCAGGAACTGGTGAAGCTGCGCGCCAGCCAGATCAACGGCTGCGGCTTCTGCACCGACATGCACAGCAAGGACGCCGCACACGCCGGCGAGACCTCGGTGCGCCTCAACCTGGTCGCCGCCTGGCGGGAAGCGAACGTGTTCACCGACGCGGAGCGCGCGGCACTGGCGCTCACCGAGGAGGGCACCCGCATCTCCGACGCACACGGCGGTGTCAGCGAGGAGACCTGGGCCCAGGTCCGCAAGCACTACAACGACGACGAGATCGGCGCCCTGATCTCGCTGGTCGCCACGATCAACGCCTACAACCGGCTCAACGTCATCGCAGGGACCCCGGCGGGCGACTACCAGCCTGGCATGTTCGGCTGAGCCCCGCGTTCTCCGACAACAGGATTGCCTTGCCGGACAACGATTCCGGAAGGTCCCGGTGCTAAACCTTCGGAAACAGCGATCCTTCCGGAGGTTCAGCCCGTGGAACTCGATGTCCGCTTCTTCCCCGTGACCGGCACCCATCAGCTCAGCAACGACCTCGTCGGGCTGCGCGCGAACTTCCACTACGGCTCGGGGAACGTGCTGGAGCAGCACTACGCGGACAGGACGACGATGATCTGGACCGGCGTGTCCGGCGACTTCACCGGCGTCCGGCAGAAGGAAAAGACGCTGCGCGTGTTCGCCGTCGGTCCCGCCCAGTACTTCGTGACCTGGTACGAGACCGGGACCGTCGCGACAGCCGCGCACGGGAAGGTCTTCGACGGCGGCTATCCCATCGCGGTGATGGCCGACTTCGAGCGCCTGGTCGCGACTGCGGCCTACACGAACCCCCGCGAGGACGGCGGGCAGTACTTCCTGGTCGACCAGGCGACCATCGAGATCCTTGAGAAGCCGCACGGATGGCCTTCCTTTCCTTCCGCTCGCGGTTGAGGTTCTGGGTCTTCGGGAGACGGGCAGCCAATAGCCGACGAAACGCGATCGGCGAGGCCGCCTGCCGCGCTTCGGCTGAGGCAGCTCCCACCTGGGGGTCGGCACGACAAGCGCGAGACTGTGTGGATTTCGGATCATCCAACGCTACAAAATCCACGCAGCCGGTGTCTCAGAAGCGAGCGTCGCGCAGGGCCGCCGACCTACCCACGACCACCTTGAACGTCTCGGTTCTGGGGATTCACAGGGTTCGGCCTATGTCCTGAGGTGCATGGTGTTGCGCCTGGGTTCTCCTGTCGGGTCGAGGTAGGCGGGCGCGGTGAATTCGGGAAGTCCGTCTTGGGCTATCCGGACTTTCCATTCGCTGCGGTGGATCAGGCGGTGATGTCTCGTGCAGAGGAGCACGAGATTGTCGATTTTCGTTTCGCCGTGATGACGCCAGAAAACAATGTGGTGCGCCGTACAACGCGGCACCGGCATATCGCAGCCAGGGAACGCGCAGCCTCCGTCGCGGATGGTGAGTGCGTACTTCTGAGCCAGCGACACCGTGCGTTTGGAGCGGCCGATGTCGAGGGGTTCGCCCGCGGTGCCGAGGACTCCGGGTCTGACACGAGCGTCGCAGGCGAGGATGCGGGCGTCGGTGGCGCTGATCGGCCCGACTAGATCCAGGTGAGCTTCACCGAGATCGTTGATCAGGTCTTCGTACGACATGGTGACGAGGATGTGGGTGGCCTCGCCTGCCTGGCCGGGCAAATTGCGGCTGGTGGTTTTCAGGCGCACATAGTCGGTGAAGGCATCCCCATAGCGCTCATCTTGGGTGCGGGGGTCCCGGATGCCGTCGATGGCCTTGTGGGGCTTGGCCATGGGATCCAGGTCAGACTTCAGGCGGGCGTAGGTTTCCAGGTCAAGCGTCGCCTTGAGGCCGAGGGTGCCGTCGCGGTGTTTGACGAACCGCAACTCCGGCCGCACATCCTTGGGATCCTCATTACGGGGTTCCTTCCCGTCGGGATCGAGGCTGTCCAACAAGCGCCGTCCGGCTCGGGCGATGGCACGAGGCCCGGTATGACGAGCGAGATCAACCAGGATCTTTTCGCCGTCTCGAATCTTGCCTTCCGCCACTGTGGAGGGGATACGGGCGAGGGTGCGGATGATCGCGTCGATCTGCGAACCACCGATCGCGCCTTCCGCGGCCGCATCGGCGGTCAGGGGCGCGAGAGGTGGGGTTGGGTCGCCGCCGATGGTGGGGCCGGGGTGGAGGGCGAGGACACGGTCGGCACGGTCGTTGGCTTCCTTGTCTGTCACCAGGAAGTCTTCGTAGATCAGCGCCGCCAGCGTTGAATGTCCGGAGCAGCCGCGGATCCCTCGGGTGTTGATTTCGGCGAGGATCGCGTTCTGCTCGGCATCCAGCTGACGCTTGAGGACTTCCAACTCTTGTTTGCGGGCATGCAACATCGCGGTGTCGACGCGCCACCACTCGGCGGGTGTCGTCGGGGATGCGCTGTCGATGGCCACGAGATCAACATTACCCGCAGTCGAACAGATGTTCTATTACACGTTTAGGTGAAGCACGAAAGAAAAGCGCCAATAAATACAGCAGAGAAGCCTCAGAAACAGGTGGGTCGTGAGCGATAAGGATGGTTAGAACCCAATGCCGCGTAGCGTAAGTTGATCATGTTGGTGGGGTTGGGTTTCGGCGTGGCGGCGGGGCTGGTCCGGGTTGAGCTGTTCTGATCGTCGGTCATGAGCTCTGGTGTGACGGCCGGTCCGGATCAGGTGTCGCTGGGTGTGCTGGTGGCGGCTGTTGACCGGGATGTGATCGACGCTGCTGTCGCTGCGTGCGGGGCGGGGGCGAAGCGGTCGGACGGGAAGCTGCCGCCGCATGTGGTGGCGTATTTGACGATGGCGATGTGTTTGTTTCCCGATGATGACTACGAAGAGGTCGCGACCAAGGTCACGGGTTCGTTGTCACGGTGGGGATGCTGGGACGCGTCGTGGACTGTTCCGACGGCGAGCGGGATCACCCAGGCCCGGAAACGGTTGGGGCCGAGGGTGATGAGTGAGGTGTTCGAGGGTGTGGCCGCGCCGGTGGCGACTTTGGACACCCGTGGCGCGTGGCTGCGTGGGTGGCGATTGCTGGCGATCGACGGGTTCGAGGTCGATCTGCCCGACACTCCGGGCAATGCCGGGGAGTTCGGCTATGCCGGATCGGGCAGGAACCGGTCGGCGTTCCCGAAGGCGCGGGTGGTCGCGCTGGCCGAGTGCGGCACACACGCGTTCCTCGCGGGCGAGGTCGGCGCCTATGCGGTCGGGGAGAACACCCTGGCGCAGCGGGCCGTGTCATGACAACCGTGTAAGCCATGGATGGACCAAGATCGGGTCGTCGAACGCGACCCAGAAGGGCTCCATCTGTGACCGAGAACACATCT
>NZ_JBVJLY010000019.1:0-165112 GCF_055584485.1 Amycolatopsis sp. NPDC102522 | reverse complement strand
TGGATGACCAGAAATCCACACACTCCTCACCCTGAGTGACAACTCGCGCCCTCGTCGACCCGACACCTTTGCCTTACCCCTCAATAGAACCCGAAACGCCACTCACGACCCAACGCGACCCAAGCCCTACTTAGCCCACTTAGGACGCGGAGGAGCCACGTAGTCCGCGAAGCCGTCCAGAAGCACCGAAGCGTCCGAGTCGATCGAGAGCATGTCCCGGTACCCCGCCGACAGGAAGCCCTCCGACACCATGTGGTCGGCGAACTTCAGCAGCGGCGCGTAGTACCCGCCGACGTCGACCAGTCCGATCGGCTTCTCGTGCAGCCCGAGCTGGGCCCACGTCCACACCTCGAACAGTTCCTCCAGCGTCCCCGCGCCGCCGGGCAGCGCGAGGAAGCCGTCGGACAGCGCGGCCATCTTCGCCTTCCGCTGGTGCATGTCGGCGACGACGTGCAGTTCGGTCAGGCCGGCGTGCGCGATCTCGACGCTGCCCAGCGCCTCCGGGATCACGCCGATCACCTCGCCGCCCGCGGCCAGCGCGGCGTCGGCGACGACGCCCATGGTCCCGACCGAAGCGCCGCCGTAGACCAGTCCGATGCCCCGCGAGGCCAGCAGGGTTCCCAGCGCGCGGGCCTCATCGGCGTAGCTCGGGTCGAAGCCCATCGACGAGCCGCAGAAGACGCACACCCGGTGTGGAGCCGCCATCAGTGGGTGTCCTCCCATGCCTGGTACGAATCCTGCACGACCTGCACGGCGTCGTCGATGTCGTCGGTGACGTGCAGCAGGTCGAGGTCCTTCTCGCCGATTTTGCCCTCGGCGAGCAAGGTCTTGGCGATCCAGTCGTACAGGCCGCCCCAGTAGTCGCTGCCGAAGAGCACGACCGGGAACTTCGTGACCTTCTTCGTCTGCACCAGGGTGAGCGCTTCGAACAGCTCGTCGAGCGTGCCGAAGCCGCCGGGCAGGCAGATGAACGCCTGCGAGTACTTGATGAACATCGTCTTGCGGGCGAAGAAGTACCGGAAGTTGACGCCCAGGTCGACCCACGGGTTCAGGCCCTGCTCGAACGGCAGCTCGATGCCGAGGCCGACGGAGAACCCGCCCGCCTCGTTGGCGCCGCGGTTCACCGCTTCCATCGCACCGGGGCCGCCGCCGGTCATCACCGCGAAGCCCGCGTTCGCGAGCGCGCCGCCGATCTTGCGGCCGAGTTCGTACTCCGGGTGGTCCCGTTTGGTCCGTGCCGAACCGAACACCGTCACCGCGCGCGGCACCTCGGCCAGCGCGCCGAAGCCCTCGACGAACTCCGCCTGGATCCGCAGCACGCGCCACGGGTCGGTGTGCACCCAGTCGCTCGGCCCCCGCGAGTCCAGCAGGCGCTGGTCGGTGGTGCTGCCCTGGTCACGGCGGTCCCGCCGCAGTACGACCGGGCCCTTGTGGCGTTCGATCGGACGTTCCGGGTACTGGCCGTCGGGGAACTCGCTTGTCTCACTCACCCCGCCAAGACTACGACGTCGTCACCGTCCGGAGCGGCGGCATCGCCGCGAACAGGAGTTGTCGGGTACGCGAACGCGGGGCCCACCCGTCGAATGGGCCCCGCGAACGCGGCTAGGAACGTCCGGCCAGCGCGAACGCGAGCATGGCCGTCGAGGTGAAGTCGATGGCGGGCTCGTTGCTCGGCCACGAGGCCAGGTCGTCGGTGTAGCGGGACTCGGTCGTGTCGAAGGCGTCGAACGGCTTCGTGCACTCCTTGGCCCCGGCCGGGAACGGCAGGTCCGCGAAGTGTTCCGCCCCGTTCGGTCCATTCACGACAGCGCCGTAGAGCACCTTCTCCTCACCCGCGAGGTTGGCGGCCTGGTGGTGCGGGCACTTCGGCGACGTCGTGCCGACACCGACGACCAGCGAGACACCCCACGCGTTCGCGCCGAGGGTGAAGTTCCGCTGCTGCGAACCGAACGCCGCGTACCGCCGGTCACCGGTCACGTCCGCGTACAGCCGCTCCGTCGCGGCGAACCCGAAGCTCTTGCTGGCGGCGTCGAAGTCCTTGACCGAAACGGCCGTCCGGAAAGGACTCTTCGCCGCGCCCGCGACACCTTCGTCGAGCTGACGCCGCAGGTCGCCGATCAGCTCCTTCGGGCCGAGCGCGGCGCCCGGGACACCGTGCCGCAGGAGCTTCGCCAGTTCGGCGTGCGCCAGCGCGCTGGTGTCGTACAGGTTGAGCGTGCTCTTCTCTTCGAGGTCGATGTAGGCCTTCGCCCAGTGCGCCGCCTGCCGCGTCCACTCACCGGACCTCGGATCCCGCAAAGCCTTGCCCGCCAAGGCGAGCTGCGTCGCGCCGAGTTCCATGTCGTCACGCCAGGACGATTCCGGGTAGTACGCGTGCGGGAACGCGGTGACCAGTTCGCCGACGTTCTCGGTCTTGGCCTGCGCGAAGACCGAGGCGGCCTCGGCGAGGTACTTCTTTGCCAGCGCGGGGTTCCGCTTCGCCTCGACCTGTGCGCCGAGCGCGAACGCGGCGGCGACACGGCCGGCGAGGTTCGGGCTGAGCGCGGAACCGCCGGGGTTCGCCGGGAACACCGGCCGGTGTTTGACGAAGTACTTGGGGTCACCGGGTTTCACATCGAGCGCGTCGTCGTCGTGCGGGTTGCGCCAGACGTCGTGGTCGCCGAGGAAGCCGAACTTGTCGCTGCCCGTCCCGATCCCGACCTGGGCGTAGAGCGTCTTGTTCTGCTGGTCCCACATCTTGTCGAGCCAGTCGAGGCCGAGCTTGACCTCCTTGGCCAGCACCGGGTCGTAGCCCTCGCGGAGCACGTATCCCAGCTCCGCCAGCGAATACGCCGTGTTCGAGGTGAACTTGACGAAGTCGCCCGCGTCGACCCAGCCGCCTTCGACGTCGATCGGCCCGCCGATCGGCTTCAGCGGCTCGGCGATCTCGTCGCCACCCTCGCCCACGAACACCGGCCGGTCGTAGACCGTGGCCTGCTTGTCGGCCAGATGCGAGGGTTTGCGGCCGAGGCGGCCGGGGACGATGTCGTCGCCGTCGCGCTGCGCCTGGAAGAACTCGTTGGTGGCACGGACGAGCGGCGTGAAGAGCCGGTCCTTGGTGTCCACCCGGAACGTCGGCGACGTCGCCTTGGTCTCGCCGCTGACCACGATCCGGTACTTGCCCGGCAGCCAGACCTTCGACAGGTCGAGCTGGTACACCGCCGGGTACTTCGCGTTCCAGGCGCCGAGCGAGGCACCGGTCCGTCCACGATGGACGGTCCAGCCGCGTTCGTCGACCACCGAGAACGAACCCGGCGCGCTGGACAGGAGGTAGGCGTACTTGGTCTCGGTGATGCCGTAACCGACCTGGTCGACCCGGACCTCACCCTGCACCGCCGCCGCGGCCGAAACCGCCGGAACCGTCAAACCCCCGAGGACCAGTGCCGAAACCGCGGCCACCGCCCGGGACCAGGAACTCACCATCATCGGCGCCCCGCTCGTAATTAGTTAAGAAAGTTTCCTTTTTATGGCGCAAGACGCTAGCCCTCGGGACCTTCGCCGTCAATATGTCCGATTCGCCGAGAGAAAGTCACCGGATCCGAACCACTGTCAGCGGGTATCCCACCGTGACGGCCGCGTCGAGGTCAGGCCGGTTCTCGTGGTCCCGGCCCCCGCGTTCACCGCGTTGCTCACCCACCTGGGCCGCCGACCCCGGAAACCGCGGGAAATCGTCTACCGTGGTCCGGGTGCCGTCCATGCCGACCGGGGCAGAACCACTCGGCGCGCGGATCCGGCGGCTGCGCCGGGCGCGCGGGCTGACCCAGCGCGAGCTCGCCGAGCCCCGCTACGACCGCGGCTTCCTCGCCAAGGTCGAAGCGGGCCGCCGCCTGCCCTCGGACGACGTGGTGTCCCATCTGGCGCGACGGCTCGGCCTGACCGCGGACGAACTCCGTTTCGGCAGGCCACCGGGCGCCGCCGGGGAACTCACCGGCGCGCTCGAAACCGCGTATCGCGAACTGCAGCAAGGCGGACTCGAAGCCGCCGAACGCGAATTCACCCGCGTGGAACAGCGCGCGGCGGAGTACCGGCTACCGGAAGTCCAGTGCCACGCGCGGTTCTATCTCGGCGAAGTCCAGTGGCAGCGCTACGACATCCCGTCCGCGGCCAAGGGATTCGCGCACGCGCTGGAACTCGCCGACGCCGCGTCGCCGCGACTGTCGGCGATGATCGTCAACCGAGTCGCGGCCTGCCGCGCGCTGTCGGGCGACCTCGGCGGCGCGGTCGCCCTCGTCGAAACCGCGCTCGCCGGGCTCCGGGCCGCCGGCCCCGTCGACCCCGACGCCGAACTGGCACTGGTGACCGCGTTGATCCACCCGCTCATCGAAATGGGCGCCCTCCGCCGCGCCCGGCGGGCCGCCGAAGAAGGCAGGCGCACCCTCGCTTCGGCCCGCCGCAAGGACATCTCCGCGCGCTACCACCGGCAGGCCGCGCAGTTGTGGCAGCAGATCGGCCTGGCCGACAGGGCCGAGAAAGACCTTTCGCGGGCATTGCGGCTGTTCACCTCCATCGGCTACGACCGGGACGCCGCCCGGAGCCGCTGGGCGCGCGGCTTCCTGTGGCGGCGGCTCGGCAAGCTCGACGAGGCGCACGCCGAACTCCGGCTCGCTCGCGATCTCCTCGCCGAGGCCGGTTCCGCCGAAGGGGTCCTCGGCGCGACGATCGAACTCGCCGACGTCCGCCGTCGTCAAGGGGCGCTCGACGAAGCCGCCGAACTCGCCGAAGGGATCCGGCCGCTTCTGGATCGATCCCCCGACATCGAAGCGAGGACAGAGGTTCTCCGGTTACTGGGACTCATCGCCCGCGCCCGCGGCGATCTGCCCGAGGCGACCGCGTTGCTCGAAGAAGCCGCCACCGCACAGGAGAATTCGGAATTACTCGGCGCGCTCGTCGCCACCTCTCTGCATTTGGGTGACACGTTGCGTGCTCGCGGATTAATCGAAGAAGCGTCGGAAGCCTATCGCCGCGGTGTACGCGCGGCCGCTATGTCCGATTCCGGGCCGACGGACTGAAAACCATACGAAAGTCGCCATATATCGCGACCGGCGGGAAAATCCTTACTACACAGGGATTTTATTCCCCGTGAAATGATCTTCACCCGTACCACTAGGCCATCCGGCCCATTGACGCTCGCAGTGAGCAGCTCCTTTACTTCGAACGTGTCCATCGAGATAACTCCAGTTATCTGAATGGACACGCATCCCCGTCCCCGCCGTGCTCCCGATCCGGTCGAATTCCCCGCCGCGCCAATGGGCCGTGCCGGGTACACGGTCCTGCCCATGGAAGGTTCCCATGACCGTTCAGCGAGGGCTCAGAACAGGGTTGGCGGCAATCGCCGGCCTTGCCATGAGCATGACGTTCCCGGCGATCCCGGCGAACGCGACCACCGCCACCATCCAGCCCGCGAGCCCCGACGCGGTGGCCGCGAGCGCGGCCGACCAGGCCGCCACGGCTGGTGTAGACCACTTGCGGAAGGGCGCTCAGGAGAGCTTCCGCCGCGTCGGGATGACACCGGGTGGCGGAGGACTCTTCTACGCCGCTTACGAACGAACCTACCGTGGCCTGCCGGTCGTCGGCGGGGACGCGGTGGTGGTCGCCGACGGCGCCGGGCGCGTCCACGGCACCAGCGCCGCGGAGACCGCGGCGATCTCGGTCGACACCAAGGCCAAGATCACCGCGGCGAGGGCGGCCGAGGTCGCCCGAGGCCAGCTGTCCAAAGTAGACAGTGTCGTCGCGCCGAAGCTCGTCGTGCTGGCGGGGAACTCCCCCAAGCTCGCCTACGAGGTCGTCGTCAAGGGCACCAAGGCGGCGAACCCGAGCAACCTGCACGTCTTCGTGGACGGCGCCTCCGGGGCGATCCTCGACACCCGTGACGACGTCAAGATGTCGAACATCCCCGCCGCCACGCAGAACACGTCGACCGGCACGAGCGTGCTGGGCGCCGGGAACAGCTACTACGTCGGCAACGTCAGCATCGACACGACGAACTCCGGCGGCACCTACTCCATGCGCGACCCGGGGCGCCCCAACATCAGCTGCAAGCCGCAGAACGGCGCGATCTACTCCGGTCCTGACGACAACTGGGGCAACGGTTCCGGCACCAACCTGGAAACCGCCTGTGTCGACACGCTCTTCGGCGTCCAGACCGAGTGGAAGATGCTGAGCGAGTGGCTCGGCCGCAACGGCATCAACGGCAGCGGCGGCGGCTTCCCCGCCTCCGTCGGCCTCAACCAGGTCAACGCCTACTGGGACGGTTCCTCGACCACCTTCGGGCACTCGCAGGACAACCAGCGCCAGGCCACTTCGATGGACGTCGTCGCGCACGAGTTCGGCCACGCCATCTTCCAGACCACCCCGGGTGGCGCGGGCAGCGGCAACGAGAACGGCGGGCTGAACGAGTCCACCGGTGACATCTTCGGCGCCATCACCGAGCACTACGCCAACAACGCCAAGGACACCCCGGACTACGAGGTCGGCGAGGGCGTGAACCTGGTCGGCCAGGGCCCGATCCGCTACATGTACCAGCCGAGCAAGATCTCGGGTAACCCGAACTGCTACTCGTCGTCCATCCCGAACACCGAGGTGCACGCCGCCGCGGGCCCGCAGAACCACTGGTTCTACCTGCTCGCCGAGGGCACCGCGCCCTCGGGCAAGCCGGCCAGCCCGACTTGCAACAACACCTCGATCACCGGTCTGGGCATCCAGAAGGCCGCGAAGATCTTCTACAACGGCCTGCTGAAGAAGACCTCCGGCTGGAACCACAAGGCCGCCCGCAAGGCGACCCTGGAAGCGGCGCTCGCGCTGTACCCGAACTCCTGCACCGAGTTCAACACCACCAAGGCGGCGTGGGAAGGCATCAGTGTCACCGCGGCGACCGGTGAGCCGACCTCGTGCACCCCGTCCGGCCCCGACTTCTCGGTCGGCGTCACCCCGGCGTCGGGCACCGTGAAGGCGGGCGACTCGGCCACCGTCACGGTGAACACCGCGACCGTCAGCGGTGCGGCTCAGACGGTTTCGCTGACCGCCAGCGGCCTCCCCGCCGGGGCGACCGCGACGTTCAACCCGGCGTCGGTCCAGTCCGGTGCCTCCTCGACGCTCACCATCGCGACGTCGGCGAGCACCCCTGACGGCACCAGCACCGTCACGGTGACCGGTACCGGGACCAGCGGCACGCACACCGCTCAGTACACGCTGACCGTCGGCACCAGCAGCAACATCCGGACGTTCACCAACGACACCGACTACCCGATCAACGACTACGGCACGGTGAACAGCCCGGTCACCTCCACCGCGACCGGCAACGCCGTGTCCCCGGTGAAGGTGACGATCACGGGTACGCACACCTGCGCCGAGGACCTTCGCATCAGCCTGAAGGCCCCCGACGGCAGCACGTACTCGGTCAAGGCCACCGGTTCCTTGCCTTGCACCGAGCTGGGCACCCGGAACTACTCGGTCCCGGTGACCAACGAGGTCGCGGCAGGCACCTGGACCCTCGTGGTCTACGACGCCTACTCCGGTGACACCGGCACGCTCTCCAGCTGGTCGATCACCGTCTAGCTCCCCCTCGCAGGCGAAGGACTCCTGCCCCCGGCCCGGCCGGGGGCAGGAGTCCTTCCTCAAATCCCGTCAAGGAAGGAAAACCCCGGCATGAAGTGGGGAAAGCGAATAGGAGCGGCCGTCGTCGGCATGGCCGCCGTACTGGGTGTCGTCGTGACGCCGGCGCAGGCGGTCACGGCCGCCAACGCCGCGCCGGACATCTCGCTCGCCAACATCAAGACACACCTGAACGCGTTGCAGACCATCGCCAACCAGAACGGCGGCAACCGGGCCGCCGGACGGTCCGGCTACACGGCGTCGGTGTCCTATGTGTCGCAGAAGCTGCGCGACGCCGGCTACAACGTCACGCTGCAGACCTGCACCAGCTGTGGGGGCCAGAGCCAGAACGTGATCGCGGAATGGCCGCAGGGCGACGCGAGCCAGGTCATCATGCTCGGCGCGCACCTCGACAGTGTCGCCGCCGGTCCCGGCATCAACGACAACGGCTCGGGTTCGGCCTCGATCCTCGAAGTCGCGCTGACCTTGGCGCGCGAGAACCCCACGCTGGCCAAGCGGGTCCGCTTCGGCTGGTGGGCCGACGAGGAGTCCGGCCTCCGCGGGTCCAAGTTCTACGTCAACAACCTGCCGCAGGCCGAGCGCACGAAGATCAAGACCTACTTGAACTTCGACATGATCGGCTCCAGCAACTGGGGTTACTTCGTCTATGACGACGTCGCTTCGGTCAAGGCGATGTTCGACGAGTACTTCACCTCGATCGGCATCCAGACCGAAGGGGACTCCGAGGGCGACGGCCGTTCGGACCACGCGTCGTTCAAGGCCGCCGGTATCCCGGTCGGCGGACTGGCGACCGGTGCCGGGGACATCAAGAGCTCCGCACAGCGGGCGAAGTGGGGCGGCACCGCGGGCGCGGCGTTCGACAACTGCTACCACCGTGCCTGCGACACGACGTCCAACATCCCGGACACCCCGCTGGAGAAGAACAGCGACGCGATCGGTTACGCGCTCTGGAAGCTCGCCGTCACCACCCCGACGGGGCCCGACTTCTCGCTCGGTCTCTCCCCGTCGTCCGGCACCGTCCAACCTGGACAGTCGGCGACCGTCACGGTCAACACCACGACGACTTCCGGTGCGGCACAGGCGGTTTCGCTGAGCGCCAGCGGTCTTCCCGCCGGGGCGACCGCGACGTTCAACCCGGCTTCGGTGCAGTCAGGCGCCTCCTCGACGCTCACCATCCAGACGTCGGCGGACACGCCCAACGGGACAAGCACGATCACGGTGACCGGTGACGGGACCTCGGTGGACCGCACGGCGCAGTACACGCTGACCGTCGGCAACGTCAGCGTGCGCACGTTCACCAACGGCACCGACTACCCGATCAACGACTACGGCACGGTGAACAGCCCGATCACGTCCACCGCGACGGGAACGGCGACTTCGCCGGTCAAGGTGTCGATCACCGGTACGCACACCTGTTCCGAGGACCTCCGGATCAGCCTGAAGGCCCCCGACGGCAGCACGTACTCCGTCAAGGCCACCGGCTCGCTGCCCTGCACCGAGCTGGGCACCAGGAATTACTCGGTCCCGGTGACCAACGAAGCCGCTTCCGGCACTTGGACGCTCGTGGTCTACGACGCCTACTCCGGTGACACCGGCACGCTCGACAGCTGGACCATCACCGTCTGATCCACCCGAATGGCGAGGGCCATCTCACGAGGACACCCGGCCTCGTGGGATGGCCCTCGTGCGTGGGAACGATTTCCGGACAACCTTTCGATATCTGGTCTAGACCACCCGATCGTCGGTAGCGGGAGCCGGGCACCGCGACCTATGTTGAGCCGAACGGCCGCTTCCTGTTGTTCGTTCACAACCGCTTTCGAGATGGGAGCTGGGTATGTTCGGTCGCGTCTCACGGCTGCTCGCAATCACCGGCGCGGCGGTACTCGCCGTCACCACGCTGGTCGTCCTGACCCCGGCGCAAGCCTCGACGGACGCCGAGGTCTGCGCGGTCAAATCGAAGCCCGCGGGCAAGGTCCTGCAAGGCTATTGGGAGAACTGGGACGGCGCTTCGAACGGCGTCCACCCGCCGCTCGGCTGGATCCCGATCACCGACGCCCGGATCAAGAACAACGGGTACAACGTGATCAACGCGGCCTTTCCGGTCATCCTGTCCGACGGAACGGCAAAATGGGAGGATGGGATGGACGCGACTGTGAAGGTCGCGACCCCGTCCGAAATGTGTGCCGCCAAGGACGCGGGCTCGACGATCCTGATGTCCATCGGCGGTGCCACCGCGGGGATCGACCTGAACTCCGCCACCGTGGCGGACAAGTTCGTCGCGACCATCGTGCCGATCCTGAAGAAGTACAACTTCGACGGGATCGACATCGACATCGAAACCGGCCTCACCGGTGGCGGGAACATCACCACGCTTTCGGCGTCGCAGAAGAACCTCATCCGCATCATCGACGGCGTGCTCGCCGCGATGCCCTCGAACTTCGGGCTCACCATGGCGCCCGAGACCGCGTACGTCACCGGCGGCAGCGTCGTCTACGGCTCGATCTGGGGCGCGTACCTGCCGATCATCAAGAAGTACGCGGACAACGGCCGGCTGTGGTGGCTGAACATGCAGTACTACAACGGAAGCATGTACGGCTGCTCCGGCGATTCGTACCAGGCCGGGACGGTTCAGGGCTTCGTCAAGCAGACGGAGTGTCTCGACAAGGGCCTGGTGATCCAGGGCACGACGATCCGCGTTCCTTACGACAAGCAGGTTCCGGGCCTGCCCGCGCAGGCCGGCGCCGGCGGCGGTTACATGTCGCCGGGGCTGGTTTCCCAGGCGTACCGCGGCATTCCGGGGCTCAAGGGCCTGATGACCTGGTCGATCAACTGGGACGGTTCGCGGAGCTGGACGTTCGGGAACAACGTGCGGTCGCTGCAGGGCCGCTGACCGCGCGAGTCCGCACTGGGCCTCGTGAGTGGTGAGGACGGTTAGAACCAGCCTTACCACTCACGAGGTTCTACACCGCACTCCACGCCACCCTTTCGCAACACCCTGACCACAGCCACACCGTCACTACAGAGCCACCAAAGGCGCAAGTAAGCGCTCGGTCTCGTGAGTGGCAAGAGCGGTTAGAACCGTCCTAGCCACTCACGAGTCGCCGCCCGGGATCGGATCGGCGTACTCCCCCGAAGGTCCCGAGTACTGCGTCCCGTCCGGATAGGGCCACGGATTCGGGGCGCAGCCGTGCAGGCCCAGCGTCTGCTGCTGCATCACCGGCGCGAGGGCACCCGGCACGGGGCACTTCTCGTGACCGCGCCCGAGCCGGTGCCCGACCTCGTGCGTGACCATGTACTGGCGATAGACCGTCAGCGGCGCGCCATAACCGGGGACGCCGTCCGCCCAGCGCGCGACGTTGAGCACGACGCTGTTCCCGTTGCGGCACGAGGTGTAGCCGTCCGGCCTGCCGCACAGCGCGTCGCGCGTCTTCGGCGTGGCGAGGTAGAGCGTGAAGTCGAACGGGCCGTCGGCACCGACTCTCTGCAACCGCCAGCGCCCGCCGCCGGTCCAGCCGCGAGGATCGGCCAAAGTGGACTCGACCGCTTTGACGAATTCGTCCGAGCTCACGCCGGCGATGTCGGCCTCGATGGCGATGCGGTACCGCACCAGCTTTCCGGCCTGCCCGTCGACAGGGCCCTCACCGAGGGGAAAGATCCACTGGCCGGATCCCGCCTGCGGGAAGGTGATCCCGGTGGACGGCGGCGCCGGCACGGGCTTCGGCGAAGGCATCGAGAGTGCTGTCGGCGAAGCGATGACCGGTACCGGGGTCACCGCGGGAGGAGCGACCGGATGGGCTTCGCAGCCCGCGATGACCAGGGCGCAGACGGCGATGGCCAGAGCCCGGCGCACGGTCATCGATCCTTCCGGAGATCTTCGGTCACATCCGGGGATACGGCCCTGGACCGGGAGAAGTTGCGGTGCCGTGCGCACAACCTTTCGGCGCGTTCGCCCGTATCGTTCTCGGTCATGGGTGACGAGGTCGGCGGACGGTTGCGGCGGCTGCGCGCCGAACGCGGCCTCACCCAGCGCGAACTCGCCGAGCCGCACTACACCGCCGCTTACGTCTCGTCCGTCGAGACGGGGGCGCGGACACCGTCCGGTGACGCGTTGCGCCACTTCGCCGCGCGGCTCGGGGTGGACACCGGTGAGCTGCTCGGCGTGACCTCGCCCCGGGACGACGTCCGGCTCGATCTGGACATCGCGGCGGCCGCGGCGGACTTCCTCACGGGGACCGGCTCGGCTTCGAAGATGCGGCGGCTGGCGCGGCGGGCGGAAGGCATCGGACGGCGCCGTCAGGCCGGGCTCGCCTGGCTGTGGGTCGCGCGGTTCACCGAGGGCGGCACCCGGCCGCGGCTGGTGGCCGCCGCCGAAGCCGCTCTCGCCGACGACATCCCGCCGTATCGCGAACTGGCCGCCGCGCTGCGGGCGAACGTCCTGATCGGCTCTGGGGAGCCGCACCACGCGATGCACCTGCTCCGGACCGCGCTCGACGCGAGCCTCGACGACCATCCGCATCCGGTGCTCCTGCTGACCCTGCACGCGTACCTCGCCGAAGGACGGCTCCGGCTCGGCGAGACCACTCAGGCCGCGCACCACGCGGGCGAGGCGCTGCGGCTGGCTCGCGGCGGCGAGGAGATCCTGGCCGAACTCACCGGGAACCAGCGACGGCTGGCCGAGGCGTATCTCGGCGAAGGACGGGTGGCCGACGCCATCTCCGCCGTCTCGGTGCTGCACGACCTGCTCCACGAACGCGCCCTGCGCCCGGTGCTCGCCCGGTGCCTGTTCGCGCGGGCGCTGGTCCGGCGTACCGAAGACCTCGAAGGCGCTCTCGCCGACCTTCGCGCGTCACGGGCGGCCGCGCCCGATCACGCCGTCACCTTGGAACTCGCCGACGTCTGCCGTGAACTCGGCCGTCTGAACGACGCCGCCGCGCTGCTCGCCGAAGCGGTCGAAGTCATCCCTGCGGACTCGCCGCTCTCCGCGTCGCTCACGTTCCAGCAGGGCTCGCTCGCTTTGGCGCGCGGAGACCTCGAAGCGGCCGAAGCAGGCTTCGCGCACGCCATCGACGTCGCCGCTCTTCGCGATGCTCGGGGTGTGTTGGCCGCTTCGGTCGACAAAGCGGGAGAGTTGCTACGCGATCAGGGTCGTTCCGAAGAAGCCGCGGATCTGCTGCGGCGCGGACTGCTCCTGCTCGGTGCGGAGGAGGACGTTCCGAAGTGACCGAAGTGGACTTGGAAGACATCGGCGCCCGGTTGGTGGGCCGATTCGGTCCGGACGCCGAAGGGTGGCTCGCCGGGGTTCCGGCCCTCGCCGCGCGGCTGGCCGCCCGCTGGGGCTTCACGCTCGGCGAGTTGTTCGACAGCGGGGCCTCGTCCGTCGTCCTGCGCTGCCGCTGGTCAGACGGGACTCCCGCGGTGCTCAAGCTCAGCCCGAACGGGGCGCTGCTGGCCAAACAGCTCCAAATGCTGCGGGTCTTCGCGCCGACGGGCCGGGTGCCCGCCGTGCTGGCCGCCGACGCGGACGACGGCGCGATGATGCTGGAGGAGATCCAGCCCGGGACCGTGGCCGAGGACCTGCCGTCGGCGTCCTTGCCTTCGCGCTGGGGAGAGCTGCTGACCGCGCTGCACGCCGTGGCTCCGCCCGCGGACTGGCCGTGGACCCTGCGAGGCCGGTTCGAGGAGTCCTTCGACCGGATCGGCCGGAGGCTGGCCGATCCGGCCATCGGCGCCCGGATCGGCCAGGACACCTGGCAGCGGGCGATCGAGCGCTGCCAGGTGTTGCTGGACAGCCAGGACAGGGTCGTGCTGCTCCACGGCGATCTCCACCTCGGCAACGTCCTGGACGGCGGCGCGGCGCGCGGCCTGATCGCGATCGACCCGAAGGCGTGCGTGGGCGATCCGTGCTTCGACGCCGTCGACTACGTGGTGGCGGGCGCCGAGCACGAAGGCGTCGACGCCCGCTGTCGCCTCGTGGCGGACGCGTGCGGGCTCGACGTCGACAGGCTCTACGCCTGGAGCCGGGTGGTCGCGCCCATGTTCGCCATCTCGTTCCTCACCTACGGCGGTCCTGAGCGGGCGCTCGGCGAACTGCTCGCGCTGGCTAGCTGAGGAACTCGCGCAGCACCGCGGCGACCTGCCGGATCTCGCCCGCGCGCACGTTTTCCTGCCGCGTGTGCGCCAGCGTCGGGTCACCGGGACCGAAGTTCACCGCCGGAATCCCGAGAGCCGCGAAGCGCGCGACGTCGGTCCAGCCCAGCTTCGCGACCGCCTTGCCTCCGGCAGCGGCGACCAGTTCGGCCGCGGCGGGGGCGCTCAGGCCGGGCAACGCTCCTGGCGACAAGTCGACAACCTTGACGTCGTAGCCCTCGAAGACCTCGCGAAGGTGCGCTTCGGCCTCTTCCGACGAGCGGTCGGGCGCGAAGCGGTGGTTGATCGTGAGCACGGCCTCGTCCGGCACGACGTTGCCCGCGACACCGCCGCCGATCTTCGTGGCCTGCAGGCCTTCGCGGTAGGTCAGGCCGTCGATGTCGACCACCCGCGGCGTGTAGCCGTCCAGCCTGCGCAGCGGTTCGGCGAGACCGTGGATCGCGTTGACGCCCATCCAGCCGCGCGCGGTGTGCGCCCGGACGCCTTCGACGCGGATCTCGATCCGCATCGTGCCCTGGCACCCGCCCTCGATCCCGCCGTTCGAAGGCTCGCCGAGGATCGCGAGATCGGCCTGCAGCCACTCGGGCAGCTCGCGCTCGATACGGCCGAGGCCGTTCTTCGTCGCTTCGATCTCTTCGCAGTCGTAGAACACGAAGGTGATGTCGTGCCTCGGCTCGCGGAGAGCGGCGGCGAGGTGCAGGAAGACGGCGTCGCCGCTCTTCATGTCGACGGTGCCGAGGCCGTGCAGGATCTCGTCGTCACCGGTCCCCTCACGGCGTACGGGCATGTTCTCGTTCACCGGAACGGTGTCGAGATGCCCCGCCAGCAGCACCCGCGAGGGACGGCCGAGGTTCGTCCGGGCGAGGACCGCGTCGCCGTTGCGGATCACCTCGAGATGCGGGGCCTGCGTCTCCAGCGCCGCTTGGACGACGTCCGCGATGACCTTCTCCTCTTCCGAGACGCTGAAGATGTCCACCAGCGCGGCGGTGAGGTCGACGGGGTCGGCGTGCAGATCGAGCGAAGGCATGCCCGCACCGTACCGGCGTGGCCTCGGGGCTACCGTGAAGGCGTGCGCACCAAAGCGATCCTGCTCGCCCTACTCCTGGTACTCAGCGGCTGCGGAGCGAACGAGGTCCCGGTCACGGTGAAACCCACGCGCAGCGAGGGGCCGGACGTGCTGCCGATCAAGCTCAAGGCGCTGAGCACAGACCAGTGCTATCTGGCGCCGGGGACCGAATCCCCCAAGGGCTGCCAGAAGTACGTCACCGAACTCTCCAGCGCCGCGGGCAGCGTCCGCAAGCGCCGCCCGGACCTGGTGCCGAACGCCGAAGCGCTCGACCGCCCGATCTCCGTCTTCCGCACCACGAACTGTCAGGACCAGGACGCTCCGGGCGGCCCGTGCAGCCAGGCGCTCATCGACATGTCGGCCGCGCTGACCAGCGTGAAGAGCCTCGTCGGCGGCTGACGCGGATCACTGGGTTACCGTTCAGGGCGTGAGCGAGCAGACCCCTGATCCCGAAACGACCGGCGCCACCGGCGTCGGCCTGGCCACCGTCACGACCGATGGCACGGTGCTGGACACCTGGTTCCCGCTGCCCAAGCTGACCGACGGCGCCGGCAGCGAGCCCGGCACGGTGCGGCTGACCGCCGAAGAGGCCTCCGAGGCCCTCGGTGAGGCCGCCGCGGCCCAGCTCGGCCCGGACACCGATCGCGGTGTCGAGGTCGTCGCGGTCCGCACGACCATCGCCCGCCTCGCCGACGCCCCCGGTGACACGCACGACGTCTACCTGCGCCTCCACCTGCTGTCGCACCGTCTGGTCCGGCCGCACGGCGCGAGCCTGGACGGCGTCTTCGGCCTGCTGGCGAACGTCGTGTGGACCAACCACGGGCCGTGCCCCGTCGAGGGCTTCGAGGCGACCCGGCTGCGGCTGCGGGCGCGCGGCAACGTCACCGTCTACAGCGTGGACAAGTTCCCGCGCATGGTGGACTACGTCGTGCCCACCGGCGTCCGGATCGCCGACGCCGACCGCGCCCGCCTCGGCGCGCACCTGGCCAACGGCACCACCGTCATGCACGAGGGCTTCGTCAACTTCAACGCCGGCACGCTCGGCGCCTCGATGGTCGAGGGCCGGATCTCGGCCGGTGTCGTGGTCGGCGACGGCTCCGACGTCGGCGGCGGCGCGTCGATCATGGGCACGCTGTCCGGTGGCGGCAAGGAGACCATCTCGATCGGCGAGCGCTGCCTGATCGGCGCGAACGGCGGCGTCGGCATCTCGCTCGGCGACGACTCGGTCGTCGAAGCGGGCCTCTACGTCACGGCCGGCACGAAGGTGACCTTCGAGGGCAAGGTCGTGAAGGCGCTGGAGCTGTCCGGCGTCTCGGGCGCGGTGTTCCGGCGGAACTCCGGGACCGGCGCCGTCGAGGTCGTCGCGCGCACCGGCGTCGGCATCGAGCTGAACGCGGCCCTGCACGCCAACTGACCTGCGAAAAGAGAGCAGGGGACCTTTGGTATCGCCCGGGGTCGCGGCTCGCCTCCAGGCGCGCGAGCCTGGGACACACGTGCGATGAACGGCCCGTTACTTGCAAATTTTGCAAGTAACGGGCCGTTCATGGCGTCGGCACACTGTCGAAGAAGAGAGCAAGGGACCTTTGCTGTCACTCTCCCCCGGAGAGCGATAGCAAAGGTCCCTTGCTTCTCTCACGGTCTGGACCACCTTGCCGGTTCACCTAGAATTCATCTTGTGACAGCCGAGACCCTGCCGCATGAGAACGTCCCTTCGACCACTCCGGCCGCGCTCGGGCTCGGCGACCGCCCCGCGAAAGCCGGGCCGGACGATCCGGCGGCCACCCACGTCCGGGTCAAACTCGACGTCGAGATCCGCGCGCTCCTCGCGCACGAACCGGGCACCAAATCCGGCGCCGACCCCGAGGATCTGCATCAGATGCGGGTCGCGCTGCGCCGGATGCGGAGCGTCCTCAAGCTCTCGGGCCGCCTCGTCGGTCCCGGCGCCGAGCCGGTGCGCGCCGAACTCGGCTGGCTCGGGCAGTCCCTCGGCGACGTCCGCGACTTCGACGTCCTGATCGGGCATCTCCGCGAGGTCGTCGCCGAGTTCGAGGTGCGCGACCAGCCCGCCGCGCGCCGTCTGGTCTCGAAGTTCGTCACCGAACGCGGTGTCGCGAAGCGGCGGCTCACCCGCGCTCTCGCCAGCCCCCGGTACGCCTCGATGCTGCAGGACATCGGCCGTCTAGCCCGGCAGCCCGCCGCCGAGGAGCCCGCCTCCGGGAATTCCCAGACCTCGGCGGACCTCGTCGCCGGGCTGACGAAGCCGCATCGAAAGCTCGCGAAGGCGGTGAGGGCGCTTCCCTCCGATCCCCCGGATGACGACCTTCACGCGCTTCGCATCTACGGCAAGAAGCTCCGCTACGCCGCCGAGATGGCCAAGCCCGCCGCGAAGAAGAAGCAGGCGGAGCGGATCCAGCGGCTGATCAAGGCCACGAAGAACCTTCAGACCATCCTCGGGGACCATCAGGACGCCTGCGTCGCCGCCGATCGCATGCGGAGCGTCGTAGCCTCTGTCGACTCCGAAGTCGCCTTCATCGCGGGCCGGGTCGCGGAGAAGGAACTGTTGCGCCGCGCGCAGGTCCGCGCCGTGTGGCGCGACGTCTGGGCGGAGGTCGATGCGGCCGCCTACGCGGTGAGCCCGCGAATGTAGCCGTCCGGGCGGATCGACACCTGCCGCCCGTTCTCGGCTTCGTAGGCGGCGAAGGCGTGCCCGCCGACGTCTTCGAAGTCCACATCGGACAGTGCGCTGCCCGCGGGCAGGATCCGCCGTGCGCCTTCGGGCGCCGGACCGTCGCCGAACACCAGCATCGTCGCCTGCGGGCCGCGCAGCAGCTCGAACAGCCGGACGGACTTGCCGTTCGCGTCCTTGAGCGGCGCGTCCGGGGCGCGGTCGCCGGGCCGGATCCGGCCGGTCGCCGCGGGCGCGAGCGGGCCGCCGCGGTAGCCGATGTCGAGCTGGCGCGTGTTCTCGCCGCGCTCGTGCGCGTCGTCCGCGCCTTCCTTGTACTTTTCGAGGATCTCCGTGCTGATCTTCAGCACCCGCGCGGCGACCCCGCGACGCTCGGGCTCGTAGCTGTCGAGCAGCTCCGGTGAGCCGTCGGCGAGCTTCCAGCCCAGGTTGTACCCGTCCTGGACGCCGGTGTTGAGCCCCTGCCCACCGGTCGGCGGGTGGGCGTGCGCCGCGTCGCCGGCGAGGAACACGCGGCCGTCCCGGAACCGCTCGGCGAGCCGGATGTTGGGCCGCCACACCGTCGACCAGGTGAGATCGTGCAGCCGGACCCCGCCGCCGGACAGCTCGTCGAGCCGGGACTGCAGGGTGTCCAGTGACGCCTCGACCTGCTCCTCGCCCAGCGGCGCGCCGAACTGGAAGTGCGGCACCCCGGGCAGTGGCGTGAGCACGATCCCCGTCATGGGGTCTTCGGGCTTCGCGAACCAGTGCCCGTACTCGCGATCGAGCCCCTCGGCCTGGACGTCGCCCAGCAGCATGCGGATCGATTCGTCGGTGGTGCCCTCGAACGCGATCCTGAGCGCCTTGCGCACGAAGCTCTTCCCGCCGTCGGCGCCGACGAGGTAGTCGACCCGGATCCGCTCGCCCGGCAGCTCGGCCGTCACGCCGTCGGCGTCCTGCTCGAAGCCGAGAAGCGGGGTGCCGAGCTCGACCTGGACGCCGAACTCGGCGAGCCTGTCGCGCAGGATCCCCTCGGTCCGCGACTGGCCCAGGAAGAAGCCGTTCGGGTAGGGCACGTCCGGCGTCGGTTCGGCGATCTCGGCCATCATCCGCTCGCCGACGACCTCGCCGCCCAGGTGGATCTTCATCGGCACCGGCTGCTGCCCGGCGGCCAGCACCGCGTCCAGCACGCCGAGGTCCTCGAAGACCTCCAGCGTGCGCGGCTGCAGGCCGTCGCCGCGCGAGCCCTCGAAGAACGTCGCGGCCTTCTCCACGATCCGCACGGCGACGCCGCGGCGCGCCAGGTCGATGGCCAGCGTGAGCCCGGTCGGCCCGGCTCCCGCGATCAGTACGTCGGTCATCTCTCCTCCAGTGAATTATGATTCAGTGAATCTATATTCACTATGATCGTTGCTAGCCTTCCGTGTCAAGGAGGTGCCGATGACGGCGACGAGCCGCAAGGAGAAGGCGGCGGAGACCGAAGCCGCGCTCAAGGACGCGGCGAAGCGCGTTTTCGCGGCGAAGGGATACCTGAACACCAAGATCACCGACATCACGGCCGAGGCCGGACGCGCGGCGGGATCGTTCTACAACCACTTCGCGGGCAAGGAAGAACTGCTCGAAGCGCTCCTCGCGGACCTCGCGGCGGCGAGTGACGTCAACGCGACCTCGCCGGAGCACAAAGCCGACTTCACCGACCCGGACGCGGTGCGCTGGCACGTCCGCGAGTACTGGAACTTCCATCGCGACAACGCCGCGACGATGCTGGCGCTGCGCCAGGCCGCGATGGTGAGCGACGACTTCGCGCGCACGTTCGCGCGGTTCGGCGCCGATCAGGCGGCGGACCTCCTCGACCACCTCGGGTACGTCACCGCGGCAGGGATGGAACTTCCCGCCTCGGAACGCCTTTCATTGGCGATGATGACCGAACTCGTCAACGGCTTCGCGCACACCTGGCTGCTGGACCAGTCCGTCTCCGAGGAAGAGGCCATCGACGCCCTGACGCGGTTCATCTACCGGGGCTTCACCGGCCGCGACGTGAGCTAGAAGTACATGAAGGCCCCCTTGCTTGCGCCTAGCGCAAGGAAGGGGGCCTTCATGTACTTCAGCTGATCAGGAAGCGAGGCGCTCCACCGCGGCGTCGATCCGTTCGTCCGTCGCCGTCAGGGCGATCCGCACGTGACGGTCACCCGTCGGCCCGTAGAACGTGCCCGGCGCGGCGAGGATGCCGCGCTCGGCGAGCCAGTCGACGGTGTCCAGCGCGGACTCCCCGCGCGTGGACCAGAGGTACAGGCCTGCCTCGGAATGCGAGATCTCGAAACCGCTGTCCAGCAACGCCTTCCGCAGCACCAGCCGGCGGCGCGCGTAGCGTTCCCGTTGCACGACAAGGGCTTCGTCGTCCTTCAGTGCGGCGACCATGGCCTCCTGCACCGGCCGCGGCACGATCAGCCCGGAATGTTTGCGGATCTCCAGCAGCCCTGCGACGAGCTTCGGGTCACCGGTGACGAAGCCGGCGCGGTAGCTGGCGAGATTCGCGGACTTCGACAGCGAGTGGACGGCCAGCAGACCGTCGAGGGACCCGCCGTGCACCGACGGGTGCAGGATCGACACGGGCTCGCTTTCCCAGCCCAGCGCCAGGTAGCACTCGTCGGAGACCACGACGACGTCGCGTTCCCGCGCCCAGTCGACGACCTTGCGCAGGTGGTCGGCACCGAGCACGCGTCCGGTCGGGTTGGACGGCGAGTTCAGCCACAGCATCGCGGGCTTCTGCGGGCCGAGCGCGAAAGTGCTGTCCGCGCGCAGCAGCGAAGCACCCGCCAGCAGCACGCCGACCTCGTAGGTCGGGTACGCCACCTCGGGGATGACGACGAGGTCGCCGGGACCGAATCCCAGCTGTCGCGGCAGCGAGGCGACCAGTTCCTTCGAACCGATCGTCGGCAGCACGGCCGCTTCGGGAACGCCTTCGATGCCGTGCCGCCGCGAAAGGGCTTCGATCGCGGCGGCCCGCAGCTCGGGGATCCCGTGCGTGGTCGGATACCCCGGGATCTCCGACACGGACGCGAGCGCCGCGCGGATGCTCTCGGGGACCGGGTCCACCGGCGTGCCGATCGACAGGTCGACGATGCCGCCGGGGTGCGCCTGGGCTTTCGCCTTGGCTCCGGCGAGGGAGTCCCAGGGGAAATCAGGAAGAGCGACCCGGCTCATTCGCCCTGCGGGGGAAGAGCCTTGATGAAGGCGGGGTCGTGGCTGGTCTTGCCGACCTTGGAGGCGCCACCGGGCGAGCCGAGTTCGTCGAAGAAGTCGACGTTGGCCTTGGTGTACGGGTTCCACTCGTCGGGGACGTCGTCCTCGTAGTAGATCGCCTCGACGGGGCAGACCGGCTCACAGGCACCGCAGTCCACGCATTCGTCCGGGTGGATGTACAGCATGCGGTCACCCTCGTAGATGCAATCCACGGGGCACTCGTCGATACAGGCCTTGTCGAGCACATCGACGCAGGGCTCGGCGATCACGTAGGTCACTGCGTACTCCTGCTTATCTCTGCTTCACCAGTCTGCAACGGACATTACGCGCCCACGGGCGCGACAGGCCCGCTTAGGCCACCCTTATCCGTACTCCGGGTATGGGCTTTCAGCGGTCCTTCCGGCGAGGCGGCGGAGTGGCCCTGCTGTCCCCGGTGATGACGAACTTCGGCGCGGCGGGCTTCGCCGCTTCCGTTTCCTTCTCTTCGACGACCTTTTCCGCGCCCAATGCCCGGTTGAAGCCGTCAGAGATTTCGCGGACGAGGTCTTCGTTGTGCCTGTCGTCCTTGCGCGCGATGCTCATCGGGGTCCCTCCACTGCCTTCCTTGGCACAATCTAACCGTGAACAGTGCGGAAATGCTCGAGCTCACCTGTAGCCAGGCCTGGACGCCTCTGCTGGAGCGCCGGATCGGCGACTGGAGACTGCGCTGGGCGGACGGGTTCACCGCCCGCGCCAACAGCGCGCTGGCGATCGGTGACCCGGGAAAACCGCTGCCAGACGCCCTGCGGGCGGTCTGTGACTTCGCCCACCATCATGCCATCCCGCCGGTCGTTCAGGTGATCCAGAACACGTCCGCGGAGGACGCGATCGCCGCCTCCGGCTGGGTCCAGTATGTGGAACACAAGCCCGCGCACGAGGTTTCGGTGCTGACCGGGCCGCTCTCACACGGGACCTCGGCGGGAGCGGTGATTCTCGACGAACCGACGTCCGGATGGTGGGAAATGACGACGGGCAGCGCGGAGCCGGCGGAGGCGCCACGGCATGTCCTCAGCACCGGCAAGGTCGGCTTCGGGGTCGTGGAACTCGACGGCGTCACGGCCGGGGCGGTGCGCGGCGTGATCGTCGGCGAGTGGCTGCACATCGGCAGGCTGGAGGTCCGGGCGGAGTTCCGGCGGCGGGGGCTGGCCCGCGGCTTGATGAACGCGGCGGGCGGCTGGGCGGCCGCCCAGGGCGCCACGGGGGTCGTGCTGCAGGTCGCCGTGGCGAACTCCGGCGCGCTGAAGCTGTACGAGAACCTGGGCTGTACGGAGCACCACAGGTACCGCTACTGGGCCCCGGGTCCCGGCGCGTGCGAGGATCGCCCGTCGTGAAGGTCGTCATTTTGGTCGGCGGAGTGGGCGGAGCCCGCTTCCTGCTGGGGGTCAAGCAAGCACTGGGTCTGCCCGCGATCGGTTCCGCGCCGGAATCGCCGCACGAGGTGACCGCGCTGGTGAACACCGGGGACGACGTGTGGATGCACGGTCTGCGCATCTGCCCGGACCTGGACACCTGCATGTACACCCTCGGCGGGGGGATCGACAAAGAGCGCGGATGGGGTCACTCCGGCGAGACCTGGACGGTCAAGGAGGAACTCGCTGAGTACGGCGCCGAGCCGACTTGGTTCGGTTTGGGCGACAAGGACATCGCGACGCATCTGATCCGTTCGCGGATGCTGCGCGCGGGTTATCCGCTCTCGCAGGTCACCGAGGCGCTGTGCGAACGCTGGCAGCCGGGGGTGCGCCTGCTGCCGATGTCGGACGACCGGGTCGAAACGCATGTCGTGATCGACGATCCGGAAGAGCCGGACCAGCGCAAGGCGATCCACTTCCAGGAGTGGTGGGTGCGCTACCGCGCCGAGCCGAAGGCGCATTCGATCGTCGCCGTCGGCGCCGACGAGGCCAAGCCGGCGCCGGGCGTGCTCGAAGCGATCGCGGGCGCCGACATCGTGCTGTTCGCGCCGTCCAATCCGGTGGTCTCGGTGGGCACCACCCTCGGTGTCCCGGGAATCCGCGACGCGCTGCGGAAGACGCGCGCCAAGGTCGTCGGTGTCTCGCCGATCATCGGCGGGAAGGCGTTGCGCGGCATGGCCGACGCGTGCCTGAGCGCGATCGGTGTCGAGACCTCGGCCGAAGCCGTCGGACGGCACTACGGCTCCCGCAAGGAGTCCCCGGAGGGCGTGCTCGACGGCTGGCTGGTCTCCGAGGGCGAGACCGTCGACGTGCCGGGTGTCGCCGTCCGCGACGTCCCCCTGCTGATGTCCGATGTGGACGCGACCGCGGCGATGGTGCTCGCGGCTTTCGATTTGGCCGGAGTTTCCCTTGCCTGAAGCAAAACTGCCTGACCACGCTTCCGCGAAGATCGAGATCCTGCCGGTCGACGGGCTCCCGGAGTTCCGCCCCGGCGACGACCTGACCGGCGCGATCGTCACGGCGGCCCCGTGGCTGCGCTCGGGTGACGTCCTGGTCGTGACGAGCAAGATCGTCTCCAAGGCCGAGGGCATGCTCATCCGCGTCCCGGCCGATCCCGAAGAGCGCGACGCCGCCCGGCGCAAGCTCGTCGAGGACGAGTCCGTCCGCGTGATCGCGCGGATCAACCGGACGGTGATCACCGAGAACAAGCAGGGCATCGTGCAGGCCGCGTCCGGCGTGGACGCGTCGAACGTGGCCTCCGGCGAGGTCGCGCTGCTGCCGACCGACCCGGACGCCTCCGCGCTCGCGCTGCGGAACGGGCTGCGCGAGCGGATGGGCGTCGAGGTCGCTGTCGTGGTCACCGACACCATGGGCCGCGCGTGGCGGGTCGGGCAGACCGACGCCGCGATCGGCGCGTCCGGCCTGCGGGTGCTGCATTCGTACGCGGGCGAGATCGACAGCCAGGGCAACGAACTCGCGGTCACCGAGGTGGCGATCGCCGACGAACTCGCCGCCGCGGCGGATCTGGTCAAGGGCAAGCTCGGCGGGACGCCGGCCGCCGTGGTGCGCGGCCTGCGGCTGACCGATGACGGTTCGACGGCCCGCAAACTGCTCCGGCCGATCGAGGAGGACCTGTTCCGCCTCGGTACCAACGAAGCGCTCGCGCAGGGCCGCCGGGAAGCGGTGCTCGCGCGGCGTTCGATCCGGTCGTTCACCGACGAGCCGGTCGATCCCGAGGTGCTACGCCGCGCGGTCGGGACAGCGCTGACAGCGCCCGCGCCGCACCACACGAAGCCGGTCCGGTTCGTGTGGCTGCGTGAGGAAGGCTTGCGCCACAAGCTTCTCGACGCGATGAAGGCGTCGTGGCAGGCCGATCTCGAAGGCGACGACTTCACCGCCGAGCAGGTCGCGAAACGCCTCAGCCGCGGCGACATCCTGTACAACGCGCCCGAAGTCGTGGTGCCGTTCCTCGTCGCCGAGGGCGCGCACACCTACCGCGACGACCGGCGAAACGCTTGTGAGCACACGATGTTCACCGTCGCCGGCGGTGCGGCCGTGCAGGGCCTGCTGGTCGCGCTCGCCGCCGAAGACCTCGGCTCGTGCTGGATCGGGTCGACCATCTTCGCCGCGGATCTCGTGCGCGAGGTCCTCGGCCTCGACGCGCGCTGGGAGCCGCTCGGCGCGGTCGCGATCGGACATCCCGCCGCCCTGCCGCCCGCACGCGGTCCCGTCGAGCCCGGTGAAGGACTTCTCGAACTGTGACCCTGCATGCTGCGACCCTGCACGATGACGTTGTGTCCACTTTGACCGGTTGGCGACCGGTGGGCGCCGCTCAGGAATCCTTGCGCCAGGCCTATCTCGGCTTCCTCGCCGCCCGCGACGACGTCTGCCGTCGCGAATGTGCGGCCGGGCACATCACCGCGTCGGCCGTCCTTCTCGACGCCGACGCGGAAAACGTGGTGCTCACCCTGCATCCGCGGGTCGGCCGCTGGCTGCAGCTCGGCGGGCACTGCGAACCGGGCGACGCGACGCTCGCGGACGCCGCCCTTCGCGAGGCACGCGAGGAATCCGGCATCGAGGACCTGGTGATCGATCCGGCTCCGGTGCATCTCGACGTCCACCCGATCACCTGCTCGCTCGGCGTGCCGACCCGGCATTTCGACGTGCGTTTCGTGGTGCGCGCACCCCGGGGCGCACAACCGGTCCAAAGCGACGAATCGGACGATCTTCAATGGTGGCCGGTGAATTCCCTGCCGAAAGGGTCGGAAGATCTCGCGGAACTGGTGGAAGCCGCACTCGCCGCGGCGTCGGGCGGTTAGGGTGTCGCCTGACGTTTAAGGGGGAATGATGTTGACGACGCTGACGCCATACCTGGACCGGGTCCGGGTCCACAGCAGCGGTGACGGTGACGGCGCCGGCTGGGTCCTGCTGATCCTGGCGATCATCATTATCATCATCGTGATCGTGGTGATCATCGTGAAGGTCAACCAGGCGAAGAAGCCGCCGATGTCCTTCCCGCAGAACCCGAACTTCGGCGGTGGCGGCCCGGCTCCGGGCTTCCCGCCGCCTCCCCCGCCCGCCGGTGGCCCCGCCCCGCAGGGCAACTGGCAGCAGCAGCCCGGTTTCCCGCCGCCGCCCGCGCCCGGTTACGGCCAGGCGCCCGGCTTCCCGCCGCCTCCGGCTCCCGCCCAGGCGGGTTTCGCGCCGCAGCCCGGCGCCCCGGTGGGTTTCGCGCCGCCGCCCGGCGCCCCGGTGCCCAACCCGTTCGCGTCGCAGCCGCCGATGCCCCAGCCTTCGATGTCCCAGCCCGGTTTCCCGCCGCCTCCCCCGCAGGCCGGGCCGCCGATCGACGCCAGTGCCGACCGCACGCAGGTCGTTTCCCCGCAGCAGCGGGCGGACGCCGGCGCCGACCGCACCCAGGTCGTCTCGCCCGCGGGTGGCGGTGACCGGACGCAGGTGGTGCCCGGTGGCTCGGGTGACGCCACCCAGGTCGTCCCCGGCGGCGACCGCACCCAGGTGATCCCGCCCCGCCAGTAGAGAGTCAACCGCATGGTCCGAGTCGACCCGAACTCCTCGATCCCACCCTTCGAGCAGGTCCGCACCGCCTACGCGGCACAGATCAACGACGGCACGCTGCCCGTCGGGGCGAAACTCCCGACCGTGCGGAAACTCGCCGAAGACCTCGGCATCGCCCCGAACACGGCCGCGAAGGCCTACCGCGAGCTAGAGGAAGCGGGCCTGATCGAGACCCGCGGGCGGGCGGGGACGTTCGTCAGCGCCGTCGGGGACGAGACCCGCGAACGGGCGCGGCAGGCGGCCGCCGACTACGCCGCGCTGACCAGGAAACTGGGGCTCGGCAAGGACGAGGCCAAGGCGATCATCGACGCGGCGCTGGGCTGATCTACCCTCCGCTGGGACGAACGAAGGGGGTCTACCGTTATCGGAATCATTCAGCTGGTGGTCATCCTGGCGGTGCTCGTGGGCGTCGGGTTCGGGATCTACTTCCTGATCAAGACGCTCAACAAACCGAAGCCGCCGTACCCGCCCCAGTACCCTCAGCAGCCGTATCCGCCGCAGTACCCGCAGGGTGGTCCCCAAGGGCCGTACCCGCCGCAGCAGTACCCCGGCCGGCCTCCGCAGCAGCCGCCGCCGGGCTGGTGACGGGGCTTCCGGCTACTCTCGGGGCATGGTCTTCCTTTTGGTATTCGTGGTCGGTTTCCTGGTCCTGGCCGGGATCGGGGTCGGCGTCTTCTTCCTGGTGAAGTCGAACACCAAGCAGCCGCCCGCGCTGCCCCACCACCAGTACTCGCAGCAGCCGCCGCAGTACCCGAGCCAGCAGCAGACCTACCCGCCGCAGGGCTGGGGCAGCTGATCCGCGATCACATCGCGCGGTAGTCGCGGAGCTCGATCTTCGGCCCGAACCTCGGGCGGCGGAATCCGGCCGTCGACAGATATCGCACCGCGCGCTGCCGCTGCGGCGAATACGGCGCCAGCACCTCGGACATCCCGGCGTCGTCGAGTTTCGTGCCGACGAGCGCGTGCCCGACCATCGACGGGATGTTGTAGTCGCCGAAGCTCACCGCGTCCGGGTCGCCCCAGGCGCGCTGCGCGATCTCCGCCGCGGTCCACACCCCGATGCCGGGCACCTTCCGCAGCAAGGCCCGGCCTTCGACACCCTTCAGTTCGACGGCTTTCTCCAGCCGGGACGCGACGCGGGCCGCGGTGATCAGCGTCGTCCGCCGTTTCAGGTCCACTCCGGCGCGATGCCATTTCCAGTCCACAATGGATCGGATGGCGACCGGCGTCGGCGGCACGCGCAGCCGTGACGGGCCCGGCCCCGGCGCCTGTTCCCCGAACCCGCGGCACAGTTCGCTCCACGACCGCAGCGCCTCCGAGCTGGTCACCTTCTGTTCCAGCACGGCGAGCACCAGCGCGTCCCACACCCGGCCGGTCGAGCCGAGGCGCAATCCCGGATTCAGGCGCCGCGCCGACGCGATGACGTCGTGGTGCGCGACGAACTCGGAGTCGTCGTCGTGCGCGCCCAGCATCGCCGGGACGCCGTCGAGCAGCCTGTCCGCGCCGGGGCCCCAGGCCTCCGCCTCGACCTCGCCGTCCGCGCGCCGCAGCAACGCGAGCGTGCCCGCGCCGTCCTCGGTGTTCGCGGCCAGCCAGGTGACCCCGCCCTCGGTGCGGACGACGTTGGGCGAGCGCGACCCACGACTCAACGGACCCAGTACCGTGTCCAGGTCGAGCTCGAAGCCGGGGCGGAATCGCACACACGGAAACTACCCGGCACTCGGCTAGGGTTACGCGGGCCGCCCGGCGCACGGTGCCGCCGACGCTAAGCTGATGCGCCTCAACCGTAAGCCGACGGAGGACACCGACGATGACATCGCGACCGGCGAAGGCCTCGATCGTCAGTGGGTACTTCAACCCGCTCCACCAGGGCCATCTCGACCTGTTCGAGTCCGCGCAGGCCAGGTCCGGTTACCTGATCGTCATCGTCAACAACGATCACCAGCAGGTCCTCAAGAAGGGCAGGGTGATCCAGGTCGAGGACGTCCGCGCCCGGATCGTCCGCGCGCTGCGCATCGTCGACGACGTGTACGTCGCCGTCGAGCAGGGGCCGGGCATCAACGAGTCGTTCGACCTGATCCGCGCGGCGTACCCGGACACGGAACTCGAGTTCTGCAACGGCGGGGACCGGCGCAACGTCGACGAGCTCCCGGCCGACGAGGTCGAGGCGGGCGCCCGCAACAAGATTTCGATGATCTACGGCATCGGCGGCACGGACAAGGCCGATTCCAGTACCCGGATCCTGTCGGACATGGAAGCCTGAGTTCCTTCGGGCCGGCCACGGGCTCGCCAACTTTGTCGGAAGACGTTTGCGGGTCTGCTGACGGCGGCCGCTCCTAGGGCCTACCCTAGACACCACACAGTCGGCCCTGAACCCAGAGGGCCCCAGGTCAGTCGGGAGGCCTAGGGGAATGGACCCCCGTGCTCGGGCGGACGCCCTGCTCGCACGCGCCAGCGCGCGTGGAGCCTTCGTCGTGACACCGGACAACGCGACGTCTCCGATGGACTCCGCGAACACCCAGCAGATCCCCCGATCGGTGGTCGCCGAGATCGACCGGTCATCGGACCCGGACACGACCACCCAGCTACCGGCTTCGCTGATCGCGGAGAACGACCATCCGCTGGCCGGACCCGAACCGACGACGAGGCTGGACCTGCCGCCGGTGCGCGGCGAAGGCTCGACACAGCCGCAGCCGTACCCTCGCCGTCCCGGCACCCAGCCGACCAGGCCCCTGCCGCACGCGACGACCCCGCTCACCCGGCGGCCGCCCGCCGCGCCGGTGCAGAGTCCCCTGATCGAGCAGCCGGAGCCGGAGACCGCCGAGAACGAGATCGGCGGCCTGGTCCCGACGGTGAAGCAGAACCCTTCGGGGCGTTCGAACCTCTCGCGCCGTCTGGACGGCATCTAGCCTTACGCGCATGTCATGAAAGGGTCGTTCAGGACACTTTTCGTCCTGAACGACCCTTTCATGACATCGGGACTCGGCTCAGGCGGCTCGGATCACCCGATCGATTTCCTTGATCGCCGCACCCCCGCCGTACGTGGCGTTGGACAGCATCGCGACGTCCAGCCCCTCCTCCGGATAGTGCCGCATGAGCGAGCAGACGCCGGCGTTCCCGCCGTCCTTGTAGTAGTTCCGCACCGAACCGTCCTGGTCCAGGACGAATTCGAGGCCGAAGCCGTACCAGACGCCACGGCTGTGAAGCACTTGCGGCGTGAGGAGTTCCTTCGTGCCCTCAGGGCTCAAGAGCCGTTCATCGCGGATCGCCCGCAGCAGCCGGACAAGGTCTCCGACGGTGCAGTAGACACCCCCATCGGGTGAACCGATCGGCGGGTAGCTGAAGATGTTCTGCTTCCAGCCGGTGATCCGCTCGCCCTCGAAGATCGGGTCCCAGCCTTCGGCGACCTTCGGCTGCGGATCACGCCTGTCGAAGAACCCCGAATCGGTCATCCCCGCGCGGTCGAGCACGATCTCCCGGACGTGGTCGCGATACGGCGTCCCGGTGATCTCCTCGATCACCAGCCCGGCGAGGATATAGCCCGAATTGCAGTACCGGCAGCCCTCCCCCGGCGCGAAATTCGCTGCCCGGTAAGCGAAATTGGGCAAGTGGTCACGCGTGTCCACAACTGAATACACCGGCTTGTCGACCCACAGCGCCTCGTAACTTTCGCCCGCCTCCTCGTCGGCGTCGTCGGCGATCCCGGACGTGTGCGTGAGCAGCTGCCGTGTCGTCGCCCCTGCCGCGATCGCCGTGCCGCCGAGGTCGAGGATCTCGCCGATCGGGCGGTCGAGGCCCAGCCGTCCCTCGTCGGCCAGGCGCATTGCGGCGATCGCGGTGACGACTTTGGTGATCGACGCGGTGTCGTACCGGACGTCCGGCGCGTTCGGCACCGACCAGCGGCGGCTGGCCAGGCCGTATCCACGTTCGAAGAGCGTCTCGTCGCCGCGCCGGATCAGCACGACCCCGGAGAAGAGGTCCTGCCCGGCGCGTTCCGTCAGCCAGGTGTCCAGTTCGGCGAAGTTCATGCACCGACGGTAACGACGGCGGACGGCCGAGTCGCGCGAGTTCCGATGGCCGGAACGGCTACTTCTTGCGCGTTTCGAGCTTGAGCCGCAGCGCGAGTCCGGCCTTCACCGCGAGCATGACCGGCTTCCACAGGAGGCCGCGGTGACGGTCCGAGAGGTAGCGGTACGCGCTGACGTGGTGCGCGCGCAGCATCTTCTCCGAAGCCTGCGAAGTCGAGTGCCCGCCGATGTGCATGACGCTGGACGAAGGCGCGTACACGTTCAGCCAGCCCGCGCGCGAGAGCCGATCGCCGAGGTCGACGTCCTCGAAGTACATGAAGTAGCGCGTGTCGAACCCGTCGACCGAGTCGAAGGCCTCACGGCGGATCAGCTGGCAGGACCCGGAAAGCCAGCCCGCCGTACGCTCGACCGGGGTGCCGGTCTCCTGGCGGTACTGCCGCGTCCACGGGTTGCCCGGCCAGATCTTGCCGAACGCCGCATGCCCGATCCCGCGGCCGAACGACGGCAGCAGCCGGGCCGACGGGTAGACCGTGCCGTCGAGGTCGTGGATGAGCGGGCCGAACGCGCCACCGCGCGGCCAGCGCTCGGCGACCTCCAGCAGCGCGTCGAGCGAACCGGGCTCCCATTCGAGGTCCGGGTTCACCACGACGACCCAGCCGTAACTGTCGTCGAGCTCCGCGACACCGCGGTTGGCGGCCGTGCCGTAACCGACGTTCTCACCGATGCTGAGCAGTTTGACGTTCTCCCGGCGGGCGGCCTTCTCCGGCGCGCCGTCCGTGGAGTCGTTGTCCGCGACGACGACCTGGACGTCCCGGTCCGTCGCCTTCTCGAGCGTGTCGAGGAACTTCTCGAGGGTCTCGCCGGGGAAGTACGTCACGGTCACGACGGCGATCCCGTCGCCGTAGCTGGGGTGCTCAGTCACGCGGCCATTGTCCACCCGTCACCGAACGTGCCTCGCGCCCCACCCCCGACGCCGGGACGATAGCAAAGGTCCCTTGCTTCCCCTGCGCCTGACCTGCGCGACGCCATCGCCTCGTGAGTGACTACGCCGGTTATTGAGGGGTAGGGCAAACGTGTCATGTCGTTGAGGCGTGCCCCCAATGTGGCGTTGGGGACGTTGAGCGTCCCCACCGCCACATTGGGGACGTTCCTCACCAACCCGCCACGTTCGCCTTACTCCTCAAGAGAACCGGCCTCACCACTCACGAGGCCGAAGCTTCAGCCCGCCCGCCGCTGCGCATGCCGGTGCCAAGCCTTCGCGTAAGCCTCCCGATGGCGCTCCGCGGTCGTCGCCCACGAGAACTCCTTCGCCCGCAGCTGCGCGGCTTCGGCCAGCTCAGCCCGCCGAGCGGGAGCGTCGAGCAGCTCCGAGATCGCCGCCGCGACATCACCGGCACCGACACCGCAGTAGGCGACCGCGTCCCCGCCGACCTCCGGCAGCGAAAGCCGCCGGGTCGTGAGCACGCTCGCCCCGCACGCCATCGCCTCCAGCACCGGCAGCCCGAAACCCTCACCGAGGCTGGGGTAGGCGACCAGTTCCGAGCCGCCGAGGAACCCGGCGAGCGTGTCGAACGGCAGGTATCCGGCCCGGATCACCCGCAGCCGATGCGGCACGGCGTCCAGCGCGCGTTCGACCTGCGAGTCCCAGCCCGGCTGTCCGGCCAGCACCAGCGCCGGCGGGTTCGGCCTGCCGAGCACGGCGCGCGCGAAACCGCGGATCAGCGCGGGCACGTTCTTGCGCGGTTCGAGTGCGCCGAGGAAGGCGACGTACGGCGTCTTCCCGAGTCCGACGGCCTTACGCGCGGCCTCGACTTCGGCAGGCGAAGGCGGATGGAACCGGTCCGGTTCGACGCCGTGGTGGATGATCTCCAGTTCGGCCGTCCGCACCTGGCCGACGCGCTCCAGTTCGGCCGCCGTCGCGATGCTCGGCACGACACACAGTGTCGCCCGGCGAAGCGCCGTCGCGGTCCAGGCGCGGAAGAAGCGCGCCTTCACCGAAGAGTGCAACACCGCGTCGGTGAAGAAGGTCGCGTCGTGCAGCGTCACCACCGAAGCGGCCGGGCTGGCCAGCGGCATCGTGTAGTGCGGCGAATGGACGACGTCGGCGGCGAGCCGGCGGACCAGCCGGGGCAGGGTCGCCTGCTCCCAGGTCAGCCTGGCGGTCCTGGTCGACGTCGACGGCGAGGTGGGCACGATCCGCGCGCCGGGCGCCAGCCGGTCGTACAGCACCGCGTCCCGCGGCTGGCAGACGACGGTGATCCGCGCGCCGTCCTCGTCCAGCGCCGCGACCAGCGAATCCACGTAACGACCGACGCCACCCCTGTCCGCGGGGACGGCTGTCGCGTCGATCAGCACGCGAGGGTCATCGGTCACCCTAGGAGGGTACGACCGCGCACTAGCTCAGCGGTCGGGAACCGACAAACTGATCGCGCTGGTGAAGGCCCCAAACGGCGGAAGCGGCACGCTGCCAGGTGAACTCACTCGAACGGCTGAGACCACTGTCACGCAGCGCTGCCGCCTGCTCCGGATGGTCTAGTACGCCTCGCAGTGCGTCGGCAAGCGTTTGCGCGTCCCCCACCGGGACGGCGACTCCCGCTCCCCCGGCCACCTCGACCAGAGCCGGGACGTCCGAATGCACCACCGGCACCCCGGCCGCCATCGCCTCGATCAGCGGCAGCCCGAACCCCTCCGCCCGGCTCGGCATCGCCAGCACCGAAGCGCCCCGCAGCACGAACGCCAGTTCCGCGTCGCTCACCTTCCCCAGCAGCCGGACGTCGGCGCCGTGCTCGCGCGCCAGCGCCACCGGGTCGATCCCGCCCCAGCCCGGCTGACCGGCCAGCACCAGCGGCACCCCGATCCGGCCGGCGGCGTCGATCAGCACGTCGATGCCCTTGCGCGGCTCGATCGTCCCGATCGCGAGCACGTACCGCTCCGGCACCGTGACCTCGGCGAACTCGGCATGCGGCCGGACGCCGTGCGGGATCACGCGCAGCGGCACGGACACCGGCACCAGCGCGGTGAGCTCGTCCGCAATCGCTTGCGTGGGCACCGTCAGCGCGGTCGCCCGCGACGCGGCCCGCGCGATCACAGCCTTGTGCCACGCGACGCCGCGCGGGGTCAACGTCTCGGGATGCGTCCACGGCACGGTGTCGTGCACCGCGACCGACAGCGTCCGCCCCTTCGGCACCCGCGCGGGCGCGAGCGGCGTCGGCGCGTGGACCGCGTCGCCGCCCGGCCACCACGGCAGCCCCAGCTGCCACGCGGCGATCAGCGCTCGCGGCGGGATCGGCAGCACTCGCGGCCCTTCGACACCTTCGACGACCGCGGCCTCGATGTCGCCGTGCCGCGCGACCACGCTCGACACCGTCCAGCCGGGCGGCGCGGTCTCGGCGAGTGCCCGCAGCAGTTCGCCGGTGTAGCGGCCTGTCCCGCCGGGGACGGGCGCCAGCAGCTGCTCGGCGAGCACGACCAGTTCGGGCATGTCTCTATTCTCTCTGGCATGACCAGCACCACCGTCGTCGTGGTCACCTGGCGCGGCGCCGAGCACGTCACCGCCTGTCTCGACGCCCTCGCCGCGCAGTCCCGCCCGCATCGCACCCTGGTCGTCGACAACGCCTCCGACGACGGGACGGCCGCGATTCTCGCCGCTCATCCGTCGAAACCCGAGGTCCTGCGGCTGCGGCGCAACACCGGCTACGCGGGTGCCATGGCCGCCGCACTGGACAAAGTGGACACCCCGCTGATGGCGTGGCTGAACGACGACGCCGCGCCTGCCCCGGAGTGGCTCGCGACCTGCGAAGACACCCTCGGGAAGGCTCCGCTCGCCGCCGCCGTGAGCGCCCGCCTGACACTGGCCGACGGAACCGTCCAGTCCACCGGCGTCCGCCTGACCGCCGACGGCCACGGCGCCGACCTGCCCGAACCCGCCGAAGAGGTCTTCGGCTTCTGCGGGGGCGCGGCGGTGCTGAACGTCGAGGCACTCCGCTCCGTCGGCGGCGTCCCCGCCTCCTATTTCTGCTACTACGAGGACACCGACACCGCGTGGCGGTTGCGGCTGGCGGGCTGGGACGTCGTCGGCGCGGAGGCCGACGTCACCCATCAGCATGGTGCGAGCACCCGTCCGGGTTCGGTCCAGTTCCACCTGTGGAACGAGCGCAACCGCCTGCTGACCCTGCTCCGGTGCGCACCGGGACAGGTGGCGATCCGCCAGCTGGTGAAGTTCGCCGTGCTCACCGCGGTACTCCCTTTACGAGGGAAACCGCAGGCGCCGAACTTCCGTCTGAGCCTCCGGTGCCGGGTCCTGGGCGCCGTCGCCGCCCGACTGCCGCGCACGCTGGTCGAGCGGCGGGCCATCGGGCGACGGGCGGCGCTCGGCCGAGGCGCGGTCTGGGACGCTTGGGCCGGGCTTTAGGATTGGTCCAATCGAGTGCAGGGAGTACGGCTTTGGCGCAGGGGGAAACGCAACCGGTCGTCTCGGTGGTCGTGGTGAACTACCGGGGAGCCGCCGACACCGTCACCTGCCTGCGCGCACTCGCTGAACACGATTACCCGAACCTCGAGGTCATCTGCGTCGACAACGCCTCCGGCGGCGCCGACGTGGCCGAGATCAAGGCCGCCGTCCCGGGCGTCAAGCTCGTCGAGTCCCCGGTGAACTCCGGCTTCGCGGGCGGCTGCAACCTCGGCGCGAAGCACGCCACCGGCACCGTCCTCGCCTTCCTCAACAACGACGCCCGCCCGGCTCCCGGCTGGGTCGGCGCGGCCGTCGCCGAACTGCGCGCGCAGCCGACGGTCGCCGCGGTGGCCAGCAAGGTCCTCGACTGGGAAGGCACCGGCACCGACTTCGTCGACGCTGGCCTGACCTGGTTCGGCATGGGCTACAAGCGCCACGCCGGCAGCCCGCTGGCCGACGTCCCCGCCGCCGAACACGAGATCGCGAAGGACGTCCTGTTCGCGACCGGTTCGGCGATGTTCGTCCGCGCCGGGGTGTTCACCGAGCTCGGCGGGTTCGACGAGCGGTTCTTCATGTTCTACGAGGACGTCGACCTCGGCTGGCGGCTGAACCTGCGCGGCTGGCGTGTGCGGTACGTGCCGGAGTCGCTGACCTATCACAAGCACCACGCCACGATGTCCACAGTGGACGCTCCCGACTCCGGCCGTGAGACGTTCCTGCTGGAGCGCAACGCTTTGGCCGCGCTGTACAAGAACCTCTCCGACGAGACGCTCACGCGCGCACTTCCCGCCGCGCTGGCGCTGGCCGTCCGCCGGGCGACGGCGCGCGGCGACCTCGACGCCACTCAGCTCGACCTCGCCCAGGGCGTCGGCCCGGCCGAGACCGGTCCGGTCGAGGTACCGAGGACCACCCTGGCGGGCGTGCTCGCGATCGACCAGTTCGTCGAGCTGATGCCGTCGCTCGCCGAGTCCCGGGCCGCCGAGCAGGCCGCCCGCGTCCGCACCGACGCCGACCTGCTTCCCTTGATGCGCAAGGCTTTGGAGCCCGCGTACCCGCTGCCGCGCTATCTCGCCGCGCACGACATCCTGGTCGAGACGTTCGGCATCGACGCGCTCTTCGGGCAACGTCGCAAGGTCCTGGTGATCACCGGCGACGCGATCACCGAACGGATGGCGGGCCCGGCGATCCGCGCGTGGAACATGTCCGCGACGCTGTCCACCGAGCACGACGTCCACCTGGTGACGGTCAATCCGCTCGCCGACCCGCCGCCCGCGCCGTTCCGGGTCAGCGCGGCGACCCGGCGCGATCTGGAGACGCCGATCGCCTGGGCCGACATCATCGTCCTGCAGGGTCACGTGCTGGAACTCGCGCCCTCGCTCAAGAAGCAGTACGCGCACAAGATCGTGGTCGCGGACCTGTACGACCCGATGCACCTGGAGCTGCTCGAACAGGGCAAGGGCGTCCCCGACGACAAACGCGCGCTGGACCTCATCGGCGTCACCAAGGTCCTCGACGCGCAGCTGGAGCGCGGGGACTTCTTCCTGTGCGCGTCGGAACGGCAGCGTCACTTCTGGCTGGGTCACCTCGCCGCGATGGGCAGGCTCTCGCCGCGACTGTACGACGCCGACCCGACCACTCAGTCGCTGCTCTCGATCGTCCCGTTCGGACTGTCCCCCAGCGCCCCGGTCCGCACCGGCCCTGGCCTCCGGTCCACTTTGGACGGCATCGGCGAGACCGATCACGTCGTGCTGTGGGCGGGCGGGGTCTACAGCTGGTTCGACCCGCTCACCCTGGTCCGCGCGATCGAACAGCTGCGTCAGCGTCGCGGCGACGTCCGCCTGGTGTTCCTCGGGATGAAGCATCCCAACCCCGAGGTCACCGAGATGGACATCGGGGCGCGCACGATGCTGCTCTCCGACACGCTCGGGCTCACCGGCAAGCACGTGTTCTTCAACCAGCACTGGGTGCCGTACGAGGAGCGCCAGAACTGGCTGCTGGACGCGAACTGCGGCGTCACCACGCATTACGAGCACGTCGAGACGACGTTCGCGTTCCGCACCCGCGTGCTGGACTACCTTTGGGCCGGGCTGCCGATCGTCACCACGGACGGCGACTCGTTCGCCGATCTGGTCCGCGACGAACGGCTCGGTGTCGTCGTCCCGGCCGAGGACGTGGACGCGCTGGCCGCCGCGCTGGAAAAGGCGTTGTACGACGAGGAGTTCGCCGCGGGCTGCGTCGAGCGGATGGCCGCCGTCGCTCAGCGCTACACCTGGCCGGAAGCGCTGAAACCGCTGGTGGAGTTCTGCCGGAACCCGCGGCCCGCCGCCGACCGGCTGCCCGGTTCGGACGACCTCGTGGTCACCGCGCCGTTGCGGGGCAAGGAAATGCTGCGCCGCGACGTCGACCTGATCCGCGAGTACCTCTCCGACGGCGGTCCGAAGGAACTCGTGCGGCGCGTCGGCGGCCGAGTGCTCAAGGTCGCGAAGCAGAGGCTCGGCCGTGGCTGACCGCCCCTTGCGCGTCCTGCTCGACGGGACCCCGCTTCTCGGTGCCAGGACGGGTATCGGCCGGTACACCGTCGCGCTGTCCGAAGAACTCGCCTCGATGTCCGAAGTGGACACTCGTGCGGTCGCGTTCACATTGCGCGGCTGGCGACGGCTGCGGCACGTGCTCCCGCACGGCGTCCGGGCCCGCGGGATGCCGGTGTCCGCACGGTTGCTGCGCAAGACGTGGCTGCGTTCCCAGCTCCCGCCGGTGGAACTGTTCGCCGGGCCGACGGACGTCGTGCACGGCACCAACTTCGTGCTGCCCGGCCGGTTCCGCGCGGCGGGCGTGGTGACGATCCACGATCTGGCCTTCTTGGACGCTCCCGAGGAGCTCGCGCCGAGCGATCACGAACTCCCGGGCCTGGTCCGCCGGGGCGCCCGGCTCTCCGACGTGATCTGCACGCCCACCAACGCCGTCGCCGATCAGATCGCCGAACGGCTCGACGTGGACCGCCGCAAGATCGTCGTCACCCCGCTCGGGGTGAACCCGGCCTGGTTCACCGCGCGCCCGCCGGACAAGGAACGCCGCAAGGAACTCGGCCTCCCGGACAAGTACCTGCTCTTCGCCGGTGCCCCGGGGCCCCGCAAGGGTTTGCACTGGCTCCAGCAGGCGCACGAGGCCGCGCCGGATCTGCCGGAACTGGTGTTCGTCGGCCCCGGTTCGTTCTCGGTGGGCCCACGTTCACGACACGTGGGATACCTGTCGGACGTGAACCTCCGGCGGGTCGTCGCCGGGGCGAGCGCGCTGGTGCTGCCGTCACGCGACGAGGGCTTCGGGCTCCCGGTGCTCGAAGCGCTGGCGTCGGACGTTCCCGTGGTGTGCACGGACATCCCGGCGCTGCGCGAGGTCGCGGGGAACTGCGCGAGCCTGGTGCCTTACGAGGACGTCGACGGGCTCGTGGAGGCGCTGCGGATGGCTGTCAGCGACCCGCACGCCGTCGCCACTTCGGCCACGCGCCGCGCCCACGTCGCGAACTTCACCTGGCGCGCGTGCGCCGAACTCACCGTCGCCGCGTACCGCCAGGCCAGCACCAAACACTGACCTCCCGCGTTTCGTGGGCGGGGCCAGTGGCCTCCGCTGGCTGCGTGGGTTCTGGGCGTTGTCGAGGGGTACGGCCATCGTGTCTTGGTCGCGGGGGTGGGCTGAGGGTGTTGCGAAAGTGGCTTTCGCAACATCGGCACTGTGGCTTCACGCGGCGGTGAGGGGTCGGTGCAGTGGGTCGTGAGTGGTAAGTCGCGTTAGAACGACACTTGCCACTCACGAAGCCGACACACAGCCAAGCGATCCGACCCGACACCTTCGCCCTACTTCTCAACAGCTGTCCTGGGGTCTTTCGCCCCGCCTGACGTAGCGAAGGTCGCCCTGGGTACCGCGCCGCATTCAGAGGACGAAACGCGAGAAAGGTCAGGAAGCGAAGTAGGCCTTGAGGGCATCGGGCCAGTCGCGAAGCGGCGTGAGACCCGCCTCGCGCCACGAAGCGTTCGATAGCACTCCATACGCCGGGCGCGCCGCCGGACGCGGGAACTCCGCCGTCGTACAGGGCTTCACCCGCGCCGGATCCGCGCCGAGTTCGGCGAAGATCGCCCGCGCGAACCCGCACCACGTCGTCGACCCGCCACCGGTGCAATGCAGCACCCGCTGCGTCGGCCCTTCTCCGGCGACGACGCGGCCGGCCAGTTCCAGCAGCCCGGCGGCGAGATCGCGGGACCACGTCGGCGCACCGGTCTGATCGTCCACTACGGACAGTTCTTCACGTTCTTTTTCCAGCCGCGCCATGGTCTTCACGAAGTTCGACCCGGTCTTGCCGTAGACCCACGACGTCCGCACGATCCAGGAACGGGCGCCCGATCCGAGCACCGCGTCCTCGCCGGCCGCCTTCGTCCGGCCGTACGCGTTGAGCGGCGCCAGCAGATCCGTGACCTCGTAAGGCGAAGTCGCGTCACCGGCGAAGACGTAGTCCGTGGACACGTGGATGAGCGGCACCCCCCGCGACGAGCACGCCGCGGCGAGCACGCGGGGTCCGTCGGCGTTCACCGCGAACGCCCGTTCCTCGTCGGTCTCCGCCGCGTCCACCGCGGTGTAGGCCGCCGCGTTGATCACCACCGGCGACGTCCCCGCCGCCCGCGCCCGGTCCGCCAGCTCGGTCACCGCGGCGACGACCTGGCCGGTGTCGCGCACGTTCAGCTCCGACGACGACGGGGTCGCGGCATCCGGCGCCAGCGCCGCGATGTCCTGTCCCAGCTGGCCGGATCCGCCCGGTACGAGAACGCTCAGCACCGTCATTCCCCCGCGCGGTTCTTCAGCGGCTCCCACCACGAACGGTTTTCGCCGTACCAGGCGACCGTGTCCGCAAGACCGTCCTCAAAGGACATCCGCGGTGCGTAGCCGAGTTCCTGCGAGATCTTGGTGATGTCCACCGAGTAGCGGCGGTCGTGCCCCTTGCGGTCCTCGACCGGCTCGACGCTCTCCCAGTCCGCGTCGACGGCTGTCAGCAGCCGCTCGGTCAGCTCGCGGTTGGTCAGTTCCGTGCCGCCGCCGATGTTGTAGACCTCGCCCGGCCTGCCGCCGTCGGCGACGAGCTGGATCCCGCGGCAGTGGTCGTCCACGTGCAGCCAGTCACGCACGTTGAGCCCGTCGCCGTACAGCGGGACCTTCTTGCCGTCGAGCAGGTTGGTCACGAAGAGCGGGATGACCTTCTCCGGGAATTGGTACGGACCGTAGTTGTTCGAGCACCTCGTGACACAGACGGGCAGCCCGTGGGTGCGGAAGAAGGAACGGGCCAGCAGATCCGAGGACGCTTTCGACGCCGAATACGGCGAATTCGGCTCCAGAGCGTGGTCTTCGCTCCAGGATCCCTCGTCGATCGAGCCGTAGACCTCGTCGGTGGACACGTGGACGAACTTCCCGACCTCGGCCTCGAGCGCGGCCTGCAACAGGGTCTGCGTGCCGAGCACGTTGGTCAGCACGAAGTCGGCGGCCCCGGCGATCGAACGGTCCACATGGGACTCGGCGGCGAAGTGGACGACCAGGTCGACGCCCCGCATCAGCTCGCTGACCAGCGCGGCGTCACAGATGTCGCCCTTTTCGAACCGGTAGCGCGGGTTCTTGCGCACCGGCTCCAAGTTCGCTTCGTTACCCGCGTAGGTGAGCTTGTCGAGCACGATCAGCTCCGCGTCGGCCATGCTCGGGTATTGCCCCGTCAGCACCTGCCGGACGTAATGCGAACCGATGAACCCGGCACCCCCGGTGACCAGCACCCGCATCCCGCGATCCTCCCTTTACGACTTCCCGGCCCGGCCGAGTGTGTCACGACCGGGGCAACCTTTCACCAGCCTACGGACGTCTAACAGGGGGATCAGTAGAGTCATGGACGAGGCACGCGTGTGCCCTGGGGAGATTCGTGGAGGACCGCACGTGACCGAGTGGCCCGGGCCACCCATTCCGGCACGCCGTGGCGGCGTCGCGGTGCTCGCCCGTCGTGGGGTGAAGGTCGTGTTCAGCCTGGTCTCGATCACGATCCTGACGCTGACCTGGTGGGGCTGGCAGTCCATCGGCGACCTGTCGCAGGGCTTCGCGACCACGAACATCTTCGAAGACGACGGCCACCCGCCGGCGAAACCGCTGGACGGCGCGATCGACATTTTGCTCGTCGGCCAGGACAGCCGCACCGACGCGCAGGGCAACCCGCTGCCGCGCGAGGTCCTCGACATGCTGCACGCCGGCGTCGCCGACGGTGAGCGCCAGACCGACACGATGATCCTGGTGCACATCCCCCAGAACGGGAAGAAGGCGGTCGCGTTCTCCTTCCCCCGTGACTCGTGGGTCGAGATCACCGGCGGTTTCGGCAAGCACAAGCTCAACAGCGCGTACGTGTACGCCTACAACGACACGTCGAAGACGCTGCAGCAGCAGGGCAACTCCAACCTCAAGGACGTCGACGCCAAGGCCAAGGACGCCGGCCGCAAGAACCTGATCGCGACGCTGGAGAAGTTCATCGGCAAGCCGAAGATGATCGACCGGTACGCCGAGGTGAACCTGTCGAGCTTCTACGAGATCACCAAGGCGATCGGCGGCGTCGAGGTCTGCCTGAACGGCCCGGTCAAGGAACGCAAATCCGGCGTGGACCTGCCTGGCGGGAAGCAGACCATCGAGGGGGTCCAGGCGCTCGCGTTCGTCCGCCAGCGGTACGACCTGGAGAACGGCGACCTCGACCGGATCGCGCGCCAGCAGGCCTTCCTGTCCGGGCTGGCGAACAAGGTCCTCTCCTCCGACGTCCTGATCAACCCGGCGAAGATCTCGAACCTGATCGACGCGGTGAGGAAGTCGGTCGTGCTGTCGGCGGGCTGGGACCTGCCGGAGTTCGCCGCCCAGATGCGCGGGCTGACCAGCGGGAACATCGAGTTCCACACGATCCCGACCCAGGGCGTCGCGACCATCGGCGGCGCGTCGGTGCTCCGGGTGGACCCGGCAGAGGTCCAGGCCGAGATCAGCCGCCTGACCTCCGACGGGCAGACGGCACCCACCGAGACCCCGGCCACGCTGCCGGGCGCGGAGGCGGTGACCGTCGAACTCTTCGACGGCTCCGGTTCGCCCACGGTCGCCACCGAGACACGGAACCTCTTGCAGGGCAAGGGTTTCAAACTCGCCGCCGACACCAAACTCAGCACCCGCAACTCGACGGTCATCCGGCACGCGCCGGGTGACGAGGCCGGGCTGGCCCTGATCAAGCAGGTCTTCGGCACCGCGGTGCAGACCGAGGCGGATCGCGACGTCGCCCCCGGCAAGGTCCGGATCCTGCTCGGCAAGGACTTCAAGGGCGCTCCCGCCGGCGCCGAGACCACGACCCCGCCGAAGTCGCCGCCCGCTTCGAAGCCGGCTCAGCCGCCTTCCAGCACTCCGGCGGCGCCCACTTCGGCGCCGATCGTCGCGGGCGATGTGCCCTGCGTCAATTAATCGCCGGGTACTCAGCGTGGCCGACCTCAAGGTGGCCTAGCCTTCTCCTACGATCGGACTGACGGGCAGCGACAGGGGAGGTGAACAGGGATGGACAGCGAGGACAAAGCCACCAACGAACAATCCGGACAGTTGGACGCCGAAGATCCACAGCCGGAAGAGGCCACCACCTCGGACACCGAGAGTGACGAAGAGCCTCGGTTCGTCCCGACGCCGTACCCGCGGAATCCGCTCCCCCAGCCGTCCGCCCCGCCCGAGGACGAAGACGAAGCGGTTTCGGGAGTGCTGGCCATTCCCGAACGCCCGCTGCGCCGCTTCGGCCGGTACACGCGCCGGATCGCGCTCGGCCTCGTGTCGCTGCTCGCCCTCGGCACGACGGGCTACGCGTACGTCACCAAGGACCAGCTGCAGAACAACGTCCCCACGACGAACGCCCTGAGCAAGGCCGACGATCCCGCCGCGCCGCCCGCCGACGACGGCGCGAACGACATCCTCCTGGTCGGCAGCGACGCGCGGACAGACGCGCAGGGCAATCCGCTGCCGTTGAAGGTGCTCAAGGAACTGCGCACCGAGGAGAAGGCGGGCGTCAACACCGACACCATCATCATCCTGCGCATCCCGAAGAACGGCGGGAAACCGTCGGGTGTCTCGATCCCGCGCGACACCTGGACCGACATCCCCGGCCGCGGCCCGAACAAGATCAATTCGGCGTACGGCGTCGCGAAAGCCAACTACGCGAACGCGCACCGCGGCGAGTCCGACCAGGCGAAACTCGAACGCGATTCCGACCAGGAAGGCCGCAAGGCACTGGTCCAGACCGTTCAGGACCTGACGAAGATCCGCATCGACCACTACGCCGAGGTCAACCTGCTCGGTTTCTATCTGCTGACCGAGGCGCTGGGCGGCGTCAAGGTCTGCCTGAACCACTCCACCGAGGACAAGGATTCCGGCGCGAACTTCCGGCGCGGCGAACAGACCGTGTCGGGCGGCGAGGCGCTTTCCTTCGTGCGGCAGCGGAAGAACCTGCCGCGCGGCGACCTCGACCGCATCGTGCGGCAGCAGACGTTCCTGTCCTCGGCGCTGAACCAGGTGCTCTCGGCGGGCACGCTGACCAGCCCGTCGACGATGAGCGGCCTGATGGACGTCGTGCACCGGTCGATCGTCCTCGACGAAGGTCTGGACCTGCTGGAGTTCGCGCAGCAGGCGAAGGGGATCGCGTCGGGCGACCTGTCGTTCACGACCATCCCGGTGGTGAACATCAACGGCCGCAGCGCGGACGGTCAGAGCATCGTCGAGATCGACGCCGCCGCCGTGCGGAGCTTCGTCTCCGGCCTGGTCGGCCGGGGCGGTGGCGGCGGGGCCGTCGGCGCGGCTCCCGTGCTCGCCGCGTCGAGCGTTCCCTGCGTGAACTAGCGTTGGGGGCGTGAGCCTCACCGAACTGCTGCTGCGGCCCCTGCTCGGGTCGCCCGCGAAACCGCTGATCACGCACTACGACGACAAGCAGGGCAGCCGGGTCGAGCTGTCCGTGGCGACCACGGTGAACTGGGCCGCCAAGACGGCGAACTGGCTGGTCGACGAATTCGACGTCGAACCCGGGGACGAGGTCGCCGTGGTGCTGCCGTCGCATTGGCAGACCGCCGGTGTCCTGCTGGGCGCGTGGTGGTGCGGCGCCAGGGTGGTGACGGAGACCGCGGGCGCGCGGGTGGCTTTCGTCGCGCCGGGCGGCGTTTCCGAGGCGGCCGCGACGGCCGTCGTCTCGCTGCACCCGATGGGTCTCGGACTGCCCGCCGGCTCCGTGCCCGACGGGGCGCTGGACTACGTGACCGAGGCCAGGCTTTCGGGTGACCAGTTCAGCCCGCTGTTCCCCATCCCCGGTGACACTCCGGCGCTGGGTTCGTCCACTGTGGATGAAGTGCTCGCCGAGGCCCGCTCCCGCGCTTCCGCTGCAGGACTGTCCTCTCAGGACCGCGTGTTGTCCACTGTGGAATGGTCTGGCGAGGACGGGATCCTCGCGGGTTTCCTGACGCCGCTCGCGGCCGGTGCGCATCTGGTCCAGGTCACCGACGCGGATCCGGCCAAACTCGCTTCCCGGCGCGAAGCCGAGCGGACGACCGCGGATCTCCCCTCCTGAAGTGTCATGAAAGGGTCGTTCCTGACACTTTTCGTCAGGAACGACCCTTTCATGACATCCGCGGACGGTCAGGCGTCCTGAAGCTGCTTCGCCTCACGCTTGCGTCCGAAGAGCACGTGGTCGAGCGACAGTTTGCCGGCGTTGAAGCCGATCGCGAGCCCGGCCACCGCCAGGACGAGGACGAGTTCGTAACCGCCCTGACCGGTCAGTCCGTTGTCGAGGTGCACCGAGAGCAGGGCGCCGACGGAAACCACGACGAAGCCGATGCCCACCAGCGGCGTCAGGAAACCGACGATGAACAGGATCGAACCCACGATCTCCACCGCGATCGCGAAGATCGCCGCGAGCGTGGGCAGCGGGATTCCGGTCTGCTCGAAGAACTTCGCGGTGCCGTCGATCCCGTTTTCCCACTTCTGCAGGCCGTGTGCGAGGAAGACCACACCGACACCGATCCGGCCCAGCAGGAGGGCGACATCCTTGAAACGAGCGAACATCGGGTCTCAGCTTTCTGGTCGGTGAATATTCAACTTACCGGGATCACGGTAAGGCACCGGGCGCCCCGGGCGGCACCTCCGGAGCGTGATCGACAGGTACCCGACAGGAACCGGACCCGGTCGGCGGCATGTCCTCTGTGGAAGGTCGCGGGTGTCATTCCCCCGTACGGCGCCGTTGTCCCGGGCGCCCGACGGGCAGAATCTCCTGCGTGATGGATGAACGTCTGATCGGCCTCTGGTCGGACCGCATGCTGTACCCGAGCGATGTCGAGTCCGCCGAACTGGCGTTCCGCGGCGACGGCTCCGGCTGGCTCTACTGGTCGAGCTGGAGCACCGAGTTCACGGTGTCGCGCTACACGTGGGCGGCGTTCACCCCGGGCGCACTGGCCCTGAAATTCCATCGCACCGTCAACGGCACGTGGTCGATCGAGGACGGCATCACCAGGCACGACGTCGAATCCGACAAGAAGGAAGAAGCCGTGATCGAGGTCGGCTACGGGATCACGCCCGGCGAAGACCCGTTCGGCAACCCGGTGACGCTGCTCTCCTTGGACCGTCCGCTGGACGACCATCTCGCGGGCTCGCGGTTCGCGTGGGTCGAGAAGCCGGAATCGCTCAACGACCCGTCCGCCGATGCTCCGCGGCAAGGCCCGACCAGCCCCCGCTGACGGCCAGGAGCGTGAGCACCCGCTCGGCCTGCTCGGCGAACCCGGCCAGATCCGCGTGCAGCAACGCGATCCGCTCCGCGTCGAGCGGGACCTCGTCGTCGGCCCACAGCTCGATCACCGTGCTGACCGTCCACACGAGGAACTGAATGATCCGGATGAACTCCTCCGACGGCTCGTCGACGGCGCCGCGATACCCAGTCTCGATCTCGTCGCAGGCCGCGACCAGCTCACGCAGCGGCTTGACGACGTCGGCCGCCGTCCCGTCCCACTCGGCCGACGGCCACATGCGATCCCCGAGCTCGAGCCACAACCGCCAGCCGGCGATCAGCTCGGCCTCGTCGTGCGGTGTCCACGACACCGGAGCGAACCAGAACATCCTTCGAGAGTGACACCGGCGGTCCATGATCGCCGTACTTCCGTGAAGCATCTCACCGACGCCTGACCTCACACGCGCGATTGGTCACCCGCTCGCGCGACGGCCTGGCGCCAAGCGGCGGTTTCGCGTGGTCGGAAGCCGAACTCGCGTGTTTGGGGACCGAACTCGCCGCAATTCGTCTTCTGCTTGCGTCGGCCCCCAAGTACATGAAGGCCCCCTTCACTGCGCCTAGCGCAATGAAGGGGGCCTTCATGTACTTCAGCAGATTCAGCCCTTGAGCAGGGCGCGCGCCATGACCATACGCTGGATCTGGTTGGTGCCTTCGTAGATCTGCGTGATCTCTCGGCCGGTTTCGGCTGTCCTGGCGATCTTGCCTGAAAACGGCCGCTGAGCTGCTGGAACGTCTCTCGACAGTTCTCGGTGGATCTTGGCCCTACCTGACGTCTGACGGCCTGCAGACGGCCTGGCGAAACCCTGCCCGCACCTCCCCCTTCATCCCGATACGAAGCCAGCACGCGGCCGGTGACATCGGGTCAAGGCACGCTTTCCAGCCTTGACGCGGTGTTACCGGCCGTTGTCACGATCAGGCGTCGGGATGGAGGGGATCGACGACTGGGCGTAACAGGTGGCGATACACCGACGACCGGTATGTCACGACGCTCGTTGAGGAGGGCCGACGTTGGCTATGGGGACATGTGCGCCGCCGCTGGGTGGCGCTGCGCAAGGTGACCCGCTGGCGGCCGCGTCGCCCGGCCGGCGGGCGGAGCGAAGCGGCAGCCCGCCGTGTCGGGAACCGGCGCGGCCGCCCAGGCGAGGGGCTACCAACGCGCCTGGCGCGCCGCCCGGCGGCGGCGCGCCCTTGATCCCATAGAGCCAAGTTCGGCAGCAACGTCTTTCCACTTACACGCTACGGCCACTACGGTATCGCCACGTGCACAAGATTGACCTCTTCGGGCGTTACGGTTTCCAGGAATCTGTGATTCTCACGGGGAACCCCCTTGGAAAGCTCCATAGCCGCAGTGTTATAGAAGCTTCGCAATATGAAGTCAACGAAGACCCCTGGACTAAGTGGACGACTAGCAGCAATCCTGCAGTTCTTGTACTGTCCAAGCGTTAAGTGCGACCGCGGATGCACAACGCTTCTAGCAACCCCATCAGTGTTGTCGAAGTCAAACCGCACTGGAACCGCTACAACACGCTTATCAACAACCTCCGCAAATACTACATCCTCGATGTAAATCTCAGGATTATTCTGAAATTCAGAAAGGTCGGGCGAAGGCAGGAAAGCAAGTCGAGCCTTGTGCAACCCTTTACGTTTCCCCCAGAATTCGTACTGCATCTGAATAAGAGCACCATCGAGCATATAGAAGTTGAACGAGCTGGCCTTAACCTGCTGCAAGTACATTTCAGAATAGTTTTGATCTTTTATCATCGACGACGTTGGCAACGCAGACGGAAAGTCGATAACGACTCCGCCGTCAGATACCTGCTTTTTACGCGGATAGTTCTGGCGATCAACCAGACTCGTCTCGACCAGGAAATTAGTTATCGAGACAATTTCGTCATACACTTTCGCGGCAGTCGATTCGGTCATGACGCATCCGGATCACGGAGAAGTCTCGTAAGGCGCTCAACAAGATCCGGATCCAGATCCTCTCGATACAGCCTACCGGACTCCAGGTCCTGCAGAAGATCCGTAACTGTCGCCTGGCGAAACGCAACATTCTCCGCCTCGGCTTCATTCATGTCTCGATGAATTATCTCAATCTTCCCACGCTGGTCAACCGTAGGATAAGTAAAGGAAAGAGCGAAGTTCTCAGAACGAATACGTTTGTACTCTCCGATCATTTCTTCCATAGCGTCCCCGACCCCAAGCACCCGAACCCACGCCTTACTTCGAGTAATCGCCGTGAAAAGCCTATTCCTGACCCGCGACAAGCTCCCCACACTTGCTTGACATTCATCGGCATTGACGATGTAGACCATTCCAGCTTCATTGCCTTTTGCTCGATGAATTCCGGTGAAAGTTACTGAATCACCTTCAGGCCGAAAGAATACATCGGCAACAGTGTCAACCCCTGCAAGATGGTTGGGAACATTCAACCGCAACAAACCTTTGCGAATAGGACCCAGGTTCGACCTAGTCCTTAACGGGTCCGTATTAATCACAACAATATCGTTTGGGCTCAACTCTTCCTCGTGCAGATTCTTATATATCTGCTCGACGACCCACTCGTTTTGTTCGGCTTGCGTGTCAAACTTAATGAACTGCACCAAGTCATCAGTATCTGAGTGCGATTCAAGAAACCCTGGACTAGAATTCTCGTCACGTTCTAGCTTCACATGCACCCCAGGCCGAAGCTCCCCTTCAACGACCTTGTAACCGATGTCTTCCCAAAGCTGGGGCTGGTCAAACATTTGCACAAGCCCGGTAGTTGCCTGCCTCGTTGGACGGCGATAAATACCGAACCCCAGACTGTGCGCAGTCGCTAGAACAGGCCTGGAGTTTCGATAGCACTTCTCCAGTACAATGTCCCTACGAGCTCCCAAGTCATAGCTTGATTGCTCAAATGTCACCAGGGACCGACCCTCCGAATCGGTCCCAAATATTTCTGCCGCAGATGGCAGACCAGCAGTTCCGGAAAGGTTCTGCAGCTCATCATAAGCGTAAACCAGCCTACGACTATCGTCGAGCATCGCGTAACACATTCGCAAGAATGCGGGCGGAAGATCTTGCGCTTCGTCTACTAGAATAGCGTCATAGATTGCCTTGGGATCGGACACTTCAGCCAAGGCCGCGTCACAAGCGCCGCTAAACGCTGCATCCCGTCCATACTGGGAGCTTGCCGACCCAAAGTCCATGTATGTTGCACCATTAGTTGCACAGAACTCATAGAACAAGCCTTCACGGTTCGCGCCACCAGAAGCACCCCAGGAATTGATGACACGAACGTTATTCCAGTTCGGCTCTTCTCCGGTAGCCTCGTTGGAAAAGCTATTAATCAACCTGTGAAATTGCGCTTTGAGAGACCTCGTATTGAAGGTGACAGCGATCCTCCAGCGAGGGTGTTGCGCATGCAGATACGCAGCTTTTAGCGCCAGAATGATCGTCTTTCCAGATCCAGCTAGGCCACGAATCCGTTGCACCCCATCAACGGTCTCAATAACAGCCTTGCTCTGCAAGTTGTCCAACGTTGCAATTGCAGCTTCAAGCTGCTGAAGCTTCGCGCCACGCGAGTGCTGGTCTTCAATCTGACGCGTTGCAGTGTTGCGCCTGACTGTCGAAATATTTTGAATCGCTGAAAGCGTTCGGCGCAGCAGGTCAGTAGATGAGTTATTCCAAGCCAAAAGATTGAGCGCGGATCCTAGCGAATTCTGATTCGCTACCACATACTCTTCGTCAACAAAAGTGTATCGATCTTGGACGGCTGGCGCAAAAGTAATGGTACTTATCTCGACGGCAAGCTGTCGGCGGCGAACGAGCTCCTTGTATGCAAATAATCGCTGCTGAACTCGCGTTGCAGCCTCATCTTGACGATCTTCAAAACCGTCATAATTACTTCCCTCAACAAGATCGAAGACAACGACACCTTTGCGCATTGAAATGTACACCGCATCGATAGGGTGACGTCCATCAGCCGATCCAATAATTGGGTACCCGATAAAGAGATGACCGTCTGGCTCTCCGTGCACGCTGAAGTATTCAATGAGAGCCTGACTCGCTACAGGCTTGTTGTTCGTCCCTCGAACGATCGATTGCGTGCCGGTCATGGCCATCACCAAGCTCCCTCAAGTCTTCGCGAGTCCACCACGTTCACGGTACGCAAACGTTCCAATACTGCGGTTGCTCGTGTTGTCCAACGTAGCGTAGCTGTCGTGTTCGCGACCCTCGAAAGACGTTGACGCTGCTAGCCTGGGCGTATGCGTGGTGCGGGTGATCAGCTCAGCATCGGGGAGCGTATTGCCTTCTACCGGCGGCGGCGTGGTCTGTCGCAGGCGGTTCTTGCTGATCTGGTGGGCCGTACTGAGGATTGGCTGAGCAAGATCGAGCGCGGCGAACGCGAGATCCGACGCTTGGACGTGCTGGCCGACGTCGCGCGGGGCCTGCGGGTGACGCTGGGAGACCTCCTCGGCGAACCCGTGCTCATGGAGGACGAGGACAAGAACGACGACGTCCCGGCCGTCCGAGACGCCTTGATGGCCCCGCGACGCCTGTCCCGCACCCTGTTCTCCTCAGCCATGTCGCCCGAGTACATCGACCCCGCTCCGGTCGCTCAGCTGGTGGAAGGTGCCTGGTCCAGCTATCAGAAGGGCGACCTCGGCCGTGTCGTCGCCGCGCTGCCGGGCCTGATCAAGACCAGCCAAGGCATGGAGTCCGCCTCGGCCGACGACGCGGCCTACCGACGGGCCTGTGCCGCCGTGTCCGCTCGCGTCCACCACCTGGCCGCAACGACGCTGAGCAAGATCGGTGAAGCTGACCTGGCGTGGATCGCGGCGGAACGCGCCATGCAGGCGGCCGACGAGGCAGATGACCCGCTGGTGCTGGCCTCGGCTGCCCGGTCCGGGACTCACGCCCTGCTGGCGGTCGGTCGGTTCGATGACGCGCTTGAGCTGGGCGACGTGGCCGCGAAGTGGCTGGTCCCGAGGATGCGCGATGGTGATCCGGCCGCGCTGAGCCTCTACGGGATGCTCTATCTGCGGACGGCTGTCGCCGCTGCTCGGCAACAGGACCGGTCGACGGCGAACGAGCTGCTGTCCCACGCGGGACGGGCGGCTGATCAGCTCGGGGTGGACGCCAACCACTGGCAGACCGGGTTCGGCCCGGCCAACGTCGAGCTTCACCGTCTGTCGGCGGCGCTGGATCTGGGAGACATTTCGCAGGTGATCGAGTCGGCTCCCGGGATCAGCGTCGACCATCTGCCGGTGGAACGCCAGGTCACGCACTTGATTGACTTCGCGCGGGCGTTGAGCCTGGTCGCGAAGGATGACGAGGCGTTGTCAGCGTTGCTGACGGCTGAGCAGAAGGCTCCGGGGATCGTCCGGCACAGCACCGCCGTGCGGGAGGTCGTGCGGTCGATGTATCGCCGTGCCCCGGCGACGGCTGGTAAGAAGTCCTCGCCCTTGTTGGCGTTGGCTGAGCGCTGCGGCGCGGTGAGGTAGGTCGGGTGGCGTCGCGTGTTCTGGGCCTGGTGGGCTCGGGTGCTGGTGGTGTTGAGGATCTTCTTCCGCGCGTGATCCGGCCCCTCCAAGAGGACGGCTGGACGGTCGCAGTGACCTTGACCCCGACGGCTGGGCGCTGGCTGGACGAGAACGGCGGCCGCGCCGAGATCGAGAAGGCCACCGGGTTCCCGGTCCGTGTCGAGTCCCGCATGCCGGCCGAATCCAGCCCGCATCCTGCCCCGGACTGCTACCTGGTCGCGCCCGCCTCGGCGAACATGGTCGCCAAGCTCGCGATGGGCATCGCTGACAATCAAGCTCTGACGCAGGTCAACGAGGCCATCGGCACCCTGAACCTGCCGGTGATCGTCTTCCCGCGCGTGAACGCCGCGCACGCTCGTCACCCGTCCTGGAAAACCCACATCGACGCGTTGCGGCGTGCTGGCGTGCGTCTCGTGTACGGGGACGACGTGTGGCCGCTGCATGAGCCGCGGAGCGCTCCGGGCCGAGAGCTGCCCTGGTCGGCAGTGCTTTCCGCGGTGAACGAGGCCGTTCCTCTCCCCCGCTAGTCCCTACCCGGACAGTTTGTCCGGGGTGAGGCTCCTCACTGGGTGTCTCCTGTGTCCAGCGCGCCCGACCGGGCTCGCCGAGACCGAGACATCGGGAGAGCACACATGGGCATTCACGTGGTGATTCAGCCCCTCGTCGGCTACGGCGCGGCGGTGGTTTCACCCTCTCCTGGCGTTCGTCAGCTCGTCGCCGGAAGTGAAGAGACCTCCTTCATCGTCCAGGTGCCCGCCCGTATCGGCGGCCTGATGGACACCGCACGGTTCGCGCAGAGTCTCGCGACCGCTGCCAGCGAGTTCAGCGAGTGGTGCGAAACCCAGCACCGAACGCGCTCGCATTCCTCCTCCTTCCATGACCAATGGTCCGACGCTGCCGACGAAACCGTCACGCGCAAGAACGACTGATCACACGTATCTAGGAGCAGCAAATGGCTATCTACAAGGGTTTTCGGTTCCCCATCGAGTTCGACGAGGCTTTCGGGCAGGGCTTGGTGATGGTCGGTGAGGTGTCGCCGGACAACGAGTACCAGTCGCGAGAGGACAGGTCGTCGGGTCGTCCGGCTCGTCAGCGGGTCGACGAGGTGACGGGCAAGCGTCAGTGGAAGGTCACGGTGACCGACCCGGACGAGGTCAAGGCGAAGCGTGCGTCGTTCGAGATCACGTTGCTGGCCGATGTGCAGCCGGTGCCGACGACGTCGGAAGTGCTGCCGGGCATGCGGCCGATCGAATTGGAGGGCCTGACGGCTGAGCCCAAGGTGGCTGGTCAAGGCGAGTTCAAGTACCAGTCCTACATGTTCCGCGCGACCGGCTTCAAGGCTGCGGCCTCGGGTGGGGCGTCGAAGTCGTCGCGGACCTCGGGCGCTGCCGAGTCAACGCCCAAGGCTGCGTGATGCCGGGCGGGGTGCCGGGGAGCCACGGTGTGGCCGTGGTTTCTCCGCATCTGGTCCAGGCGTGGGAGATGGCTTACCGCCACTACAGCGCCTTAAGGGCACAGACCGCCCAGGTCGTCGACCCCTTGGCGGCGCACGACGTGGGTGTTGCTTCCCTCGCGGTGGCATCTGCCTGGCGGGATCTCCTGACAGAAGGCCATTTGCCGTGGTGGGTGCTCGCGGCCGTGACAGCGGCAGCTGAGGGATTCGAGGAGAACGCGCGGTCGTGGGAGATCCGCGCTCACAGCGAGGAGGAGCAGGGCCGTGGCGTTCAACGCGATGTGGAAGCCGGGACGGCAGGCGGTCGCGGGAATGCAGGGCAATGGTTCGGCGAACCCCGCCCTGGTGATCTACCTCGACCCGGACAGCCTGGCGATCCTTCCTCCCTCCGACCCCACCGAGTGGCCGGAGTTCATCCGGCTCCTTCGCCAAATCCGCGACAGCGCGGACGAACTGGCCGTGTTCCTCGGCAAGCACGCGGCGGTGCGCAATGACGACACCGGGCCGGAATGAGCCACAAACCCTCAAGGACGCGCACCTGGTCGCTTCCGCTCGTCGGCCGAAGCCTGGATCCAACCGGTCGACGTGGTTGAAGTTCCACAAGGAGAACGCGCGCATGTATCAAGCCGTGTCCGATGTGGACCGTGCGCACCACCACGAACTCAAGTACTGGGTCGGGTATGAGGAACGAAAGGCCAACGAGGTGGCCGCGCAGATCCAGAAGGAGAAGTCGCAAGCCAGCTAGAAACTGAACAACAGAGCGAAAAACGCACGTGGGGACGTGCGGCGTACAAACACGTTCTCAAACGCTTTTCTTGTCCTGTAAGGCGCAGAAGCGGAATCCGGCTACCAACCTTGCCGCTCCTGCGCTGTCCACAACCTCTGGAAGTGAACAATGACAACGCTAAACGATGGCAACAAACATGCGCTAGACGGGGTCACCCAAACGCGCTGCGCACTCTGTAAGCGGTTCGCCAAGCTGCTCCCCGGCGAGACGGAATGTGCTCCCTGCCGGGGAATGCTGCCGCTGGATCTGACCGGCGGTGGTCGTCGATGAGCACGAACGGGATCGGTTTCCTTCTCATCGGCGGTGGAGTGCTCGGTGTGGCGGTGTGGCTGCTGCACAAGATCGGTCGTGCTCTCGCCTCGATTTTGGAAGTCTTGGCGGCGGCCGCGCTGGTGTTCCTCGCCCTCTGGTGGCTGCTCAAATCGTTGGTATGGCTGGGAAAGCAAGTCATTACGCGCTGGCGGACCAGTCTTACCGTGGTGGCGTTCATGGCGTGGTGGCAGTACCTCGGGTGGCTGTCCCTGGCGATCGTGACCGGATCGGTCGTCGCCGTGCTGGCGTCGTGGCGTCTGATCGCCGTGGTGTCCTATGACCAGCACTGCGGCCGGTTCCTGCGGTCCTGGTGGATGCGCTGGGCGGTCTACGCGCGCAAACTCCCGGCCTGGCTGCACGCCTGCGGGCTGAGCATCCGGGACGAGACGCTGCCGGTGGAAGTGACGGTGAACCTGGTCGGCCGTCGACGTTTGCTGTCCCGCAAGGCCGCCTCGGCATCACGGGCCGTACAGGTGCCGAAAGTGCTCAAGGTTCGGTCGGGTCCGTCGTGGGATGAGGTCCGGGTACAGCTCGTTCCGGGGCAGAAGCCCGAGGACTTCGACGAGGCCGCGCGGGCGCTGGCGGTGGCGCGCAAGGTCAAGCGGTGTCAGGTGCGGGAGCTGGAACCCAACGTGGTCTCCATCGACTTCCAGCGCCGTGACCTACTCAAATCCGCGGTGACCTCGCTGCCGGTTCCTGACCTGGTGTCCCCCGATGGGCTCGGCGTGGACCTGCGGCATGTGTGGTCCGGGACCACGGAGTACGGCTCGGATTGGCGGGTTCCGCTGGTCGGCTCGGGAGCGCACTGCTTGACCGCTGGCGCGACCGGATCGGGCAAGAACTCGGTGATGTGGTGCCCGCTGGTGTCGGCCGCACCCGCGATCCGGTCCGGTGTGGTCCGGGTGTCCGGCATCGATCCCAAGGGGATGGAACTCGCCTACGGGCGCGGGATCTTCGCCCGGTACGCGGTGACCGGCAAGCAGGCGCTCGAACTCCTCGACGGCCTGCTTGAGGAAATGGAAGCCCGCAAACACGAGTTCGCCGGACGCGTGCGCATGATCCCGATCAGCGTCGAGCACCCGCTAGAGGTTCTGGAGTTCGACGAGATCGGCGCGCTGACCAAGTACACCGACCGCAAGACCCGAGACGCGATCGTGGAAAAGGTCGCACTCCTCACCACCCAGGGCCGTGCCTTGGGAATCACCGTGCGCGGCTACGTCCAGGAACCCACGAAGGACACCGTCCCGGTTCGAGAGCTGTTCCCGCGCCGCGTCTGTCTGCGGGTGACCTCCAAGACCCATGTCGGGATGGTCCTCGGCGACGGCGCTTACGAACGCGGTGCCTGGGCGAACCGGATCGGCGATTCCGAAGCCGGTGTCGGCTACGTCTGGGGCGAAGGCGTCCGTGAACCCCTGCGCGTCCGGGCCGGATGGGTCGCCGACGAGGAGATCAAGGCCCTGGAGAACTACGTGACCAACTGTGGCGCTCACGTGGTTGGACTCTCCGAGGGGAGGGCGGCATGAACCGGCTGATGGTCTTCCTCGACGCGATCCGCGATCACCTGGACTCGTTCGCCCTACCTCCGTCCGCCTCGGTCCGGGTTGGGGTGGGTCCTGATCCGATCACGGTGCAACTCGACTCCGACCGCCTGGAGGACGTTGCCCGTGGGCTGCTCACCTGGGCTGCCTCGCTCGACGACGTGACGGCTTCGCTGTGGCGTCCTGCGGGCGGCGGGTCGGTGCACCTGGAACTGAGCGGCCGGACTCCGTGCGGCATCCCGGTGGTGGTCTACGGCGGTGTCTGGTTCGACGAAGCGACGTTCCCGGACTTGCCTGCGGGGATGCGGCAGAACATGCCGGTGTTCGTGCTGCGGCAGTGGAACACGCCTGGGGAGGTGGCCGCCTGATGAGCACCGAGGAATCCGCGGTGACCATGCCGGCCAAAACTCGGGCCGCTCGGATGCGTGAGCCCTTGGCGTCGGACGTGGTGAAGGCGACCGCTGAGAAGCACGGGGTTTGTGTTCGGCCGTTCACGATGGAGGTCGGCGACACCGACACCGGAGAGCTTCGCTACGTCCCCGTCCCGTGTGGCTCGACCGTCGAATCGGTGTGCCTGCCGTGTGCTCGGAAGGCGAAGGCGCTGCGGCAGGTTCAGTGCCGCGAGGGCTGGCACATCGACACCGAACCGGACTTCACCCCGGCGCCACCGTCCGAGATTCAGACGGAGCTTCTGGAGTTCCGGGCTGACCTCGTCGCCGCCTACCGGCAAGAGATGAACCAGGCCGAGGCGGAGGAGCTGCGGGAGGAGATCCAGAGCGTCGACGACGAACTTCGGCAACTCGGGATGCGGGGCCGCCTCCCCTCGATCGACCTGCCCACGAAGAAGGCGGTGAAGCGCTCGACCAAGCGGCGTCAGGACGCGCCGAACCTACCTCGACGCAAGGTCGCCAAGACCACCGTGGGCCGCGAGTACGCGGGGCGGTTCCGGCCGTCGATGTTCATCACGCTCACCTGCGACACCTACGGCCCGGTCCGCTCGGACGGTGCTCCCGTCGATCCGTCGACCTATGACTACCGGCGGGCGGCTCGGGACGCGGTGCACTTCTCCGCGCTGGTGGACCGGTGGTGGCAGAACCTCCGGCGGGTCGTCGGCTGGGACGCGCAGTACTTCGCCACCGTCGAACCCCAACGGCGGGCAGCGCCTCATCTACACGCGGCTGTTCGGGGATCGGTCCCGCATGACGTGATCCGCCAAGTCACCGAAGCGACCTATCACCAGGTCTGGTGGCCAGAACATGACCAGGTCGTCTACGTCGATCGGATGCCGCTGTGGGACGGCGACCGCAGGGTGTTCGTCGACCCCGACACCCGCGAACCACTGACCGACTGGGACGACGCTGTTGAAGCCGTGGAAGACCCGGCACACGTGGTCACCTTCGGCCGTCAGGTGCACTCCAAGGGCATCCTCGGCGGCTCCGAAGAAGCCGGACGACACATCGGCTACCTGACCAAGTACCTCACCAAATCCACCGGTGAGGTGGTCGAGGCAGACACCGTGCGGCAACGCGATCACCACGACCGGCTGCACGCGGAACTGTCAGTGACACCCTGCTCGCCTCGCTGCGCGGTGTGGCTGCTCTACGGCATCAACCCCAAGGGCGCCAACGGAAAGACCACACCAGGGCACTGCAAGGGGCGGGCTCATCGTCGAACCACGCTCGGTTTGCCGGGGCGGCGGGTGTTGGTGTCGCGCAAGTGGTCCGGGAAGACCCTCGTCGACCACAAGGCCGACCGCAAAGCGTTCGTGATCGAAGCGCTGGCGGCGGTCGGGATCGAGAAACCCACACCCGATCCGGCACGGCTGGTCTGGCGCAAGGTCGACTCTGGCGACCCTTCCGTGCCACCTCGGGACCACCTGGTGATGCACGCGATCTCCGAACGCATCACGTGGAAGGCCGAGTACGACAGGGCGCTACTCGCCGCACAGGGGCCACCAAATCTTTCGGCAACTCCGCTAGCGGCCTGAGGGGGACGACATGGACAACGTGAGCAATGTGGACCGGCTCTGGTCGGTCGAAGACGTCTCGGCCTACCTCGGCGTACCGGTCAAGACGCTCTACCAGTGGAAGTGGCTCGGTGAGGGGCCGCCGGTACGGAAGATCGGCCGTCACCTCCGGTATGACCCGACCAAGGTCCGTGCCTGGAGCACAGACGAGGCGGCGGCCTGATGGGACACATTCAAGATCGCTGGTATCGCCCCGCCCGTGACGAGGAGACCGGAAAGGTCATCCTCAACGGGCGGGGCAAGCCCGTGCTCGAAAAGACCGAGCTGTACGGCATCGGCATGCGGTACAAGGTCCGCTATCTCGACCCCGACAACGAAGAGCGCTCGAAGTCGTTCCCGGACAAGCAAAAGAAGCGCGCTGAAAACTTCCTCATCGGCGTGGAGTCGGACAAGCGCGAAGACAAGTACATCGATCCGCGGGCGTCGTCGAAGGTCTTCCGGAAGCAGGGTGAGAGCTGGCTCAAGGCCACCTCACCCGATCCGGCCACCCGCGAGATTCTGCGTAGCCGTCTGGAAAGTCAGATCTACCCGACCTTCGGACACCTGAAGTTCAGCCAAATCAAGCCGTCCACCATCCGTGATTGGGTGGGCGACATGGACGAACGGGGGCTGTCCACGAACTATCAGGTCGTCCTGTTCACCGTCGTGGCTGGCGTGTTGGACTCAGCGGTGGACGACAGGCTGATTCGAGAGAACCCCTGTCATGCCAAGACGGTTCGACGGCCGGTCGGTGAAAGCCCGCAGGTCGTCGTGTGGCCGGAAGAGCGAGTGCACAAGGTGCGGAAAGGGCTCGCCGAGCGGTTCCGAATCGCCGTTCCGCTGGGCTCCGGGCTGGGCCTGCGGCAAGGGGAAATCCTCGGGTACTCCCCGGATGACATCGACCGGGACGCGATGACTGTCCACGTTCAACGGCAGATCAAGACCGTCAAGGGCGTGATGATGTTCGCCCCGCCGAAGGGTGGGAAGACGCGAACTGTGCCGCTCTCCCCCGCCATGCTGGCCGAGATCGACGACCATGAGGACCGGTTCCCGTCCGTCGCGGTCACGCTTCCGTGGCGGAAGTCAGACGGCGAACCTGTGACGGTCCGGCTCTTGATGACAGGGGAAGAGGGGCGGCTCTACACCGGAGATCTGTTCACCAAGGTCGTCTGGCAGGGCGCGTTCAGGGCGGCTGAGATCACCTACCGTGGCCGGGCGGACGGCATGCACGCACTGCGGCACTTCTTCGCCTCGACGCTGCTGTCTCGCGCCGTGTCGATCAAGGAACTCGCCGAGTACCTCGGCCACTCCGATGCCGGATTCACCCTGCGGACGTACACGCACCTCGTCCCGTCGAGCCACGAGCGGGCTCGACAGGCCATCGACGCAGTGTTCGGGCGGCCTGGTGCCCATGACGGCCTGGAGGCGGCCTGATCATGAGCAGCCAGAGCCGCCCGAACTACCGGATCAAGATCAAATCAGCCCTTGAGCAGGGCGCGGGCCATGACCATGCGCTGGATCTGGTTGGTGCCTTCGTAGATCTGCGTGATCTTCGCGTCGCGCATCATGCGCTCCACCGGGAAGTCGCGCGTGTAGCCCGCGCCGCCGAAGAGCTGCACCGCGTCCGTCGTCACCGACATCGCGATGTCCGACGCGTACGCCTTCGCGGCCGCGGCCATGTAGCCGCCGCGCTTGTCGCCACGCTCGGTCGCCGCGGCGGAGGCGTAGACGAGGTTCCGGGCGGCCTCGATCTTGATGCCCATGTCGGCCAGCATGAACTGGACGCCCTGGAACTCCGAGATCGACTTGCCGAACTGCTTGCGCTCCTTGACGTACGCGATGGACGCGTCGAGCGCGCCCTGCGCGATGCCCAGCGCCTGCGCGCCGATGGTCGGGCGGGTGTGGTCGAGAGTGCGCAGCGCGGTCTTCAGGCCGGTGCCGGGCTCGCCGATGATGCGGTCGGCCGGGATGGTGCAGTTCTCGAAGTGGATCTCGCGGGTCGGCGAGCCCTTGATGCCGAGCTTCCGCTCCTTCGAGCCGACGGTGAAGCCGGGGTCGTCCTTGTGCACGACGAACGCGGAGATGCCGTTGGCCTTCTTCTCGGCTTCGGGGTCGGTCACCGCCATCACGGTGTACCAGGACGATTCACCCGCGTTGGTGATCCAGCACTTGGTGCCGTTCAGCACCCAGTGGTCGCCGTCGAGCTTCGCGCGGGTGCGCATCGAGGCGGTGTCCGAGCCGGCTTCGCGCTCCGAAAGCGCGTACGACGCCGAGGTCTCGCCCGAGGCGATCGACGGCAGTACGAGCTTCTTGAGGTCTTCCGACGCCGAAAGGATGATCGGTACCGTGCCCAGCTTGTTCACCGCCGGGATCAGCGACGCCGACGCGTCGACACGCGCGACCTCTTCGATCACGATGCAGGCGGCGATGGCGTCCGCGCCCTGGCCGTCGTAGGCCTCTTCGATGTGCACGGCGTTGAAACCCGACTTGACCAGCGCGTTGTACGCCTCGATCGGGTAGCGCTCGTCCTCGTCGACCTCGGCCGCGTAGGGCTCGATCTCCTTCTCCGCGAGGGCACGCACCGCGGCCCGCAGCTCCTCGTGCTCCTCGGCAAGCTGGTACAGACCCGGGCCGTCAGACACCTTCGTCACCTCTTCTAACCGCGTTTGGGAGTTTGACCGATGTTAGCGCTCGTTCACATTCCGCGACATCGCGAGCGCTTGTGTCTTTGACCGCAAAGTCCGTACGTTCGGGTGATGCAGCTCACTCCGCTCCCCCGGTCGCTCGATTATCCCGAGGTTCCCGTCGGTTCGGTGCTGGCCGGAGCCGCTGCTCGCTGGGGCTCCCGCACGGCCTTCGCCCACGGAGACCGGAGCCTCACCTTCTCCGAGACGTACAGCGCGGCCTGCCGGTTCGCGAACGCCCTGCGTGCCGAGGGCATCGGCCGGGGCGACGTCGTGGCCCTCCACCTGCCGAACTGCCTGGCCTACCCGATCGCGTACTACGGGACGCTGCTCGCCGGGGCCACCTTCAGCCCGGCGAACCCCCTGCTCCCGCCGGACGACCTCGCCTTCCAGCTGGCCGACGCCGGGGCGGTCGCCGCCGTCACCGTCGGCCCTGTCGCCCGAGTGCTCGCTTCGGTCCGTGATCGGACCTCGGTCCGGCTGAGCATCGTCGTTCACCCGCCCGAGGCAGTGAGCGAGGGCGAAGTCGAGTTCACGGAGTTCTACTCCGGTCACTCCGACGAGCGGCCGGACGTGGAGATCGACATCTACCGCGATCTCGCCCACCTGGCGTACACCGGCGGCACCACCGGCCGCTCGAAGGGTGTCTGCCTGCCACACCGGAACGTCGTGGTCAACAGCCTGCAGAGTTCCTGCTGGCGGCTGGGCGCGCTCCCCGCCCTCGACGCGTCGGGCGAAGTGATCGTCGAGCAGCACGGAAGCCCGGACGAATGGCCGTCCAGGATCGGCACCGGCATCGCCCTCAACCTCACGCCGTGGTTCCACGCGATGGGGACCATCGCCGCGCTCAACGTCCCGCTGCTCGACGGCGCCACCATCGTCCTGCACGACCGCTTCGACCCCGCCGCGTACGTGGCCGACGCCGAGCTGCTGCGGGTCACCACCATCGGCGGGGCGCCCGCGCTGTTCGCCGCGCTGCTCGCCTGCCCCGAGTTTCACACGGCCGACCTGTCCTCGGTGTTGACCATCGGCTCCGGCGCGGCGCCGATGAACCACGAGATGATCCGCGCCCTGCAGAACCGCTTCCCCGGCGTGCTGGTCATCGAGGGCTACGGGCTCACCGAGGTCACCATGGGCGCCGTCATCGCGCCGGCCTATCGCTCCGCCGTCCGGAAGGTCGGCTCGGTCGGCCTGCCGCTCCCCGACACCGAGATCAAGATCGTCTCGGCCGAAGGCGGCGAGGATCCGTTGCCCGCCGGGGAAAGCGGTGAGGTGTGCCTGCGTGGCCCGCAGGTGATGACCGGCTATCGCCACCGGCCCGAGGAGACCGCGTCCGCGCTCGTCGACGGCTGGCTGCACACCGGCGACATCGGCATCCTCGACGAGGACGGCTACCTGTCCATTGTGGATCGCAAGAAGGACATGCTGCTGTACAAGGGATACAACGTCTTCCCGCGCGAACTCGAAGAGCTGCTGATCACCCTGCCCGGCGTCACCGCGGCGGCCGTCGTCGGCAAACCGGACACCGAGGTCGGTGAACTGCCTGTCGCGTTCGTGGTCCGCAGCGACGAGAACGTCACCGCCGAACAGCTCCTGGAGGCCGTCGGTGCTCGCGTCCTGCCGTACAAACGGCTGCGGGCGATCCACTTCGTCGACCAGATCCCGGTGTCGGCCGCCGGGAAGGTGCTGAAACGGGAGCTGCGGAAGCAACTCGCCGACTGAACCTCAGCGGCCGCGGAGGTTTCCGATCACGAACTCCGCGGCTTTGAGCGCGGCCGCGCACCGGTCGTCCCCCCAGTACTGCGACTTCTCGTCGTCGAACTGGGAGTATTTGAATTCCAGCACTCCGGTTTCCGTGGCTCCGACCTCGACAGTGCAGGCCTTGAGGGTGTAACCGTTGTATTCGAAGACCGGAGGATTCCCGACCTGCTCGACAGCGGGAAGGCCACCGATCGACAGCTCTCGCCAGTGGGAGAACGTCACTTTGCCTTCTCTCCGCCGAGTCATCCGATCGTCAAGGCTGCCCAAGTCGGCCGTCGGATTCCGGACTTCAAGCGAGCCCGCCTTGGGCCGATCCCACTTGCAGGAAGTGTTGTACCCGGTGGAATACCGGTCCACTGTCACCTTGTCCGGCGGATCAGCGATCAGCGCGGCGACTTCCGCACGCTCGAGAACGCCGCAAGGATCCGCCTTGAAAGAATCCAGAGGCAACGGATTTTGTACCGGCACAGCCGGAATCGCAGGCCCCGTCAAGGCAGGCGAGGGCCTGTTCTCGAGAATTCTCCCGCTGCCACAACCGGCGAACATCAGTGCTGCCAGTACCACCACGAACATTTTCGGCGTGCGCGTCATAACCCCTCCTCCACCATCGATCGAACTGACCGATGGTGCCCGGCCGAAACCTTACAGTTATCGGCAGAGGGGCCGAGTGATTCCCCGCTTTTCGTCAGCCTTCGACGCGTTTGCGCAGCGCGGCGTCCTTGTCGAGCACCAGCTGCTCCAGATCCGCCTGGAACCGCGCCATCTTCGCCTGCAGCCCCTCGTCGGAAGCGGCGAGGATGCGCACCGCGAGCAGACCGGCGTTCCGTGCCCCGCCAACGGAAACCGTCGCGACCGGGACACCGGCCGGCATCTGCACGATCGAGAGCAGCGAGTCCATGCCGTCGAGGTACTTCAGCGGCACCGGCACGCCGATCACCGGCAGCACCGTCGCCGACGCGACCATGCCCGGCAGGTGCGCGGCACCGCCGGCGCCCGCGATGATCACGCGCACGCCGCGCGAAGCGGCCGAAGTCGCGTAGTCGAGCATCCGCTGCGGAGTGCGGTGCGCCGAATAGACGCCGACCTCGTACTCGACGCCGAACTCGCCCAGCGCCTGCCCGGCCGCTTCCATCGTCGGCCAGTCCGAATCGCTGCCCATGATCAGGCCAACCTGCGGCGACATCTTCATACTCCTATTATTTGCCGGTGAACCCGCGATAGCGGGGCCTTCGGCCGGGCGGGTTCACGCTTGTGGTCACTTCTCCTGGTAAAACTCGGCTCCGCCGACAGGCGCCTAGTGGATCTCGTAGCCGTCGAGCCAGACGGCGTGGGAAAGCCAGTGCGCGGCGAGCAGCGCGCGGTCGCGTAGCTCCTCCATGCGTTCGCCCACGAGGTTGACGTGGCCGAGTTTGCGGCCGGGACGCTCTCCCTTGCCGTACAGGTGGACGCGGATGTCCGGGTACCGCGCGAACAGGTGGTGCAGCCGCTCGTCCGGCCCCATCTCCGGCGCCTCGGGAGCACCGAGGACGTTCGCCATCACACAGGCGGGGGCGATCAGGTCGGTCAGCCCGAGCGGGTAGTCGAGTACGGCGCGCAGGTGCTGTTCGAACTGCGACGTCCGCGAGCCGTCCTGCGTCCAGTGTCCCGAGTTGTGCGGGCGCATGGCGAGCTCGTTGACCAGCAGGCCTTCGTCGGTCTCGAACAGCTCGACGGCGAGCAGCCCGGTCACGTTCAGGGTGGCCGCGATCCGCAGCGCGAGGTCCTGCGCCTCCTGCGTGCGCGCGAAGCTCAGCCCCGGCGCCGGAGCGAGCACCTCGGTGTTGATCCCGCCGGACTGCACGGTCTCCACCACCGGCCACGCCGCGCCCTGCCCGAACGGGGACCGGGCCACCAGCGCGGACAGTTCGCGCCGCATGACGACCTTTTCCTCGACCAGCAGGGGGGTCCCGGCTTCGAGCAGTTCGGGGACGGTCTCGCGGGCCTGCTGCGCGGTGTCGAGCATCCAGACACCGCGGCCGTCGTAGCCGCCCTGCGCTGCCTTGAGCACCACCGGCCAGGAGTGCTTGTCGCCGAAGGAGACCACATCGTCCACAGAGGACACTTCGGCGAAGTCGGGGCCGGGGATCTCCAGCCCGGCCATCATCTCGCGCATGATGAGCTTGTTCTGCGCCATCGACAGCGCGGCCGGGTCGGGCCGGATGGTGACGCCTTCCATCGCGAGCGTCAGCAGGTGCTCGCCGGGGACGTGCTCGTGGTCGAAGGTCAGCACGTCGACCCCGGCGGCGAACGAGCGCAGCGCTTCGAGGTCGGTGTGGTGCCCGTGCACGACCTCGCCCGCGACGAGGCCGGCGGATTCGTTCTCCCCGGCGGCCAGCACGCGCAGGGACTGGCCGAGGGAGATCGCCGCCTGGTGGGTCATCCTGGCCAGCTGTCCGCCGCCCACCATGCCCACGATCGGAAGACCGGTTCGTTTGTCCATAACGGGGGAGAGATTACTTGGCCGCCACCGCCGCGACCTGGGCGGACCCGCGTCGCAGCTCCCGCACGGCCAGGCCTGTGATGGCGATCGCAGCGGTGAGGACGTAGACGTTGCCGAGCAGCGACCAGCCCAGCCCCCAGCCGAACTCGGTCTTCCCGCCGTTGGGCACGAACATGATCACCCCGCTCGCGAACAGCACCGCGACACCGGCGGCCGGAATCCACGATCGGCGGACGACGAGCAGGACGAGCAGCGGCACCGTCCACACCCAGTGGTGTGACCAGGACACCGGCGAGAGCAACAGCCCGTAGAACGCGGTCACCAGCAGCGCGCCGACCTGGTCGCCACGACGGTGCAGGCGCACGACCAGCCAGACGGCGGGGACGGCCAAGACTGCGCCGATCGCGATGGCCACCGTCAGCGACCACGGCGCGAGTTCCGAAGCGCGGTTCACCAGACCGTTCAGCGATTGGTTGAAGATCCAGTGCACGGAGCCGACCCGGCTGGGGTCGGTCGCCGATTCGGTCCAGAACCGGACGGCGTCACCGGGGATCACCGCGAACATCACGGCTTCGAGCACGACGAACGTGCCGAGTGCCCGCAGCGCGTCCTTCCAGCGACCGGTGAACAGCAGGTGCGGTACGAAGATCAGCGGCGTCAGCTTGATCGCGGCCGAGATCCCGATCAGTACCCCGGCCCAGCGCGAACCTCGGGCCGAAAGCACCAGGACGTCGAGGACGATCAACGCCATCAGGATGAGGTTGATCTGGCCGAGGAAGATCGTCTTCCAGACCGGCTCCAGCGCAACCGCGCCCGCCGTGGCCAGCGGCAGCACCCACCATCGGGTGATGGGGGCGCCGCAGGCGCGGGCGACGACGGAGATCACGACGCTCAGGCAGACCAGCGAGAGCGCGCCTGCGACGCCCCAGGTCAGCCCGGCGGGGACGATCGCGAGTGGCAGGAACAGCGGCGCCGCGGCCGGGGTGTAGGTGAACGGCAGCAACACCCACGGAGGCAACGTCGTGAGCGCCTCGCGGGTGTAGAGCGGCTCACCTTTCAGCAGGGTGAGGGCACCGGCGCGATAGACGGCGCTGTCCGCACCGAGGTGCCATTCGCCGAGCCAGGCGACGACGCCCAGCGCGAGCATCGCCAGCGCGAGCGCGCCCGCCAGCGTGGCCCCGACGATCCGGGGCTCAGCCGCCGGACGCGACTTCAGCATGTTTTTCGCCGTCCCCCGCAGCGTCGTCCCCCGTGCCCCGCTTCCGGCGCAGGTACCACCAGCGCCCGGCCAGCGCGACGGCCAGCACCAGCGGCATGAAGATGTACGCGCTGCCGAGGATGTTCTGCCACACCTTCCAGTGCAGCTCGACATTGCGGCCGTTCGGCAAGATCAGCAGTACACAACTGATGAAGACGAAGAACACCGCGAAGGTGCCGAGCCAGCGTTTCCACGCGGTGGCTGGCGTGGTCTTCGGCAGGCGCGAGACCAGCAGGACGACCAGCGGCGCCACCCAGACCCAGTGGTGGGTCCACGAGATCGGCGAGATCAGCAGGATCCAGAACGCCGTCACCAGCATCGCCGCGAGCGCCTGGCCCTTGCGGTGGAAACGCAGCACCAGCCAGATGGCCGGGATCGCGAGCAGCGCGCCGATCCCCATCGCCGCCTTCGACGCCCAAGGCGCGAGTTCGGTGAAGCGGTTCATCAACGCGTTCAACGACTGGTTGCCCGCCCAGTGCACCGGTCCGATACGGCCGGTGTCGGGCAGCGTGTAGGTCCAGTACCGGAACGCGTCGTGCGGGATGATCAGGAACATCAGGCCCTGCAGCACGATGAACGTGATGAGCCCGCGGATGGCGTCCATCCGGCGGCCGGTGATGAACAGATGTCCCAGGAAGACGATCGGGGTGAGCTTGATCGCGGCCGCGACTCCGACGAGCACCCCGCCCCAGCGGCTGCCCCTGGCCCCGATCACCAGGATGTCGAGCATCACCAGCGCCATCAGGATGATGTTGATCTGGCCGAGGAAGGTCGTGCGCCACACCGGCTCAAGACCGAGGAAGACCAGGAAGAACGCGATCGTGGACCGGGCGGGCGAGGCCCACCAGCGGGGGCCGTCGGTCGAGGGCTTCGGCAGCGCACCGATGGCGATCCGGACGCACAGCGCCAGCGCGAGCAGCGAGACCGCGGTCAGGAGCCCCCAGGCGACCTGCGTCGGGACCAGCGCGAGCGGGATGAAGAACAGCGCCGCCGTCGGCGGATAGGTGAACGGCAACAGCGCCCACCACGGCTCCACCGGAAGCGTGTTCGCGTCGTACAGCGGATCGCCGTTGAGCAGTGTCTCGGCGCCGGCGCGGTACACCGCGCTGTCCACGCCCAGCACCCATTCGTGCTGCCATCCCCAGATACCGAAACCGATCGCGACCAGCGGGATCACCGACAGGATCAGGATCGATCTCGGCCGGACGGACAAGCGGGCGAGCGACCTCCGCAGCGACAGACGATGCTGCGGGCGGCTCGCCGAAACGTCGCCGTTGGTGTCGGCGGGAACAGTCCGGGTCACACAAACAGGAAATCATGAACCGGCTCTTCGCACCTCGACAGGGTCGCCCGTGACCAGGAGAACGTCCTGCGCTACCCCCGTCAGGACCGCGCGAGCCCGCTGAGGAGATCACACGCCTGGTCGTAGGTCGCCGGGAGCCGGACGGCCGAAATCTGCGGACGGCCGGTGTCACACAGTTGGGCGTCCACCGAAAGCCGCTCGTTGAGCGCCCTTCGCAGCGCGACGCCGGACGAAGCGAGCCTCACGTCCTTCGGCACCAGCACGCCCGCGACGGAAGGCCCGAGCGACGCGACGCTCTCCCCGCCGTCGAACACCTGCTTCAGCGCGTCCGCGACCAGGATCATCCCGGTCAGCCGGGGCCAGCCCGCGACAGCGCTGAAGTCCATCGAGACCACGAGCAGGGTGTGCACCTCCGACACCGGCCGCTCCTCACGGCGGGCCTGGCGGTACAGCTCACTCAACCGGGTCCTCAGGTAGGCGGCGGTGGGCAGCCCGGTGAGCGGTTCGGTGACTTCGGTGTTCACGAGCTGATCGGTCGCGACGTCCGCCCACGCCAGCGCCGTCACCCGGAGTAACCGGGAAGGTGTCGTGTCGACATCGGGTGCGATGAAGCCGTCCACCGCGTCCGGGTCGGCGAGCACAGCGTGCAACGCCGCGAGATCCGCGAGCGTCTCCGCCAGCCCGGCACCCGCCGCGGCGCGTGCCCGGCCCAGCCCCGCGAGCGCGGTTTCCGCCACGTCGGCGGAAGCGACCCGGCCGTTCTTGATCACCGCCGCGCAGACGGCGTCGACCTCGGGGAGGCCCCAGTCACTGGGGAAACGCCAGCCCGCGGCCAAACTGGCTGTCCGCCAGCGGGCCCGCAGGGCGCGAAGAGAGCGATCTCGTTCGAACCGGTTCCAGGCGGCTTGCCCGTCGGGCGCACCAGTCGCCGGTACGTCCACTACCCACCGCCCCTTCCGTTCCGGATCTTTTCGATCTTGCGATCGCTTCACGGTGGGGACGCCTGTCCACGTCGTGCGTGACGGCGTTTTCCAAGGATCTTTCCGAACTCTTCGGTAACCCGTCCCGGGTGAAGGCGTTGGGCCCTCCGGGTCATCGGCGGGGCCGCGAGGTGACGTGCGTCGCCCGTTCCGTCACACTGAGCGTGTTCGGGCGTTAGGAAGAGTAGACCCGCCTAACCCGCAGATGAAGGAGTCCCGTGTCCACCGTTCCCGCCGATCTCTCCGGTAAGAGTGACGCCGAGCTGATCGCCGAGGTGCGTGACGGGAAGATCGCGTCTTACGGAACGCTTTACGAACGTCACTCCGGCGCGGCGCACAATCTCGCCCGTCAACTCGCCCGATCGAGTTCCGAAGCCGACGACCTCGTTTCCGAAGCCTTCGCGAAGGTGCTGGACACGCTGCGCGGCGGTAAAGGCCCCGATGCCGCTTTCCGCGCGTACCTGCTGACAGCGCTCCGGCACACCGCCTACGACAAGACGCGCAAGGACAAGCGCCTCGACCTGAACGAGGACATGTCCGACGTCGGCGGTGCCGTCGGCGAAGCGCTGACAGTCCCCTTCTCCGACACAGCCGTCGCCGGGCTCGAGCGCACGCTCGCCGCGAAGGCGTTCGCCCGGCTGCCCGAACGGTGGCAGGCGGTGCTGTGGCACACCGAGATCGAGGGGCAGAGCCCCGCCGAGGTCGCGCCGCTGCTGGGGCTGACCGCGAACGGTGTCTCCGCGCTCGCCTACCGCGCCCGTGAAGGCCTGCGGCAGGCCTATCTGCAGGTCCACCTGGCCGAGAACTCCGGCGAACGCTGCCGCGCGAGCGCGGACAAGCTCGGCGCGTGGACTCGCGACGGGTTGTCCAAACGTGAACGTGCCCAGGTGGAGATCCACCTGGACGAATGCGAGAAATGCCGCGCGCTGGCCGCGGAACTGGCCGACGTCAACACCGGTCTGCGCGGGATCATCGCGCCGATCGTGCTCGGTGGCGCGGCTCTCGGCTACCTCGCGACGACCGGGGCGGGCAAGGCGGGCGCGGTCACCGCGGCCGCGACGGCCGCCGCCGCGGGTTCGAGTTCGGGCGGGGCGGCCGGCGCCGCCGCGGCCGGACCGCGCCAGTTCGCCGGAGTGGCCGGATCGGGTGCGGCCATCGTCGCCGCCGTCGCGGTGGCGCTCGCCGCCGGTGGCGGCACCCAGGAGATCCCGGCGGCCGCGGCCGTCCCGCCGCCCGCTGTGGCGCCCGCACCCGCGCCGGTGATTCCTCCGGTCGTGCCGCCCGCGAAGCCCGTGCCCCCTCCTGCTCCGCCCGCGCCTCCTGCCCCGCCTGCGCCTCCCGCACCCCCCGCGCCTCCTGCTCCGCCGGCGGAGCAGCCTCCTCCGGCTCAGCCGCCTCCGCCCGCCGAGCCGCCCGCGTCTTCGCCGGTGATCCCGGCACCTCCGGCGATGACCGCGTCGACCCCGCCCGGCGGTGTCCAGCTCAAGCCCGGTGAAGCAGCCGACCTCCCGATCACCGTGCGCAACGACGGCGGATCGAAGTCCGAGCCCGTGGCGGTTTCCCTGAACCTGCCGGAGGGCGTGAGTGCCGTTCCCGCCGCCGGCGGCGGTGGCGCGATGGGCGTCAACGGTTTCCGGCAGCAGGCACCCGCTCCGATCGCGGTGAGCTGCCCCGGCGGCACCGGCACGGTGACCTGCAAGACCGGAACCGGCCTCGAACCGGGACAGTCCGCTGTTCTGACGTTCCGCCTGGTCGCCGATGACACGGCCGTGAACGGCAGCATGGTGACCGGTTCGGTGACGGCGGGCGCGCGGATCAAGGTGTCGGTCGCGGTGAAGGTCAAGGTGCCGGCACCGCCGCAGGACGCTCTCACGCTCACGCTCAAGACCGATGCGCTGTCGGCGTACCCCTGGAACCACCATCCGCGGGTGCGGATCACTGTGACGAACACGGGCGAGTCGACGAAACCGGTGACGGTCACCCTCGACCAACGCTTGCTCTTCTCCTGGAGCGTGTCCGGTATCCGGTGCACTCCGACCGGCGGGGGCGCGTCATGCACTTCGCGCGGCTCGCTGACTCCGGGACGCCAAGCGAGCGTGTACGCCGTGTTGAAGAACCGCCCGGCGGAAAACGTCCCGTTGACGGTGAACGCCACCCTCGGCAGTGCGAAGGCAGGGCCTGAGCGGATCTACTTCGACTGCTGGCGCCATTGGTGTGACGACAACGGGCTGCTTCCGCCGACCACTGTGCCTTCGCTGCCTTCGGTCACTTCGAAGCCTCCAATCACTTCGCAGACTCCGAAGCCGGGACGACCTGGGTGGCCTTCGCCGTCGAAGAAGCCTTCGCCGTCCGCGACGCCTTCGGAGCCGGCGAAGCAAGAGCCCACCCCGCCGGCCGCGACCACGAGCGCGCCGCCGCGACCGGGCAAGTCGAAGCCGACCACGTCGCCCGACGGAGTGGTGGATCGCGTCTTCGAGTAGCGTGCCCGCATGCTGGGGAGGCACCGGGAGCTGCTGCGTTTCGCCGTGGTCGGCGGCGCGAGTTTCGTCATCACGATGACGATCACCTACGGGCTGAAGTTCACCGTGCTGACCGACAAACCGGTGACCGCGCTGATGATCGGCGTGCTGGTGGCGACCGTTTTCTCGTACGTCGCGAACCGCGAATGGTCCTTTCGTTTCCGCGGCGGCCGTGAGCGGGCCCACGAGGCGACGCTCTTCTTCCTGCTCAGCGCGATCGCGCTCGGCCTCAACGCGCTTCCGCAGCTGATCTCGCGGCACGTGCTCGATCTGGAACAGCCGCATGTCGGGCTGCTGACGCAGGAGATCGCGGACTTCGTCAGTGGGATGGTCATCGGGACCCTGCTCGGCACGGTGTTCCGCTGGTGGTCGTTCAAGAAGTGGGTCTTCCCGGAGCCCGGCGCGCGGCCGCGGCTGGTGCGGGGCGACGGGCCACCCACTGCCGACGCCGGCGACACCGCCGATATCCCCGAGGACCCGGCCGCCTGAGATACCGCTCTCTTTTCGCAGGTCAGCGGGCCCGGCGATAGCAAAGGTCCCTTGCTCCCCCGGCGCGATCGGTGCCTGCTTTCGCGGGCTTGCTCAGTACGACTGAGACGAAAGTGGCGGCCCTGGACTTTCGTCTCGCCGAAACGCCCAAAGCGTCATATAACGTGCCGCCTGTCCCCCTCCTGACCCATTCGGCGGCCTGTGCGAATTAGACTGACCGAGTGACCGTGGTCGAATCCGTCCTTTCCCGGACGCCCGAGCCGCTCCGATCCGTGCTGATCAAGCACCGCGAGCTGTTGAAGTTCGCGATCGTGGGCGGTACGACGTTCCTGGTCGACAACGGCGTCTGGTACCTGCTGAAACTCAGCGTGCTGGAGTCGAAGCCGACCACGGCGAAGGCGATCGCGATCATCGTCGCCACGATCGTGTCCTACATCCTCAACCGCGAATGGTCCTTCCGGACCCGCGGCGGCCGCGAGCGGCATCACGAGGCCGCGCTCTTCTTCGTGATCAGCGGGATCGCCGTGGTGGTCAACCTGATCCCGCTCTACACGTCGCGCTACGTCTTCGATCTCGAAGTGCCACACGTGACCCGGTTCGTCCAGGAGTTCGCGGACTTCACGAGCGGGTCGATCATCGGCATGTTCCTGGCGATGTTCTTCCGCTTCTGGGGTTTCAAGAAGTGGGTCTTCCCGGACGAGCTGGGCGAGCGGCGCCGGGACAGCGACGAGCCGGACGACGACGTCGTCCCCCTTCGCTGAGGACGTCCTTGGTTCCGGGGCGGAACACCACGCACGATTGGGCGAGCACGGTGGATGCCGGGCATCTGGCACGTATTCGGCAAAGCCCAGCGGAATACGCGCCCGGCGGCGGACGATCCGGCCTCACCCCGCATCCCGACGGTTCGGTGTCCGTGGCGGACAACGGGCGAGGCACCGCCACCCGCGTAGATGACCGGGGACAGACCGTGAAGAAGCCGATCATGGCGACAAAGGATCTTCGACTTCCCGGACGCCCAGCTGCTTCCCGACGGCCACCGGCCTGATCCCGATCGCCGAGGACGGCACGACCGTCCTCTTCCACCCGCAGGAGGACCTGCGCTCGACCGCTCAGCCGTCGGCAAGCACGCTGATGCAATGGGCGGAGTCATGGCCGCAGCTGTCCACCGAGACGCTTGACCGGCGGATCGGCTGACTTCTCGAACTAGTACTTGTCAAAAGACATGTGATTGTCTAGGGTCATCCATGTCAACGTTCCTTCACTGATGACGCCGACCGGGTTCGTACGGTCGAGCGGGACGAATTCGAGGTGATCGCCAAGCGCGAAGAGGACCGCATCCGGTTCGGATGACGGTTGAGCCTTTTCCCGTCTTGGCGGGGACCGGGGCTGCTTTCGAGCACTGCCCTGCGTCCTTCGCGTTCCCTCGTTTCTTCCAGTGAATGGACCCCTTTCTTGAGCACCGCTCTCGGCGCGCCTCCGCGCGCCCGAAACACCCTTGCCCTCGTCGGGCTCTTCGCCGCCGTTTTCCTGGCGATGCTCGACGCCCAGGTCGTCGCGACCGCCCTGCCGCGGATGGTCGGCGAACTCGGCGGCGCCACGTCGTTCGCCTGGGTCACCACCGCCTATCTGCTGGCGGGCAGTGTCAGCGCGCCCGTCTACGGAAAACTCGGCGACCTCTTCGGCCGCAAACATGTCGTTCTCGTCGCGATCACGCTGTTCGTCCTCGGCTCCCTCGCCTGCGCGCTCGCGCCGACGATGCCGCTGCTGATCGCCGCCCGTGTCCTGCAGGGCATCGGCTCCGGCGGTCTGTTCGTCGCGGTCGCCGCGATCATCGGCGAACTGTTCCCCGGTCGCGAAGGCGCCCGGTATTTCGCCTGGTTCTCGCTCTGTTTCGCCGGATCCTCACTGGCGGGCCCTGTCGTCGGCGGCTTGCTGACCGATTTCGCGGGCTGGCGGTCGATCTTCGGACTCAACGTGCCGATCGGACTGGTCGCGCTTATCGTCGTCGCGCGCTTCCTGCGGCTCGAACGACGCCGGACGACCGCGCCGTTCGACTTCGCGGGCATCGTCGTCCTGTCCGGCGCGATCGTCGGCCTGACCCTGGCGACACCTTTGTCGGCCTCGATCGGCGCCGTGCTGCTCGTCGCCTTCCTGGTCATCGAACGCCGGGCGGCGGAACCGGTCATCCCGCTTCGGTTGTTCCGCGCCAGGATGTTCAGCCTGAGCGTGCTGGCCAGTGCCGCGGCCGGGTTCGTCTTCCTCGGTTCGGTCAACTATCTGGCGCTCTTCCTGCAGACCGCGGGTGGTGCCGAGCCTTCGGAAGCAGGGCTCCTCCTGCTGCCCATGACGCTCGCGGTCGCCGCGTCGTCGATGGTCGCGGGCCGGATCATCGCCAAGACCGGCGCCTACCGCTGGGCACCGATCCTCAGCATGACCCTCGGCCTCGCCGCCGCCCTCGCGATGTCCACAATGGACGAAACGACACCGCTGCTGCTCGTCGTCGGCTATCTCGTCGTGTTCGGCGCGGCGGCCGGGCTCAACATGCAGGTGCTTTCCATGGCGGCCCAACAGAACGTCGCCCGGACCGATCTCGGCGCTGTTTCCGCGACCGTCGGCTTCCTTCGGTCCCTCGGCACCACCGCCGGGCTCACCGTTTTCGGCGCGGTGTTCACGAACGCCTTCGCCGCCGACAGCCCCGCCGGGTACGCCTCCGCGCTCAACGGCGTGTTCTGGGTGATGATCCCGGCCCTGGCGATCGGCCTCGTCGCTTCCCTCCTCCTGCCGCGCGTTTCGTTGCGGCGCAACCACTAAAGGAGTTCTTCGATGATTCTCGTTCTCGGTTCCACCGGCAAGATCGGCCGCGAACTCGTTCCCGCGCTGCTGGACAAGGGCGCTCACGTTCGCGCACTGACGCGCGACCCCGCTCGCGCCCGGATCGATCCGCGCGCCGAAGTCGCCGCCTGCGATCTCGACGCGTTCGACCCCGCACTACTCGACGGCGTCGAACGCGTCTTCATCCTGACCTCCGGGCATGGTTCGGATCCGCTCACCCAGGAGCAAGCCGTGCTCAAGGCCGCTTCCGGTGTCGCGCACGTCGTCAAACTCTCCACCACCGGCGTCCACTTCGGACAGACAGACCCGATCTCCCTGGTGCACACCGCGGCCGAACGGGCCGTGCGCGAGGCCGGGCCGGAGTGGACGATCCTGCGTCCCGGCACGTTCATGGACAACCGGTTCGCCTGGCTGACCGCCGTGCGCGGCGACGGGATCATCCGCGTCCCCGAAGGCGATCCGGCCTCCGCGCTGGTGCACGTCCGCGACATCGCCGAAGTCGCCGCGACCGTGCTGACCACCGACGGGCACGCGGGCAGGACGTACCCGATCACCGGCGGCGAAGCCCTCGCGACGCGGCGGCAGGTCGAAATCCTCGGCGACGCCCTCGACCGGCCGCTCACCTACGTCGAAGAGCCCGAAGCCGACGCGCGTGCGCGGATGCTCGGCTTCGGCTGGCCCGCTTCGGCGATCGACGGGATCTTCGAGCTCAAACGGCAGTCCGCCGGGAACGAGGAGATCGTGTTCGGCACCGTCCGCGAACTTCTCGGCCGGGCGCCGCTGACGTTCGCGGCCTGGGCCCGGGAGCACGCCGGCGCCTTCGCCTGACCTTCGGAGATAGGCCTGGTCACTTGAATGGCCCCCACCTTCGCAGGTGGGGGCCTTCTTGTGGGCACGCTAGACCGACAGCCGGTAACGGGCGTATTGCCTGGCGGCGGCGCTGAGCCTGTCGGCTCCGGGGAACGGGGTCGTGGCGGCTCGGTAACCCCACAGCCCGGCCACGTAGCAAGCGAACGCGGTGACAGCCTTGTCCGTGCGTGTGGCCCACGACGGCACCGTCGCCGCCCACTCCTGCGCTTCATGTGGTTCGTGGCCCGCCGCGATGAGCCGCACGACCAGGAACGCCGTGTCGACCCACGCCGCGCCCGAAGCGGGCCGTCCCCAATCGATCACGCGCACCGACTCGTCATCGATCATGAACTGGTGCTCGTGGAGATCGGTGTGGATCAGGGCACTCCCGGCAACCAGTTCCGGGGTCGCGCGACACCACTCGGTCAGCTCGCCGATGTCCAGGCCCGCCACGGTCTCCGGAGCCTCGGCCGCGAGCTTGGTCCACCAGTCCGCCGACGCCCACCGCTTGCTCAGTGGCTGTGCCGAGCCGCCGGGGCACGCTCCGATCCTGGCGACCGTCTCCGCGACGGTCGCCAGATCGCCGGAATCCGGAGACAGATCGGCCGGACGACCGTTGACGTATTCGAAACCGACGACGAACCAGAGTTCGTCCGCGTCGATGTTTTCACTGAATCGGGTTGCCGGCGCGAGGCCGGGAGCGAGATCTCCGGCCGCGGCCTCGTTGCGAAGCCAGCGCATCTGCGGGCTGATTCCTCGGACGCCCTTGAGGAAGACATCGCCAGACTCACCCCGAAGGACGAGCGCGGTGTTGCAGTTCTGCCCTTGCGCTATGTCCCGCACGACGGTGACCGGACCGAGGTGTGTCAGGACCGCGTTCCGCACGGTGTCCGGCAGGCCGTCCCAGCGGAATCGCTCCATCACGCCGGGACCGTATCAGTGCGAAACGGGGTGGTGATGGCATCCCGTGTTACCGCCGGAGTGGGTGCACCCCTCCGTGCACTGGTTGCAGTCCGCCGACGCGGTCCACAGCGGAAGATCGACCGCGTATCCGGCTTCCCGCATGGCCCACGTGGTGACGCGCATCGACTCTGCCGGGATCCGTGAGACCTGAACCAAACCGGTGTCTGTCGGCTCGTGGTGGATGAAGCGGCCCCCGACGCGATCGCAGAATGCGGCGTACTCGCGCGTATAGAGGATGAGCGTGTGCCAGCCGATGTCGACGGTTTCACTTGGAGACAACGGTTCCGGCGCTCTGGCACAGGTCGCCAGGAACGCGAGAGCCTGATCCATGATCCGCGCGGCGAACTCGCGAGACACGCCTCGCTCTCTGGAGATCCGGTGTGCGAGCCGGTCGAACAGCTCTTCCGAGACAAGAGCCTGTCCAGTCTTTTCCTCGACTGCGATGCCCATGCGATATCCCTTTCGATAATTCTCCTGTACTCATCAAGTAGCGTGACTGTTACTCGGTGTCATAGAAATAGGCCAACCGTCTACAAGGCGACGAGGGACATGAGCGACCTGGGTACCCGGTCGCGAGCAGCGCTCAGGTCGCAGCAGAGCACCCCCCAGGACTGAGGCCGTCACTTCGCCCGGTGGTGGAAAGAGAGCGGGGGACCTTTGCTCTCGTTAGTTAGCGTGCTAAGCAACGAGAGCAAAGGTCCCCCGCTCCCCCGCCTGCGCCGAAAGGGTTAATGACTTGGGCGGATCCCCGCGATACGCGACACTCATCAGGCGTTTAATTCTCGCCGGTCCGCTGTCCGGACCACGCGTTGTCCGCGACCGGCCCTCTCGCTAACGTGCCGCGTCGGGGAGACAGGGGGAGCCCGTATGAACGAACGCCTTCGCGTGCTCGTGGTCGACGACCATCCGCTGTTCCGGTTCGGGGTCTGCACCCTGCTGGCCAACGAACCTCAAGTCGACGTGGTCGGCGAGGCGGCGAGCGGGGCGCACGCGATCAGCGCGGCGAGCGCTCTCGGGCCCGACGTCGTGGTCATGGACCTGCATTTGCCCGATATCAGCGGCGCCGAAGCGACCCGGCACATCGTCGCCGAACGGCCCGACGTGGGCGTACTGATGCTGACGATGGCGGACGAAAGCGAATCCGTTTTCTCCGCGATGCGTGCCGGGGCACGCGGATATCTGCTGAAGGACGCCGAGCCCGACGAAATCATCCGCGCGGTTCACGCCGTCGCGAGGCGCGAAGCGATCTTCGGACCGGACATCGCGACGCGGGTTCTCGGCTTCTTCAACCACAGTCAGCCGAACACGGACACGGTGTTCCCGGAACTGACCGTCCGCGAGCGAGAGGTCCTGTCGCTCATCGCAGGCGGGCACAGCAACACCGTCATCGCCAGCACCCTGTGCCTCAGCCCGAAGACCGTCCGGAACCACATTTCCAACGTGTTCAGCAAACTCCACGTCACGGACCGCGCCGAAGCGATCGTGCGCGCCCGCGAAGCCGGGCTTGGTCGTTGAAAACGCCGCGTTGAAAAAGCGACCCCGATAAGGGCGGCTTTTCGGGCAATTTCGGGACCGGAGTCCCATGCGCCCGGGACACCTCACCCGGCAGGGTGAGGGGTGCGAGGGGTGGGACCCTCGCACCGTTCGAGGGGAATGGGAATCACATGTTCGAACCGAACAGGACACCTGTGGTCGTTCGCGCCACCGATCCGATACTGCACAACGGCGTCTGCGTGACGCTGCGCTCCCGTGACGACGTCTGGCTGGTGGACGGGGAGACCGCCGACCCGTCCATGGTGGCCCTCCTGGTCACCGACCGTCTCGACGAAGCCATGACGCAGCTGCTGTCGGCACTGCACCACCAGGGGTTCACCCGCATCGTGCTCGTCGCGGGTGAAGTCGACGACAACGAGATCCTCGGCGCCATCGAGCACGGCGTCTGCGCGGTCGCCCGCCGTTCGGAGGCGGGTGCCGACGTCCTGGTCCGGCTGATCAAGGCCGCCGCCGCCGGGGAAGGCGCGCTCCCGCCCGATCTGCTCGGCAGGCTCCTGCACCGGGTCTCGCGGCTGCAACGTCAGGTCCTGCAGCCGCGCGGCCTGCATCTGGGTGGCATGAGCAGCCGGGAAACCGAGGTACTCAAGCTGGTCGCGTCGGGGTTCTCGACGCAGGAGATCGCCGACCAGCTCTGCTATTCGCAGCGCACGGTGAAGAGCATCCTGCACGACGTGACCAACCGGTTCCAGCTCCGGAACCGGTCGCACGCGGTGGCCTACGCACTGCGTGAGGGATTGATCTGACGCCGTGATCACCCAGGTCGACGAGGCGCTGTGCCGGCTCATCGCGCCTCATCTGCCGGAGGGGACGGTGGTCCGGCTGGACCCGCCGAAACCCACCTGGCAGACCGAGACGCCGGTGTCGACCGTCGATCTGTTCCTCTTCGCCCTGCACGGCGCCGGTCCGGGAACCGGCGCCGTGCGGGCGAAGCGCTGCGAACTGTCCTATTTGATCACCGCGCGGGCGGACAAGGTCCGGGACGAGCACACCCTGCTCGACCGATCGTTGCGGGTGCTGCTCGGGACCGAGTTCCTCCTGGTCGACGAGCAACCGCTCCGGCTGGCCATCGGGAAGACCGATCCGACCGGGCTGTGGGTCGGCCTCGGCCTGCCCGCCCGCGCGGCGTTCGTCGTCACGGTCACGGCGGAGTTCCGAGACTGAGCACCGAGGCCCGCCGCAGGACCACGCCGCCGATGGACGCCAGCTGCGCGCCGAAGAGCTCGCACCATTCGGCCGCGGTTTCGGGCGGGCCGCAGTCGCCTGCCCGCCGGGCCCAGCCCGCGCGCACTTCGAGGCGGTAGCCGAGCATTCCGGTCAACGTCAGCCCGTCGCGGCCGGCGCCGACCCAGCAGGTGCCCCGGTAGACCCAGCTACCCGGAGGCTGGAACACGGCGCTCTCCTGGGCGAACCGGTGTCCCGCCGCCGCGGTGACGGTCGCGACCGGGGTGTCGATCCCGCTGACGAACAGGCCCTTCGAGAGCAGGTCCAGTGCTTCGGCCTCCATCCGCTCCACCACACCGGGCGGACGACGGCACGCGTAGAGGTCGCCGTCGAAGGACAACCGCACGGAAATCGCCACCTTGCCGATCTCCACGGTCGCCGCGGCCACCGGACTCACCGGTGGGCGGTACCGGAACGCCGTCGCACGCACTCCCCGACGTTAGGTCGGCGCGCTTCCGCGGCATTGCCCGATGGGGAGGTCCTTCGGGAGGTCTTAGCGAGGGACCCGCTCGGCGGGCCACCGCACCTCGGCCACATCGCCCGGCCGGGGAACCTTCAGAAAGAGACTGAACACCACGGGCTGCTTGCTGGACAACTCCAGCCGTCCGCCGTCCGCCTCGGTGAGCGCGCGGGCGAGGGCGAGCCCGACGCCGGTCGATCCGCCACCCGAGAATCCGCGTTCGAAGATATGCGGCGCCAGCTCGTCGGGAACCCCCGATCCGGTGTCGGCGACCTCGATGACGACGGTGCCCTCCGTGTCACCGCGCCGGGCGGCGAGCGTGACCGTGCCCGCGCCGTGGCGCAGCGCGTTGTCGAGCAGGACACCCACGACCTCGCGCAGACGGCCCGGCGTCGCCCTCGCCCTCAGTCCGTCGGTGACGCGGATCCGCAGATGCCTGCCTTCGGCGCGAAGCAGCTGTCGCCATTCCTCAGAGATCTCGGGAAGCATTTCCGGCAGATTCACCGGCTCCGCGCCGACCTCGCGCGCCGCCCGCGCGGCGGCCAGCAGCTCGTCGAGTGCCTCGGCCAGCCGGTCCGCCTGTTCCTGCGCGGCCTTCGCCTCGTCGACGACTTCCTGGTCGGGGTGGACGGTGAGCGGTTCGAGCCGCAGCTGCAACGCTGTCAGCCTGCTCCGCAGCTGGTGGGAGACATCGCCGACGAGCTGGCGTTCTCGCTGGACGAGCTGCGCGAGCGCCGTACCGGACGCGTCGAGCGCTTCGGCGACCATGTCGAGTTCTCCGACGCCGTAGCGCTTCGGATCCGGCCGGAAATCACCGCCGCCGAGTTTGACCGCCCGGTCGGCGACGTGTCTCAGCGGTTTCGCGAGCCGCCGCGCGGTCACTGTCGCGACCACCGTGCCGGTGCCCACCGACAGCACGACCAGCAGCACCACGAGCAGCGTCACCTGGGTCTGGCGGGTGCGCATCGGCCCGGCGGGCATGGCCAGCTCGACCTCGCCGTGCAACGCGATCGGCGCCCGCTCGGACACGACGTCGGAACCCGGGTCGGAGCCGTACCGTTTCTCGATCTGCCCCTGCGCGCGGACGGTCAGCAACCCGCCCTGCGGGACGGCCACCCGGACCAGGTCGAGGTTGATCGGCTGGCCGACGGCGATCTCGTTGTCCAGCGTCGCCGCGATCCCTCGGGCCGAGGACGCCAGGTTCTCGCGGTTGAGGTTCTCGACCAGCTGCCAGGCGGTGATGCCCAGCGGGATGCCCAGCACCGCGGCGGTGACCGCGACGGCGAGCAGGATCGCCAGGAGGATGCGGCGGCGCATGCTATTCCGCGTTGAAGCGGAAGCCGACGCCGCGGACCGTGGCGATCCGCCGTTCGCCGTCGCCGTTCCCGCCGGGTTTGCCCGCCCGTCCAGCCGCTTCGTCGGCCGCGATGCTGAGCTTCCGGCGAAGCCAGGACATGTGCATGTCGAGGGTCTTCGAGGTCTTCGATTCGAGGTCGTTCCACACCTCGGCGAGGATCTCGTCGCGGCTGACGACCTGGCCCGCGCGGCTCATCAGCACCCGCAGCAGCTCGAACTCCTTGTTCGCCAGCTGCACCTCGTGCAGGTCGACGGTGACCATCCGGGCGCCGAGGTCCATCCGCACTCCCCCGGCTTCGAGCACTTCGGGCGCCCGGCGGCGGAGCAGCGCCCGGATCCGGGCCAGCAGTTCGGCGAGCCGGAACGGCTTGGCGACGTAGTCGTCGGCGCCGGCGTCGAGCCCGACCACGAAATCGACCTCGTCCGTGCGCGCGGTCAGCATCAGCACCGGCACCTCGGTGCCACTGGCTCGCAGGCGGCGGCACACCTCGAGGCCGTCCATCCCGGGCAGGCCGAGATCGAGGACCAGCAGGTCCACCCGATCGCTCTCGGTCGCGTCGAGGGCGGCGGGCCCGTCGCCGACGACACGCACGTCGTACCCCTCCCGCTGGAGTGCGCGGGAAAGCGGATCGGCGATGGCCGGGTCGTCCTCGGCGAGTAGCACCATGCTCACCTGGCCAACTCTACGACTGCCGGGCGTGAAACCATCGTGACCGTGCCTGGCTACGAGAATGATCTGGAACTCGCCACCCGGCTGGCCGATGCCGCCGACGCCATCACCACCGCCCGGTTCCGCGCGCTCGACCTGGCTGTGGAACGCAAACCCGACCGGACCCCGGTCACCGACGCGGACACAGCCGTCGAAGACGCCATCCGTGCGATCCTCGCCACAGACCGTCCGGACGACGCTGTGCTCGGCGAGGAACGCGGCGGTTCGGCCGCGACAGGCCGCGCCTGGGTCCTCGACCCGATCGACGGGACCAAGAACTTCCTGCGCGGTGTCCCGGTCTGGGCGACGCTGATCGCGCTCGTCGAAGACGGCACGCCCGTGGTGGGCATGATCAGCGCGCCGCTGCTCGGCCGCCGCTGGTGGGCCGCGACCGGGGACGGCGCCTGGATGAGCGACTCAACCGGGGAACGCCGCATTTCGGTGTCCAAGGTCGCGTCGCTCGAAGACGCGTACCTGTCCACAACGGATCTGAACTCGTGGGTGGAGTACCACTCACGGGAGAAGTACCTCGACCTCGTCAACGCGTGCTGGGAAAGCCGCGCTTTCGGCGACTTCTGGCACCACTGCCTGGTCGCCGAGGGCGCGCTCGACGTCACCGCGGAATGCATCGTGAACCCGTGGGACGTCGCCGCGGCCCAGGTGCTGATCACCGAAGCCGGTGGCCGGTTCAGCGACCTCGACGGCGAAGCGCGCTATGACAACGGCTCAGCGCTGTCGACGAACGGGCTGCTCCACGACGAGGTCCTGGCGATCCTGAAACGCTGAACGCAGTCAGTGTCCGGGAAGCAGGCCGACGGCGCCGCGCGCGACCTGCGACCAGGCGAGACGTCCGAAGAGGTAGTGGCAGGCGACCTGTTCGCTGGTGAACCGTGCCCAGTCGTACCGGTTGCCCTGCTCACGCCAGAAGACCTCCCAGGCGGGCTCGGCCCCTTCTTCCTCAGTGCGCATGAGGCACCAGGCGTTGTCCGTCTCCGTGCCGACCGAGACCACCTCGGCAGGCACTCCCAGCGCGGCCAGCCAGCGCAGGATCGTCCCCGTGTTCACCGAACCTCCCCCGTGACGTCCGCCAGGAAGCCCAGCGTGACAAGTTCATCCGCGCCCAGCACCGTGCGGAAGCGCACCCCGCCGCCCGGCTGGCCGAACCATTCGGCGGTCACCGAACGCCAGACCGGCAGCGGCCGGACGACGCGGTAGCGCCGGTATCCGGCGGCCTGATCCGGCGGCAGCGAGCGCATCGAAAACAAGGTCGCGTCCTCGGCGAACACCCGGCCGTGCTGGTCCCCGAAGCGGTCGAGATGGGTGCCGATGTCGAGCATCATCGGCGTCGCCGGGTCGATACCGCCCTCACCGGGAGGCCAGAGATAGCTCGTTATGCCCACGAAGCGCTCTCGCCAGTCCTCTGGGGACTCTCCGCCCCACGGGTCGTGTCCCCTGGTCAGCTCCGCCGGGGCAGCGACGGCCGGAGTCGTCGGCGACCGGCGGAAACCGCTGCTGACGTGCGACAACGCGTCCAGATCGTCCAGCACGCCCGCCTCGGGGTGATCCTGCGGGCCGGAACCGCCCTCGGGCAGCGCCAACTGGCGCGCGGGTTTCCCCATCGCGACCGGGAGATGCCCGATGGGGAACATGTGCACGAGGAACAGCGCGATCACGCTCTCCCGCTCGGTCCGCAAGGCCCCCATGGGTGGCGGAGCGGGCGGCTGCGGGACGGGAGGCGGCTGGGGGAAAGGCACTCGCAACGGTGCGACCGCGGGCGGCCACGGCGAAGGCGCGTACGGAGCGCGCAACCCGTGCGGTGGTGTCGGGGCGTCGTACTCGGCGGGCAGCCGGATCGGGCCCGTTCCGGCCTCGCTCGGATCGGTCACCGCACCTCCCCCAAGGAATCGGTCCCCACCGGTGAAAGGGGGAGGCAGCGGACAGGACGCGCTTGAACCTTAGCGCCGACCGGCGTTCTCGTCGGCGGATACCCGCAAGCGCGCGAACCTCAGCCGGCGAGCGCGTTGACCACCCGGGACGGGCTGGGCCTGCCAAGCTTCCCTGCCATCCACTTGCTCGTCGCCACCAGCGCGTCGAGGTCGACCCCGGTTTCGACGCCGAGACCGTCGAGCATCCACACCAGATCCTCGGTCGCGAGGTTGCCGGTGGCCGATTCGGCGTACGGGCAGCCACCCAGCCCACCGGCCGAGGAGTCCACAGTGGACACTCCGCAGCGAAGGGCTGCCAGCGTGTTCGCGAGAGCCTGGCCGTAGGTGTCGTGGAAATGGACGGCCAGTGTGCCGACGTCGGGGAACTGCCCGATCAGCGCCTCGACCTGGCCCGCGGTGGCGACGCCGATGGTGTCCCCGAGCGAGAGCTGCGAGCAGCCGAGGTCCAGGAGCCGCTTGCCCACCCCGGCGACCTGCGTGGCCGGGACGGCGCCCTCCCACGGGTCGCCGAAGCACATCGACACGTACCCGCGGACGTCGAGACCTTCGTTCCGCGCCCGGGTGACGACCGGCTCGAACATCGCGAACTGGTCGTCCACCGTCGAGTTGAGGTTCTTCTTGGCGAAGGTCTCGGTGGCGCTGGCGAAGATCGCGATATGCGAGACCCCGGCCTCCAGCGCCCTGTCCAGCCCGCGCTCGTTCGGGACGAGCACCGGGTATCGGACGCCTTCGCGCTTGTCGAGCCCGGCCAGGAGCTGCTCGGCGTCGGCCAACTGCGGCACCCATTTCGGGCTCACGAAACTGGTCGCTTCGAGCGTGGTCAGGCCCGAATCGGCGAGTTTGTCCAGGAATTCGAGTTTGACCTCGACCGGGACGATCGTTTTCTCGTTCTGAAGGCCGTCCCGGGGGCCGACCTCCCAGATCGTCACGCGTTCCGGCAGGGCCGCGGCGGACGGGACGCGATCGGGCAGGCCCAGCTCTCGCGTGCCCATCAACGACGCCGGTTTCCGCGGGGCTGGTGGCCCTGCGGGGGAAGCGGTTCGGTCTGCTGCGGCTGCGCTCCCGCGGGCGGTGCGTAGTCGTCGTACGGGTTGTCGTTGACTTCCCGGTAGATGACCGTGTGCACGCGCTCGACCTTGGGGATGTCGTCGAACTTCAGCGGTTCGTCCGAAGCGGACTCGATCACCAGCGTGCCGCAGCCGAAGACGCGGTCCAGCAGCCCGTGCTCGAACTGGACGCTGTTGATCCGCGACATCGGGATGTCGATCCCGGTCCGCTTCAGGACACCTTCACGGGCGATCAGCCTGTCCGTGGTCACGATGAAGTGCGTCGTGCGCCAGCGGACGAACGGTGCCAGGAAGAGCCACACGACGAGACCGAGCCCGACCACGGCGATCGCGATCAGCCAGATCAGGTCCCACGGGGCCGTCGCGTCCTTCGCGAAAACGCCGAGCGCGATGGCCCCGCCGAGCGTGACGATCAACGCGAGGAAGGGGAAGATCAGCATCTTGAAATGCGGGTGACTGTGCACCACGACGTGCTCGTTTTCGCTGAGCAAATCGTCCGGATAGGCCACGACGGACGCTCCCAAAGTGTGTTCGGCGCTGGTGAGCTCACCGTACCGGCGAACGGTCCCGGCGGAAGACCGGACGTCGTAAATCGCACCGCACGGATCAGGACCCGGCGGGCCGTACGTGGACGACGTCTCCGGCGAACACCGTGTACCGCTCACCACCGGGAACGTCGACCTGGAGCTGGCCGGCGGGATCGATGTCGGCGGCGCGGCCGGTCAGCGCCGAGCCGTCGGGCAGCTGGACCTCGACATCCACGCCCAGCGTGGCGCAATGCCGCCGGTAGTCCCCGAGCAGGCCTGCCTCCGCCAGCGACCCGCCGGCGAGCCGCCAGCGGCGTTCGAGTTCGTCGAAACCGGTGAGCAGCCGCGCGGCGATCTCGGCGCGATCGGTCACCGTCGCCCCCTGCTCGGCCAGCGAGGTCGCGGGCAGGCCACCGGGCCCGGCCGGGACGTTCTCGCCGAGCGGCAGCACGTTCAGGCCGATGCCGAGGATCACCGTGGTCTCGTCCCCGGCGACGGCCTCCGCCAGGATGCCCGCGCATTTGGCGCGCTCCGGACCAGCCAGGACGTCGTTCGGCCACTTGAGGACGGCGTCGACACCCAGCTCCGCGGCGACCTCCCGGACCGCGAGGCCCGCGACCACGGAAAGTGAACCCAAATTGGCGAACGGGACCCCGCCCGGACGCAGCAGGACACTGACGTAGAGGCCCGATCCCTTCGGCGAGGACCACTGCCGCGCGCGACGGCCGACACCGGCCGTCTGCTCTTCGGCGATCAGCACTGTGCGGTCCTCGGCCCCCTTCGCGGCGGATTCCCGCAGGTCGGCGTTGGTGGACCCGGTGCTCGCCACGACCTGGATCGCGGCGTACCGGCCGGACAGCGCGGCACTCAGACGCTCGGCGTCGAGCGCTCCCGTCTCACTCATCTGCCCAGAATATGAGAGTCCCCCTAACGTGCAAGGCGTTCGCTCGTTACGCAGAGGTGGTCTCCAATAACCTGGACGGCGTGACCGAGCCCGACTCCGCCTTGAGCGCGCCCGAAACCAGCCCGAAGAAGTCGTGGGCGCACGGCGTGGCGATGCGCGGTCTGGTCGCCCTCCCGCTGGTCGCGGGGCTCGCGACGGCGGGCTGGCTGCTCGCGGGCGGCAACGATCCGGCGCCCGCCGACGGGAACCAGCCTGTCCCGGTCCCCGCCGCGAAGCAGGACCCGGCCACCGTCGGCGGCGGCGCGGGTCCGTCGGTCCTCGAAGTCAGCGCCCCGGTCAAGGCGCAGGAGACACCGAAGGGCGTCCGGCCGCTCGAAGAGTGGGCCCAGAAACTCGCCGGACCGCTCGACATCCCGGCGAAGTCGCTCATCGGCTACGCGAACGGCGAACTGGCGCTGCGCGGCGAGCAGCCGAACTGCCACCTTTCCTGGGTCACCCTGGCCGGCGTCGGCGCGGCGAGCTCGAACCACGGACGCGGCGGAGACAATCCCCTCGGCCTGTCCGCGCAGCAGTGGAAGAAGCACGGCGCGGCGATCCCCGGGATCGCGAAGCCCGCGCTCGCCGACCCCGACTCCGCCTCGGTCGCCGCTGGACGCGCCCTGTGCGCTTCCGGAGCCGACCTCGGCGGCGGCAACGGCTGGTGGAAGGCGATCGCCGGCTACCAGGGCGGCAAGGGCAACGAGGCCGAACTGTTCCGGCAGCGCGTCCTGGGCAACTCCCAGCTGTACGCGACGCTGTCCCTCGACCCGGCGCGCTCCTCCAGCCCCGCGGTGAAGGCGGCCCGGTTCGCCCTCGGCCAGCTGGGACTCCCGTACGTGTGGGGCGGCAACGGGCCGGAAGCGGGCGCGGCGGGCTTCGACTGCTCCGGGCTGACGAAGGCGTCCTACGACGAGGCCGGAGTCGCGCTCCCGCGGACCGCGGACAGCCAGTTCCGGGCGCTGCCGCAGGTGCCCGGCGAGCCGAAGCTCGGCGACCTCGTGTTCTACGGGAACCCGGGGACGCGGATCCATCACGTCGGGCTCTACCTCGGGAACGGCCTGATGATCAACGCGCCCACCCAGGGCCAGGCGATCCAGATCCACACGTACCACTCGAAGGGCGACGACTACACCGGCGCCGGACGGCCCGCGGCCTAGTCACGGGCATGTCCCGAAAGTGGCGTTGGGGACGCTGGGTGTCCCCAACGCCACATTGGGGACGTCCGATGTCCCGAAAGTGGCTTTCGCGACACCCGCCGGAACGTGCGTCGGCCGGGTACTCGTGAGTGGTGAGGACGGTCAGGGCCAAGGGTGTCTTTGGTACCTACTGGATTCTGACTGCGGTCGAGCGCTGGCCCGGTCCGTGAAGGCCTCCTTCCCTCGGCTCAGCCGAAGAAACTCGACCTTCACACCTTCCCAAGTCCGTGAAGGACCCCTTCACTGCGCTAGACGCAATGAAGGAGTCCTTCACGGACTGCAGGCGACCAGGGTGCTGCGCCGTGGTGGGTACCTCGTGAGTGGCTAGGACGGTTAGAACCGTCCTAGCCACTCACGAGGCCTGAAGCGGTCGCGGCGGACTCCGCGTGCCGGATGAGGACGATCTCGCAGGTCAAAGGCGCTCGGCCAGCCATTCGAGTGCGGCTTCCCCATGGCGGAGAACCGAGATGTGCCCGTCCTCGGGGAACACGCGCGCCTCGGCCGTGGCGCACTGCCGGGCGAGCCACTCCCCGTGCCCGACGGGCGCGATCCGGTCCGCGCCACCGTGCAGGAGCAGGACCGGGGCCTTGACGTCGGACGGCTGGAATCCCCAAGGCGCGACGTACGCGAGATCGTCGTCGATCAGCGCGCCGGGCCCGCCCTCGATCGCGGGGCCGACGACGTCGAGGAACCACTTCCAGTCACCCGCCAGGGCCGCGTGATCCGACGGGGTGAACGTCTGCTCGTCGAACTCGGCCGTCGCCTCGTAGTTCTCCTTCGCTTCCCGTCCCGCCAGTGCGGCCGTCAGCGAGCCAACTCCCGCCGCGCTCATTCCCGCGAACCAGTCCAGCCCGTCGACGCCGTACGGAGCCAAACACGCGACGCCGACCAGCGCCGACACCCGTTCCGGCAGCAAGGCCGCGCAAGCGAACGCGTGTGGTCCGCCGCCGGAGTGCCCGAAGACCGCGAAATGCTCGATTTCCAAGGCGTCGGCGACCTTCTCGACGTCCGATGCCACCGACGCGACATCTCGGCCAGGACGTGGCGTGGAGCCGCCGTAACCAGGCCTGTCGTAGGAGACCCACCTCAGCCCGAGCCGTTCGGCGGCCGGGAACAGCGGCGCCGGCGGGGCGCCGATGTTCGGGGTCCCGTGGTGCCAGAAGACCACCGGACCGGGCCCGCCCGTGTCGTACGTGTGCAGCGTGGTCCCGTCGCCCAGGCCCACTTCGGACTCGTTCACCATGGAACGAGCGTACTGAGACCGACCGACGAAAACAGGCGGCATCAGGCACCCTGTATCCATGTCGCGCTATCACGAGATCAAGCACCGGGTGGCCACGACCTTCCAGCGGCACGTCGGCAACCCGGTCCTCGCCCGGGTTCCGAACCAGCCGCTCCTCGAAACCACCGGCCGCAAGTCCGGGGAGCCCCGGCTGACACCGATCGGCGGCCGCAAGGTGGGCCGCCAGTTCTGGATCGTCTCGGAGTTCGGCGAGAAGTCGCAGTACGTCCGCAACATCCAGGCCGATCCGCACGTCCGGGTCCGGCTCAAGGGCCAGTGGCACACGGGCACGGCGCATCTGCTCCCGGACGACGACCCCCGCGCCCGGCTGAGGGCCCTGCCCCGGTTCAACAGCGCCGCCGTGCAGGCGATCGGCACGGACCTCCTGACCATCCGGGTCGATCTCGACGAGTGAGTTTTGCCTTGACGCCAAGGTCAAGGTTTACGCTCGGGACCATGCGGATCGGCGAACTCGCCGCGCGAACCGGGACCACTACGCGCGCGCTGCGTTTCTATGAGTCACAAGGGCTTCTCGACGCACGGCGCGCGTCGAACGGGTACCGCGAGTACGACGAGGACGACTACCGCCTGGTGAACGAGATCCTGACCCTGCAAGCGGTCGGGCTCAGCCTCGAAGACACCAGGCCGTTCGTCGAATGCCTGCGCGCCGGTCACGAGACCGGCGACTCGTGCGCCGATTCGATCGAGGTCTACCAACGCAAACTCGCCGAGGTGGACGCCTGTCTGGCCAGGCTCAACGACGCCCGGGACAGCCTGCTGGCCAAGTTGGCGGGCGCGTTGAAAACGCCGCCGGGGCCGTGCGTCGTCGTGCCGCGAACCGAGGAGGCCTGAATGTCCCTTTCCGTCGTCACCGACGAAACCTTCCAAGAACTCGTCCTCGACCAGGATAAGCCCGTCCTGGTGGACTTCTGGGCGCAATGGTGCCCGCCTTGCCACATGATCACGCCGGTGCTGGCCGAGATCGCCGAAGAACGCGCCGACGCGTTGATCATCCGCAAGCTCAACTCCGACGAGAACCCGCTCACCGCAAGGAACTACCAGGTGATGTCCCTGCCGACGCTGATCCTCTTCCGGGGCGGCAGTCCTGTTTGGACGACCGTCGGGGCCCGGCCGAAGGCACGGCTGCTGGCCGATCTGGACGCCGTTCTGGAGACGGCCCGCGTCTGACGCCTCGTGAGTGGCACGGACGGTTCTAACCGTCCCTGCCACTCACGAGGTTAATTGTGTTGCGCGCGAGGCCGTTCGTTCGCATCCTTCTGCACATGACTTCGACCCGAACCTTCCTGCCCTCGCCCTCCGTCGTCCGACGGGTGCGGACGCAGCAGCAGACCGGGTCCTGGCGGAGGCCGACTCCAGTCCGACCGTGAGCGCCGCGCTCGTCGCGGGCCTGCTCGCCGGCTATGGCATCGCCATCCCGGTGGGCGCGGTCGGGACCTATCTCGTGGTGCTGACGGCACGGTCAGGGCTCAAGATCGGCGCGTACGCCGCGCTGGGCATCGCCACGGCCGACGGGCTCTACGCCCTGATCGCGGTCCTCGGCGGCAGCAAACTCGTCTCGGTCATCCAGCCGATCGCCGGGCCGCTGCGCTGGATTTCGGTCGCGGTGCTGCTCGGGATGGCCGTCCACATCGGAATCACCGGGGTCCGGACCTACCGTGACTCCGCGAAAGCCGAGGTGAGCGAGCCCGCCGCGATCGGACCGGTGAAGGCCTACGTGAGCTTGCTCGGGATCACGCTGCTGAACCCGATGACGGTGGTCTACTTCGCGGCCCTCGTGCTCGGCAGCAAGGACATGGCCGCCGCGACCTCGGCGGAACACGTGGTCTTCGTGCTCGCGGCGTTCGCGGCCTCGGCCAGCTGGCAACTGTTCCTCGCGGGCGGCGGGGCCGTGCTGGGCAAGGCGTTGACCGGACGTCGCGGGCGGCTGGCGACAGCGCTGGCGTCCAGCGTGCTCATCGCCGTGCTCGGCATCAAACTCGTCTGGTGATGCCGAGCATCGAGGACCGTAGTTGTCCGCATCCCTTGTCAGGCTGTGTCCATGACCGAAACCCAGGAACGCCTCGCCTCCCTCCATTCCTACCTCGCCTACCACGACGCCGCGAAGGCGCTCCGCTGGCTCGAACGCGCCTTCGGTTTCGAGACCGTCACGGAATTCCCTGACGACAAGGGCCTGATCCTGCATTCGGAACTGCGGCTCGGCGGGGCCTCCATCATCGTGTTCAGCGCGGAGGACGACTACGACCGCGCGACCCGCAAGGGGGAAACGGTCGGCCACGGCCTCTACGTCAGTCTTCCGACGCAAGAGGCCGTGGACGCCGTTTTCGCCTCCGCCATCGAAGCCGGCGCGACGACGGTCTGGAAGCCCGAGAACACCGAATGGGGCAACTACCGTTGCCGCGTCGACGATCTCGAAGGCTACGAATGGACCTTTGGCACGCACATCCCCGGAGTGCCGCAGACCGACTGGAGCTAGAGCAACCGCGCGAACCACTCTCGGGTGCGACGGAGCAGATCCAGCTGGTGCTCCCGCCCGTGAATCCGATGCCCTTCGCCGGGGTAGACGACGAGGTCGTGTTCGGCACCGAAGTGGCGTAGCGCGCGATGGAAGAATTCCGCCTGGGACAACGGGACGTTCGTGTCTTCCGCACCGTGCACGATCAGCACGGGGGTCTCGATCTTCGACGCGTAGGAGATCGGGCTCAGCTGATCGTGCCGGTGCGGACCTGTCCCTTCCCAGCCGGTGCTTCCGCCGTACGCCGCTTCGAACGTGCCGAATTCGCCGGTCGCGGCGAGCATCCCCCAGTCGCAGATCCCGGCGCCCATCAGGGCCGCCTTGAAGCGGCCTGTCTGCCCGACCGCCCAGGCTGTCATGAACCCGCCGTGACTCCAGCCCGCGATCCCCAGCCGGTCCGGGTCGGCGACCCCTTCGGCGACGAGGAGGTCGATCCCGGTCTGGAGATCACTCCATTCCTCCAGTCCGACCCGGCCCGCGACCGCGGTGGCGAATTCGTGCCCATGGCCTTGTCCCCCACGGGGATTCGGCAGGAAGACGGCGTGCCCCGCCGGCGCCAGCCACTGCGCGGATGGGTACCAGCCGAGCCTGAGGCCGTCCGCGTACCGGTCGTACGGTCCTCCGTGCGGAATCGTGATCAGGGAGAAAGGTCCGTCCTCCCGGGTCTTTCCCGGCGGCAGGACGAGGATCCCGTCCAGGGCGAGACCGTCGAAAGACTTGTAGGACAAGCGTTCCTGCGATCCCCACGTGATACCGGAGAACTCCGGCGCCATGTCACCGACGCGCGTCAAAGCTCCACCCAAAGGTCCACTGTGGACATTTTTCGGATGATGGGCGGTGCTCAGCACGGTGGCCACGATCTCGCCGTTCGAAGCGATCGCGTCCGCTTGACCGCGCCAGAACGACACTTCACCGGACCCGAGCCGGTGAAGCGCCGTGTCGAGCCCGTCGGCGACGAGCATCAACGGAGCGCCGGACTCGACCTGCGCGAGCCTGATCGGACAGGCCGATTCCGGTGTCAGGTTCCGATGCTCCCCCGTTTCCACGGGAACGTCGAAGACCCCCTTGCCACCCACCATCGCCTGTGTCGCGAGATACGCGACGTGCCAGCTGTCGCCATCCCGCCACCAGACCGGGCTCGTGGACTCGAACGAAGTCTTCCCGAGATCTCGCCATTCTCCGGTTTCCAGGTCCAGCATGGAAAGCCGGGGTTCGAGCCCGCCGGGATCGAGTTCGGGCGTCGGCCAGGTGAGGACGGCGAGCGCCTTGTCGTCCTGACGACCGGCGACGTCGACCACGTGGTCTTCGATCAGGGTGGTGATCTCGCCGGTCTTCGGGTCGAAGCTCCGCAGGCGCGCCGGGCGGAGGCTTTCGCTCCAGACCCGGATGTCCGCGACCGGCGTCTCGTCCTCGGCGATGAACACGACCCTGTCGCGCATCGGGACGAACCCGGTGATCTCGCTCCCCCAGGCGAACAGCGGCCCGTCCACCGTATGAACCTGGCCGTCCCGCAGGAAGTAGAGGGATTCTGACGACCATTTCGGCGAAGTGCCCTCGGCCAGCTTCCGGGGCTGTCCGCCGCTGTCCGCGAGCCAGATCTCGGGGACACCTTTGGTGACGGTCTCGACCTGGTAAGCGATCCGGAGTCCATCCGGGGACAGCGCGGGTTCCGACGGGACATGGTGGTCGACGATCAGCTCGGCGGTCAGCATGCCTTCATACTGCCGAAAAAACCTTCCCCAGGTTGTCGAGCCAGGTTCCGGTGCCCTGCTCCCGCCAGTTCGGTTCTTCGTGTCCGTCGAGGAAAGTCCCCTGTTCGATCAGCGTCAGCCGGGTTCCGTCGCCTTCGGCTTCGAGCAGCACCGTCGTGACCGACACGGTCGCGAGGACCTCGTTCGCGGAAAGGGTCCCCGAGTAGACGATCCGCTCGTTTTCGGCGATGTCCTCGTAGCGCGCGTCGAAGACCATTCCCTTCCCGTCGTCGGGAGGACCGGTGGTGACCTCGCGGCCGCCGACACGGAAGTCCAGGGAGTGCCCGCCGCCGGGCACGGTGAACCAACCGGCTTTCGCGGCGGGGTCGGACCAAGCCGCGAAGACGCGCTCCGGCGACACGGGGTAGACGCGTTCGAGGGTGAAAGTGGCGTGCTTGACGGTCATGACCGTTTCCCTTCGTCGGAATCCAGAAAGCCACCAAGTCGGTCGAGCCGGTGTTCCCAGCCGGTGCGCTGCCCGCCGAGCCAGTCCTCGGCCATCCGCAGGCCGTCCGGTTCGAGGTGGCAGGTGCGGACACGCCCCGCCTTCTCCGACCGGACGAGCCCGCTGGCCTCCAGCATCTGGAGGTGCTGCATCACGGCGGGCAGCGACATCGACAACGGCTGCGCGAGCTCCCCCACCGAGGCGGGTCCCCGGGTGAGGCGCTCGATCATTTCGCGGCGCGTCCCGTCGGAAAGCGCCTTGAACACCTGGTCCATCCGTTGGTTAGGCACATGCTTAACTATCCGCCCACGCCGAGCGATAGTCAAGTAGATGCTTAACTTTCTAGTCTTCCGCGGTCATGCCTTCGACGAGCAGCCACTGCGAAGCGAGGTATGAGGTCAGCACGAAGGTCTCGAGATTCGCCCGCACCCGCTCGCTGGTGACGAAGTTACGGCGGATCAGGATCGCCAGATCCGACGCGGAGAACAGCAGCGCGCCGGCGGCGATCCAGGTCCGGCGGTCACCCGACGGGACCACCATGCCGCCCGAGACCTTGGCCTTCGGCGCCAAGACCGGGTCGGCCGCGAGGGTCGACGTCGTGCTCAGCAGACCTCCATAGGCCGAAAGCACCGAGGACACCGGAGACGGCTTCGGCAGCGCCATCGCGACGGCGGCCGCCGCCCACGCCCCGAGCCGGGGCGGCGCTGTCGCGGCGCGCGGTCGAGCACCGCGGCGCCACAGCAGCGCGGAGTACAGCACCTGCATCACGCCGAACGACGTCGCACCCTTGATCAGCTCGCCGTCCTCGTCGGACCTGCCCATGAAGTGGTCGCCCGCCCCCGCCGCGACCAAGGCGGCGACGAGCAGGCCCTTCTCCCCCGGCGCGAGCCCTCGCGCTCGCGCGACCCGGGCGGCGAGCACCGGGACCGCGGCCGGTTTGGCCACCAGCTGCACCTTCCGGTTGCCCGTCCTGGCGGCATACACCGTGCCGATCGCGGCTGCGCCGAACAGCACGCGCTCGGCGATTTTAAGGGCCTTCACTAACCCACCTCCGGAACTTATTTCTGGGTAAGTTACCAGGCGGTCAGCGCTCTCGGCGTCCTCTAAACGGCCTCACGGAAGGTGTTCCGGTACGCGCTCGGCGAGACCCCCAGCGCCGCCTGCAGGTGCTGGCGCAGCGACGCGGCGGTCCCGAAACCCGCGTCGGCGGCGACCCTGTCCACCGGCAGGTCGGTCTCTTCGAGCAGCTGGCGGGCCCGTTCGATCCGCTGCTGGGTCAGCCACTGCAGTGCCGAGATGCCGACTTCGTCGCGGAACCGCCGGGTGAACGTCCTCGTGCTCATCGCCTCTTTCGCGGCGAGTTCACGCAAGGTCAGCGGCCTGTCGAGGTTCTCCAGCGCCCAGGTCCGCGCGGCCGCCGTCGACGAGGACTGCGGTTCCGGCACCGGACGCCGGATGAACTGCGCCTGCCCGCCCTCGCGATGCGGCGAGACGACCGTTCCGCGCGCGACCTCGTTCGCGACGGCGGCACCGTGATCGCAGCGGATCATGTGCAGGCAGAGGTCGATCCCGGACGCGACGCCCGCCGCGGTCAGGACATTCCCGTCGTCGGTGTAGAGCACGTTGGGATCGAGGGCGACCTTCGGGAACTTCGCCTGGAAGTCGAGCGCCGAGCGCCAGTGCGTGGTCGCCTTCCGGCCGTCGAGCAGGCCGGCGGCGGCGAGCACGAAGGCGCCCGTGCAGATCGACGCGATCCGGGCGTCCGGCCGGATCAGCTCCAGCGCCCTGGCGAGCGGTTCGGTGAGGTCCTGCCCCGTCGGCTCGTATTCGGTGGACGACGCCGGGATGACGACGGTGTCGGCCTCGGCCAGCACTTCCGGCCCGCGCGCGACCGAGATGACGACGTCGGCGTCGGTCCGGATCTGCCCTGGCTCCGGCGTGCAGGTGACGACCTCGTAGAGCGGCTCGCCGCCGGCCGACTTGGCCGTGCCGAACAGCCGGGTGACGATGCCCAGCTCCATCACCAGCATTCCGTGGCGGACCAGCACGGCGACCCGATGGCGGCCGGGATGCACGAAAGAGCCCATGGCTTGATTCTTGCACATGTTGGCCATCGGGCCACTCGTGTCGACCGCCAGACCAAGCGACGGTGGGGACATGAACGTGCTGTGGATCTTCGCCCATCCGGAACCCCGTTCCCTCGGCGGCTCGCTGCGCGACGAGGGGGTGCGCACCCTTCGCGCGCAGGGCGCCGAAGTCCGGGAATCCGACCTGTACGCGATGAAGTGGAACCCCGTCGTCGACGCCGACGACTTCGGCTCGGCCGCCGAAAGCGACCGGCTGATCGTCGGTTCGACGTCGAAGAACGCCTTCAAGTCCGGCGAACTCAGCGCCGACATCCGCGCCGAGCACGAAAAACTGGCCTGGGCGGACACCGTGATCTTCCAGTTCCCCCTGTGGTGGTACGGAATGCCCGCCATCCTCAAGGGCTGGTTCGACCGCGTCTTCGTCAAGGGTTTCGCCTACGGTGTCCAGCGTCCCGACGGCCGGACGGCGCGCTACGGCGAAGGGGCGCTTGCCGGGAAACGCGCCATGGTCGTGCTGACCGCGGGCGCGCCGGAGGCCACGATCGGACCGCGCGGCGTCAACGGCGAGATCGACGACCTGCTGTTCCCGCTACAGCACGGAACCCTGTGGTACGCGGGAATGTCCGTCCTACCCCCGCTGACGGTCTGCGGCGCCGACCGCGTTTCCCCTGAGCAGTACGACGCCGCAGCCGAAGCACTGCGAGAACGCCTGCGGACGCTGTCCACGCGCGACCCGATCCCGTTCCGCAGCCAGAACGGCGGCGACTACGACGACGCGCTGGTCCTGCGCGACGCGTTCGCGCCCGGCCGGCGCGGGAACGGCGTCCACCTCGACGTTTGACCAAGTATTCCTACACGGTTATATTCCCCTGACGGCACATTAGGAGGTAACCGTGACCGCTCGCACCCGGTTGGAAACCGTCGGAGAACGCCCCGCGCTGCGGATCGAACGTCGTCTCGCGCACCGCCCGGAGCGTGTCTGGCGGGCTGTCACCGAGCCCTCGGAGCTCGCGAAATGGTTCCCCGCGGCGGTCACCGTCGACCTGCGGCCGGGCGGGGTCATCGAGTTCACCTTCGAAGGCGAAGAGGCCCCGACAGCGGGCAAGGTCCTCGAAGCCGACGAACCGCGCGTGTTCGCCTTCAGCTGGAACGACGACGTGCTGCGCTGGGAGATCACCCCGGACGGCGACGGCAGCCGTCTGCTGTTCACGCATACGTTCGGCCGCGGCGAACCCGCCATCGCCAGGATCGCGGCGGGCCGCACGGCCGCCGGCTGGGACAGTTGCCTCGTCGCGCTCATCGCCTTGCTCGACGGCGAAGAACACGAGCCGCCGAAGGACTGGGTCGGCCCCATCGAGGCCTACGTCGAGGAGTTCGGGCTCGCGGACGGCGAAGTCCTGGAAACCGGCGAGGGCAAGGTGATCCGCTTCCGCCGCGACCTGATCTGGAAACCCCTCGATGAGCTCTGGGCCCTGCTCGCCGCTGGAAAGCCCGCGGGCACGATCATCCGCGAAGAACCACCGCGCCTGCTGGAGTTCTCGCTGCCACGCGGCGGGATCGTCCGCTGGGAGTTCACCCACTCCGAACTCGACGGCACCATGGTCGAGCTGACCCAAACCGTCCCTGCCGGACAGGACGACGTCGTACCCGAGGCGCTGCGAAGCTGGCGTGAGAAGCTGCAGGAGTTCTTCGCGGCGGCTCACGGACGCTGATCTCCACCCAGGGGATGACCTCCACCGGATGGACGCGGAGACCGCGTCCATCCGGCTAGGTTTTCGCGTATGAAACAACCGTCGGGGCTCTCCCGCCGCGTCGCGAACACGATCGACGCGCTGCTCGCGCTGGTGCTCGTCGTGGCCGTCGGCGGGAACCTCGGCGCGGGGACCTGGACGTTCCTCGTCGCCATCCCGATGTGGCTCGCCTGGGCGACGGTCGCCGCCAGCGGTATCGCGATCGCGCTGCGCCGTCACCGGCCCCTGATCTCCTACGGCCTCGGCCTCGGCAGCCTGGTCCCGGCCCTGATCGCCGGCAACGGGCTGGGCCCGGCCGCGCTCCTGGCCACCGGATGCGCCCTGTACACCGTGGCGCTGGAACACCCCCGGACCCGTTCGCTGATCGCGATGGGCCTCGGCCTGGTCGTCGTCATGATCTTCGAACTCCTGCGGCTCGGGCCGAACACGATCGCGTCGACCGCCTTCGCCGGCGGCGGGGTGGTGGGCTCGTGGGCGCTGGGCTGGATGACGCGGCAGCGGCGCGCGAACCTCGCCCAACTCGCCGAAACCCAGGCCGACCAGGCCGTTTCCGACGAACGGCTGCGCATCGCCCGCGAAATGCACGACGTCGTCGCGCACAGCATGAGCCTGATCGCGGTCAAGGCGGCCGTCGGCAACCACGTCGCGCGGGAGCAACCCGAAGAAGCGCGCGAAGCGCTGCGGGTCATCGAACTCACCAGCCGCGAAACCCTCGTCGAACTCCGGCGGATGCTCGGCGTCCTGCGCTCCGGCGACGGCACGCCCGAGGCCGCGCTCGGCCCCGCGCCGAAACTCGCCGACCTGCGGACCCTGGCCGAACGCGCCGGACAGGCCGGGGTGCGTGTCGAGCTGACCGGGGAACTGGTGGACGACCTCCCCGAAGGTGTCGCGCTTTCGGTCTACCGCATCACTCAGGAGGCGGTGACCAACGTCGTGAAGCACGCGGGGCCGTCGGCCTGCCGGATCACGATCACCGAAGACCCAGGCGAAGTCAGTGTCGAAATCGTCGACGACGGCCGTGGCGAAGGCTCACCCGCGACCGTCGGCGGCCACGGTTTGATCGGCATGCGCGAACGCGTCGCGGTCTACGGTGGTGACTTCGAAGCGGGCCCGCTGCCCGCCGGGGGATTCCGGGTGTACGCGCGGTTGCCGTACGCCGCCAAGGAAATGGGGACACGATGATCCGCGTACTGATCGCCGACGACCAGGCGTTGCTGCGCGGCAGCTTCCGCGTGCTCGTCGACAGCGCGCCGGACCTCGAGGTCGTCGGGGAAGCGGGCGACGGCGCGGAAGCGGCGGAACTGGCCGAGAAGGAACGCCCCGACGTCGTGCTGATGGACGTCCGCATGCCGGAACTGGACGGGATCGAGGCGACCCGGCGGATCTGCTCGTCGGCCGCCACCGAAGGCGTCCACGTGCTGATGCTGACGACTTTCGACCTCGACGCCTACGTCTATTCGGCGCTGCGCGCGGGGGCGAGCGGATTCCTGCTGAAAGACACCCCGCCCGCCGAACTGCTGACCGCGATCCGGGTCGTCGCGGGGGGCGAAGGACTACTCGCCCCTTCGATCACACGAAGGCTCATCGCCGAGTTCGCCCGCCTGCCCGAACCGGGCCAGCGCGTCGCGGCTTCGCTCGACAACATCACCACGCGCGAGCGGGAGGTCCTGGGCCTGATCGCGCGTGGCCTGTCGAACGACGAGATCGCCGGGACGCTGCACCTCGGGCTGGCGACGGTGAAGACGCATATCGGCCATCTCCTGCACAAACTCGCGGCACGGGACCGGGCGCAGCTCGTGATCGCGGCCTACGAATCCGGTCTGGTCCGCGCGTCCGTCTAGCCCTATGTCCGACCGGTGGGCGGGGTTCCGGGCCTTGCCCCGCTTGAAGTACGTGAAGGCCCCCTTCATTGCGCCTAGCGCAATGAAGGGGGCCTTCACGTACTTGAGGTCGAGCTTCCCGAAACGCCACTCACGACCACCTGGACCGACGCCCCACCGCACCCCGCCATCCGGGCTGGTACACGCATCCGCCCGGCCGAGGACGTTGCCTACGCCACACGCGAAGTGACCGTCGAGTAGCTAGGCTGCGGATTCATGAGCAGTGCGACGGAGCCGCTCGGGACGCCGCCCGAGAACGAACCGGACATCCACACCACGGCCGGCAAGCTGGCCGACCTGTACCGCCGGTACGACGAGGCGGTGCACGCGGGTTCCGCGAGGGCGGTGGAGAAACAGCACGCCAAGGGCAAGAAGACCGCTCGCGAGCGGATCGACCTGCTCCTGGACGAAGGCTCGTTCGTCGAACTCGACGAGTTGGCGAAGCACCGCTCGGTCAACTTCGGCCAGGAGAAGAACCGGCCTTACGGCGACGGCGTCGTCACCGGCTACGGCACCGTCGACGGCCGCCCGGTGTGCGTGTTCAGCCAGGACGTCACCGTCTTCGGCGGCTCGCTCGGCGAGGTGTACGGCGAAAAGATCGTCAAGGTGATGGACCTGGCGATCAAGACCGGCCGCCCGATCATCGGCATCAACGAGGGCGGCGGCGCGCGGATCCAGGAAGGCGTCGTCTCGCTCGGCCTGTACGGCGAGATCTTCAACCGCAATGTCAAGGCGTCCGGCGTCATCCCACAGATCTCGCTGATCATGGGCGCCAACGCGGGCGGGCACGTCTACTCCCCCGCGCTGACCGACTTCGTGGTGATGGTCGACAAGACCTCGCACATGTTCATCACCGGCCCCGACGTCGTGAAGACCGTGACCGGCGAAGAGGTCTCCTTCGAGGAACTCGGCGGCGGGCGCACGCACAACACCCGTTCGGGTGTCGCGCACTACCTCGGGTCCGACGACGAGGACGCCATCGCCTACGTCAAGGAACTGCTCGCGTTCCTCCCGGCGAACAACCTGTCCGAGGCTCCGCTGTTCGAGACCGACGCGGCGCCGGGCGGGTTCTTCGACGATGTGACCGAGACCGATCGCGAGCTCGACACGCTGATCCCGGACTCGCCGAACCAGCCGTACGACATGCACGAGGTCATCAACCGCATTGTCGACGACGGCGACTTCCTCGAGGTGCACGAACTGTTCGCGCCCAACATCCTGGTCGGTTTCGGCCGGGTGGACGGGCGCAGCGTCGGCATCGTGGCGAACCAGCCGACGCAGTTCGCCGGCTGCCTCGACATCGACGCGTCCGAGAAGGCCGCGCGGTTCGTGCGCACCTGCGACGCGTTCAACATCCCGGTGCTGACCTTCGTCGACGTCCCGGGCTTCCTGCCCGGCACCGACCAGGAGTGGAACGGCATCATCCGGCGCGGCGCGAAGCTGATCTACGCCTACGCCGAAGCGACCGTCCCGCTCGTCACGGTCATCACCCGCAAGGCGTACGGCGGCGCGTACGACGTCATGGGGTCGAAGCATCTCGGCGCGGACGTCAACCTGGCGTGGCCGACAGCGCAGGTCGCGGTCATGGGCGCGCAGGGCGCGGCGAACATCGTGCACCGCAAGACGCTCGCCGCGGCCGCCGCCGACGGCAAGGACGTCGACGCGTTGCGGGCCGAGCTGATCCAGGAGTACGAGGACACGCTCCTGAACCCGTACGCGGCGGCCGAGCGTGGTTACGTCGATTCGGTGATCGTGCCCGCGCACACCCGCGGCCACATCGCGAAGGCGCTCTCGCTGCTTCAGGGCAAACGAGAGACGCTTCCGCCCAAGAAGCACGGGAACATCCCGCTGTGAGCGCGCCCGAAACCCCGCTGCTGCGGGTCCTCAAGGGCGATCCGAGCGACGTCGAACTCGCCGCGCTGACAGCCGTCGTCGCGGCGGCGGCGAGCGCCAAGGCACCGGAACCGGCGCCGAAACGGGATTCGTGGTGGGCGGACAAGGCCTCGCTCGTGCGGGCCCCGCTCGCCCCCGGCGAAGGCGCCTGGCGGGCTTCGGCGCTTCCTCGCTGAAGCGGCTCCCGGCGAACAGCGCGGATCGGGCTTCCGCGGGCTATCGTGACAGATCTGGCAGTCCGGCTCGCCCGGTTTGCCAGGTCTTCGGTATCCGCGATCGCCCCAGAAAGCCGTGCGTGACGAACCAAGACCATCTTTCTGCCGAACTGCGCCGTCTGCGCAAGGCCGCCGGGTTGTCCGGAACCGAGGCGGCGAGTCTCACGAGCCTCAGCCAATCGAAGGTCTCGCGGGTCGAGACCGGCGCGTTCATGCCGACCGAGGACCAGGTCGTCGCCCTGTGCCGTGCCTACGGCGCGCCCGCGAAGATCCGGCGCGAGCTGGTCTCGATCACGCGAGACCTCCGCGAAGAGGCGTCGTCCGCCCGTGTCGTCTTCCAGCGCGGTGCCTGGCGGATGCAGCAGCGCATCGGCAAGATCGAGACGGCGTCCGCCCGCATCCGGAGCTTTCAGCCGACCATCGTGCTCGGCCTGCTCCAGACCCGCGCGTATGTCACCGCGCTGTTCGGCGATTCCCTGCCGGGCGGCGAACGCGACCAGACCGTCGACGCCCGGCTGGAGCGCCAGCGGATCCTCGATTCGGACCGCGAGTTCCACTTCGTGCTGACCGAAGGCGCCCTGCGCTGGAACATGGGCGGGGCGGCGACCATGCAGGCCCAGCTCGGGCATCTCATCGAGCTGTCGTGCCGCGGCCGGGTGCGGCTGGGCGTGATCCCGTGGACCACAGCGGTTTCGGTCCCCGTTCTCCACGGTTTCGACATCTACGACTCACGCGCCGTGCTTCTCGGGACGCAGACGGCCACGGCGCTCGTCACGGACGAGCGGGAAGTCGCCGACTACGAAAAGAACTTCGCCGAAGTCGAGCGCTACGCCACTTACGACGACATCGCCTGCTCACATCTGACGCGGATCGCGGCCGACTACCGACAGCTCGCGGTCGAACCACTTCAGTGACCAAAGACCCTTTTTGCTATGCACCCTGAGGGTGCATCGTGAGTAAAGCGGCTGTCGGTGAAGGTCCCTTTTCGTGCGCCGAACGCGATCGCCAGAGCCGCTCACCGACCAGCGGGGACAGATCACCCGATCTCGCCAACCTTGCTGCGGCGCAACCCGTCTACTTGCCGAAACAGTCACTGGGGAAAGGCCCTCCTATGACCACCTGGCACGAACGCCTGACCGACTGGCACAAGTCCACCTACACGCACTGGGAAGAGAACGCCTGCGTCGAGATCGGCGGCGCACCCGGCGTGGTCGGCATCCGGGACACCAAGCAGTGGGCGCTGCCGGACGAGACCCGCCCCATCCTGGTGCTCCCGGCCGCGTCCTTCGCCGCGCTCCTCGATCACCTCGGCCGATGAACGACGTCGCCGAGCCGTACATGGTCCACCATCCACGGGAGATGGCGGGCCAGCTGATCAACGGCAACTGGATCGTCGCGCGGTGGGAGCACCTCGGCGAGGACGAGGACCTGGACCACTGGACCGCCGTCCTGCGCGAGCACTGCGAAGAGTTCGACGTCGATCCCTACGTCATCAACATCCCGCGGAAGAGCCTGACGATCGTCTTCAACGGCGCGCTCCCCGCGCCGACGTTCGAACAGCTGGAGAATTCGATAGCGGCCATCGAGTACCACCGCTTCCTCGACCGCGAAATCGGGCCGAGGCGACTGAATTAGGCGATTTTGGGAGCGGCGCGCATCCCGATGTAGACGCAGTCCGTCCCGGTCGAAAGCGTCGAGAACACCACGGGCATCCAGTCCTCGCTGAACGACGGGCCGGCCCCTGACGCGGCGAAAACCGTGTCCGTGACGGGCCGCAGGTCCATTTCCAGCGGCGGCGAAAAGTCCTTCATGCCGTCGACGAATTCGTAAGTCAGCTTCCGGTCTTCGGTCACCGTGATGACCACGCCTTCACGCCGGTAGACGCCCGCGAACCGGGCCAGGTCCACGACCGGCGGTTCGGCGGGCGGCGCGAAGGCCCCGGGAATCCGGACATCGGCGAGCTCGCCGAGCAGTTCCCGGAACAAGGCCGCGTAAAGCTGCCGGGCGCCGCCGCCGTTGGTCACCAGTGCGACGGCGACGCCCGCCGACGGGATCACCCGCAAGTAGGCGTACTGCCCGATGGCCGCGCCGTCGTGGCCGAATCCGGGCGTGCCGTCCCAGTCGTAGAGCGTCCAGCCGAGCCCCCAGCCGTCCGCGCTGACCGTCCACTTGTCGGGGACGTCGGTTTCCCGGCGTTGCATCGCCTCGACCGTTTCCGGCGCCAGGACACGGGTTCCGTCCGGCGCCAGCCCGCCGTCGAGATGCATCCGGGCGAGCCGGACGACGTCACCGGCGGAGGCGATGACCCGCGCGCCCGGCCCCGCCGACCGCGGCATCAGGTCCCAGGCGGGCGCGGGCTCCGGATCCTGTCCCGGGTCGCCGAGGTGACTCATCGCCGCGCGAAAACTCAGCACCTCTTCGGGCAGGGTCATCGACTGCTTCAGCCCGAGCGGCGCGAAGACCAGGTCCTTCAGCGCCTGATCCCAGGTCAGCCCGGTCAGCACCTCGGCGATCCGGCCGAGCACCTGGTAGCCGACGCTGCTGTAGGAGACCGTGGTTCCCGGCGGGCAGTCCATCGCGACCCCCTTGCTCGCCTCGACGAAGCGGGCGATGCAGTCGTCACCCCGGCCGGTGTCGAGGGTGAAGTCGCAGGTGAGGCCGCTGGTGTGGCTCAGCAGCTGCCGGACGGTGATCGCCGCGGTCGCCTCGGGATCGATCGTTTCGAAGTCCGGCAGCACCTCGACGACCGGCGCGTCGAGGTCCAGTTCGCCCGTTTCGGCCAGCCGCATGATGAGGGTGGCGGTGTAGATCTTGGCGATCGACCCGAGCTGGAACACCGAATCGGTGGTCGTCTCGACGCCGGTGCCGCGGTGCAGGACACCGCTCGCGAGCTCGTGGATCTCGCCGCCGGTCAGCACGGCGAGCGCGGCGCCCGGGACGTGATGGGCGGCGCGGAGCTCGTCCAGCCTGGCCTGCCAGCGGCCGGCGTCCCAGTTCACGGTGTTCGTCATGATCTTTGCCCTTCGTTTCGCGAGTACATCGTTCTCGTCTTGCGCACACTGTACGCATAGGCGATCAGCGTGCGCAAGAAGCGGATCCCCTTGAAGCGAGCCGAGGTCGTGCCATATAGTCCACGCGGAATAATCGATACGGAATCCTCCGGGAGGATCAAGCATGGCCGCGAAACTCACTCCGCTCGCCATGGCGGTGCTGGAGCTCCTCCACGAGCGGCCCATGCATCCCTACGAGATGGCGCAGCTGATGAAGGAGCGCTATGTCAGCACCCGCGTCAAAGTGAAGGCCGGATCGCTCTACCACGCGGTGGATCGCCTGCAGCAGAACGGTTTCGTCGAGATCGTCGAAACGCAGCGAGACGGGAAGCGCCCCGAACGCACCGTGTACGCGATGACGGACGCCGGTCGCGACGAGTTCGTCGTGCGCGCACAGAACATGCTGAGCACTCCCGCCGAGGAGTATCCCGAATTCCTCAGCGCGCTCGCCGTCATCGACGAACTGGGCCCGGAGATGTCGATCACTCAGCTCAAGCACCGGGTGCTGGGGCTCCAGGCCTCCGCCGCCGCCGACAAGGTCGTGCTCGAAAGCATGGTCAACGAGCACAAACTTCCCGAGATCTACTGGCTCGACTGGTCCTACGCCTCCGCTCGGCGCGCCTTCGAGCTGGAGTGGACCCGAAAACTGATCGAAGACCTGGAATCCGGCCGTATCCGGTTCCAGGAGCACTGCACGCCACATCTGAACCTGGTCACCGAGGACGAAACCGATGAACGCAAGACAAGCTAACCCCTGGGCCGCGCTTTCCGCGCTGTGCCTGGGCTTCTTCATGATCCTGCTGGACACCACGATCGTTTCGACCGCGATTCCCGCGATGCTGCGCGAACTCGGCGCCGGGTTGAACGCCATCGTCTGGGTGATCAGCGTCTACCTGCTCACCTACGCGGTGCCGATGCTGTTCGCCAGCCGCCTCGGCGACCGCTTCGGCCCGAAGCGGGTCTATCTGGCCGGGCTCGTGGTGTTCACGCTGGCCTCGCTGTGGTGCGGCCTGTCCGGCTCGGTCGAGATGCTCATCGCGGCCCGCGCGGTGCAGGGCCTCGGCGCCGCTCTGATGACGCCGCAGACCCTGGCGTTCATCAGCCATCTGTTCCCGCCGTCGAAGCGCGGCCCCGCGATGGGACTCTGGAGCGGTGTCGCCGGGATCGCGGCCATCGTCGGACCGCTGCTCGGCGGCGTGCTCGTCGACCACCTCGGCTGGGAATGGATCTTCTTCGTCAACCTGCCCGTCGGCGTGGTCGCGATCGCGCTGGCGCTGCTCAAGGTGCCGGACTGGCAGCCGAAACACTCGCATTCCTTCGACGTCCCGGGAATCCTGCTGTCCGGCGCCGGACTGTTCTGCATCGTCTACGGTGTCCAAAATGGACAGCACTACGACTGGGGCCGGGTGTTCGGGCCGATCACCGTGTTCGAGATCATCGGTTTCGGCGTCGCCCTGCTGATCGCCTTCGTGGCGTGGCAACGGTTCAACCGCAAGGAACCCCTGCTGCCGCTGGGCGTTTTCGCGAACCGCAACTTCTCGGCCGGGACACTGACCTCGGTCACCGTCGGCTTCGCGATGACAGGCATGTTCCTGCCGCTGGTGATCTACATCCAGGCCGTGCTCGGCGAGACCCCCACGATGTCCGGCCTGCTGTTCGCGCCGATGTCGTTGCTGGCAGGCATGATCGGCCCGTTCGTCGGCCGCGCTTCGGACAAGGTCAACGGCAAGATCCTGCTGGTCATCGGGCTGACCGCACTGGCGGTGGGAATGGCATTGGTGGCGCTGATCGCGCGGGCCGGCGCGAACGCGTGGACGCTCACCCCGGCACTGCTGGTGGCGGGCGCCGGTATCGGGTTCATCTTCGCGCCGATGGGCAACCTGGCGATGAGTTCGGTCGAACCGCGGTTCATCGGGACCGCGTCGGGCATCTTCAACACCGCCCGCCAGGTCGGCGGCGTGCTCGGCAGTGCCGCCGTCGGCGTGCTGCTGCAGGCGCGGATCAGCACTTCGATCGCCGACGAGGCGGCGTCCGCCGCGAGCGCTTTGCCGGAGCAGTACCGGGCGCCGTTCGCGGAAGGTATCGCGAAGGCCGCGGAATCGGCCGGGGAGTTCAGTTCGTCCGGCCCCGCGGCGTTCCCCGGCCTGCCGTCCGGTGTCGCCGAGCAGGCCCAGCGGCTCGCGCTCGAAGCCGTCCACAATGGACTGACCGATGCGGCTCGGGTGACGTTGCTGCTTCCGGCGGCGGTGCTGCTGCTGGGGGTGCTCGCCGCGCTCACCATGCGCCGCCCGGCTCCGCGCGCTCACCACACCCCCGCGCCCGAACCCGCCCCCAGCGCCGCCTGACCCTCCTCCCCCACCACCACCGGCGCAATGAAAGGCCCGTTCCTTGCAAAATTTGCAAGGAACGGGCCTTTCATCTCATCCGCGGGAGGGCGGAAGACTTACCTGCGGTACCGCAGGCCGTAGCCGTACGGGTACAGCGCCTTCTTGCCGTCACCGACGTTCACCGGCTCCTGCGCCGCACTGGCCGGCCAGCTGAACGTCAGCTTCCCCGTCGGGTTGTAGTCGCCGTAAAGGACATCGGCGACACCGGCGCCTTCGCTACCCGGGAGCCAGGCGGCGACGAGTCCGTCGAACTGCGGCAGTTGCGGTGCGATGTCGAGCGGGCGGCCGGACACGGTCACCACGACGACCGGGACCCCGGAGCTCTTCAACTTGGCGATCGTGGCGAGATCCTCCGCGTCGAGCCCGAAGCCGTTCGGACGGTCTCCCTGCCCTTCGGCGTACGGCGTTTCGCCCACCACGGCGACCGCGACCCGGTAGCTCTTGTCGATTCCGTCACCCGCACGGTCATAGGTCACCGTGGTTCCCTTCCCGGCGCCCGATTTCAGGCCGTCGAGGATGGTCGTGCCCGGGATGACCGGGCCGCTCTGGCCCTGCCAGGTGAGCGTCCAGCCGCCCGCCTGGTTGCCGATGTCGTTCGCGTTCTTGCCCGCGACGAAGATCTTGTTGTTCTTCTTCGCCAAGGGCAGCACACCGTCGTTCTTCAGCAGCACCTGGGATTCACGGACGGCCTGCCGCGCCAGTTCGCGATGTTCCTTGCTGCCGAACGTCTTCTGGAGCGAGCGGTCGGTGTAAGGATGCTCGAACAGGCCGAGCTTGAACTTCTCCGCGAGGATGCGGCGGTTCGCGTCGTCGATCCGGTCGCGCGAGACGCGGCCCGCTTCGACCTCGGCCTTGAGGTAGGAGAGGAACTGCGGCGCGTCCCACGGGACCATGAACATGTCGATGCCCGCGTTGACCGAAAGCCGCACCTCTTCAAGGGTGAAGCCGTCCTTGCCGTCGATCTGGTTGATCGCGTTGTAATCCGAGATCACCAGGCCGGAGAACCGCAGTTCCTTCTTGAGGACGTCGGTGATCAGGTACTTCTGGGCGTGCATGCGCACCCCTTGGAAGCTGGAGAACGAGATCATCACCGAGCCGACACCGCGGTCGATCGCCTCGCGGAACGGCGGCAGGTGGATCTGGCGCAGTTCGCGTTCGCTGATCTCGGTGTTGCCCTGGTCGACGCCGTTCGTCGTACCGCCGTCGCCGACGTAGTGCTTCGCCGTCGCGAGCACCGAGCCCGGCTTCTCCCCCAGCTTGCGCCCTTGGAGGCCGGTGATGGCCGACGCGTTGGCGATGGCGTCGCGCGGGGATTCGCCGAAGGATTCGTAAGTGCGGCCCCAGCGATCGTCACGGGCGACGCACAGGCACGGCGAAAAGTCCCACTGTGGACCGGTTCCGGCGACTTCCAGCGCCGTCGCCCGGCCGATCTTCTCGACCAGGCGCGGATTGTTGGCAGCGCCGAGACCGATGTTGTGCGGGAAAATCGTGGCGCCGTACACGTTGTTGTGGCCGTGCACGGCGTCGACGCCGTACAGCGTGGGGATGCCGAGCGGCGTCGAAACCGCCGCCTTCTGGTACGAGTCGACCATGTCGGCCCAGCCGGTCGGCGTGTTGCTGGCGGGCACCGAACCGCCACCGGACAACAGGGACCCCAGTTTGAGCGCGGCGGCCTGGTCGGGGGTGACGGCGCCGCGTTCGGCCTGCGTCATCTGGCCGATCTTGTCGTCGAGGCTCATCCGCTTGAGCAGGTCGTTCACCCGCGCGGACGTCGAAGCGTGAGGGTTCTTGTACAGCGGCCCGGGGCTGGCCGACGCCATCGGCGCGAAGGCCGTACCGGCCACGAGCAGGCCTGCGAGCACTGTGGTTTGCGTCGTGCGAAGTGATCTTCTGACGCGGAGGCGGGACGACATTGGTTCCTCCGTAGCTCGAACAATCCATATGTTGCGCGCCACAACAAACTAGCTCCACGGTCGGGTGTTCCAGGTCACAATCAGGCAACGGAGGGTCGTCGAGTACCTTCCGATGGTGCGTTTCGTCCTCGCGTCCCAGTCCCCCGCCCGCCTCGGTGTCCTGCGTTCCGCCGGCTTCGATCCGAGCGTCGTCGTCTCCGGCGTCGACGAGGACGCGGTCGCCACGTCCCTGACCGATCCGGCCCCGGTCGAGCTGGTCCGCGCGCTCGCCGTCGCGAAGGCCGAAGCCGTCTACGAGACGCTCGCCGGAACGCACGCCGACATGGTCATCGTGGGCTGCGATTCGATGCTGTCGATCAACGGCGAAATGGTCGGGAAGCCGCTCACGCCGGAGGCCGCGCGCGAGCGCTGGGCGTCGATGGCGGGCAAAACCGGTGAACTTCTCACCGGTCACTCGATCATCCGCGTCGAGAACGGCGAGAGGACGAAGGAAGCCTCCGGGACCGAAGGCACCACTGTTCGCTTCGGCACACCGTCACAAGAAGAGATCGAGGCCTACATCGCGTCCGGCGAACCGCTCCAGGTGGCCGGCGGCTTCACGCTGGACGGCCGTGGCGGCTGGTTCATCGAGGGCATCGACGGCGACTTCTCGAGTGTCATCGGGATCAGCCTGCCGCTGACTCGGCGTTTGCTGACCGAGGTCGGCGTGAGTGTCATCGATCTCTGGACCCGTCCCGCATCCTGAGACAGCTCCCACACGATCGGGTGATCCGGAAGAGTCCTGCTTCGCCGAACGTTCTTCACGTTCGGCCAATCAGGAAACTTTCACGCACCGGAGTCGCCCCGTGTCTTTCATTCGGACCTACACCAGGCCAAAAGTATTCGCGGTGGCAGTCCTCGGCTCGCTCGTCGTGGGTGCCCTTCTCGGCGTCCTCGCCAGGAGCACCGAAGCGAGCTGGCTGACCGAACTGCTCGCCCAGATCGGCTCGATCTTCACGACGCTGCTGCAGATCGCGGTGATCCCGCTGGTCTTCACGGCGATCGTGGTCGGCATCAGCAGCCTGCGCAACCTCGGCGGCGGCAAGAAAGCCGCCCGGCTGGGCGGCAAGACCGTGCTGTGGTTCGCGATCACCTCGTTCATCGCGTCGCTGATCGGCATCGCCGTCGCGAAGCTGTTCAATCCGGGCAGCGGCGGCCTCGGCGAAGGCATCGCCGCGACCGCGAAGAACACGGACAAGGCCGCCAAGGCGACCTGGGGATCGTGGAGCGACTTCATCAACGGGTTGCTGCCGAAGAACTTCCTCACCGCCTTCACCGAGGGCGAGACGCTTCAGGTGCTGTTCCTGGCCGTCCTGATCGGCGCGGCCGCCTACAGCCTCGGCGACAAGGCGAAGCCCTTCGTCGACTTCACGAGCAGCGTCTTCGAGATCATCCAGCGCTACCTCGGCTGGATCGTGCGCCTGGCCCCGATCGGCATCATCGGCCTGATCGGCAAGGCCGTGTCGACCTACGGCGACTCGCTGTTCAAGCCGCTGTTCACCGCCACTCTCGCGGTGTACGTGGGCTGCTTCCTGGTGCTTCTGGTGGTGTACCCGATCCTGCTGCAGTTCGTGGCGAAGGTCAGCCCCCTGAAGTTCTTCTCCAAGGCGGGCACGGCGATCCAGTTCGCTTTCGCGTCGTCGTCCTCGGGCGCGACCCTGCCGCTGACCCGCCAGGCCGCGGTGAACCTCGGCGTCCAGCCCGGCTACGCGGGCTTCGCGACTCCGCTGGCGAGCGCCACGAAGATGGACGGCTGCGCGGCGGTGTTCCCGGCGATCGGCGCGATCTTCATCGCGAACCTTTCCGGTGTCTCACTGAACTTCTGGCAGTACGTCGGGATCGTCGCGGCTGCCGTGTTCGGTGCGCTGGCGACCGCGGGCGTCACCGGCTGGCTGGCCGCGCTGACCCTGACCGCGTCGGTCATCGGGCTCGACCCGGCGCAGGTCGCGCTCGGGATCGCGCTGATCTACTCGGTGAACCCGATCATGGACATGATCCGGACCGCGACCAACGTCGCCGGCCAGATCGTCGTGCCGGTCATCGTCGCTCGTAGCGAAGGCCTTCTGGACGACGACGTGCTCAACGCGGCTACGGACCCTTCGCCTACCGACAACGGCGAAGCGGCCACTACCTCCGAGAAGGAACCGGCTACGGCTGGCGCCTGACGCTCCCTTTAAGTACATGAAGGCCCCCTTCCTTGCGCCTATCGCAAGGAAGGGGGCCTTCATGTACTTGGACCCGTCACGAAGAGGGCGAGTTTTCTCGGCTGAGCCGCGTGAAGGGCCCCTTCGCCACCTTCAGGGTAGGCAAGGAGGCCTTCACGACCCTCCGACCGACACCCCCGTGCAAAGGGTCCCTTGCTCCCACCGGGCCCACCGGGCCCGCCTCACGGGCAGGGGCGCAGGTCCGCCTTCGTGAGCCTCACGTCCGGCCACCCCTTCAGCTCCGAAGGCGCGGTGTACCGCCGTGTGCAGCCCACCGAGCCGCGGCCGACGTCGTAGACCTCCGCGAGCACCGGCGCCGCCTGACACCGGGCCGATCCGGACTGCGCGCCGGGGCATTCGTGCCGCACGACGATGACGTCCGCGACCCCGTCGGCGGTCACGTCGCTCAGCGCGACCGTGCCGGCGTCGGAGAAGTACGGCTTCCCGGTGTCCCGCCAGATCCCGCCGCGCGCGACGAACAGTTCGCCCGCCGAACCGCCGCCCGCTTCGCCGCGGACCAGGCAGACCGGCGTCGCACCGTCGACACAGCGCAAAGAATCGCCCTTGAGGGTGACCCCCATGTCATTGATGATCAGCGGGATCACCGTGTCCGCCCCGATCTTGACCACGCCTTGCTTCCCCGCTTCGTCGGCGAGCAGCACGACGGGTAACCCGCCGACGGTCATCGCGCCGATCTCCCGGCAGGCCGAGTGACCGCAGTTGACTCCGGGCGTGGCGGGCACGGTTTCGGACACCGCGTATCCACCAGGCGTTCCGCTGGGCACCGGAGCCTTCGGGCGGAGCAGGATCACGGCCACGATCACGCCCGCCGTCACCACCACCGCCAGCAGCGCGGTGAACAGCACCGATCGCGGCGCCCGCGCTTCCTGAGTCCGCATATCCGAGAGCGTAAGTGATCTAGCGCAGAGTGCACGTCTATGTTGTTCCTGTGACGAATCCCGGACTGCCCAACGCCCTGTTCCTCCCCACGGCGAAAAAGCCGAAGGACTTCACCCGCGCGGAGGTCGAACTGCGCGCGACCAAGGACGGCCGGATGGCGCTGGTCGCCTTCAGCACGGTGCAGCGCCTGGTCGAGTGCTGCGGCCCGCACCAGCCGTGGGCGCTGGTCAAGGCCGAGCACCTGGGCCGGATCTACCAGACCCAGCCGTATGACCTGATCGTGCTGGATTCCGACCTTCCGGAGGAGCTGCGGCACCGAGAGGCGCTGGTGTAACGCCTGATAGAAGAACTGCGGCACCACGAAGCGCTGGTGTAACGCCTGATAGAAGAACTGCGGCACCATGAAGCGCTGGTATAAACAGAAGGTCACCGGGTGGCCTTGCTCTCACTAATCGGGGCGGGAACTTCCGTAAACTGCTGCGGAGCCGCATCGGGGCGGCCCGACGTGCGAACGCAGGAGGTACGGCGTGACCGAGCAGGCCGGCACAGGTGGTCCGGTGACCAAGATCCTGATCGCGAACCGCGGGGAAATCGCGGTCCGGGTGATCAGGGCGGCGAAGGATGCCGGGCTGACCAGCGTCGCCGTCTACGCCGATCCGGATCGTGACGCACCCCATGTCCGTCTCGCCGACGAGGCCTTCGCGCTCGGCGGCACCACCGCGGCCGAGAGCTACCTCGTCTTCGACAAGCTGCTCGACGCCGCCAAACGGTCGGGCGCGGACTCGGTCCACCCCGGCTACGGGTTCCTCTCCGAGAACGCGGACTTCGCGCAGGCGGTGATCGACGCCGGGCTGACCTGGATCGGGCCGAGCCCGCAGGCCATTCGCGACCTCGGCGACAAGGTCACCGCGCGCCACATCGCGCTGCGCGCCGGAGCCCCGCTGGTGCCCGGTACGAAGGATCCCGCCAAGAACGCCGACGAGATCGTCGCCTTCGCCGACGAGCACGGCCTCCCGGTCGCGATCAAGGCGGCGTTCGGCGGTGGCGGCCGCGGCCTCAAGGTCGCCCGCACCCGCGAGGAGATCCCGGAGCTCTTCGAATCCGCGACGCGTGAGGCGATCTCCGCCTTCGGCCGCGGCGAATGCTTCGTCGAGCGCTACCTGGACAAGCCGCGCCACGTCGAGGCCCAGATCCTCGCCGACCAGCACGGCAACGCCATCGTCGTCGGCACCCGCGACTGCTCGTTGCAGCGCCGCCACCAGAAGCTGGTCGAGGAGGCGCCCGCGCCGTACCTGACCGACGAGCAGCGCAAGCGCATCCACGAGTCCGCGAAGGCGATCTGCAAGGAAGCCGGCTACTACGGCGCCGGCACCGTCGAGTACCTCGTCGCCGTCGACGGCACGATCTCGTTCCTCGAGGTCAACACGCGGCTGCAGGTCGAGCACCCGGTGTCCGAGGAGACCACGGGCCTCGACCTCGTGCGCGAGATGTTCCGCATCGCGCGCGGCGAGAAGCTGCGCATCACCGAGGACCCGGAGCCGCGCGGCCACTCGATCGAATTCCGCATCAACGGTGAAGACGCCGGGCGAGGCTTCCTGCCCGCGCCCGGCACCGTGACGAAGTTCGTCGCGCCCAGCGGCCCGGGGGTCCGGGTCGATTCGGGTGTCGAGTCCGGCAGCGTCATCGGCGGCCAGTTCGACTCGATGCTCGCGAAGCTGATCGTCACCGGTTCGGACCGGCAGAACGCGCTCGAGCGTAGCCGCCGGGCGCTGGCCGAGATGGTCGCCGACGGGATGGCGACGGTCCTGCCGTTCCACCGCGCGATCGTGGACGACCCGGCATTCATCGGCGACGAGAACGGTTTCAGCGTGCACACCCGCTGGATCGAGACCGAGTTCGACAACAAGATCGAGCCGTTCGTCGCGCCGGAAGCCGCCGAGGCCGAAGACGAGCAGCCCCGCCAGAACGTCGTCGTCGAGGTCGGCGGACGGCGTCTCGAAGTGTCGCTTCCCGGCGGGTTCTCCCTCGACGGCGGTGGCGGCGGGACGGCCGTCAAGGCCAAGCCTCGCAAGCGCGCGGGCGGCACCAAGGCGGCCGTGAGCGGCGACGCGGTCACCGCGCCGATGCAGGGCACCATCGTCAAGGTCGCCGTCGAGGAAGGCCAGCAGGTCGAAGCGGGCGAGCTCGTCGTCGTGCTCGAGGCGATGAAGATGGAGAACCCGGTCACCGCGCACAAGGCGGGCACCGTGACCGGTCTTTCGGTCGAGGTCGGCGCCGCTGTGACGCAGGGAACCCAGCTGTTCGAGCTGAAAGACTGACGAATGTCGTGGTTGACGGACCCTCGCTCGGCTTATCCTCGAAAGGGTGAGCGAGGTTCCGTCTCCGCAGCTGCGGATCAGTGATCAGGATCGCGAGTCCGCGCTGACAGCGCTGGGCGAGCACATGAGCGTGGGCCGGATCGACATCGACGAATTCGGTGAGCGGTCGGCCCGGATCACCGCGGCCAAGACGCGCGGTGAGCTGTCCGAGCTCTTCCTCGACCTGCCCGAACCGCATCCCGGCTTCGACGCGCCCAAGACGGTCGTGAGCGAACCGGAGAAGCCGGCGTCGACGTGGGCGGGCATCTCCCCGGCGCAACGCGTCATGGGCGCGCTCCTGCCGATCCTCTTCATCGCCACCATCGCGCTCATCGTCACCACCAGCGCCACCTGGTGGTTTCTCCTGGTCCCGATCGGGATCAGCGCCGTCGGCGAAGGCATCTGGGGCAAGGGCTGGGAGAACTCCCACAAGAAGCTCGGGAAGCGGCGTCGACGCGAACTGGACGGCTGATCCGCCCGTAGACTCGGGACGTGAGTGCCGAGAGACCGGACATGCGGCTGAGCGACGCCGAACGCCAAGACGCGCTCGAAGCGCTGGAAGAGCACGTCCGCACCGGCAGACTCGACCTCGACGAGTTCGGCTCGCGGTCCGCGAGGGTCAGCGCCGCGAGGCTGGCGAGCGACCTCGAACCGCTGTTCACGGACCTGCCCTCACCTCGCCCCAGCGCCCTGCTCCCCCTGCCGCCGATGCCCGGCGTCGCGCAGGCATCCGCGAAGAACGAGGTCCAGCCGCCGCCGAAGTGGCTGACGGCCAGCGCCGTGCCGATCGCCGCGGTGGTCGCGATCGCGCTGTTCTTCTTCACCCGCGGGACGTTCCTGGTCTTCCTGCTCCCGCTGGCCGTCGCGCTGATCATGAGCCGCCGTCGCTGATCGATCCGGTTACCCTCGAAGGGTGGAACCGGTGGAGATCAACGCGGGCGAGTACTACCTGCGGCAGCTGCGGGCGGACAAGGCTCTCGACGACCGCCCGGCGCTGGTCGCGGCCTTCGCCGACCCGACGCACCGCAAGTACGTCCTGAACTATCGCTTGCGGGACCTCGCCGAGGCGACCGAGTACGTCGCGTTGCGCGCGGCGCAGTGGGCCGGTGACGAACGCTGCTCCTGGGCGGTGGCCGAGCCGACGACCGGGGATCTGCTGGGCGAGGTCGGCCTGCGGGACCTCGACCTCGACACCGGGTACGCGGAGGCGTCGGTCTGGGTGCGCGCGGCGTCCCGGGGGAAGGGCGTCGCGAGCACCGGGCTCAACGCGGCCCTGCGCTTCGGTTTCGGCGGACTGGGCCTGCGCGAGGTCAGCTACCGCTACGAGGAGACGAACGAGGTCTCGGCCTCGGTCGCCCGCAAATGCGGGTTCACCCTGGTCGGGCCCGAGCTGGACCCGGCCCCGACCGGGGAACGCCTCATCCGCTGGCGCCGCACCGCCTGACCTGCGTTTAGCGGGCTAAACGCGATCTGCCGGTCAGAAGGGGTAGGTGGGCGGGGGGTTCCGGACGGTGACCCAGCGCGTCTCGGTGAAGGCCTCGATGTTCGCCGCCGCACCGCCGAAGCGGCTTCCGGTGCCCGAAGCGGCGACGCCGCCGAAGGGGCTGTTCGCCTCGTCGCTGACGGTCTGGTCGTTGATGTGCACGATCCCGGTCGGGACGCGGTCGGCCAGCTCCAGTCCTTTGAGGACATCGCGGGTGACGATCCCCAGCGAGAGCCCGTATTCGCTCGCCGTGGCGAGGCGGACGGCCTCCTCGGCGTCGGAGAACCGCACGACAGGCGCGACAGGGCCGAAGATCTCCTCGGCGACGGCGGGCGCGTCCGGAGGCACGTCGGCGAGCACCGTCGCGGAGTAGAACAGCCGGTCGTACTCGCCGCCGGCGGCGACCCGAGCCCCCGCCGCGACGCTGGCGGTGACCAGCTCGTGGATCTTGTCCCGCTGCCCGGCGTCGATGATCGGGCCGAGCGCGACCTCGTCTCTCGCCGGGTCACCCACCCGCAGAGCGGCCGCCTTCGCCGCCAGCCGCTCGACGAAGTCGTCGTAGAGCCGCTCGTGCACCAGGTGCCGCCCGGTGGTCATGCAGATCTGACCCTGGTGGAAGAAGGAGCCGAACGCCGCGACCCCGGCGGCTTCGTCGACATCCGCGTCGTCGAGCACGATGAGCGCGGAGTTCCCGCCCAGCTCCAGATGCGCCCGCTTCAGATGCTTTCCGGCGAGTTCGCCGACCTTGCGCCCGGCGCCGGTCGAACCGGTGAACGAGATGACCCGGACCGCTGGATGCGTCACCAGCGTCTCGCCGACGTCCGCGCCGCCCGGCAGCATCTGCAGCACTCCCGGCGGCAGGCCCGCTTCCTCGAAGATCCGCGCGAGCACCACGCCACCGGTGACGGCGGTGCGCGGGTCCGGCTTCAGGATGACCGCGTTGCCCAGCGCGAGTGCCGGGGCGACCGAACGGATGCCCAGGATGATCGGCATGTTGAACGGCGAGATCACCGCCACGACACCGGCCGGGACACGGCGGACCATCGAAAGGCGCGGTTCTTCACTCGGCAGGAGTTCGCCGTACGGGCGGCCGGGCAGCGCCGCCGCCTCGTAGCACTCCTGCTCCGCGACGTGCAGCGAAAAGCCCGCGACGCCCGGCACGGCGCCGACCTCGCGGACGTTCCACCAACTGATCTCGTCGGCGTACTCCGACCACAACTGAGCGGCTTTGCGCAGTACAGCGGCCCGCTGGACGTGCGGTGTCGCCGCCCAAGCCCGCTGCGCCTCGGCCGCTGTCTCCGCCGCTTTCGCGGCGTCTTCGGCCGAGGCGATCCCGATGCTTCCCAAGACGTCGCCCGTCGCGGGCTCCGTGACCTTCCGGGTGCCGCCGGTACCGGGGACCCACGAGCCTCCGGCGAAGATCCGGTCCGCCCACGTCGACGAGTCGAGAAAAACCACAGGCCCACCTTCCGTCTCTGGGACGGCCGACGCTATGCCAGATTCACTCGATCAGGCAATGATCCCTGCGCTCGTGGCACACCACGCGGCAGGAATGATCAACTCACCGGTTCGATGATCCCCGTGCGGGCTTCCGGCGCGGCCGAACGCAACGCGTCGGCGGCCTCGTCGCTCGGCTGCGACTGGGACTCCCGTTCCGCGTCGACCCGCGCCGTGTACACCTCGACCTCGCGTTTCTCCTGCTCCTTCGACCAGCCGAGCACCTCGCCCACCAGCGTGGCGACCTGGGCTGCGCAGTCGACGCCGCGGTGCGCGTACTCGATCGAGATCCGCGTCCGGCGCGCCAAGACGTCTTCCAGGTGAAGCGCGCCCTCGTGGCTGGCCGCGTAGACGACCTCGACGCCGAGGTAGTCCGGAGCGTGCTCCAGCGGCTTCAGCAGTTCCGGCCGTCCTTCGCCGAGCGCGAGGACTTCGTGCACCATCGAGCCGTACCGGTCGAGCAGGTGACGGACGCGGTACGGGTGCAGCCCGTGCTCGGAAGCCAGGTGGTCGGCCTGGTTCACCAGCGCGTGATAGCCGTCCGCGCCCAGCAGCGGCACCTTGTCCGTGATGGACGACTGCGGCCTGCCGGGCAGGTCGACGGCGGCGGCGTCGACGGCGTCGGCCGCCATCACCCGGTAGGTCGTGTACTTGCCGCCCGCGATCGCGACCAGTCCCGGTGCGACCCGGGCGACAGCGTGCTCACGCGAAAGCTTCGACGTCTCTTCGCTTTCCCCGGCGAGCAAAGGCCGGAGTCCCGCGTAGACGCCTTCGATGTCGTCGTGCGTCAGCGGTGTCGCGAGCACGGTGTTGACGTGTTCGAGGAGGTAGTCGATGTCGTGCTTCGTCGCGGCGGGATGCGCGAGGTCGAGGTTCCAGTCGGTGTCGGTGGTCCCGACGATCCAGTGGTTGCGCCACGGGATGACGAACAGCACGGACTTCTCGGTGCGCAGGATCATGCCCGCCTCCGAGACGATCCGATCGCGCGGGACGACGATGTGCACGCCCTTGCTCGCGCGGACGCGGAACCGGCCGCGGCCACCGGAAAGCCGCTGCAGCTCGTCGGTCCAGACGCCGGTGCAGTTGACCACCGCGGAAGCGTGGATCTCGGTCTCGCGGCCGTCCTCGACGTCGCGCACCTTGACGCCGGAAATGCGGTCCGCCTCGCGGAGGAAACCGACCACCTGGGTGGAGGTGCGCACCACGGCGCCGTAGTGCGCGGCGGTGCGGGCGACGGTCATCGTATGCCGCGCGTCGTCGGATTGCGCGTCGTAGTAACGGATCCCGCCGATCAACGCGGACCGCTTCAGCGCCGGGACCATCCGCAGCGCGCCCGCGCGGCTCAGGTGTTTCTGCCCGGGGACCGACCGCGCGCCGCCCATCGTGTCGTACATCAGCAGGCCGGCCGCGGTGTACGGCCGCTCCCAGATCCGGTGGGTCAGCGGGTACAGGAAGCTGACCGGCTTCACCAGATGCGGTGCGATCGTCGTCAGCATCAGCTCGCGTTCACGCAGAGCTTCCCGCACCAGACCGAATTCCAGCTGTTCGAGGTAACGGAGCCCGCCGTGGAAGAGCTTGCTGGACCGGCTCGACGTCCCCGAGGCGAGGTCGCGCGCTTCGACGAGGGCGACCCGCAGTCCGCGCGTGGCGGCGTCGAGCGCGGTGCCCGCCCCGACCACTCCGCCGCCGATGACGACGAGGTCGAACTTGTCCTCACCCAGCCGCTGCCAAGACTCTTCCCGCTTGAGCGGTCCCAGCCTGGCCGGGCTGTTTTCGGCTTCGCGCTGAGAGCTTGCCACGTGACATTCCTCCTTGGTGCCGCTGTGACTCCAGCATCGCACGATCGGCCACGACGGGTCCGTTATGCGGGTGACACGTGTGGCGTAACCCTCGTCGATCTTGAAAAGATTGGTGCGCGCGACGCCTGGAAGGAACAAATACGCGACGGTAACGTGCCACGAACGTGGGTCGGCAAGGGCGCCGTAGCACACCGTGTTCGACCCTGCGCGGAAAGTCCAAAGTGGAGGTCAGCGGTGAGTGTGGGAGCCATATTCGTCTGGGAGTTGCTGGGAACAGCGGTCCTGATCCTGTTGGGTAACGGCGTGGTCGCCAACCACGTGTTGCGGAAGAACAACGGCCACAACGGTGGCGTCGTGATGATCACCTTCGGGTGGGCGTTCGCGGTCTTCGCCGGTGCCAGCATCGCCGCGCCGAGCGGCGCGCACCTCAACCCGGCGGTCACACTGGGCCTCGCCATCGCCGACAAGACGAAGTGGGCGGACGTCCCGATCTACTTCGCCGGGCAGATGGTCGGCGCGATCCTGGGCGCCGTGCTCTGCTGGGCCGCCTACAAACTGCAGTTCGACGACCACCCGCAGCGGGACGAGACGCTCGGCGTCTTCTCGACCGCGCCGCAGATCCCGAACAAGGCGTGGAACCTGGTCACCGAGATCATCGGCACCTTCGTGCTGGTCGCGTGGATCCTGCTCAGCCCGGTCTACGCCAACGCCACGGGCGAGAGCGGCACGCCGAACTTCGGCAACTCCGCGCTCGGTTACGCGGGTGTAGCGTTCGTCGTGCTGGTCATCGGCCAGTCCCTCGGTGGCCCGACCGGCTACGCCATCAACCCGGCCCGAGACCTCGGCCCCCGCATCGCGTACGCGTTCCTGCTGCCCATCAAGAACAAGGCCAACCCGAACTGGGGCTACTCCTGGGTCCCGGTCGCCGGCCCGCTGATCGGCGGCGCCCTGGCCGCCCTGCTGTTCCTCGCCGTCCACAACCTGACCTGAGACTGGAGCTTCGATGACTTCGTACGTAGCCGCGATCGACCAGGGCACCACGTCGACCCGCTGCATGATCTTCGACCACTCCGGCCGGGTTGTCGCCGTCGACCAGCGGGAACACGAGCAGATCTTCCCGAAGGCGGGCTGGGTCGAGCACAACGCCGAAGAGATCTGGGAGAACACGCGGGCCGTCGCGGCGGGCGCGCTCGCCAAGGGCGACCTGGTCGCCGGCGACATCATCGCGGTCGGCATCACCAACCAGCGCGAGACCACGCTGGTCTGGGACCGCACCACCGGCAAGCCGGTGTACAACGCGATCGTCTGGCAGGACACCCGCACCGACAAGATCGTCAGCGACCTCGGCGCGCTCGGCGGCGGGCAGGAGCGCTACCGCGCGAAGGTGGGCCTGCCGCTGGCGACCTACTTCTCCGGACCGAAGATCAAGTGGATCCTCGACAACGTTGACGGCGCCCGCGCGCGGGCCGAAGCCGGCGATCTGCTCTTCGGCAACATGGACACCTGGGTGCTGTGGAACATGACCGGCGGGGTCGACGGCGGCGTGCACGTCACCGACCCGACCAACGCGTCGCGGACCATGCTGATGGACCTCGACACGCTGGCCTGGGACGCCGAGATCGCCGAAGAGATGACGATCCCGCTGGGGATGCTCCCGGAGATCCGGTCGTCCTCGGAGACCTACGGCAAGGTCCGCGAGAAGGGCGCGCTGGCCGGGGTCCCGATCTCGGGCATCCTGGGCGACCAGCAGGCGGCGACCTTCGGGCAGGCCTGTCTCTCGCCGGGTGAAGCGAAGAACACCTACGGCACCGGCAACTTCATGCTGCTCAACACGGGCACCGAGAAGGTCATGTCGGACAACGGGCTGCTCACCACGGTCTGCTACAAGATCGGCTCGAACGACACGGTGTACGCGCTCGAAGGCTCGATCGCGGTCACCGGTTCGCTCGTGCAGTGGCTGCGGGACAACCTCGGCCTGATCGGCTCCGCGGCCGAGGTCGAGCAGCACGCCCGCAGCGTCGAGGACAACGGTGGCGCGTACTTCGTGCCGGCGTTCTCGGGCCTCTTCGCGCCGTACTGGCGGTCCGACGCCCGCGGCGCGATCGTCGGCCTCACCCGGTTCGTCAACAAGGGACACATCTCGCGGGCGGTCCTGGAGGCGACGGCGTTCCAGTCGCGCGAGGTGATCGACGCGATGAACGCCGACTCCGGTGTCCCGCTGAAGTCGCTGAAGGTCGACGGCGGCATGGTCGTCAACGAGTTGCTCATGCAGTTCCAGGCCGACATCCTCGGCGTCCCGGTGATCCGCCCGGTGGTCAACGAGACCACGGCGCTCGGCGCGGCCTACGCGGCCGGTCTCGCGGTGGGCTTCTGGAAGAGCGAAGACGACATCCGCAACAACTGGGCGCAGGACAAGCAGTGGGACCCGTCGATGGACGAGGCCCGCCGCGAGTCCGAGTACCGCAACTGGAAGAAGGCCGTCACGAAGACCTTCGACTGGGTCGAGAGCGAAGACTGACCCTCACCCGCTGACCCCAAGTCCGTGAAGGCCTCCTTCCCTACCTTGAGAGCAGGGAAGGAGGCCTTCACGGACTTACGCATTCAGAGGACCAAATGTGTAAGGGCGGTTAGCCGAAAGCGCCGCCACCGGTCTGCGGAGCGCCCTTCGGCGTGACCTTCACCTGCGGCGCCGTCTTGCCCGGCGACGGCGGCGTGCCGCACGGCTTGGTCAGCGCCGCCGGGACGACGTCACCCGCGCTCGACGACGGCGCGCCGCTACTGGACGGCCGGCCGCTGGACGGCGACTGGCTGCTCGAAGGCGGCTTGCTGCTGGACGGGGGTTTGCTGCTCGACGGCGGCTTGCTCGAAGGCGGTGTCGTCGGCGGCAGGCAGACGATCTCGAACTCGACTGTCGCCGTCCCGCTGGCGGCCGGCAGGTTCGGTCCGCCGTCGCAGTGGAAACTCGCCTTGAACTTGCCGGTCTTCCCGGCGGCCTTCCCGTGCCCGCTGTAGGGCGCCTGATTACCCGAGCCGGGCTGGACTTCGAGCGTGACCGGCCCGGTCAGTCCCGCCGACGTCACCGCGGTGCGTGTGCCGTGACAACTGGCGGTGAAGTCCAGCTCTTGGCCGGGCGCGACCTTCGCCGGGCTGACCCAGAGCTTCGGCGGCGGCGCTGTCGCCGACGCCTGCGGGGCGAGGAGCACCCCCGCCGTCATCGCGAGCAAACCGGCTCCCGCGACGATTCCCTTGATTCCCATGATCTTTCTCCCTCAGTGCGAGCCCTCGCATCAAGAACACCCTCGGGAAAGGGAATCGGTTGCCTTCGAAAGCAAAAACTCGTGAGTGGTAAGGACGGTTCTAACCGTCTTTACCACTCACGAGAAAGGGCCCCCACCGGTCTGCGGCGCCCCCACCGGAATCTTCGAAACCTGACGACCCGACCCCGGCCTGACCGGTGCCGCCGAAGATCCCGGCGGCACCGGTTTCCCTGTGGAAGTAGTCGGTTTCGGCGGTTTGTTCGACGAAGTCGGCACCGTCGCCACTTCGAGGTTGATCGTCACCGTCTTCGTCTTGCAGATCGCCGTGACCGCGTAGAAACCGGGGCGCGCCTTGTCGTCGATATGCGCGACGGCGCCGAGGATCACCGGATTCTCCGAGGTGATCTCGAACTTCCCGACGCGGTCCAGCACCATCGACTTCACCTCGCCGAGTTCGGCGACCGGGCAGCCGACGGAGACCAGGACGTCCTCACCCGCCTTCGACTTCGACGGCGAAACCGCGATGAACGGGTACTGCATCGGCGGCGGGGTGAACGTCGTGGTGGGCGTGGTCGAGACCTCTTGCGCGGCGGCGGGCACGGCCAGAGCCGCACCGCACGCCAGCACCCCTGTCACCGCCAGGACGGACCGGTATCCGAGCATGGACCTCACCTTGCGATCAGCCGAGCGAAAACGATGATGTTGTCGAGATAGTTGCGCGACGTCTTGTCGAAGACCCCGCCGCAGGTGATGAGCCGCAGTTCCGGCGCGGTGGTGTCGCCGTAGACGGCGTCGGTGGGGAACTTGTCCTTCGCCACCCGCTCGACCTTCGTGACCGCGAACTCGGCCGTCGTGCCGTCCTTGCGGGCGATCGAGACCTTGTCGCCGGGCGCCAGTTCCTTCAGCCGGAAGAAGATGCCCTTCTGCTTGTTGCCGTCCACGTGCCCGAGGATCACCGAAGGCCCGACCTCCCCCGGGGTCGGCCCGTTCTCGTACCAGCCCGCCTGCAGCGGCTGGGTCACCGGCGGGACCTCGACGGTGTTGTCCGCGTTGAGCCCGAGCGGGACCAGGCTGGACTTCGCCTCGATCTTCGGTACGTCGATCGAGACCGGTTCGGCCTTCGGCATCCCCTCGACGGCGGCCCCTCCGTCGACAGGCGCCCCCGGCTCACTCGGCTCGGCCGACGGCGTCTCCGCCTGGCTCACGCTCCCCTGCGGCGCCGCCTGGCCGGTCTCCCCCGGGCGGGAGAGGACGAACGCCAGCGTCGCCAAAACGGCCAGCAGGACGAGGGCGAGCGCCAGCAGCGCCGATCGCCCTCGTATCCATGTCGATTTCATGTCCACCCCTCAAGGAAGCGGGACGAGGCCGGTCCCGGCCCCCAGACCGGGACCGGCTCGTCGTTCACCCCCACGCCTGCCAAACGTCGGACGAGACCGGACGGTTGCCCGTCCAGGTCACGAAATGATCGCGATCCCTATGCCCGCACCGCACGCCGACGGTACGCCGCGAACCCGACACCGCCCGCGGCCAGCGCGAGCCCGCCCCCGACGGCGGCGAGGACGCCGGTGTAGTCGGCGGGCCCCTCGGCGCCACCGGTCTGCGGAGCACCGGCCGGCACCTTCGCGACCTGGTTCTTCTTGCCGAGCACCTCGAAGGTGACCGTCGACTTCTGGCCCCAGCAGGTCAGCGTCACCGGGTACTTGCCCGGCTTGATGTCCTTGACCGTCGCCGACCACTTCGCGGAGTCGACGGAGTTCGCGGAGTTGACGGTGAGAGCGGCCGAAGTGACCTTCGGGCCGGACTCGTTGTTGCGGGTGGCGCACTGGAAGTCCAGCTTCACCTTGTCCCCCGGCTTGCCCTTGGCGGGCGAAAGGGTCAGGGCCTTGAGGATCCCGACCGGTGACGCGTGCGGGCCGGGGCCGTCGGGGTCTTCGGTCGGGGAAGCCGACGGAGAGGGCGAAGCCGACGAAGAAGAGGGAGCCGGAACAGTCGGCGTCGGAGAAGTCGCGAAAGCCGCGCCCGGCGCGAGAAGAAGGAATCCGGCGACGGTACCGGCGGAGAGCATGATGGTGCGCTTCATTGGAATACCCCTGAAAGATGGATGTGGATGGAAATCGGAAAAGAAGAATTCCGCGCCCCTGTTCCCCCAGTGGCGGTTCTCTGTTTTTCCGACACCCTCATGACGTCCCTGCCCGGGGTCGGGTTGCCTGGATTCATCACGAAAAGGTCGCGAAATCGAGCGGTGGGGAAAAATGGGCCCGCCCGACAAAAAACCGCCCTCGGACCGAAGTCCGAGGGCGGTTCCGAAACGCGAAATCAGGAAGCCATACTGCCGTCACCCGCGTGCGCGGATCCGGACGGCACCGCGCCCACCTGCCGGGCGGGCACGGAAAACGTTGCCGTATAAGACTTCCCGTTGCAGTTGACGGTCAGCGGGTAGCTGCCCGGCGCCGTCCCCTCCTTGAGTTCGACCTCGGCGCTGACGTTCGCCGGGACACCGATGAGCGGGCCGTAGTCGTACTTCCCGACGCTCAGCACCGGCGAGGAGAACGTCGTCGACGCCGGCGCCTTCATTCCGTCGCCGGGGCACTGCGCCAGCGCCACGTTCGAATCGCCGCGGACGTACTTGTTGACGAGCCCGAGTTCGTAGGCCGTGTCGTCGTTGAGCTGCACCGTGACACCGCCGGGATCGGGCTGGGGTTGCTGGGCGAAACCGGTCGCCGGCCCCGCCAGCAACGCCGCACCGATCGCCAGCACTCCGACGACACCCCTGCGAACCCTGCGAACCACGAAAAACCCCTAGCTGTCACCGAAACACCGACACGCGCTAGACGCAGGCACCCCCGCGAGGGTTGCTTCCCGGCAGGAGATCAGTCCAAGTCGTCGTGGCGCATCAGCTGGCGACCGGCCTCGGTGATCGACCCCGACAGCGACGGGTACACCGAAAATGTCAGTGCCAGGTGTTCCACTGTGAGCTGGTTCTGGACGGCGAGTGCGATGGGAAGGATGAGTTCGCTCGCGTTCGGCGCCACGACCACCCCGCCGACGACCACGCCGGTGGCGGGGCGGCAGAACAGCTTCACGAAACCGCGTCGCAGGCCTTCCATCTTCGCGCGGGCGTTCGTCGCGAGCGGGAGCATGATGGTGCGGGCGGGCACCTCACCCGAGTCGATCGCCTGCTGGCTGATGCCGACGGTCGCGATCTCGGGGTGGGTGAACACGTTGGCGGCGACGGTCTTGAGCTTGATCGGCGCGACACCCTCACCGAGCGCGTGCCACATCGCGATGCGGCCCTGCATGCTGGCCACCGAGGCGAGCATGAGCACGCCGGTGCAGTCGCCGGCGGCGTAGATGCCGGGCGCGCTGGTGCGGGAAACGCGGTCGACACCGATGAAGCCGCCGGGGCCGGGCTCGATGCCGACCTTCTCCAGGCCGATGTCGGTGGTGTTGGGCACCGAGCCGACGGTCATCAGCGCGTGGCTGGCTTCGATCACGCGGCCGTCGGCGAGGTAGATCTCGACGCCCTTGTCGGTGCGCACGACCTTGTCGGCGCGGGCCTGCTTGGCGACCGTGGTGCCGCGCTGGGAGAAGACCTCTTCGAGCACGGCGGCGGCGTCGGCGTCTTCGTGCGGGAGTACGCGGTCGCGGCTGGACACGACGGTGACCTTGACGCCCATCTCGGTGTAGGCCGAGGCGAATTCGGCGCCGGTGACACCCGAACCGATGACGGCCAGGTGCTCGGGCAGCTCGCGCAGGTCGTAGAGCTGACGCCAGTCGAGGATGCGCTCGCCGTCCGGCACCGCGCCGGGCAGCACCCGCGGGGTGGCGCCGGTCGAGATGAGGACGACGTCGGCGTCGAGCACCTCGGTCGAGCCGTCGTGGGCGGTGACGGCGACCTTGTGCGCGGCGAGTCCGGCTTCGTCGTCGTCGAACCGGGCCTGGCCGATGACGACGCGGACACCCTCGCGCTGGACGCGGGCGCGGATGTCGGCGGACTGCGCGAGCGCGAGGCCCTTCACGCGGCCGTGGACGGTCGGCAGGTCGACACTGGTGTCGGCCATGTCGGTGTTGATGCCGAGTTCGCGGAGGTCGTGCATGTTCGCGAGCGCGCCGGAGGAGGCGATGAACGTCTTGGACGGAACGCAGTCGTAGAGCACGCAGGCGCCACCCAGACCGTCGCGTTCGACGATGGTGACGTCGGCCCCGTGCTGGGCCGCGACCAGTGCCGCTTCGTAACCGGCGGGGCCTCCGCCCATGATCACGATCTTGGTCACTGGTCTCCTCCTCGCAGCGGTGTCTGTGACTGCGTTTACCGTACGCGGGCGACCGCTGGGCGGATTGAGTGGCCGGACACGGCATGTGCGTCCAGCCGGGTGACCGACAGGTCGCTAGGCTGTCACCGTGCCGTTGTATGCCGCGTATGGATCCAATATGGAGCCCGCCCAGATGTTGGAGCGCGCTCCTCACTCACCCATGGCCGGCACCGGCTGGTTAGAGGGCTGGAGGCTGACCTTCGGCGGCGAAGACCTCGGCTGGGAAGGCGCGCTGGCGACCATCGTCGAAGACCCGGGCTCCCGGGTCTTCGTGGTGCTGTACGACGTCACGCCGCTGGACGAGGACGGCCTCGACCGCTGGGAAGGCGGCGAGCTCGGGATGCACACCAAGCTCAAGTTGCGCGTGCAGACCATGGAAGGTTCCGTCCTGCCCTGGCTGTACGTCGTGGACGCCTACGAAGGCGGGCTCCCTTCGGCGCGTTACCTCGGCGTTCTCGCCGACGCCGCCGAAGCCGCGGGCGCCCCCGCGGACTACGTCGACGCGCTCCGCACCCGCCCCTGCCAGGGCATCAGCGGCTGATCACGCGAGTCACGCCTTCAATCACGCGAGTCCCGGCGCCAATCACACGAGTCCCGCCTCCAGACACGCGAGTCCCGGCGCCAATCACGCGAGTCACGCTGCGCGACGCTCGAACGCTCCGCGCAACTCCGCCAGCAGCCGCCGAGGATCCCGTAAGTCGGCCGCCGTCGCGCGGATCGTGATCCACCCGCGCGCCGCCATCCGGGCATCACGCTCCGCGTCGTGGTCCTGCCTGCCCTCATGAGCGGCGTAGCCGTCGTACTCCAGGGCGATGCGCAACTCCGGCCACGCGAGGTCGAGCACGTACAACTTCCGCCCGTCGATGGTGTTGATCTCGTACTGGGCGTCCGGTACCGGCAGCCCGGCCTCCACGACGATCAAGCGGAGCACACTCTCCGACGGCGATTCGGCCTCGCCCGTGGCGAGTGCGAGCAGCATCTGTGCCCTGTGGATACCTCGCCGGTCACGACGGTCGATGAGGCGATCGCGCACGTTGGTGTGAAGGGTTCCCCGGTGGTCCGGCGTGAGGTTGTGCAGCGCCTCTTCGAGTGCGGCGAACGCTGTTCGCTTGTCACCGTCGCAGAGGTCGTCGGCCAGCGCTCGATCCAACGAGAACACCGGGAGTTCGTCCAGTTCGACGATATCGGACGGGTGAAATTCCGCCCTGTGCACCTGTAGCCCGGGCCTCGATTCGACCCGTCTCGAGTAGGGCACAGTCAGGTGGACCGTCGTGCTGTCGGCAGCCGAAATCCCATGCAGGGAAAGGGATGTGGCGCCGGAGAGTACGGCAGGCTCGCCGACCGCGAGCAGTGCCGCCTGCGCCAGGCTCGGCAGCTTGAGCAGATCTGCCGCATGAACGACGACGCCTCGCCAAGGCTGAGCCAGCACACCACGCGCCAGCCCTTCGATGACGGCTCGTCGCCCCAAAATCTTGTCGGCCTCACAACGCAAGACCGCCCCATGACGTCCTCCCCAGTTGATCACATCTTCGAGAATCGGAGATGTGATCAGACTTGGGAAGGGTCAGTTTTCCGAGCTGTGGATAACTCGCCCAGGCTGTGGATAACTCTGTGCACGGGTGTTCGGACCCGATAGGGCGAACACCCGTGCACAGAGACGGAACTTGCGTGATTGGAGACGGAACACGCGTGATTGGGGGCGGGACTCAGGCCAGGGTGGCCAGGGCGGTGTGGACCAGCGTGCGGACACCGCACAGGAGCGAACGCTCGTCGAGCGTGAAGGTCGGGCGGTGGATGTCGGCCATCGGGCCTTCACCGGGCCACACGCCGAGGCGCGCGAAGGCGCCCTGGACGTGCTCCAGGTACCACCCGAAGTCCTCGCCGCCGGACGACTGCTCTGTCCCGGCCACCGCGGACTCCCCCAGCGCGGCTTCGACACCGGCCCGCATCAACGCGTGCGACTCCGGGTCGGAGACGACCGGCGGCACCCCGCGGCGGTAGTCGAGCGAGAACCCGACGCCGGTCGGCGCGAGCAGCGACTCCACCGAAGACGCGACGAGCGGCTCCAGCATCGTCCACACCTCGTGGTCCGCGGTCCGGAGCGTGCCGCGCAGCACCCCGTCCTGCGGGACGGCGTTCGCGGCCTGCCCGGCGTGCACCGCGCCCCAGACCAGCACGGTCCCGGATCGCGGGTCGACGCGCCGCGAAAGGACCGCGGGCAGCGACGTGATCACCGTGCCGAGCGCGTGCACCAGGTCCGCGGTCAGGTGTGGCCGCGAGGTGTGCCCGCCCGGCGAGGTGAGCCGCAGCTCGATGAGGTCGGCGGCGGACGTCAGCGGGCCTTCGCGCAGGCCGACCTTGCCGACCTCGAGCCGCGGGTCGCAGTGCAGCCCGTAGATCCGCTCGACGCCTTCCATCGCACCGGCGGCGATCATGTCCAGCGCGCCGCCGGGCATGACCTCCTCGGCGGCCTGGAAGATCAGCCGCACCCGCCCCGGCAGCTCCGGAGCGCCGGCCAGCGCCCGCGCCGCACCCAGCAGGATCGCGGTGTGCGCGTCGTGCCCGCACATATGCGCGGCGCCGTCGTTCTTGGAGGCGTACGGGAGCCCGGTGGCCTCGGTCAGCGGCAGGGCGTCCATGTCGGCGCGCAGCGCGACACAGCGTTCACCGCTGCCGATGTCGCAGACGACACCGGTGCCCGTCGGGAGCACCCATGGCTTGAGGCCGACCGAGCGGAGCAGGGTCATGACCATTTCGGTCGTGGCGAACTCGTGGCGGGAGAGCTCCGGGTGCGCGTGGATGTGCCGGCGCCACGCGAGGACGTCGGTGGCGTTCGCGCGGAGCCAGTCGTCAAGCCAGAAAGGGCCGCGCCCGGCGCCCAGATCATGCACAGGTGCCATGCTGACGCCGGCTTCGGAAATCAGCGCGGTGGACGCCTCCATAGGGGCAATGACGCGACCCTCGGGGTCGCCTGGAATGTCCGGCCGCGAATCGAGCACAGTCACGCCGCACCTCCTCCCGCAACGCAGTCACCTTCGTCTACCACCGTACGAGTGGTCACTGAAGGCACGCTGGGTGCCGTTCGATCTGTGATACGCATTTGCGATAGATCGTGCACCATGCAGATGACAAGCCGCTCGTCGAGTGATCGAGCCCTAGACGGCCGGTAGTGGATCTGCGTTGAACGGCTACGAGGAGTTCAGCCCGGGCTAAGCGGAGAGTCCTTCTACTTACCGGTAGCGGTTCAGGACTTCTTCTTCTTGGAGCGGGAGCGACGGCCCAGGATCACCAAGCCCAGCAGGATGGCCGCGACGATGCCCGCGATGACCTTGTTCTTGGTCTCCTGGCTGTTGGCCTTGTCGGTCTCGGCGGGGTCGAGCACCGGTCCCGGAGGCGCCTGCTCGAGTACCTCGTGCACCGCCGCTGCCTGCGCGATCGCCGGCGCGGGCGCCTGGATCTCACCGGCCTGCGCGGCGGGCGCGCAGACGATCAGCCCGGCGGCGACCAGTCCGGCCAGCCGCCCGAGACGAGACCTTGTAGGCATGACTCCCTTTCGTCGGCACTCCGTTCATCGACAGAACGCGGTTCGTCCACAGAGCGCGCCATCGATTCTGCACTCTGCCGGGTTACCGCGTCAGCCGCCACGCGGAGGACCGGAGAACGCCTCCAGAATCCGTTGCGCGGCCAGCGTCGGGGTCAGTTCACCGTCCCGGACCGCCCGTTCGACGTCCGGAACGACCGCTCGCACGTCCGGATGCGCGGCGAGCCGCCCGAGCAGCTGTTCGCGGACCATCGCCCAGGTCCACTCGACCTGCTGCCGCCGTCGCCGTCCGTCGAGTTCCCCGGACGCGGTCAAAACGTCGCGGTGCCGCCCGATTTCGGCCCACACCTCGTCGAGGCCGACGTCGGTGAGCGCGCTGCAGGTCAGCACCGGCGGGGTCCATTCGGCGTCGCGCCCGTAGATCATCCGCAATGCGCCTGCCAGCTCGCGGGCGGCGCGCTTCGCGTCGCGCTCGTGGTCTCCGTCGGCCTTGTTGACCGCGATGACGTCGGCGAGTTCGAGGACACCCTTCTTGATGCCCTGCAGCTGGTCACCGGTGCGGGCCAGGGTCAGGAACAGGAAGCAGTCGACCATGTTCGCCACGGTCACCTCGGACTGCCCGACCCCGACGGTCTCGACCAGCACGATGTCGTATCCGGCGGCTTCCATCAGCACGATCGTTTCGCGCGTCGCACGCGCGACACCGCCGAGAGTGCCCGAAGTCGGCGAAGGACGGATGAACGCCTTCGGGTCCACCGCGAGCCGCGCCATCCGGGTCTTGTCGCCCAGGATCGAGCCGCCGGTCTTCGTCGACGACGGGTCGACGGCCAGCACGGCGACCTTGTGCCCGGCTTCGGTCAGATCCGTGCCGAGCTGGTCGATGAAGGTCGATTTGCCGACACCGGGGACGCCGGTGATGCCGACCCGCCGCGCGCCGCCCGCGTGCGGGAGCAGCTCGACCAGCAGCTCCTGTGCCTGCGCCCGGTGGTCCTCACGGTTGGACTCGACGAGCGTGATCGCCCGCGACAGCAGGCCGCGGTCGCCCGCGAGGACGCCCTTGGCCAGCGCTCCGACGTCGATCTTGCGCGGCAAAGCTCAGGACTCCTGTGCGGTCAGCTGCCCGATCAGGTCGATCGCCGCGTCGGCGATGACCGTGCCGGGGCCGAAGATCGCCGCCGCGCCCGCCGCGCGCAGTTCCTCGTAGTCCTGCGGCGGGATGACGCCGCCGACCACCACGATGATGTCCTCGCGGCCCTGCTCGGCGAGTTCCGAACGCAGCGCGGGGACCAGCGAAAGGTGCCCGGCGGCCAGCGACGAAACGCCGATGACGTGCACGTCCGCCTCGATCGCCTGCCGCGCGACCTCGCCCGGCGTGGAGAACAGCGGGCCGACGTCGACGTCGAAACCGATGTCGGCGAAGCCCGTCGCGATCACCTTCTGGCCGCGGTCGTGACCGTCCTGGCCCATCTTCGCGACCAGGATCCGGGGACGGCGGCCTTCCTCCTCGGCGAACTTCTCGACCAGTTCGCGCGCCTGCTCGACGTTCTCGGCCTTGCCGACCTCCTCGCGGTACACACCGGAGATGGTACGAATCTGACCGGAGTGCCGCCCCCAGATCTTCTCCAGCGAGTCGGAGATCTCGCCGACCGTGGCCTTCGCCCTCGCGGCGTCGATGGCGAGCGCGAGCAGGTTCCCGTCCGACTGGGCGCCCGCGGTGAGCCGCCGCAGCGCGTCCTGCGTCGCGTCCTCGTCGCGTTCTTCGCGCAGCCGGCGCAGTTTCTCCAGCTGCTGCGCGCGCACGCCCGCGTTGTCGACCTTGAGCACGTCGATCTGCTCGTCGTCGGTGACCTGGTACTTGTTGACGCCGATCACCGGCTGACGGCCGGAGTCGATCCGCGCCTGCGTCCGCGCCGCGGCCTCCTCGATGCGCAGCTTCGGGATACCGGCGTCGATCGCCTTCGCCATCCCGCCCGCCTGCTCGACCTCGCTGATGTGGCCCCACGCCTTGCGCGCGAGGTCGTAGGTCAGCTTCTCGACGAACGCGCTGCCGCCCCACGGGTCGATGACGCGCGTGGTGCCGGATTCCTGCTGCAGCAGCAGCTGCGTGTTCCGCGCGATGCGGGCGGAGAAGTCGGTCGGCAGCGCGAGCGCCTCGTCGAGGGCGTTGGTGTGCAGCGACTGCGTGTGGCCCTGGGTCGCGGCCATCGCCTCGACACAGGTGCGGACGACGTTGTTGTAGACGTCCTGCGCGGTCAGCGACCAGCCCGACGTCTGCGAGTGGGTTCGCAGCGAAAGCGACTTGGCGCTCTTGGGCTCGAAGCCCTTCACCAGCTTCGCCCACAAAAGCCGCGCGGCGCGGAGCTTCGCGACCTCCATGAAGAAGTTCATCCCGATCGCCCAGAAGAAGGACAGGCGCGGCGCGAACTTGTCGACGTCCAGCCCCGCGTCGACACCGGAGCGGATGTATTCGACCCCGTCGGCGAGCGTGTACGCCAGCTCCAGATCGGCTGTCGCCCCGGCTTCCTGCATGTGGTAGCCGGAGATGGAGATCGAGTTGTACTTCGGCATGTTCCGCGAGGTGAACGAGAAGATGTCCGAAATGATCCGCATCGACGGCTGCGGCGGGTAGATGTAGGTGTTGCGGACCATGAACTCCTTGAGGATGTCGTTCTGGATGGTCCCGGCGAGCTTGTCCGGCGAGACACCCTGTTCCTCGGCCGCGACGACGTACAGCGCGAGCACCGGCAGGACGGCGCCGTTCATGGTCATCGAAACGCTCATCTTGTCGAGCGGGATGCCGTCGAAGAGCTGGCGCATGTCGTAGATGGAGTCGATCGCGACGCCCGCCATGCCGACGTCACCGGCGACGCGCGGGTGGTCGGAGTCGTAGCCGCGGTGCGTCGCGAGGTCGAAGGCGACCGAGAGGCCTTTCTGCCCGGCCGCGAGGTTGCGGCGGTAGAAGGCGTTCGATTCCTCGGCGGTGGAGAACCCCGCGTACTGGCGGATGGTCCACGGCTGGTTGACGTACATCGTCGGATACGGGCCGCGCAGATAGGGCGCGACACCGGGATAGGTCCCGAGGAAGTCCACTCCGGACAGATCGTCGGCGGTGTAGACCGGCTTGACGCCGATACCCTCCGGCGTCTCCCAGGCGAGCGCGTCGGGGCCTTTGCCGGTGGTGGCGTGCAGGGCTTCGGTCCACTGAGGACGGCCGGCCGGTTCGGGGGTGCCCAGCTCGACGCCGGCGAAGTTCGGGATGGTCATCACTGCACTCCGAGCTCGGTCAACGTACCGGTCAGGACTCCGAGGGCGTCACAGCCCGTGAAGAGATAGCCCGTGACGTCCGGGTGGTCGCCGGGTTTTCCGGCGAGAAGCACCGACGTGGCGCCGGCTTCCTTCAGGGCCTTCGCGACGCTGTCGGCTTCCTCCGCGTAGGAGGTGTTGCTTCCGCAGAGACAGGCGACCTTCGTTCCGCTGGCCCGGAATTCCGCGATGACGTCCTCGGGGGCGCCGGGGTTCACGGCCTCGATCCCGCCCGCCTGGAACAGGTTCGCCGCGAAACTCGCCCGTCCGGTGTGCGCCGCGACCGGGCCGAGGGTGGCGAGGAAGACGCGAGGACGGCTGGGATGCGCGTCCGCCCTGTCCCGCAGGGCCTCGAAGGCCCCGGCGTATCGGTACCGGGGCAAGCCGCCGTCCGGCAGGTCTTCGACGGGATCGCGGACGACCGTTTTCTCGGTCAGATTGGGGAATTCGCTGACGCCGGTGATCGGATCGCGCCGGGTCCCGATCCGCTTCGACCGCTTCTCCCAGGTTTCGGCGAGGCGTCCGGCGAGCGCGCCGGAGGCCAGTTCGGCCTCGATCCCGCCCGCCGCCTCGATCGCGGTGAACTCACGCCAGGCGGCCTTGGCCAGTTCGTCGGTGAGGTTCTCGACGTACCAGGAGCCGCCCGCCGGATCGATGACACCGGCCAGTTTGGACTCCTCCAGCAGGACGGCGTGCGTGTTGCGCGCGACCCGCGCGGAGAACGCGTCCGGCTGGCCGATCGCGGCGTCGAACGGGAGCACGGTGATCGCGTCCGCGCCGCCGACCCCGGCGCCGAAACAGGCCAGCGTCGTGCGGAGCATGTTCACCCACGGGTCGCGCTGGGTCAGCATCGCGGGCGAGGTGACCGCGTGCTGCCGCATACCGGAGCCCTTGCCGCCGGAAACCTCGGTGACGCGGGCCCACAGGCGCCGCGCGGCGCGGAACTTGGCGATCGTGAGGAACTGGTCGGCCGTGGCGGCGAGCCGGAACTCGAGCTGCCCGGCCGCGGTGTCGACGTCCAGCCCCGCCTCGGTGAGCGCCCGCAGATACGCGACGCCCGCGGCGATGGTCGCGCCGAGCTCCTGCGCGTCCGAGCCGCCCGCCTCGTGGAACGGCAGGCCGTCGGCGACGAGCGTCCGCACCTTCGGGTGACTGTCGGCGACCCGGGCCGCGAGCCGCGCGGCGGGCGCGAGGGGATGCGCCGTGCCGGTGCGCGCGGTCAGCCCGATCGGGTCGGCGCCGAGGGTCGCGGTGACCGCGCTCGCCGGGATCTCGCGTTCGGCGAAGAGCGCGAACAACTCGTTCGCGGCCGCTTCGTACTCTTCACCCGCGTCGAGGGTGACAGGCGCTAGGTCGACATAGACCTCGTTCAGCGCGTCGCCCAGCTCCGCGACGGGAACCCCTGTCGCGCCGGCGCGCAGCCAGATCGAGCTGACGCCGCCTTCGAGGTCGGCGAGGATCGCGGTGTTGGTGACCTTGGCGTCGCGGCGCGCGTACCGGGCGCGGATGTCCCAGCCCGTCGTCACCGAACCCTCGGGCCGGGCGTTTCGCACGAACGGCGGAAGCCCGGGGAAACCGGCTCCGTCGGCCACGTCATCGGCGGTGTAGAGCGGCTGGATCTCCAGGCCGTCGTACGTGCGGGTGACCAGCTTGCTTTCGGGCAGGCCTTCGAAGGTCTCGTCGATCGCGCCGCTCTTGCGCAGCACTCCGGCGACGAGCTCCCGCCACTGTTCCCGGCTCGCTTCCGGGAACTCCGCCGCGAGCTCCAGCGCGTCCGGCTCGTCGGGGGTCGGCACTGACTCCGTCTCGGCCACTTCCGTCATAGCTCACGATGCTAACGGCCCCTAACAGCCCCTACCTGTGACGCTAGTCGCGCCCGAAGGGTGGTCTTGAGATCGGGCGGGCCCGGCTTCGGGGTAGTGAAGGAGGCCTTCACGGACCCGCACCCGGCGCCTCACAAGACGTGTCCTCTCAGGTCCATTCGGTCGGCCAGGGCACGGCGAATAGGCCTGCCACGGGGGCATACGCCACAATTGGGTCGTGCCGTCCGACACCACCGAGTCCCCCGAGAGCCCAGGCGAAGAGAAGCGTGTCGTCGCCGGGCGATATCGGTTGCGCTCGGTGATCGGCTCCGGATCGATGGGCACGGTCTGGTCGGCCTACGACGAGTTCCTGCACCGCCCTGTCGCGGTCAAAGAGGTCCGCCTCCCGCCGGGCGTCCCGACCTCGCAGGCCGACGAACTGCGCGAACGGACCCTGCGCGAAGCTCGCGCGATCGCCGTTCTGAGTCACCCGAACGTGATCATCCTGCACGACGTCGCGCGCGAGAACGACGAACCGTTCGTGGTGATGGAGCTGCTGCCGTCGCGCAGTCTCGCGCACATCCTGCGCGACCACGGGCCGCTGACGGTCGAGCAGGCGGCGGCGGTCGGCATCGCGGTGGCGTCCGCGCTCGAAGCCGCGCACGCCGCCGGGATCACCCACCGTGACGTCAAACCGGGGAACGTCCTGGTCGCGGGCGACGGCCGGATCAAGCTCACCGACTTCGGCATCGCGCGCAACGTCTCCGAAGCCACCATGACCCGCACCGGGATGATGCTGGGCTCCCCCGCCTACATCGCGCCCGAGGTCGCCTCGGGCGGCGCGGTCGTCCCCGCCGCCGACCTGTGGGGGCTCGGCGCGACGCTGTTCGCCGCCATCGAGGGCTCTCCGCCCTACGACGCCGACGGCGACCCGCTCGAAACGGTCGGCAAGGTCGTCAACGGGAAGGTGCCGAAACCCGGTCCCGGTCCGCTGTCCGACGTCATCGGCGCGCTCATGAAGAAGGAGCCGTCGAAGCGGATCACGCTGCGCGAGGTGCGGCGCCGCCTGTATCCGTTGCAGGCCAAGACGCTGATCGACCTGTTCCCCGCCGAGCTGTTCCACACGCCCGACGGCAAGAAGACCACCGCGCATCTGGACGCGACCGACACCCAGGTGATCAAGCCGGTCGCCCCGGTGAAGCCGAGTGAGGGCACGAGCTCCGAACTCGCCGCGGATCCCGGCCCGCTGCCGTTCCTGAACCAGCCCGCCGCGGCGCCCGCACCGCCGGCCGAACTCCCGCCGATGCCGACCGTCCTCCCGCTGCCGCCCCGTCCGCCGGGCCGGTCCACGGCGGCCAACGTCCTGCTGGCGCTCGCGTCGGTCGTCGTCTTCCTGCTGGCCGCCGGGGGCGGGTTCGTGCTGGCCAGGACCGTCGCCGGACAGGATCTGCGGCCGCCGGAGGAGCAGCAGCAGGGCGACACGATCGTCACGCAGCCGCCGCCGAAGCTGATCACGCAGCAGGGTGACGCCAGCACGGTGAACGGCATCAAGGGCGGCCGGTTCACCATCGGCGTCCCGGAAGGCTGGCAGAAGTTCGTCGCGCCGCACGTCACCAGGGGCGTGCCGAGCACCGTGGTCCAGTACGTCTCGCCCGACGGCCGCCAGGTCATCCGGATCGAGCGGCTGAGCGGTTTCCTGGCCGACAGCCCGCCGCCCGCCTACTTCAGCTGGCTGAAGTCCCAGCATCCGGAGATCGCCCCCGTCCAGGAGCCGGACACCGTGCCCGGCCGGGGCGACAACAGCCTGCGCTACACCTACCGGATGGCCGAGCGCTCCGCCGCGACGAAGGACACCACGAACCAGAGCGTCACGCGCACGACGTTCATGGACCTGTTCAGCGGCGGCACGGATCTGTGGATCTTCTCGGTGACCTCGCCGATCGAGCAGGAGACGTCCACGAAGACCGCGGTCTTCGAGCCCGTCGCCCTGTCACTCATCGTCGACGGCTAGCCGCGCGAAGTACGCCTTCGAGGCACGCTGCTGCGCCAGCCTGCGCAGCACCGAAAGCAGCCTGTCGCCGAGAACGGTCTCGACGACGGCGATCTCGATGATCCGCTCCAGCGATTCGACCCCGGCGATGCCTTCGAGGTCCAGGTCGGCGGTCCGGTCGGCGATCTCGGCGTAGGCGTCGAGTTTGTCGAGGTACCAGCCGTGCCCGACGTCCCGGATCGAGCACAGGACCCCGACCAGGGCCTGGATGATCGGGTCTTCGGGATCCTTGCAGGGCCAGTCGCGGCGCTCGGCCAGGTCGCGGACCGTGTCGAGGGCCCATTCCCGGCTTTCTTCGTCGACGACCTGACGAGAGCTCGTGATGCCCTCCTGGGCGATGCCGAGGATGCGGTGGGGACTGGCCTTCCCCTCGTCGACCGCGGCGAGCACCTCGCCGACGGTGGCGAGCGAGAGGCCGCCGACGTCCATCAGCGCCCTGATCAGCTTGATCCGCTGGACGTGCCCGTCACCGTATTTCGCCTGGTTGGGGCTGGTCCGCTCGCCCGGCGGGAGCAGCCCTTCCCGCAGGTAGTACTTGATCGTGGCGACCGGGATCCCGGCTTTTTCGCTCAGCTCCGCCATCCGCACGCGTGGTGACTCCGATCTCGGGGACGGTTCCAGGGTCTTCCCTGAAGACTTCTCAGGATGGATAGTCTAACTTTCCATAACGGAGAGCTTGACTATCCATTCCGGGAGGGACCCATGACCATCTTGACCGATCTCCGTGAGAGAGCCCGCACCTGGCACCGCGGCGCGTACCTCTGCGCCCAGGTCTTCGCCGTGATCACCGTGCTGTGCGTCCTCGCCATGCTGATCGACCAGCGGACGCTGAGCGGCGCGCCGCTCTGGGCGAAACCGTTCAAATTCGCCGTCTCCGGCTCGCTGTACTTCTTCAGCTGGAGCTGGCTCGTCTCGCTGCTGCCGAAGTTCCGGCGGACGGCGAACGTGCTGACGAACGTGCTCGTCGTGATCTTCTCGGCCGAGTACGCGCTGGTGGTGTTCCAGGCCGCCCGCGTCCGCGCGAGCCACTTCAACAACGCGACCCCACTGGACAACACGATCTTCCAGACCATGGGCGGGATGATCGCGGCGCTGTGGATGATCAACCTCGTCTTGACGATCGTCGTCCTGTTCACCAAGCTCCCCGACCGCGCGACGAGCTGGGCGGCGCGGATCGGCGCCCTCCTCGGCATGATCGGGATCTCGCTGGCGACCCTGATGAGCAGCCCCACCGCGGACCAGCAGGCCGTACTCGATGCGACCGGCCAGTCCGCGATGATCGGCGCGCATACCGTCGGCCTCCCCGACGGCGGCCCCGGCCTGCCGATCCTCGGCTGGAGCACGGTCGGCGGCGACCTGCGGATCCCGCATTTCCTCGGCCTGCACGGACTCCAGGCGCTTCCGCTGCTCGCGCTCGCCCTCGGCGTCCTGGCCACCCGCTACCCGCGGCTGCGCGACGACGTCGTCCGGGTGCGCCTGGTGCTGATCGCCGGTGTCGGCTACGCGGGCCTTCTCGCGCTGCTCACCTGGCAGGCTCTTCGCGGCCAGTCGATCGTCGCCCCCGACGGCCAGACGCTGACCGCCTTCGCCCTGCTCGTCGCCGGCGTCGCGGTCAGCGGGCTGATCGCGATCGGGCGGCCCGCGAAGGACCGAGAGTGGGAGGCATCCATCCGATGAACGTCGGGACCCTGTTCACCTGGACCTTCCCACTGGCGACGCCGTTCTGGCTGCTGATGATCTTCCTGCCGGGCTGGTCGTGGACGCGCCGGATCATGTCCTCGCCGTGGACGCCGCTGCTGCCGCTGATCCCGTACTTCGTGCTCGCGATCGCGCACCTCGGCGAGCTGTGGGCCGTGGTCAGCCGCCCGGACCTGGACGTGCTCGGCGCGTTCACCGGCACGCCGTACGGGGCGGCCACGATCTGGGCGCACCTGATCGCCTTCGACCTGTTCATCGCGCGGTGGATGTACCTCGAATCCCGCGAGCACCGGATCCACCCGCTGGTGACGGGCCCGATCCTGGCGCTCACGATCTTCCTGTCGCCGTTCGGACTGGTGGCGTTCCTGCTCGTGCGAACTGTCCGGATACGCTCGTCGCATGAGTGAGAACGAGGTCGCGGCGGCCGCCGCCATCGCCGAACGCACCGGCGTCGAGAAGCACGACATCGCCGTCGTGCTCGGTTCGGGCTGGCGCCCGGCGGCGGACGTCATCGGGGAGCCCGAGGCGGAGATCCCGCTGGGCGAACTGCCCGGATTCGTCGCCCCGGGCGCGGTCGGGCACGGGGGAACCGCCCGGTCGGTCCGCGTCGGCGAGAAGCGCGCGCTGATCATGCTGGGCCGTACGCATTTCTACGAGGGCAAGGGCATCGACCCGGTCGTGCACAACGTGCGCACCGCCGCGGCGGCGGGCGCCAAGACGGTGCTGCTGACCAACGCGGCCGGTGGCCTGCGCGAGGGCTTCCACGTCGGACAGCCCGTGCTGATCTCCGACCACCTGAACCTGACCGCGCGCTCGCCGATCGTCGGCGCGAACTTCGTCGACCTGACGGATCTCTACTCGAAGCGGCTGCGCGACATCGCGCGCGAAATCGACCCTTCGCTGGAAGAGGGCGTCTACGCGGGACTGACCGGGCCGCATTTCGAGACCCCGGCGGAGATCCACATGCTGCGGACGCTCGGCGCCGACCTCGTCGGCATGTCGACGGTGCTGGAGGCCATCGCCGCCCGCGCCGCCGGGGTCGAGGTGTTCGGGCTTTCGCTGGTGACCAACCTGGCGGCCGGGATGACCGGGGAACCGCTGAACCACGAAGAGGTCCTCGAAGCGGGCCGCCAGTCGGCCACCCGCATGGGCACCCTGCTGAAGGAACTCGTCACCCGCGCCTGAGAAGTGTCATGAAAGGGTCGTTCAGGACGAAAAACGTCTTGAACGACCCTTTCATGACATCTGAGGGAGACTCAGCCCGCGAACTCGGGAAGCCGCTGGGCGACCTCCGCCGGTGACGGCATCGCGGCGACCTCGTCGGCGAGTTTCCGTGCCGCGCCAAGGACAGTCTCGTCGGTGAGCAGCTTGCGCGCCTGCTCGTGAATGGCGTCCTCGACGATGGCGCCCCCGATCAGCTGCGCGCCCACCCCGGCCGCGGTGACGGCCTCGGCGTTCGTGAACTGGTCCGCCCCCTGCGGAAGCACCAGCTGCGGCAGCCCGGCGCCGAACGCACCCAGCGTCGTCCCGCTGCCACCGTGGTGGACCACGAGGTCGACGTGGGGCAGGAGTTCGGCCTGCGGCACCCACGCCTCGACCCGGACATTGCCCGGGACGTCGCCCAGTTGCGCGGGATCCACCGTCGGGCCCGCCGCGACGATGACGTCCGCGTCGATCCGCGCCAGACCGCTGATGGCCCGCTTGAGCACGTCCTCGTCCCCGAACGCGGTGCCGAGGGTGAGGTAGATCAGCGGACGGCCCTTGTCCCGCCCCACCACACCGGCCGGGAGGTCCCCGGGCTCGGCCCAGCCGACGGGACGCAGCGGAATCCTGTTCGCACCGGCCAGGAAATCCGGTGATTGCACCGATTCCGGACAGATGTCGACGACCGGGTCACCGTGGGAATGCAGGTCCGCGCCTTCGAAACCGACCTCCGCGGCGAATTCCGCGAGACGGCCGTTGATGACGTCGACGACCTCGCCCGGCGAGAACCGGCCGAAACCGTGTCCGATCGCGGGGATGCCGGCGAGCCGGGCGGCGATGGCGCCACCGGCGTTGCCGCTTTCGTAGACGACGAGATCCGGCCGGTGCCGCTCGAACAACGGCGTGAGGTCGGCCAAGAACCGCCGCGGCAGCACATTTCCGAATACCTGCCCGATAACGGGATATAACTCGTCGGGCGGGCCGTTCGAGGCCCGGGGCGGGGCAGCATCGGGACCGAAGAACGAAGCGAACGCCTCGTGCATCCCGATGCCGGCGCTTTCCGTGGCCAGACCGGCCTTTTCGACGACCGGCCGCATGTCGTCACCGGTGGCGAACAGTACATCGTGCCCGGCGTCGCGAGCGGCGACGGCGAGCGGTAGTAGGGGATAGAGATGACCATGACTCACCAGAGAAGTGAAGATCAATCGCACCCTCTCCAACGTACCCGTAGGCTGACTCGGTGACGACTTCCTTGACCCCGGGACTCCGGGATCGGGCGTTCCGCTGGATCGCCGACGACCCGGACGACGATTCCCGTGTCGAGCTGCAGAACATCCTCGCCCGCGCGATGGGCGGGGAAGAGGGCGCGGCGGGCGAACTCGCGGACCGGATGTCCGGCCCGCTCGAATTCGGCACCGCCGGACTGCGCGGCCCGGTGCGCGCGGGCCCCAACGGGATGAACGTCGCGGTCGTGACCCGCACCACGGCCGGTGTCGCGGACTGGCTGGCCGCACAAGGACATTCGGGCGGGGTCGTGGTGGTCGGCCGCGACGCGCGGCACGGTTCGGAAGCCTTCGCCAAGGCCGCCGCGGAGGTGATGACGGCCGCCGGTTTCGCGGTGAAGGTGCTGCCGGGCCCGCTGCCCACGCCGGTGCTCGCGTTCGCCGTGCTGGACCTCGGCGCGGTCGCGGGTATCCAGATCACCGCGTCGCACAATCCCCCCGCCGACAACGGCTACAAGCTTTACGACGCGACGGGCGGTCAGATCGTCCCTCCGTCGGACGGCCTGATCGAGGCCGCCATCGAGGCCGCTCCCCCGGCGATCAGCGTGCCCCGCGCGCCGGGCGCCGAGGTCCTGGGCGACGAACTCCGGGACGCTTACCTCGCCAAGGTCGCGCTTCTCCCGCGCGGCCCGGAACGCGGGATCAAGGTGGCCGCGACGGCGTTGCACGGCGTCGGCGCGGAGACCCTGCGGGCCGCGTTCGAACGGGCCGGTTTCACCGGGCTGAGCCTGGTCGCCGAGCAGTCCACGCCGGATCCCGACTTCCCGACGGTCGCCTTCCCGAACCCGGAAGAGCCGGGCGCGACGGATCTCTTGCTGGCACTGGCATCCGAAGTGGACGCCGATCTGGCGATCGCGCTCGATCCCGACGCCGACCGGTGCGCGCTGGGCGTGCGCGAACGGGACGGTTCGTGGCGGATGCTGCGGGGCGACGAGACCGGTGTCCTGCTCGGCTGGCACGTTTTGTCCACTGTAGACAGGACGGACTCGGCGGATCCGCTGGTGGCCACGACGATCGTGTCGTCGTCGATGCTCGGCGAAGTCGCGAAGGAGTTCGGCGCGCGCTACGCGGAGACGTTGACCGGGTTCAAATGGCTGGTCCGCGCGGGCGACGGGCTCGTGTTCGCCTACGAAGAGGCGCTCGGCCTCTGCGTGAACCCCGGCTTCGTGCGTGACAAGGACGGCATCTCCGCCGCCGTGCTCGCCGCGGGGCTGACCGCTTCCCTGCGCGCGGCGGGCCGCGGCCCGCTGGACGTCCTGGACGAACTGGCCGTGAAACACGGTGTGCACGTGACGGATCAGGTTTCGCTGCGGGTCACCGACCTGTCGGTGCGGGAGAAACTGATGGCCGGCCTGCGCGCCGCTCCCCCGGTGTCGCTGGGCGGCACCGACGTCACGATGGAGGACCTCCTGCCCGACGCCGACGTCCTGCGCCTGACCGGCGAAGGGTTGCGCGTCGTCATCAGGCCTTCCGGGACCGAGCCGAAGCTGAAGGCGTACCTGCAGGTGAAGGAGCCGGTTTCCGGCGATCTCGCCGAGGCACGCACCGCTGCGGACGCCCGGCTGGCCGCGCTCCGGGCCGACATCGAGTCCCGTCTGGCCTGACGTGCCCAAGCTGCTGATCGTCCACCACACGCCGTCGCCCTCGACGCAGGCGATGTTCGAAGCCGTGCTCTCCGGCGCGAACCATCCGGACATCGAGGGCGTCGACGTCGTGCGGCGTCCGGCGCTGGGCGCGACAGTGCCCGACGTCCTCGACGCGGACGGCTACCTGCTCGGCACCCCGGCCAACCTCGGCTACATGTCCGGCGCGCTGAAGCATTTCTTCGACACCGTCTATTACCCGTGCCTGGATTCCACGCGGGGACGGCCGTTCGGGTTCTTCGTACACGGCAACAACGACATTTCCGGCACCGTGCGCGGGATCGAGAGCATCACCACCGGCCTCGGCTGGGAAAGCGTGGCTTCCCCGGTGCTCGTCACCGGAGAACCGGGCAAAGCGGATTTGGAAGCCTGTTTCGAACTGGGCGGCACTTTGGCCGCGACCCTCATGCCCTGACACCCTGCCGCGTTTCGTCCTCTGGATGCGTGATCGCGCATTCAGAGGACGAAACGCGGGATGAAAGTAAAGGGGCCTGTCACCGGAAGCCCTGGGGGTCGACCTCCGGCAACAGGCCTAGGCCAAGGGTTCGCCGTGATGGCGATCAACCTTGGCTGCCCAAGCGTACTACATCCGGCACGATCTTGTGCACCCACCTGGCAAAACGCCTCTCACTCCGTTGTCCGTACACCCCCAGGGCACGGATTCCGGAGCGAGAGGCCGGAACACGGTCCGAAACCGCTTGACAACTGTAAACCACTGCATACGTAGGCTGTCAACAGCTGCGGACAGGCTGAATCGCGTTACACTCCCACTACAGAACGGAACTATGGAACGGATGGGGGGTCATGACGCCGTACCAGACCTTCGCCCAGAAACTGACCGCGCTGATCGACTCGGCGCGCGCGGACGAAGGCGCCCCGCACAGTTATCGCGAGTTGTCCGCGGCGATCGATCGCGCCGGCGGGCCCGCGATGTCACCCGCGTACCTCCAGCAGCTCGCCACGGGCAAGCGGATCAACCCGAAGATCCACTACGTCGAGGCGCTGGCGAGGCTGTTCGGCGTCTCGATCACCTACTTCTTCGAAGACCAGGAACCGCAACCCGCCGGAGAGGCGACGCTCATGGCCATGCGCGCGCAGGAACTCTCCCCGCAAGGCCGGCGCCAGGTCATGGACCTGCTGGAACTCGTCGAGCGCTACGAACGCGCGGAGCGCGACCAGCCGGGCGAAAGCCGATGAAGGAACGGGAACTCCGCAAACGCTGCCGCAAGATGCTGAACAAGCTCGACATCGAACCGCCGCTCGACGTCGGCGTGCTCTGCGAACGGCTCGGCGAGCAGCGCGGCAGGCCGATCCGGCTGATGCCGTATCCGCTGGAGGTCCCCGGCCCGTTCGGCTGCTGGATCGCCACCGGTTCGGCGGACTACATCTTCTTCCAGCAGGAGACCACGAAGTCCCATCAGGACCACATAATCCTGCACGAACTCGGGCATATGCTCGCCGATCACCATCCCGGCGGCGACGCCCAGCCCGCCGATTTCCTGCGCGGCCCCGCCCCCGGGCTCGACGGCGACGCCGTACACCGCGCTTTACGCCGCACCTCCTACGATGAGGCGCACGAATGGGAAGCCGAGACCGTGGCGACCATCATCCTCGAATGGGCGTCGGTCTTGAACTACACGATTCCCCGTCGCGCCGACGACGATGACGTCCGCCGTGTCCAAGGCGCGCTGGGCGACCATCAAGGGTGGCTGTGAACTCGCTGTTCTCCCCTCTCAACGTCGTCGCGATGGTGCTGTTCGCGACCGCGCTCGCCTGGCGGATCTACCAGACCTACCGGGCGCCGCGAGTCCTGCCGAACTGGGCGATCACCATCACGATCGTCTGCGTCGCGGGCTCCTTCCTCGCCCAGCAGAAAGTCATCTCCGGCTGGCTCGACGGACTGACGGGCAGAGGCACCGGGCGCCTGGTCAACAACGTCCTGCTCGCCATCGGGGTCTGCGCGCTGCTGATCGTCTTCCTCGGCTCCGCGCTGGGCCCGCGCCGGCCGGGGCGGGTCCTCTTCGAGCTGATCCCACTGTCCGGCGCGATCGCGCTGATGCTGGTCGCGATGGCCCTCACCCCACCGGAGGCACGCGGGCTCGCGCTGAGCCCGAAGCTCGTGCACGAGCCCGGTGTGGCGCTGTTCTACCTGGGCGCCGGGCTGTACCTGATCTACGGCCTGTCCGCCTGCGCCTGGTGGATCTTCCGGTACATCCGGACCGCGGACCGCCATCTGCGGACCGGGCTGAAACTCGGCGCGGCCGGACTGCTCTGCCTTTCGGTGGGCAGCGTCTTCCGCGCGCTCTACATCGTGATCGCCTGGGCGTTCGGGCCGTCGATCCCGCTACTGCTCACCGTCGCCGTTCCGTTGGTACTCCTCGGGATCGTGCTCTTCCTCGCCGGGATCACCTATCCCGGCGCACGCGCCCGGTTCGCCGCATTGCGCCGCCGCCGCCAGCACCGGCTGCACCACGAACGGCTCACCCCTCTCTGGACCGCGCTGGCCGAGATCTACCCGAACATCGTGCTGCGGACCACGCCGCAGGGACCGTGGGAGCGATGGCGCCCGCGCACGGTCCACCGCCGGTACTACCGCCGCGTGATCGAGATCCGGGACGGGCTCGTACAGCTGAGCCCCTATCTGGAAACGGATCTCGCCGCGCTCGCCACCGACGATCCGCGAGCGGCGGCGGAGGCGCTGAAGACGGCGATCGCCCGGCAGACCGCGGGCGAGGAGACAGACGGGCGGGCGAAACTCGTGCTCCCCGGCGGCGCTTCCGACATCGAATCCGACGTGCGGCCGCTGCTCGCGCTGTCGGCCGCCGTATCCCGGAATGAGGCTTGACCTTGCAGCTGCTGCTGACGGCGGACCGGATCCTGCCCCGTCCTGGCACGCCCGTCCAGGACGGCGCCGTCCTCGTCGAGGGCGACAGGATCCTCGCGGTCGGTCGGCGCGCCGACGTCGTGGCGCAGGCGTCACCGGACGCCGAAAGGCTTGATTTCCCCGGCGCGACGGTGCTGCCCGGCCTGTTCAACGCCCACGTGCACCTGGCTTTCGACGCCACCCGCGAGATGCTGCCGAACTTCCTGGCGAGCCAGGACGACGTTCTCCGCGCCGGTGCCAAAGACCGCTTGGGACAGCTGTTGCGCAGCGGCGTCACGACGGTGCGGGACCTCGGCGATCGCGACGCCTTGGGCGCGCGGGTCCGGACGGAGCTCGAAGCCGACGGGGTCGCCGCTCCGCGCCTGCTGACCGCGGGATCGCCACTGACAGTCCTCAATGGACACTGTCATTTCTTCGGCGGCGAGGTCGCCGGTGACGACGCCGTCCGGGCCCTGATCGACGCCAACGCGGCTTCCGGCGCGGACGTGATCAAGGTGATGGCCGGCGGCGGCCAGATCACCGAGGGCGGCGCGGACATGTGGGAGTCCCAGTTCGACGTCCGGACCCTGCGCCTGATCGTCGAGCACGCGGCGGCCCACGGGCTTCCGGTCGCGGCGCACGCCCACGGCGCCGACGCGATCGAGGCGTCGGTCGAGGCGGGCGTGGCCACCATCGAGCACTGCACCTGGATGACCGGCCCGCAGCGGCAGGACAGGCGCGAAGGCGTCGCCAAACGGATGGCGGCCGAGGGCATCGCGGCGTGCTCGACGAGCAGCCGCAACTGGCGGACGCTGGCCGAACGCATGGGCGAGGAACTCGCGAAAACCGTCTACGGCAGGCTTTCCTGGCTGGAGGAACTGGGCGTCCCGCTCCTGGCCGGAACCGACGCCGGGCTGCCCGGTTCGGTCTTCGACGATCCCGTCGGCGCCCTCGAACTCTACGAATGGCTCGGCTTCGGCAGGCGCCGGATCCTCGAGATCGCGACCGAGGACAGCGCCACCGGACTCGGCCTCGGCGACGTCACCGGGCGACTCGCCCCCGGCTTGAGCGCCGACGTCCTGGTGGTCGACGGCGATCCGCTCGCCGACCTTTCCGCCCTCCGGAACCCGCGCCTGGTGCTGGCCCGCGGCTCGGTCGTGAGTGGCGATTCGGGTTAGGCCAAGAGTGCCTTAGGTACCTGCTGGGTTCTGGCTGTGCTTGAGGTACGTGAAGGCCCCCTTCACGTACCTCAAGCGACCGAAGCGGCGGTGACGCATCGGTCCCGGAAGTGGGACGCCAACTTTGGTGACACTGTTTTAAAACAGTGTTATCGTTGCCTTCGCCCCCACCACCGAAGGGAAACACCATGGAAGGCCCGATCAGGCTCTTCACCGTCATCGCGCTCGTTTCGCTGCCGACGGTGATGTACGGCGGCTACGCGCTGATGGGTGTCCTGCGCGAGAAGAAGCTGACCGAACACCAGCGCGGGATGTTCCGCGCCGGTCACGCCCACGCCGGTGTCCTGCTGGTCCTGGCGCTGGTCGCACTGCAGATCCTCGGGCAGACCGGGCTCCCGGACACCGCTTTGTGGATCGTCTGCTTCCTGCTGCTGTTCGGCGTGCTCGCCCAGTCCGGCGGCTTCTTCCTGCACCTGCTCCCCGGCAAGGGCAAGCTCGGCGGTCGCGTCACCAGCGCCGGCGCCGTCCTGCTCGGGGCGGCGATCCTGACCACCGCGTACGGCGTGGCCTTCCCCTGACAAAAGCACTGGCGACCGCTCGTTAAGCTTGCTGACGTGCCTGAATACCTGCCGACAGCCCCCGCGAAGGGGACCCGCGACTTCCTGCCCGCCGAGATGTCCGTCCGGACGCAGGTGTTCGGCCATCTCTACGACGTGCTCGAACTGCGGGGTTTCCTCCGCTACGACGGGCCGATCCTCGAACCCGCCGAGATCTACGAGCGGAAGTCCGGACAGGAGATCGCGGACCAGCAGCTGTACACGCTGACCACCAAGGGCGGCGAGCGGCTGGCGCTGCGCCCGGAGATGACGCCGTCGGTCGCGCGGATGATCGCGGGCAACGCGAAGTCGCTGCAGTTCCCGGTGCGCTGGTACAGCCACCCGAACTGCCACCGCTACGAGCGGCCGCAGCGTGGCCGGGTCCGCGAGCACTGGCAGATCAACGCGGACATCTTCGGTTCGGACAGCGCGAACTGCGAGATCGAGATCTTCGAGCTCGTCCACGACATGATGAGCGCGCTCGGCGCGACCCCGGACATGTTCCAGGTGCGGGCCAACGACCGGAACCTGCTCTCGTCGGCGCTCACCGACATCGTCGGCGTGACGGCGGAGCAGTTGCCGCAGGTGTTCACCCTGGTGGACCGCTGGGAGAAGTCGGACCGCACGAAGCTGAGCGACACCGCGACCGAGATCGGCCTGACCGAGAAGCAGTTCGAAAAGCTGGCCGAGATCCTGTCGTCCGGCACCGCGCTGCTCGACGAGCTGCCCGAGCAGGTCAAGGAGAACTCGAATCTGGTCAAGGTGCTGAACAGCGGCGCCGCGAACCTGATCACGTTCGACCCGATGATCGTGCGCGGACTCGCGTACTACACGTCGACCGTGTTCGAGGTCTTCGACACCTCTCCGGAGAACCGGCGGGCGCTGTTCGGCGGCGGCCGGTACAGCGACCTGGCGTCGTTGTTCACGTCGCAGCAGATCCCCGGGATCGGCTTCGGCATGGGCGACGTCACGCTGATCGACTTCCTCGACACTCACGGCCTGACACCGAAGCCGCGCAGTGAGACCGACGTCGTGGTGATCCCGGTGGTCGAGGAGCTCACCGACGCCGCGCGCGAGGTCGCGGGACGGCTCCGCAAGGCCGGTCTGCGCACGTCCACGCCCGTCGAGCTCCGCAAGCTGGGCAAGGAACTCACCCGGGCCGACAAGGCCGGGGCGCGGGCCGTGGTGATCGTCGGCCAGGAGGACTGGGACGCCGGGAACGTGACGGTCCGCGGGCTCGCGACGCGTGAGCAGCAGACCGTCGCCGTCGACGGTGTCGTCCCGGCGGTCAATTCTCTTCTCTGACAACGAAAAACCGGCGCCAAGTCTTGGCGCCGGTTTTTCCTTGTCTCTCAGCGCGACAGCGTCTTCATGGACGCTTCGGGGTACCGCTCCCCCGCGACCGCGTCGGCCGGGACCGCCGCCTCGATCGCGGCCACGTCCTCGGCTGTCAGCTTCAGGCCGACGGACGCGACGTTCTCTTCGAGGTACTTGCGCCGCTTCGTCCCCGGGATCGGCACGACGTCGTCACCCTGCGCCTGCACCCAGGCCAGCGCGAGCTGCCCCGCCGTGACACCCTTCTGCTCGGCCAGCGCACGCAGCGCCTCGACGATCTTCAGGTTCCGCTCCAGGTTGCCGTCGGCGAACCTCGGCTGGAGCGTCTGCCGGAAGTCGCCGTCCGCGAAGTCCTCTTTGGACTTGAAGCGGCCGGTGAGGAAACCGCGGCCCAGCGGGGAATACGGCACCAGCCCGATGCCGAGCTCACGGCAGGCCGGGACGACCTCGTTCTCGATGTCGCGCGACCACAGCGACCATTCGGTCTGCACCGCCGTCACCGGATGCACGGCGTGCGCCCGCCGGATCGTCTCCGGACCGGCCTCGGACAACCCGATGTGCCGGATCTTGCCCTGCTCGACCAGCGAGGACAGCGCGCTCACGGTCTCCTCGATCGGCACGTTCGGGTCGACCCGGTGCTGGTAGTAGAGGTCGATGTGATCGACGTTCAGCCGACGCAGGGATGCCTCGACCTGTTGCCGCACATAGAATTCGTCGCCGCGGATCCCGCGCTTCGAAGGGTCGGCCTCGTCGCGCACGATGCCGAACTTGGTCGCCAGCACGACCTTGTCGCGCTTGCCGGACAGGGCGCGGCCGAGAAGTTCCTCGTTGCGGCCGAAGCCGTACATGTCGGCGGTGTCGATCAGGGTCACGCCGAGGTCGAGCGCGCGGTGGATCGTCGCGATCGATTCGGTGTCGTCACCTTGGCCGTAGAACTCGCTCATGCCCATGCAGCCGAGCCCTTGCGCGCCGACTTCCAGCGTGCCGAGCCTGCGTGCGGGCAGGGTGGAACCCGTCATGATTTCTCTCGCAATTCTCTGGTTTCTTACTTACCGGCCGCGCGGGCGAGCCGCTCCGGGTAGCGCTCACCGGCGATCGCCTCGACGGGCGCTGCCTTTTCGATGGCCTCGATGTCCACTTCGGACAGTTCCAGCTCTGCGGCGGCGGCGTTCTCTTCGAGGTACTTGCGCCGCTTGGTGCCGGGGATCGGCACGACGTCGTCGCCCCGCGACTGCACCCAGGCCAGCGCGAGCTGCCCGGCGGTGACGCCCTTCTGCTCGGCCAGCGCACGCAGCGCATCGACGATCGCCATGTTGCGCTCGAAGTTACCCTCGGCGAACCGGGGCAGCCCGCGGCGCATGTCGTCTTCCGGCAGGTCCTTCACCGACGTCACGCTGCCGGTGAGGAAGCCGCGGCCGAGCGGCGAGAACGGCACGACGCCGATCCCCAGCTCGCGGGTGGCCGAACGGATCTCGCCTTCGATTCCGCGCGTCCACAGAGACCACTCGCTCTGCAGAGCCGTCACCGGGTGGACGGCGTGCGCGCGACGGATCGTCTCGGCACTGGCCTCGGAGATCCCGGCGAACCGGATCTTGCCCTCCTCGACCAGCTCCGCGAGCGCGCCCCACGTCTCCTCGACAGGAGTGTTCGGGTCGACCCGGTGCTGGTAGTAGAGGTCGATGTGATCGACGTTCAGCCGACGAAGCGACTCTTCGCAGCTCTGCTTGACGTACGCCGCGTCGCCGCGAGCGGACATCCCGCCGTCCTTGTCCCAGACGATGCCGAACTTGGTCGCGAGGACGACCTGGTCACGCTTGCCCGCGATCGCGCGGCCGACCAGCTCTTCGTTCGCGCCGGCGCCGTAGACGTTCGCGGTGTCGAGCAGGGTCACGCCCAGTTCGAGGGCGCGGTGGACGGTGGCGATCGACTCCGTGTCGTCGTCGCGGACGCCGTAGGCCTGGCTCATCCCCATGCAGCCGAGTCCCTGCGCCCCGACTTCCAGACCGCCGAGCCTCCTGGTGCTGATCACGCTGAAATTCCCTCCACGGTGGCTCCGGTGCCGAGCACCGCGCGCTCCACCTGGTCGTAGTGGTCGATCTTGTAGTCGAGGATGTCGAGGCAGGCCTGCAGCTCGGCGATCCGGTCGGCGACCGAGGTGCGCTGGTCGACGAGGATCGACTTGCGCCGTCCCGCGCTCGCCGCCCCGTGGTGGCGCAGCGACGCGTACTCCCGCATGCGCTTGATGGGCATGCCGGTCAGGCGCAGCTTGGTCAGGAACCCCAGCCAACCGAGGTCGTCGTCGGTGTAGGCGCGGCGCCCCGCGGCGTCCCGTGCCGGTGGCTCGACGAGTTTGATGCGCTCGTAGTACCGGAGAGTGTCGATGGACAGTCCGCTACGTCGCGCGGCTTCCGCTATCGAGTAGCTCATGTCAACGACAGTACGACCTGGAGTGCGCTCCAGGTCAACTCCGAATCCGAGCGATTGATAACAGCGTTGCGATACCCTGTGATCATGCCCCGCCCCAGGACGCACGACGAGAACCTCCGGCTGAAACTGCTGGACCGCGCCGGTGAGCTCATCTCGGCCGACGGCCCCAAGGCCCTCAGCCTCCGCAAACTGGCCGCCGCCGTCGGTACGTCCACCACCGCGGTCTATTCACTCTTCGGCGGGAAGACGGACCTCGTCAGCGCGCTGTTCGCCGAGGGCTTCCGCCGCTTCGGCCTGCGGATGTCCGGGGTCTCGCTGAGCGGCGACCCGGTCGAGGACCTCGTGCGGCTCGGCGTCGCCTACCGCGAGAGCGCGCTGGCCGACCCGCACCTCTACGCGATCATGTTCACGAAGTCGGTGCCGGGTTTCGAACCGGCGGAGGAGACCTCCGGCCAGGCCCGCGCGACGATGGCGCCGCTGGAGGAGACGATCCGCACGGCCGTCGCCGACGGCGTCTTCCTCGACGTGCCACCCGAGATCGTGACGGTGGCCTGCTGGGGGTTCGTGCACGGGCTCGTGTCACTGGAGCTGAACGGGAACCTGCCGGAGGAGTTCACCGTGAGCGCGGCTTACGAGACCGCGCTGCGGGCGAACGCCTCCGGCTGGCTGCGCCGCTGACGCCCCGCTCCCGCTTCGCGTTTAGCCCGCTAAACGCGACGCGCCAGGTCGCGAAGGCTCCTTCCCTACCCTCAGGGTTGCGAAGGAGGCCTTCACGGACTTCGCCGCCTCGCCCCCGGGTACCGGATCGCGTTTAGCGGGCTAAACGCGATCCGGAGGGGGTCAGACCGCGCCGTATTGCCGGTCTCCCGCGTCCCCGAGGCCGGGCACGATGAAGCCGGAGTCGTTCAGCCGCTCGTCGATGCTCGCTGTCACCACGCGCAGCGGCAGCCCGGTCTTCTCCAGGTGCTCGATGCCCTCGGGGGCCGCCAGCGCGCAGATCGCGGTGACGTCGGTGGCACCCCGGTCGATGAGCAACCGGATCGTGTACTCCATCGACCCACCGGTCGCCAGCATCGGGTCGAGCACCAGCACCGGCCGGTCGGCGAGCGATTCGGGCAGCGATTCGAGGTACGGCGTCGGCTTGAGCGTCTCCTCGTCGCGGGCGAGCCCGACGAAGCCCATCTGGGCGTCCGGGATCAGCTTGTGCGCCTGGTCCGCCATCCCCAGCCCGGCCCGCAGCACCGGCACCAGCAGCGGCGGGCTCGCCAGCGCGTAGCCGTCGGTGCGCGCCACGGGCGTGTGGATCCGCTCGATGCGCACAGGCATGGCGCGGGTGGCTTCGTAGACCAGCATGACGGTCAGTTCGTGCAGCGCCGCGCGGAAGGCGGCGCTGTCGGTGCGCGCGTCGCGCATGGTGGAGAGCCTGGCCTTGGCCAGCGGGTGATCAACGACGTGCACGTCCATGCCCGTCAATTTATCTCCTCAGGTCTGCCGCGCGAACCAGCCGACCCAGCGGCGCTGCCACGGCGTCTCCACCGAACGCTTGTCGTGGTTCGCCCGCGCCCACGCCACGGCCTCGTCGGCGGTCAGGCCGCCGAGCGTGGCCAGACAGGACAACACGGTCCCGGTCCGCCCGACACCGCCGTAACAGGCGACCTCGACGCCTTCGCCCGCCGCCGCGCGCTCGTACAGGTCCACGATCCGCCGCCGCGCGTCCGCCCAGTCCGTCGGCAGCAGGAAGTCGGGCCAGCGGATCCACTCCCGCTCCCAGTCCATTTTGTGGTCGTGCTTCCGGCGCAGCTTCGCGCCGCCGAGATACAGTCCGAAATCCGGCGAAGGCCCGTCTGGCCAGGGCCGACCCAGGCCCCGTCCCCGTACCTTCACCCCGTCCGGCAGCTCCAAGGCGCCGGGTAGTGAGTTCCCCATCACGCGAGAATGCCACTGTCGGCCATAAGATGGACGTCCGGCCCTCCCACCGGCGCTAGGCTCCTGCGCGTGAGCGAAGAGCCGGCCTTGCCAGGACCCGAACAGATGCGCATCTCCGACGCCGACCGCGAGCAGGTCGCGCAGGTGCTGCACGCGGCGATGTCCGAGGGGCGCATCACCATCAACGAGCTGGAAGAGCGGCTCACCATCGTTTACGCGGCCAAGACCGTCGGCGACCTGAAACCGGTCACCGCGGACCTGCCGCAGCAGTCGCGGTCGGCGATCGAACCGGCGACCTCGCGGGCGCTGGGCCTGCCCGACGACCGCATCGGCGGGCACCCGGGCTCGGGCGCCTCGATCGCCGTCATGTCCGGCGTGTCGCGCAAGGGCAGCTGGGTCGTCCCGCCGCAGCACAACAGTTTCGCGTTCTGGGGCGGCGCCGACCTCGACCTGCGGAACGCGCGATTCGCCGAGAAGCACACGACGATCACCGCGGTCGCGATCATGGGCGGGATCGACATCATCGTGCCCGACGACATCAACGTCGACGTCACCGGAATCGGCTTCATGGGCGCCTTCGAGCTGGAGGATCGCGCCGGGACGCCTGCCGCGCCGCCGACAGCGCCGACGGTGAAGATCACCGGCCTGGCGTTCTGGGGCGGCGTGCTCGTCAAGCGGAAGCCACGCCGGAAAGACGTACCTGAAATCGAAGGCTGACCACCACCTGGGGGACCGTCTGATGCGCCGAAGTTTCGTCGCCATCGCTTGTGCCGCACTGCTTTCCGCCACCGCGTTCCCGGCGGCGGCCGCCGGGAAGACCGATCCGCGCCAGACCGCGATGGACGCGGCTGTCGCCGCGGGCATTCCCGGGATGGTCGCCGTCGCCGACGACTTCCGTGGCGCCAGCGGCGTCGCGAACATCGAGCGGCCCGGCAAACCCGACGCCTCGGGACGCTGGCGGGTGGCGAGCGTCTCCAAGGTGTTCGTCGCGACTCTCGTCCTGCAGCTCGTGGCCGAAAAGCGCGTCGGGCTGGACGAAGCCGTGCAGCGCTACCTGCCCGGCCTGCTGCCGTATCCCGAGCCGATCACCGTCCGCCAGCTGCTGCAGCACACCAGCGGCCTGCCGCGTGACCTGCTCCCCGAGGACTCCTGGGCGTCCGGGCCGGAGATCGACACCGAACGCTTCGAGCACTTCGACAGCGACGAGGAAATCCGCCTGAGCGTGACGAAGCAGCCGCTTCAGTTCAAGCCCGGGACGAGCTGGGCCTACTCCAACACCGGCTACAACGTCCTCGGCCTGCTGGTCGAGAAGACCACCAGGAAGCCGTTGGAACGCGTGCTGGCCGAGCGCATCGCCGGGCCGCTGCACCTGCGCGACACCTCGCTGCCGCGCGACTTCCCGTTCCTGATCGGCGCGGCCGCCCGCGGCTACGAGCAGCTGTACGACGCTCCGCACGGCCTCACCGACGTCACCACCTACAACTACTCGCGCTACTTCGGCGCGGGAGGCATCGTCTCTTCGGGCAAGGACCTCAACCGGTTCTTCGAGGCCCTGCTGGGCGGCCGGCTGCTGCCCGCCGACCTCCTCACCCAGATGAAGAAGACGGTCCCGACCGGTGGCGCCCTCGAGTACGGCCTCGGCCTGATGAAGCTGAACCTCAAGGACGCGGGCGCCTGCGCGGAAGACATCACCGTCTGGGGCCACGGTGGCGACCTGCCGGGGTACAACACGCTCAGCTTCCACGACGAGTCCGGCAAGGACATCTCCACGATGGCCACGGTGGACCTCACCGCGTCGCCGGACGCCGCGCTCAAACGCCAGCTGCCGATGATCAGCGAGTTCTGCTCGCCGGTGATCCCGGCCAGGGCCGCTGCCCAGGCCCCGGTGCCCAGCTTGTAGGCCGCCTACACTCACCCGTATGACAGCTACGACCAGCTCGTCAGCGGCGCCGGCCACCCCGGCGCCGCTGACGGACGCGACTCGCGACGAGGCGAGCCTGCGCCGGTTCCTGCACGGGCTGCCTGGTGTCGACCAGGTCGGCGTCGAGCAGCGGGCGGCGGGCCTCGGCACGCGCAGCATCAAGAAGGCCGCCAAGCTCTGGGCGATCGACACCGCCATTTCGATGGTCGACCTGACGACCCTCGAAGGCGCCGACACCCAGGGCAAGGTCCGCGCGCTCGCGGCGAAGGCCAAGCGGCCGGACCCGGAACGCCCGGACACCCCGCAGGTGGCGGCCGTGTGCGTGTACCCGGACATGGTCGAGACGGCTGTCGAGGCGCTTCGCGGCACCGGCATCCACGTCGCGAGTGTCGCCACCGGCTTCCCCGCCGGGCGCACGAGCCGTGAGATCAAGCTGGCCGACACCAAGATCGCCGTCGACGCCGGAGCCGCCGAGATCGACATGGTGATCGATCGCGGCGCGTTCCTGGAAGGCCGCTACCTGGAGGTCTTCGAGGAGATCCAGGCGATCAAGGCCGCCTGTGGCAGCGCTCACCTCAAGGTCATCCTGGAGACCGGCGAACTCGTCACCTACGACAACGTCCGCCGCGCCTCCTGGCTCGCGCTGCTGGCAGGAGGCGACTTCATCAAGACCTCCACCGGCAAGGTGTCGCCCGCCGCGACGCTGCCGGTCACCCACGTCATGCTGCAGGCCGTCCGCGACTGGTTCGTCCAGACCGGGGAACTGCGCGGCGTCAAACCCGCCGGTGGCATCCGGACGACCAAGGACGCGATCAAGTACCTGGTCGCGGTGCACGAGGTCGCCGGCGAGCAGTGGCTGAACCCGGATCTGTTCCGCTTCGGGGCGTCCAGCCTGCTCAACGACCTCCTGCTGCAGCGCCGCACCCAGGCCGACGGCCACTACAGCGGCCCCGACTACGTGACGGTGGACTGATCCATGGGCATCTTCGAGTACGCGCCCGCGCCCGAATCGCGCGACCTCGCGAACCTCAAACCGCACTACCGGCCGTTCGTGAACGGCGAATTCGTCGACGGCTCGGGTGAGCCGCTCAAGACGATCAACCCGGCCACCGAAGAGGTGCTCGCCGAGGTCGGCACCGCGTCGGTGTCCGATGTGGACATCGCGGTCAAGGCCGCACGCAAGGCGTACAACAATGTCTGGTCCAAGATGCCGGGCTCCGAACGTGCCAAGTACCTGTTCCGCATCGCGCGCCTGATCCAGGAGCGGTCGCGGGAGCTGGCCGTCCTGGAGAGCCTCGACAACGGCAAGCCGATCAAGGAATCGCGCGATTCCGACGTGCCGACGGCCGCCGCGCACTTCTTCTACCACGCGGGTTGGGCCGACAAGCTCGACTACGCGGGCTACGGCCCGAACCCGAAGCCGCTGGGCGTCGCGGGCCAGGTCATCCCCTGGAACTTCCCGCTGCTCATGCTGGCGTGGAAGATCGCGCCCGCGCTGGCCACCGGCAACACCGTGGTGCTCAAGCCCGCGGAGACCACACCGCTGACGGCGCTGGTGTTCGCGGAGATCTGCCAGCAGGCCGAACTCCCGCCCGGCGTGGTCAACATCCTGCCCGGCGCCGGGGACATCGGCGCCGCGCTGGTGGGCCACGGCGACGTCAACAAGGTCGCCTTCACCGGGTCGACCGACGTCGGCAAGGCCATCCAGCGTCAGGTGGCGGGCACCTCGAAGAAGCTCACCCTGGAACTGGGCGGCAAGGCGGCGAACATCGTGTTCGACGACGCCGCACTGGACCAGGCCGTCGAGGGGATCGTCAACGGGATCTTCTTCAACCAGGGCCACGTCTGCTGCGCGGGCTCGCGCCTGCTGGTGCAGGAGTCCATCGCCGAGGAGCTGCTCGAGAAGCTCCGCTACCGCGTCTCGACGCTGCGGCTGGGCGACCCGCTGGACAAGAACACCGACATCGGCGCGATCAACTCCGCCGAGCAGCTCGCGAAGATCAAGGGACTGGTGGAGTCCGGCGACGCCGAGGGCGCGCGGCGCTGGACCAGCCCGTGCCCGGTGCCGGAACGCGGTTTCTTCTTCGCCCCCACGGTGTTCTCGGACGTCCAGCAGTCGATGCGCATCGCCCGCGAGGAGATCTTCGGGCCGGTGCTTTCGGTGCTGACCTTCCGCACGCCGGACGAGGCCGTCACCAAGGCGAACAACACGCCGTACGGGCTCTCCGCCGGTATCTGGACCGAGAAGGGCTCGCGCATCCTGTGGATGGCGAACCAGCTCCGCGCCGGTGTCGTCTGGGCCAACACGTTCAACCGCTTCGATCCCGCCGCGCCGTTCGGCGGCTACCAGGAGTCGGGTTTCGGCCGCGAAGGCGGACGCACCGGGCTGGAGGCCTACCTCGATGTCTGACCGTATTTCGGTAGCCAAGACCTACAAGCTCTACATCGGCGGCAAGTTCCCGCGCTCCGAGTCGGGCCGCGTGTACCCCGTCGCCGACAGCAAGGGCAAGTTCCTGGCGAACGCCTCGCACGCGTCCCGCAAGGACGTCCGCGACGCGGTTTCCGCCGCCCGCAAGGCTTTCGGCGGCTGGTCGGCGACGACGGCGTACAACCGCGGCCAGGTGCTGTACCGGGTCGCGGAGATGATGGAAGGCCGCCGCGAGCAGTTCGTCGCGGAGGTCGCCGCTTCCGAAGGCGTCGCGGCGAAGAAGGCACAGTCTCTTGTGGACGCTTCGATCGACCGCTGGGTCTGGTACGCGGGCTGGACGGACAAGATCGCGACCGTGCTCGGCGCGGCCAACCCCGTCGCGGGCCCGTACTTCTCCTTCACCGTGCCCGAACCGACCGGTGTCGTGGGCGTGCTGGCGCCGCAGCAGTCGTCGCTGCTGGGCCTGGTGAGCGTGCTGGCCCCGGTGCTGGCGACGGGTTCGACCGCGGTGGTCGTCTCCAGCGCGGAGCGGCCGTTGCCCGCGATCACGCTTTCGGAGGTCCTGGCGACGTCCGACCTGCCGGGCGGGGTGGCGAACATCCTGACCGGACGCGCGTCGGAGCTGGGCTCGTGGCTCGCCACGCACGGTGACGTCAACGCGCTCGACCCGACGGGCGCGGAGCCTTCCGCGCGGGCGGACCTGGCGCGTGACGCCGCGGGCACCGTGAAGCGGGTCCTGACCGTGCCGGACGCTGAGCCGGACTGGACGGCCGACGCCGACATCGCGCGGCTGCGGCGGTACCTGGAGGCGAAGACCGTCTGGCACCCGCTGGGCGTCTGACGTCTCCGCGCCCTCCGCGTTTAGTCCTCTGAATGCGGAGGGATCACCGGGCCCCACATGTCATGAAAGGGTCGTTCAGGAAGAAAAACGTCCTGAACGACCCTTTCATGACATCCGGAAGCAGCGAGAGCGTCAGGGGTCGAGGTCGGAGCCGGTCAGCGCCCGGCCCGGGAGCGGTTCGGTCTCCCCGGCCCGCAGACCGTCGATCATGATGCCGATGCACCTCCGGATCGCCATCCGCGCGACCTCTTCGTTCTTTCCCGGCATCTGCCGCAGCAGCGTCGCGAACAATATCGCGACGTCCCCGGTGGCGACGTCCTTGCGGAGCTTGCCCTCCGCCTGCGCGCCCTGGACGAAACCGCCCAGCACCACCAGCAGCTCGTCACGCAGGGCCTTGATCGCGGGATCACTCTTGAGGATCACCAGCGCGCGCGGTGACACCATCGCGAGCTGGATGCTCAGCTGCAGTTCCATCGACTGGTGCAGCAGCCGGATCAGCGCCTCCCAGTCCGAAGGCTCCTCGTCCCTCGCGGCCTTCGCGTCCTTGAGAACCTTGTCGAAGTTGTCGACGGCGACCGCCCGGATCAGCGCGTCCCGATCCGGGAAACGCCGGTAAAGAGTGCCGACGCCGACGCCCGCCGAGCGCGCGATCTCTTCCATCGGGATCTCGGCGCCTTGCGCGGCGAAGATGGATCTCGCGGCGGCCAGGATCTGATCCCGGTTCCGGCGCGCGTCGGCACGCAAGCGGGTCTCGGGGTCGGCTGTCATGGTCCTCGCCTCTCAGGGGTCCTTTGGCGCAGTGATTCTCGCACGTAAGGGCGTGCCCCTCACGCTTCCCGGGAAACCACCCCTTCGCGAGTGGACGACCTGCCTCCACTTGAGTACCTTGGTGACATAAGCGGAATGAAACCATCCGCATACGTTTCGTGGCCTCCTGTCCGATATCGCCCGAACCCACCCGACATCTGGGGAAGGACAAACCCGATGACCGACGTCGAGGAAACCACCGCGACCTTGCCGCTCATGCGCAAGTGCCCGTTTTCCCCGCCTCCGGAATATGAGAAGCTTCGCGCGGAAAGTCCGATTTCCCGGGTCGGTCTTCCGTCCGGGCAAACGGCGTGGGCACTCACCCGGCTCGAAGACATCCGCGAAATGCTGAGCAGCCCGCATTTCAGCTCCGACCGCCAGAATCCGGATTTCCCGTTGATGGTGAAGCGGCAGATCCGGCGCGAGGACAAGCCGTTCCGCGCGTCCCTCATCGCGATGGATCCACCGGAGCACACCCAGGCCCGGCGTGACGTCGTCGGGGAATTCACGGTCAAGCGCATGAAAGCGCTGCAGCCGCGAATCCAGCAGATCGTCGACGAACACATCGACGCGCTGCTCGCCGGGCCCAAGCCCGCCGACCTCGTCCAGGCGCTTTCACTGCCTGTTCCGTCACTGGTGATCTGCGAACTGCTCGGTGTCCCCTATTCGGATCACGAGTTCTTCCAGGGCTGCAGTTCCCAGCTGCTCAGCCGGGAGGTCAGCGCCGAAGAGCGGATGGTGGCGTTCGAGAAACTCGAAGGCTATCTCGTCGAGCTCGTCACCAAGAAAGAAGCGAACGCCACCGAGGACGACCTCCTCGGCCGCCAGATCCTCAAACAACGGGAAACGGGCGAAGCCGACCACGACGAACTCGTCGGCCTGGCGTTCCTGCTGCTCATCGCCGGTCACGAGACGACGGCGAACATGATTTCCCTCGGCACGGTGACCTTGCTGGAGAATCCCGGCCAGCTGGCGAAGATCAAGGCGGATCCGGGCAAGACCCTCGCCGCGATCGAAGAACTCCTGCGGGTCTTCACCATCGCCGAGACCGCGACCTCACGCGTCGCGACGGCGGACGTCGAGATCGGCGGCACGCTCATCCGCGCGGGCGAAGGCGTCGTCGGGCTGAGCAACGCCGGCAACCACGACCCGGACGGGTTCGAGAACCCCGACGACTTCGACATCGAGCGCGGCGCGCGGCACCATGTCGCGTTCGGGTTCGGGGTGCACCAGTGCCTCGGCCAGAATCTGGCGCGGATGGAACTCCAGATCGTGTTCGATACGTTGTTCCGGCGTATACCGGGGATCAGGATCGCCGTTCCGGTCGACGAGCTGCAGTTCAAGCACGACTCGACGATCTACGGCCTCCACGCCCTCCCGGTCACCTGGTAGGAGGAGCCATGAAGATCATCGCGGACACCGGGAAATGCGTGGGCGCGGGCCAGTGCGTGCTCACCGATCCCGATCTGTTCGATCAGAGCGAGGACGACGGGACGGTCTTGGTGCTGAACGCCGAGCCCGAAGGCGACGAGGCCGAGGAGAACGCACGCACGGCCGTGCACATTTGCCCTGGTCAGGCGTTGTCACTCGCGTAGGTCTTGGGGCTCGTGAGTGGTGAGGACGGTTCGAACCGTCCTCACCACTCACGAGGCTTTACTTGACCGCGCCCATCGACAGCCCGCGCACCAGGTGGTTCTGCGCGATCCAGCCGACGATCATCACCGGCAGCGACGCGAGCAGGGCGGCCGCGGACAGCTGCGCCCAGTACAGGCCCTCGCTGGTGATGAACCCGACCAGGAACACCGGCACGGTCCCGGCGCGCGCGGCGGTGAGGTTGACCGAGTAGAAGAACTCGGTCCACGAGAAGATCACGCAGATCAGCGCGGTCGCGGCCACCCCTGGCGCGACGACCGGCATGATGATCTTCCGCAGCAGCACCGGCAGGGTCGCGCCGTCGATCCGGCCCGCTTCGATCATCTCGTGCGGCACTTCGAGGAAGAACGACCGCATCATCCAGATCGCCAGCGGCAGATTCATCGACGTGTACAGGATGATCAGCGCCCACACGTTGTCCAGCAGCTGGACGTTCTGCGAGATCACGTAGAGCGGGATGATCGCCGCCACGATCGGCAGCATCTTCGTCGACAGGAAGAAGCCGAGCGCGTTGCTCGTCCCCTTCACCGGCGCCAGCGACAGCGCGTACGCCGCCGGGATTCCCAGCAGCAGCACGAAAATCGTCGACACGACGGTGACGAACGCGGAGTTCGACAGGTACGGCAGGAAACCGCGTTCGAGCACCCCGGCGAACTGGTCGAGCGTCGGGGTGAAGAACAGCCGCGGCGGATCGGTGTAGGCGTCGGCCTCCTGTTTGAAGGCCGTGAGGATCATCCACAGCAGCGGGAACACGAACAGGATCGCGATCACCCAGGTCGCGACAGTCAGCGCGCCCGCGCCGAACCGGGCCTTCATTTCACGCCTCCCTGCACCGAGAACGAGCGGAACATCAGTCGCAGCGCGAAGGTCGCGACGATCATCGTCAGGATCACGACGATCACGCCCATCGCGGACGACTGCCCGACGTCGAAACCTTGGAACGCCCGTTGGTAGATGTAGAAGGGCAGGTTCGTGCTGGCCGTTCCCGGGCCGCCCTGGGTCATCAGGAAGATCGCGTCGAAGCTGTTCACGATGTAGATCGCGCCCAGCAGCGTCGCGAGCTGCAGGAACCGGCTCAGATGCGGGAGCGTGATCGCGGTGAACGTCCGCCAGCGGCCGGCGCCGTCGACCGACGCGGCCTCCAGGACGTCCTTCGGCTGGCTCTGCAGCCCGGCCAGGATCAGCAGCATCATGAACGGCGTCCACTGCCAGACGACCTGGGCCATCACCGCGGCGAGCGGGAACTCCGAAAGCCAGTCGACGTCGGTGCCGAAGACGAAGTGCAGCAACCCGTAGGTCGGGTCGAACATCGTCGTCTTCCACAGCAGCGCGCCCGCCGCGGGCAGGATCAGGAACGGCGTGATCAGCAGGGTCCGGACCACGCCGCGGCCGAGGAACTTACGGTCCAGCAGGATCGCGAGTCCCAGGCCGAGCAGCAGCGAGAAGAACACGCAGACGACCGTGAGGACGACGGTGTTCAGCAACGCGCCGAGGAACGTCGAATCGGCGAAGACGTCGATGTAGTTCTGCAGCCCGACGAAATGCCGTGAACCCGGCCGCACCAGGTTCCACGACTGGAACGAGTAGAACACCGTCAGCACGAACGGAAGCTGTGTCACGGCGACGACGAACAGCAGGGCGGGCAACAGCGGTAGCCGTCGTTTGAACGGCGTGTCGGTGCCGCGCTTCGGGGCCGCCTTCTTGGCTTCGGCGGGCTCGGTGCGGGCAGGAGCGGAGAGCGTGGCCATCACTGCACCTCCTGATACGACTTGCCGACGGTCTGCGCGTACTCCTGTGACTGCTTCAGCGCTTCGTCCACGGTGATCTGGCCCGCGATCGCCGCCGAAAGCTGCTGGCTCACCCGCGTGCCGAGATCCTGGAACTCGGGGATGCCGACGAACTGGATGCCGGGGTAGGGCACCGGATTCGCCATCGCCTTCCGCTGGTCGGCGTCAGCGATCCCGTCCAGCGTCGGCTGCGCGTAGGCCTTGGCGGCCTCGCGGTACTGCGGGATGTCGTAGGTCGACTTCCGCACGCCCGGCGGGACCCGGTTCCAGTCCTTGAACTCGCCGGCGACCCGCTGCACGTAGGCCTTGTCGGTCATCCAGGACATGAACTTCCAGGCAGCGGCCGTGTCTTTGGCGCCCTTGGCGACCTTCGGGATCGCCAGCGCCCAGGTGTAGAGCCAGCCGCTCGCCTGCGTCTTCTCCACCGGAGCCGGGGCGTAGCCGGACTTCCCGACGACCTTGCTGGCCGACGGGTCCTCGTTCGTGCCCGCCATGACCGTGGCGTCGTACCACATCGCGGCCTGGCCTTGGGTGTACCGCGTGCCGCATTCGGAGAAGCCCGCGCTCGACGCGCCGACCTCGCCGTGGTTCCGCACGAGATTCACGTAGAACTCGGCGGCCGCCTTGAATTCGGGGCTGGTCAGCTTGGCGTTCCAGTCCTTGTCGAACCACTGCGCGCCGAAGGTGTTGGCGACCGTGGTGAACGGCGCGAGGCTCTCGCCCCAGCCGGGCTTGCCGCGCAGGCAGATCCCGGCGACGCCCTTCGCCTTGTCGTCGAGTTTCGCGGCGAACTCGGCGATCTGCGACCACGTCGGCTTGGCGGGCATCGTGAGCCCGGCCTGCTCGAACAGATCCTTGCGGTAGGCCAGGAACGAAGACTCGCCGTAGAACGGCACCGCGTAGAGCGATCCGTTGTGCGACAGGGATTCCTTGATGCTCGGGATGAAGTCGCCCGCGTCGTAGGAGGGATTCGCCGCGATATGCGGCTCGAGGTTTTCGAGCCAGCCGTTCGCGGCCCACTGCGGCGCCTCGTAGTTGCTGATCATGACGACGTCGAATTCGCCGCCTTCGGTGGCCGTCGACGCGGTGATCTTCGCGCGGGCCTGGTTTTCCGGCAGTGAGACGAACTTGAGGGTGACGCCGGGGTTCGCCTTCTCGAACTCGCCGGAAAGCTCGATGGCGTCCTTCATCTGCGGGTTCGCGACGATCCCGACGACGAGTGTCCGGTCGCCGGTCCCGAGCGCGCCCGCACCGGCGCATCCGGTGAGGCTCAGCAGGAGGACCGCGAGCAGGGCGGCTGCTTTACGCACTTTCGCCTCCCGGTATTACCTGCACCTTCAGGCCGGCGCCGCTGCGCATGAGGGCGAGCGCGTCGGGGTACTGCTCCAGCGGCAGGGTGTCGGTGAGCAGTGCGCCGGTGTCGACGGCGCCGCTGGCCACCAGGTCGAGCGCGGCACCGAAGCTGTTCATGACGGCCATCGAGCCGACGACGGTGATCTCGTCGTTGTAGATCCGGAACGGCGAAAGCGCGACGCGTGCTTCGGCGGGCGCGACTCCGAAGACCAGCAGGCGGCCTCCGCGCTGGAGCGAGTCGAAAGCGGCTTCGATGGCCGGAGCGGCGCCGGTGCAGTCCGCGGCAGCGTCGAACTTCTCGTCGTCCAAGTCCTTCACGTCACCCGCGACCGCGACAGCGCCGAGGTCCATGGCACGACCGAGGCGGGCGGTGTTGCGGTCGACCACCGTGACCTGGGCGCCCGCACGCTGCAGCAACTGCTGCATGATCAGTCCCATCGTGCCCGCGCCGACGACGAGGAACCGCTCCCCCGCCTCGACGCCGATCCGGCGCACGCCGTGGACCGCGCAGGAGACCGGCTCGACGAGCGCGCCCTGCTCCCAGGTCATCGTGTCCGGCATGCGGTAGCAGTTCGCGGAAGGAACGGCGACGTACTCGGCGAAAGCGCCGTTGACGGTGTCGCCGGTCGCGTTCCAGTTCTCGCAGAGGTTGCCACGGCCGGACCGGCAAGGCTTGCAGTAGCCGCAGAACAGCGACGGGTCGACGGCCACCCGGTCGCCGACCTTCCAGCCGCCCGGCACGTCGGCGCCGAGTTCGACGATCTCGCCGGCGAATTCGTGGCCGGGGACGATCGGGTAGGGCGTCGGCGGGAAATGCCCGTCGGCGATGTGGAGGTCGGTCCCGCAGATCCCGCAGGCACCCACCTTGACGACGACCTGGCGATCCCCCGTTTTGGGATCGGGTACTTCGCCGACCCTGATCTCCCCGGGCTTGTCCACGATCGCGGCACGCATGCCAGCTCCTCTTCTCTCCGCTCAAATGAGCGGGACGGGCCTATGCTTCGGACTGCATGTTCAGGCATGGTGAACTTTTCCCTGGTGTTACGTCAACCTTTCCGATTGATTTCGCGGTATAGTGCTCAGATGAGCGGGAAGAAGGTGGGTCCCGGCCTGGTGGAGTCGCTGCGCCTGGCCGCCGTGGCCCGGCGTTTCTACGAGCAGGGCGCCTCGAAACTGGAAATCGCCGACGAGTTCGGGATCAGCCGGTTCAAGGTCGCCCGGATGCTGGACACGGCCAGGGAAAGCGGAATCGTCACGGTCGAATTCCGATTGCCCGCCCCGGTCGATCTCGTGCTGTCCGAGGAGATCCGCTCCGCGTACCGGCTGGATCGCGTCCTCGTGCTCGAACGAGCGCCGGAGCCCGAGACCCGCGAAGTGGCCCGACGGAAGATCGGCGCGCTCGCCGCCCGGCTCCTGACCGAAATCATCACTCCCGGCGACGTTCTCGGGCTGTCGTGGGCACGTTCCGTGAACGCGATGACCGACGCGATCGAGTCGCTGCCGAAATGCCCGGTCGTGCAACTATGCGGGGTGCAGGCGGGGATGGACATGCGGGACCGGTCGGTGGAAACGGTCAGCCGGGTCGCGTCGGTGTCCGGCGGCGAGGCGTACCCGATCTTCGGGCCGCTCGTCCTCCCCGACCGCCGCACCACGGAGACGCTGCGCAGGCAGCCGGGGATCGCGGAAACCTTCGGGCAGTTCAAGAACCTGACCAAGGCCGTCGTCAGCATCGGCGCGTGGAAACCCGAGGAATCGACGGTCTACGACGCGCTCGACGAGACGGAGCGGAGCGCGATAGCGAAACGCGGGGCCAAAGCGGAGGTGTCCGCGCGCCTGTTCGACGCCGACGGGACGCCGATGTCCACCGGTCTGGCCCATCACGTGCTGGCCATCAGCGCCGAAGAACTGCTGGCGGTCCCTGAAGTGATCGCGCTGGGCTACACGGAACCGAAGGCCGAAGCGATAGACGCCGTCCTGCGCTCGGGCATGGTCTCGACGCTGATCACCGACGCCGCCGCGGCCATCCCGCTCCTCCGGCTGGCCGAGGCCCGCCCGCTCCCCTGACCGATCACGCGAGTTCCGCCTTCAATCACGTGAGTTCCGCCTTCAATCACGCGAGATCGCCGCCTGATCACGAGTGGTCGCCCATCTCGCCCGCACACGACACCTTTGACCTGCTTCTCAAGAACCGTCCTTGCCACCCACGACCACCGTGCCCCGTCGCCGCGTTCGCGTAACCGGTGGGACGGCACGTGTGATCAGACGGACGACACTCGACGACGCCGAGTCCACCGCGTGTCGTCCGTCCGATCACGCGAAACCGCCCGGCCGCAGGTACGGGTTCTATTGAGAGGTAAGGCAAAGGTTTCGTACTCGACCGCTCGCGCGTCTGTCGGCTCCGGGTGTCGCGAAAGCCACTTTCGCGACACCTGACGTCCTGAAAGTGGCTTTCGCGACGTTGGGTCCTGCCGGAGTGCGTCGGGCCGGGATGGTCGTGAGTGGCGATTCGTGGTAACTAGTCAGGTCCCGGGTCATGTGGTGATCGTCGTTCTGCGATGATCACTGGGTGTCCGGGGGTGAGCGTCCGTCGTATGACGAGTTGGCTG